>NZ_FNLB01000006.1:3722500-4322500 GCF_900104145.1 Pseudovibrio sp. Tun.PSC04-5.I4 | reverse complement strand
GCGCAGGCGCAAGCATAAGCAATGCAAGCCCGACCAGAAAATATCCAAGCACCCGTAAAACGGGACCCACCAACGCCATAGCTTCTCTCATTTCAGAAAGCAGTGCCGCGATCAACGAAACACCAGCAAGCTTTAATCTCAAATCCTACAGAGTCTCGGTTAAGCTTCTCAGCGAAGGAGGACCTTCCATTTCTGATGATGAAATATGAGGTTACTGGGAAGTGAAAATCTAAGGCAACTCAAACAGGCCTTCAGTGCAAGGCCGCGCGGGTCGCTTATTTACGCCATAAGTATGACATGTCCAAGTTTTTTCTTTGTCGACAAACCTAGCTCTGCAAATTTATCCCTGCATATTTATTGAGTGAGACTTAGAATTTTTTATCAAATATTTTACCATCTAGGATGCCTCTAACGCGTTTTAAACTCGGAAAAACACTAGGTTCGAAAGTTCCCACAGTCCTGCGACAATACTACATATACGTCCTTCTACCGCGACAGAATGGAAGCACTCAGGCACCAGCGAGGTCACTCTTTCAGAGAATATAGATCGATAAAATCTTCTTAGACTATTGTTTTAAATAGCGAAAAATGAACTGAAATTTCACTGTAATCACGGGCCGGTCTACTCAACAAAATCAATGAGATAGCATTGATCAAGTCAATTTCACCTATCATCGACAAAATCTATAACGCAATAGACTGTTACGATTTTATTTAAGCTGCAACCTTCTGCAAGTTCTCCCAGAACCCGTAAGCTTCCTTACGTCAGATTAACGAGGAAGCGAACGGAACTGTGGAACAGGGGATAGGTATTTATGATCTAAATTTCTGGTTTGTCAGCCTTTCCAGCGAAGGGTGGATGACCCGGAAGGATACCGCAGCGAGCTTGAAACCGCTGCATCAGTTGCGCCTTATTTCACCTCGTCACAGCGATTTCACATTCGGATACCAAGGCATCACAAGATGCTGAACCGAATTCAGTCAATGAGACAAAACTCAATTGGTCTCCTATGACTAGAGAGTGAAACCCGCTTCGGGAGACAAACCTCCCAAAGAGCAACAACTGAGAAACAGATATCCTGACGGTTCTGATCACCTCCCAAGCAAACCAAAAATGAAGATCATAAATTGTGAAGTCATCGCCAGCTCCGTCCATTAGACGGACGCCCAATGACTTCTCTGTCCATTCCCCTGTCAGCTTTTATGGAGAGTGGCTGTTATGCTTCAGCAGACAGACAAAAATGAAGAATCCTACAGCGAGCTTCATAAGCCTGCGAGCGAGTTTGAAACTCGCACCGAATATCTGGACCACGAACTCCAGATCATGAAACCACGTATCTGGGGTCTTAACCTTCCAGGTCGTGATTTCCGCTTTGAATGGGAAGATCTTGTACCCGCGATCGCAGGCACAATCGGCATTTCCGTGATGTACTCCGCTGTGATGACCGCTTGGGCTTCTGGCCTGACTGCCAGATGGCCAAACGTAAACCTTGGCGCAGAATGGATCATTGAGGTTGTCCGCATTGAAATGCTGATCCCTGCCCTGATCTTCTGCATCATCGGTTCCGGTTTCCTCAACCCACGTGCCAACCTTGCTGGTAACCATGGCCCAATGATCCCGTTGATCGGCTCCATTGCTCTTGCCGGCGCACATCCGCTCGCACTTGCAATTTTGCTCTGTGTCTTCGGGTTGTTGCTCAGCTACTTCAAAGGCGGTTCCCGTCTTGTGAACCTGACAAGTCAGGGTGTAGCAGGTGGTCTTCTCGTGTTCCTCGGCTTTATGGGAGCAAAAGGGCAGATTACCTCCTTGTTCTCCTGGGCTGAAAGCCTGCAGGGAAAACATGATCTTGCCTCCAGCCTTTCCTACGTGGCTCTTGCAATCTTTGCGATCAACATCGTTCTTTACGCATACCTCGCCAAAATTGGTAAGCGTTGGCTCGCAATTCCGGCCTGTTCAGTAGCTGCTGTTGTTCTGGCTCTGGCTCTCGGCGCTGGCGTTGATCTTCAGTTCACCACTGCTCCTGGCTTGCCAAACATGAACCCTTGGTACTGGTGGGGTTCTACCGAAAGCGGCTGGCAGCTTGGTCTTCCAAACATGGGCCACTTCGTTGCATCTTTGCCTTGGGCTATTCTGGCTGTTGCAATGTGGTCTCCTGATTTCCTTGGTCACCGTATTTTCCAGGAACTCAACTACCCTAAGAACACAAATAAAGTTCTGATGGACGTTGATGACACCATGACATGTTGTTCCCTGCGTCAGTTCACAGGCACACTGTTCGGTGGTGGTAACATCACATCTTCCTGGGGCACATACATGATCCCGGCTGCTATCGCGAAGCGTCCTATCCCAGCTGGTGCTATCGTGCTTGGTGCGCTCTGCATCGTGATTGCTACCCTCGGCTACCCAATGGACGTTGCCGTATGGCAGCCAGTGATGTCTTGTGCATTGCTCGTGGGTGTATTCTTGCCACTGCTTGAAGCTGGTCTTCAGATGGTGAAATCAAGCAACGACACCAACTCTGCTGGTATCTGTATCTTTGCTGCAATCGTGACCAACCCTGTTCTGGCATGGGCATTGACCATGTTCCTCGACAACAATGGCCTGATTGGTGACAAAGAGCGCGCACAACGCTTGAGCTTCACAGACCGCATTATCATTCCAGCTGGTGCAGTAATTGTCTGTACTCTGGCAATGGCTGCTGTTGGCATGTTGCCTGGTATTCCAGCTCTTCTGTAAGCTGAAAAAACACTGAGTCTCAAAGGCGCGTCAGGTTTCTGATGCGCCTTTTTTTATGCACAACCAATGCAACACCACGCCAGCGCCAAAAATCGCAGGTCAGGAACGCCCGACACGAATAACACGCGACAGGCAAGAACCCCTTTGAAAATACAGTATGTATACTTACTGCACTGATATCTCATCATAAATCAGGATATGCAAAAACTCGCAGGGCACAACCCATTACCTCAAATGCTCAATTTCATTCAATAACTAAAAGCTGTAATAGATTGCATCTATAACGCGATAGACTCTGACAATTTCAACCTCTTCAGCAATCAGAGCAAACTCACCCTAAGGATGCAGGCACACCTTCCACTCGCCTGCTTTTCCAAATGACCTAGGGGTTTGCCTATGCTCAAAATACCAAGCTTTATGCTTAAAGACGCGATTGTAGCCAAACCTGGCTTCAATCGCTGGCTCGTTCCACCTGCTTCAATCGCAATCCACCTGTGCATCGGCTCTGCATATGCATGGAGTATCTACAATCCAGCACTCATTCGAGAAATTGGCGGCATCGCACCAGCCGCACAAGATTGGTCCCTCAGTTCAGTTGTCTGGGTCTTCTCAGTCGCCATTCTCTTCCTAGGCCTGTCAGCAGCGCTCGCTGGTAAATGGCTTGAAAAAGTTGGCCCACGTTGTGTCGGCACCACTGCAGCGTTCTGTTGGGGTGGCGGTTATATCATCGGCTCCATCGGCATCATGACACACCAGCTCTGGCTGCTGTATCTGGGTTATGGCGTTATTGGCGGCTGCGGGCTGGGGCTCGGCTACGTCTCACCGGTTTCAACCTTGATCCGTTGGTATCCAGATCGCCGCGGTCTGGCAACCGGTATGGCGATCATGGGTTTTGGCGGCGGCGCTATTATTGCTGTTCCGCTCAAAAGCTGGCTCCTCAACCTCTTCGCCAAAGCTCCGGATTATCTTGGTCCTCTTGCTGACGTTCAAACAACTGTCGAAAGCGGCGTTCGTTACGTTCAAGTTGCTGGTCAGAAACTGGAAGCCATTGTCGTTAGCGCATCACAGGCAGAAGCTGCCTTTGAGGGTGCAAAAGCTGGCGTATATGTTGCCGGCACTGGCAACACCGGCGCTGCATCAACATTCCTCACACTCGGCATTGTCTACTTCTTCGTGATGATCCTTGCCTCCTTCGCCTACCGCATTCCTGCACCGGGCTGGAAACCAGAAGGCTGGGAACCACCAAAAGAAGATCCAGCAAAAGAAGGTCTCATCACACGCCATCACGTTCACATTGATACAGCTCTGCGCACCCCACAGTTCTATCAGCTCTGGATTGTCCTGTGCTTCAATGTGACAGCAGGCATCGGCGTGATCTCTGTCTCCAAAACCATGATCTACGAAATCTTTGGCGCTGGTATGCCAAGCGTTGTAGATGGAGCCTTCACTGCGACTTACGTTTTGATGATCTCTGTCTTCAACGCAATGGGACGCCTCGGCTGGTCAACTCTGTCTGACTACATTGGCCGCAAAAACACCTACACCGTCTTCTTTGTTCTGGGATGTGCCCTTTACCTCTCCATTCCGATTGTCGCAGCGCAGGCAGCAGCGAGCCCATCCCTCATGTGGCTGGTGATGTTCTACGCAGCAACAATGACCATCTTCACCATGTACGGCGGTGGTTTTGCAACAATCCCAGCGTATCTGGCAGATATCTTCGGAACCAAGTTTGTCGGCGGCATCCACGGCCGGTTGCTCACCGCATGGTCTGCAGCAGGCGTGGCTGGTCCATTCCTCATCACCTTCTTGCGGGAGCGATCCGTCAACGACAAAATCTACGAGCTGACTGAAAAAGTAGATCCTGCCGTATTCCTGCAAACCTTTGGCGAGGGGAAAGAAAAACTCGCTGAGCTCATCGCAGCAAAATCCATCTCTGTTTCAAGACTGATGGAAGTTGCTCCGGAAGGAACGATTGACCCGACCCCGAGCCTTTACAACACAACAATGTATGTGATGGCAGCTCTTCTGGTTGCAGCTTTAGTAGCCAATCTGTTCATGCGGCCAGTAAACGCCAAATACCACATGGTGGAAGGTGCATTGGGCGAAGGCGATGCTCCAAAACCAGCTGAAGTTGGCAAGCAGGCAGCTGCTCCAATGCCCGCTGAATAAAGCGTCCTTACGAAAAGTGGGTGAAAGGCAAGCTGCCTAAATCCTCCATACCTGAACAAGAAAGCCCGCATCAAATGCGGGCTTTTTCTTTAACTGGCCTATAAACTCAACCCCTAATGCTTTTCCGGGATCAACGGTTTTTTATATTGCCCGGCACATTCCGTAAGCGAGGTAATGATGGCAGGCTCCAGCTCTCGCTTCGTCATCACCATCCCAATTTGGTGCGACACGACAGGCTTAACCAGCGGCACCGACACGACCCCCGGCCCAAGTGACAAAGCAGAAAGCTCAGGCAAAATCGCGCAATAGCCCGCGCAGATAAAACCGCCAAGAGACGAGATTGTTTCTGCCTCAATCTCAGGGTCCAGCTCCACTCCAAGAAACCGAAGCGTGCTATCCACCATCTGACGGTTTTGCATGTTTAGTGCCAAAGCAACCATTGGTCCAGCGCCGAACGCATCTTCCCATTCCAGTTCATCCCGGTTTTGCAAGGCATGCCCCACTGGCATGAACAAACGGTAGCTCTCCTCATAAAGAGAAAAGCTCCGATGCTTCTTTGCATCACTAAACTGCGTGTAAGTGATCCCCGCATCAATCCGGTAATCTTCCAAAGCCTGATGAACCTCGTCATGGCTCATCAACTGAATTGTTGCATGCGCCAAAGGGTACTTCTTTTTCAAGTCCAGCAGAAGCGGGGCAACGGCAGCAACAGCAGATGGAATTACACCTATATTGACCTTGCCGAACACCTCGGTACTTTTGCCGGAAACCTCATTGCGCAAGCTGTTGCAGTCGGCCAGCACCCTCTTGGCCCAGACAAGGATGCGCTCACCCTCGGCAGTCAGACCATGAAACTTCTTACCGCGCTCAATAATCGGCGCACCCAACTCAATTTCAAGCTGACGAATCCGACCAGAAAGCGTTGGCTGTGTCACATTGCAAGCTGCCGCAGCACGGGTAAAGTGCCGTTCCTCTGCCAAAACCACCAGGTACTGTAATTGCCGGATATCCAAGAAACTTCACCTCTAAATACGCTTATCGAAAGGCTCTATAACACAATAGAGGTTCCAGATCAGACGGGGGCGGACACTAACATTTGTTTTGATAAAATGAAGCAAAACAAAACATCTGCGTGAATACACCACAGGATTTTGGATGATACCTTTACACAGGCGCATTCCACCACTTCATGAGATAGCCACATTACTCTTCTTTTGTGTCGCCTAACAAAGCCGCTTTCTGCGAAGGCAAAAGGGGTTCGTAGAAAGACGAAAAACCAAGTGTTGTGCGCAAAAGAGACCTCATATCCTCATGATAAAAGCCATTTCTCGTCCAATACTTTTATCACTAACCATCGCATTTTTAATGCTCTCGGTCGTTTTTCTAGCCTATCTGATGTTACCCTATAACCTCCCCGGCTCAGCCAATCTAACAAAAGTAAAGCAAGAGCGCCTCCCAGCATTGCAGGCAAAGCTCACGTTCAAAAACCAAAAACTTGGGAACCCGGTCTTTCTACGTGTACTGAAGCAGGAGAAACGCATCGAAGTCTGGATGAAATCAGGCGAGACCTACTCACCCTACAAAGACTTTGAGATCTGCAAATATTCTGGAGACCTAGGCCCTAAGCTGAAGGAAGGTGACGGCCAATCACCAGAGGGATTTTACAATGTTTCAGAACAGCAGCTGAACCCCAACAGCCGCTATCACCTCTCCTTCAATCTAGGCTTCCCAAATGCCTTCGATAGGTCACAAGGCCGAACAGGCTCCTACCTCATGGTGCACGGCAATTGTGTATCCATTGGCTGCTATGCGATGACAAATACAGGTATTGAAGAGATCTATCTGTTGATGGAAGCAGCGCTACAAAACGGGCAACAGCAAATTCCAGTCCACATATTCCCATTCGCTATGACACCAGAAAACATGCAGCGCCACGCCTCATCTAACTGGATGAATTTCTGGCAAAACCTCAAACAAGGCTACGACCTGTTTGAACGAACCAAAACACCACCAACGACCAAGGCATATCAAGGGCATTATGAGTTTTCCATATAGATCTGGGTAATGGTCTCCCCTACCAGTCGACTCTCGGAGATACTCTACAATCCAGTAATTGCGATAGCTGAAGCCAATAGATATTCTGTGCAGATATCGACTATCTAAAACTGTGCAATGAGGCCATATGATCATATGTAATGGGACACCCAAAACAGGCACTCATTTACTCACCAAACTTCTCAAGAATGCCAAATTGCAACAACTTGATGGATCACTCATATATCGGGATCCATCAATCAAAATGCGACAAAAGGGCGAAAACCCTCCATCTCTTGAGGGCCTTCTTTCAAAAGACGACAACATATTCACGCATGCGCACGTCACATGCGATGATTATTCAAGAAACGTTTTTTCAAAACTCAAGCATGTCTTTATTATAAGAAACCCACGAAACGTGGCAATAAGCTGGCTTAGACAAAGAGTTACTCAATCCAGTAACATTAATTTATGCGCTGAATGTCTTGTGGATTTGATATCAAGGGGCATTTTCGGTCAAAGTATTCCTGAACATTACAGAAAATATATTGACTGGATACATCATGGCAACACGTGCGTTGTTCACTATGAAAATCTTCTAGATCTCTCTAGCAAGGAATACCAAAAAATATACAGTTACTTGCAGATAGATACCCGCACTCACAATACATTTACTCTCGGGAATAGCGTAACGTGGACAGGAAAACCCAGCGATTGGACCCAGTCTTCACTATGGACTGCGGAAGTTGAAACTGCTTGGAAAAATGCAGGAGGAGAAAGTCTCGAAGAATCACTAGGATACAACATGAATCATGCTTGATAGAATAGTAAAGAGGCTACGGCTGCCCTAGAAATCCAATAGATAAAATACCAATGTTTGCAAAATTATATTATGCAACTAACATAATGAATTGTGGTTTAACTCCAAATAATCAGTTGGGGTAGATATGAAATTTATCCAGAAATTACCAGGATATAAACGCTTAAAGCTAAGCAACAATACTAGTAATAACACCAGCAATAACAAGATTAAAAGAAAATATTCAAAAGTATTACTGGCTGAAAATTTTCACCTTAATACCCGAAATTTCGGTTCACTCTTAAAATTTATGAATACGACTGAGGCTGAAATAACTATTGGAATCGAGCTAGGAACCACAGCGTCTCAGCTTATGATAGCCAATGGAAATTACGGCCCACATCAAGATATTCTTTCAGCTCAGTTGGAAACACTGAATGAGTTGACTTCGGATGACGTAAATTCATTCCAATACAGGGGTTTCAACCTATGGAATCTGGCCTACCCGGAGGTTCTAGTTAGTTTACTGCACGAGAAGATTTTCCAGAGTTATGAGATTGCCGACAATTACAAATCAATAATTCCAGAACTATTCCAAAACCACAAGAGCCAGATTCTATCTTGCTTTGCTGCAGCAATTTATTGGATCGACTACTGGCAGTCGATCAAAGGCGTTCATAAATACCATACAGCTATCGTCTTTTCCGGCGCCCACATCTACGCCGCAACCCTATTGAGAATACTAAGAGAAACACAAGTTCGCTGCTTCGTTTGCGAAAGCTTTATGACCGGAAATCACTATCTTCTGGAGCATAGATACACCCCACTCCCGAATGCTTCCAATGCTCTTAGAGAGCTATCGCAAATACACGAAACACAGAAAATCAGCTACACTGATATTATCAAAGCACACAACCACTTCACGACAGCCAAAAACAAGAATGTAGTTCAACCACCCGATAAAACTCTGCCAATCTCAGCAGGTAACAATGAGGTGTGTCTGATCATTGGACAGGTCATCAATGATTACTCGATCATCACCGGGGCTGGGTCGCTTAAGAACACAATCCCAACCTATGAGAAACTCTTGGGAGGATTACTCAAGGATCCAGATCGCGTCGTTATTTTCAAAGCTCATCCTTGGGAAGGCAAACGACAGATTAGTGGGAGAAACTTCACTTTTGAATATCTACAGGAATTCATTAAAGGGCTGCCACTGTCTCAGCAAAAGCGCGTCCTCTTGGTCGACAACTGGAATTTAAATCAACTCCTAAGAGTATCTGATCGTGTCTTCACACTATGTTCTCAAGCAGGCATTGATGCCGCCAGAGCTGGGTTCAAACCCTATATCATCGGCGGGAGCTTCTACGGAAATTGCGGGTTCACGAACGATTTTGATGATGTAACAGCTTTACTTCATGAGCTGGAGAACAACTCCACCTCAAATCTATTGAACCTAAGCGAATACAAGACCTTCGAGCGACATATGGCCGGTCTATTTAAGTACAAACTTGTTGCTGCGAGCTCTGCCGAAGATAAAAAGTTAAACGGATTGTTTTCAACGCCGCAAACTATCTCTCATCAAAAGGTTCTGGACGAGGAATTTTCTGCAACACCCGATTTTGAGTGCGTGTCATGAAGATAAATTTTGTAACCTCAAAAAACATGAACAGCAAAATTTTTGCTGACATATTTAGAAGATTTTCCAACCACCCCAGCTTTGACATTCTCGTTTCAGAAACAGCGAAGCAGCATTGGAACATCTATCATTACCATCGCCCTCAATATGAAAAACGCCTCAAATTCCCCAGTGTTGCGACGGTGCACCACGACCTCCATGACAATGACCCTTTCCTCTCAATTGAGAAATTTGAACCACGTTACCGAGAAGCCAGCAGAGTAATTTGTTTGAATTCTGTGCAAGCAAACCAATTACATGCCCTTGGTATACAACACACCGCAATCATTCCTCATGGATATGATCAAAACCTGTTCCAAAAACGACCACTCAAAAGATACAGTAGGAACAGAAAAGTAAAATTCGGTGTGGTTTCAAAGCGATATGATCGCAGAATTAAGGGAGAAGCCCTGCTCTATGAACTCTCTCAGGTGCTGTCACCACATCAAGTAGAGTTTGTACTCGTAGGAGAAGGCAGGTCTTTAGACGCCGCTATGCTGGAGCCGATAGGGTTTTCCTGCACCACTTTTGAAGCCTTGCCCTATCGTTTATTCCCTCAGGTGTATGAGGAGATTGATTTCCTACTCATATTGAGTTCCGCAGAAGGTGGTCCTGCTAATCTTCCTGAAGCTTTGGCAAGTGGCACACCGGTTATCACAACCCCAATCGGAATGGCACATGACCTGATAACACCAAACATCAACGGCCTGTTTTTAACAGGGAATGCAAAAGAGGATGCCCGGATTTTCGATCAGCTACTCAGCAATCACGATGATATTTTTGATCAACTCATGACTGGCGCTCATGAAGACCAAAGTGCAATCACTTGGGAGGAAGTTCTAGGTCGACATCAAAAAATTTATACGGACATTCTTGAAAGAAAGCCGCTTTCAGAGACAAGACAAGAGCTCGTCACAGCCTAGAAGGTGCAGCCCACACAACAAGCGCAACGCACCATGCTGCGATTCTATAATTTCAATTAAGAGAATTTGGTGCGGACGGCGGGACTCGAACCCGCAAGCCTATCGGCGGCAGATTTTAAGTCTGCTGTGTATACCAATTCCACCACGACCGCTTACAAGCACCTGAGTACACGAGCCAATGAGCATCGTGCAAGTACCTCTTTGTTGTTATCCAAGACGATCATAAAGCGCAGCCAAGAAGTTGCGAGCATTAGATCTCGGGAAATTACCGATTTCTGCCGCTGGACGTCCCCTCAAAAAAATGCGTGCGCAGAGTGTATACCCACATTCTTTTTTGGCTGCCCTTCTCAAAATAACACGATATAAGAGGGGAAAATATCACTCTCTTCCATAGAATGCCCCATAATTGCAGGAGCTTTTACCCGCAAAGCCCTAAAATTCTAGGAGATGCTTCTACGGAGAAGCAGGGCTTGCGGGGGATGCTCACAGCACTTTACAATTCCTCATGAGGTAAGGTGCGTTAGTCCCTACGCGAAACCGGAACAAGGAAAAAACGGGAAAATGATTGAGTACGTAGACGCTGCCAATGCGCCCATAAAAAACACTGGTCAGATTAAAATCTACAGCCAGGAAGATTTTGAAGGTATGCGCAAAGCAAGCCAGATGACCGCCCAGTGTCTGGATGCGCTGGTGCCTCTGGTGAAGTCAGACGTCACAACGCAGGAAATTGACGACTTCGTTTTCAACTTCGGTAAGGAACGGGGCGGCGTGCCAGCAACGCTCAATTACCGTGGTTACACCAAATCCTGCTGTACCTCTATCAACCGCGTTATCTGTCATGGCATTCCAGATTCAAAGAAAAAACTGAAAGACGGCGATATCGTCAACATAGACGTAACTTACATCGTTGATGGCTGGCACGGCGACAGTTCCCGCATGTATCCAGTTGGCAAACTTAAACCTGCAGCCACACGCCTGATTGAAGTGACACACGAATCCTTGATGCGCGCACTTGCTACAGCAAAACCTGGCAACACAACAGGCGATATCGGCCATGCCATTCAGGAATATGTAGAAGGCGAGCGCTGCTCCGTTGTTCGCGATTTCTGCGGTCATGGCGTCGGCAAACTCTTCCATGACATGCCAAATATCTTGCACTACGGCCAGAAAGGCACAGGCATAAAGCTGATGCCGGGCATGATCTTCACCATCGAGCCAATGGTCAACTTGGGCCATCCAGATGTGAAAGTGCTGAAAGACGGTTGGACAGCTGAAACCAAAGACAAAACGCTCTCAGCTCAGTTTGAACACTCAATCGGCATCACCTCAACTGGCTGCGATATCTTCACAACATCTCCAGCTGGCCTGTTCAATCCAATGGAGCCAGAAACAGGCACTGCTGCATAACAGCTCATCACGAAGGAGGGGGAATGAAACAAACCAGTTTCGGGTTTCATGAGGCAACTCCCTCTCCACAGGAGCAGGCACCTGCTGGGCCTGCTTTAAAAACACCACTGCCTTTGAGCGAACCACTCCCACTACCCGCGCAACCCTCAGCAAAACCAAAGCCCACCAAGCAGCCAAGCAAGCACTACCACGGCCACAGAACTCGCTTGCGGGACCGCTTTGAAGAAACCGGCGCTAACGGGCTACAGTCCTATGAAACGCTGGAACTGCTACTCTTCTCCTCCATAAAACAAGGCGATACAAAACCGCTCGCAAAGGCACTCCTCGCCCAATTTGGCTCCTTCGCACAGGTTTTGGCGGCTCCCAAGCATCGTTTGGAAGAGGTACCGGGTTGTGGTCCACGCACGGCCAGCTTCCTAAAAGAGATCCAGGCAGCGGCCATCCTCTACGCTAAAGATCAGGTCGTTGAGCGAGATCCCCTCTCCTCGTGGAGCAAGGTTCTGGAATATGTGCGGGCTGCGATGGCCCACAACCATAAGGAAGAGTTCCGCATCCTGTTTTTGGACAAAAAAAACCGCCTGATTGCGGACGAAGTTCAACAAACCGGCACAGTAGACCACACGCCCGTTTACCCCCGCGAAGTTACAAAACGAGCGTTGGAACTCTCAGCTTGCGCCGTCATTCTGGTTCACAATCATCCTTCTGGAGATCCGACACCCTCCCGGCAAGATATCGAGATGACCACCAAAATCGCAACCACTCTGGACCCGTTGGGCATCGTTTTGCACGACCACATTATTATCGCGGGTTCAGGTCACGTCAGTTTCAGAGGCCTTAACCTCATCTAACTCGGCTACTTCCCGATTTTAACACGTACATTCACATAAATTTGCCAGCTCCATACCTAAAGGCACACTCACTACAGGCTCACTCAAGCAAACTCCCCGAAAATAAGACTGGGATTGTGCGTTTGCACAAACGACAAGAGTGTAAAAGGCAGCATGAGTAAAGTGCCGATGGCAGGACATACAAGTTCGAAAACCCCGATCACCAATGCGGTATTGGGTGGAACTTTCGGCAATACGATTACACGCGGGAAAAAATTTGGAGCTCGTGTAACGGCTCTGCTTATTCTATCCGTAGTTGCAGCAGCTTTGGCTGTCGGCTATCTGGCGTTTTACTGGTCAACCCAGCGCGCGCTCGACTTTGAGGTTGAGAAAGAAATCAGACTGGTTCAAAGCAATCTCAAAGTATTTCGCAATGGCCTGGCAAATGAAGCCGAGCGAATCGCAATCTCAAACAAAGCCTATGCATCGGTTCTTTCCGAGGAAACCAACATCCTACTTGACGAGGATTTGACCCCCACACCAAGCACACGCGGTGACCGGGACATTTTTGTTATTCTCAACAAGGAGATGGAAGCTCTTTACACCTATCGGCGAGATCTTCCATGGCATAGCGAGATCTATGAAGGCCAATTACGCTCCCAGCTAAGCCAAACCCTATCCGAGCTGGAAACCAAAGCAAACACCAAAAAACTGGAATTTCGTGTACCAGAGCCACTGCGCAGCCACGCTCCTCTGTCGCTGAGCTTTCGCGACATTGCTATGGTGGATGGCGCGATTGGCTTGGTCACAGTTGCTGCAATCACCCCATCAACAGCGCCCCCCAAAGGCATGCCGGCTGTCGCAGGTTATCTACTGTGGGTCCGCTCTTTAGATATTCGCTCAATCAGGTCATTTGAGGAATCCACTGGCCTAGCTGACATGTTCATCAGCACAAACAAACCACAAGCCGACTTCCAGCGCGTGTCGATCCCTCTTTTGCGCCGCAATGGCGAGACAATCGCAAACTTGAGTTGGAAAACAACAGCCGCATCTAGCGCGATTTACACCGACTCCGCCCCGTATTTCATGGGCGCAATCTGCGCAATCATCCTGATGACGATTCTCATCTTACTCCGATATATCAAGATGACGGACAGGATCTTACAGAACGAAGCAGATGCAACCCATGCAGCACTACATGATGCGCTGTCCGGCTTGCCCAACAGAACGTGGTTTGAGGTGTTTGCAGCTGATGTGTTGCGCCGTGACCGTCAAAAGCAGCGCACCACAGGCATAGTCTTTCTGGATTTGGATCACTTCAAACAAATCAATGATAGCCTTGGTCATTCCATCGGGGATGAGGTCATCAAACTAGTCGCGGAGCGTTTACGTGCCGCAATCAATCACGAAGATCGCGTCGCCCGTGTCAGTGGCGATGAGTTCCTCATTGTGTTGTCTCATCGTAGCAACATTGAGGAAGTCATTGAAACGTGTATGTACATTGAGAAGATGTTATCTGATCCGTTGCACGTGGAAAAGCACAAGATACTAACCACAGCAAGCATGGGCGTCGCCCTGTCTCCCTCCCATGGACATGACCTGACAGCTCTTTTACGCCGCGCGGATATCGCACTTTATCAAGCAAAAAAACTTGGCCGGGGCCGGTATGTCCTCTTTGAAAAAGAGATGGAGGATACGCTCCAGATCTCACGCGAGATCGAGGAAGATATCAAGCGCGCGCTCAACGCCAATGAATTTCAGAACTTCTATCAGCCAATTATGGACTCCACCGGCAAGAAAATTCTGGCGGCAGAAGCCCTCATCCGATGGAACCACCCCAAAAAGGGTCTTCTTCCACCAGCAGCCTTTTTGCCGGTTGCCGAAGAATCCATGCTCATCAACCGCATCGGTGAATGGGTGTTGGAAAGTGCAATAAGCGATGGCACCTCACTGGATGACGTTACAATGTGCGTCAACATTTCTCCCAGCCAGCTCCGCCACCCGGAATTCCCGGAGTTGGTCAGTAAATTACTCAAAAAACATCAACTCGAACCAGCACGGCTCGAACTCGAAGTCACTGAAGATGTGCTAATCAATTATTCTGAAACAGTGATTGAGGTGATTGAACGCCTGCGTAATCTTGGCGTAAAGATCGCTCTCGATGATTTCGGGACTGGTTTCTCCTCCCTGAGTTACCTGCGTCGCGATTTGTTCGACAAGATCAAAGTGGATCGTTCCTTCATCAATGGCGCAGTAACAGACGACAAGGCACGAGAGATTCTGGCAAGCACCATTTCACTCGGCTTGCGATTGGGTATGGATGTGTGTGTTGAAGGTGTTGAGGAAGAAGAGCAGAAAGAACTTCTGCTCACCATGGATTGCCCAATGATGCAGGGCTTCTTGTTCTCACGCCCGATCCCACTTGGTAAATTCCGCCTGTGGCGTGATGATCTGGATGAAGAACACCACCAAAATCCACGCAAATTCAGAGCAAAGCTGGCACGTTAAGCTAAGGGAAAATTACTCCAAAAGCCTTGAAATCGGGAGGCTATCTTCTGTTTGAAAGCGAATGGCTGCAGCACTGCCTCGCCCCAAGGCACATCCAGCCTTTGCAGCACCTGTACACCGTGAGATCCAAACTGCATCTTAAGCTGGTCACTCAGCCATGCTTTCACCTGCTGCTCCCGTTGACTGTGAAGCTGACCCCTGTCGCAAAGCATTGAAAAATGCTCACTGCACGTTTCAATGAGGTGAGCAATTCCAGAGCGATCAACAGCACTCAGCAAAAGCACAGGCACTTTCCAAGATTGACCACCGCGCGAGCTGAGGCTCATAGCACCTCGCACATCAGCTTGTGCTCTGATGGCCACATCGCCCATATCCGCTTTGGTCACACAGATCACATCCGGCAGTTCCATGATGCCAGCTTTCATAAACTGCAGGCTATCGCCAGAGCCTGGTTGAATACAAAGAACGCACGTATCCGCAACCAAAGCCACATCCGCTTCAGATTGCCCAATGCCAACACTTTCCACCAGCACATAGTCCATAACAGCCCGCATCAAAACAACAGCAGCAATCGCATGTTCGGATAGCCCGCCGAGCCGATCTCGCGCTGCCATCGAGCGCACAAAGATCTTGCTGTCTTCAGGGTCTGTGGTCAGGCGTGTTCGATCCCCAAGCAACGAGCCACCGCTCACCTGAGAAGATGGGTCGACCGCAATCACGCCAACGCTTTTACCAGCGCTGCGATACAGGGAAATCATTGTATTTGTGAGAGTGGATTTTCCAACACCGGGAGGTCCGGTGAGCGCAACAACCTGCGCAATTGGGTTTTGCAGTGCCTCATCCAAAAGGGAGATCAACTGCGGATGTCCCTCAAAGCTTTCAACAGCACTGAGCAGACGGGCAAGAGCTGGCTTACCGCCAGCCCTCAAATTTTCAAGGCAAATCGGAGCTGACTTAGGCCAGCTCCGAACCGGTTTTACCGATCCACTCAACCTTTTTTCCGTTGTGCCAGCACCGCCTGCGCCGCAGCAAGGCGAGCAACCGGGACACGGAATGGAGAGCAGGATACGTAGTCCAATCCAACCTTTTCGCAGAAGGCAATAGAGGCAGGATCACCCCCATGTTCCCCGCAGATACCAAGCTTGATATGGCTCTTTGTCTTACGGCCATTGGTGGCTGCAAGCTGGACAAGTTGGCCAACACCATCAATATCCAACGAGACAAACGGGTCTTTTTCCAACACCTTACGTTCCTGATACTTTCCAAGGAAAGAAGCAGCATCATCACGGGAGATACCAAAGGTCGTCTGCGTCAGATCATTGGTGCCAAACGAGAAGAACTCGGCGGAAGCTGCAATCTCTTCGGAAAGCAATGCAGCCCGTGGCAATTCAATCATGGTGCCAACGGAATAGTCAGGCTTTACACCCAGCTCCTTGGCAACAATCTCGGCCATACCATCAATGCTTTCACGCACGATATCCAGTTCGCTCTTCAAGCTAACCAACGGAACCATGATCTCAGGAGAGACTTTGCGCTTATGTCGCTTGGAAACATCCAGAGCTGCTTCAAAGATCGCCCGTGCCTGCATCTCTGCAATTTCCGGATAAGAAATCAGCAGACGACAGCCGCGATTGCCGAGCATTGGGTTGAACTCTTCCAGCTCTTCTGCACGCTCGCGCAACTCTTCAGGATCAATATCCATCTGCTTGGCAACTTCAGCAATATCCTCATCCGTTTTAGGAAGGAACTCATGCAAAGGTGGATCCAGCAACCGAATGGTGACAGGTCGGTCAACCATCAGCTCAAAAATATCGATGAAGTCTTGCCGCTGAATTGGCAACAGCTTCGCAAGGGCAGCTTTACGCTCCCTAAGTGTGTCAGAAAGGATCATCTCGCGCACGGCAAGAATGCGTTCCCCTTCAAAGAACATATGCTCAGTCCGGCACAAGCCAATGCCTTCAGCCCCAAACGAGAGCGCAACCTTCACATCAGCGGGAGTTTCCGCATTGGCACGCACATTCATACGGCGAATACTGTCGGCCCATTCCATCAGCTTCTTGAAATCATCAGAAAGCTCGGGCTCCTGCATTTGCACTTTGCCCGCAAGCACCTGACCGTTGCCGCCATCAATGGTGATGATATCACCCTTGCCGAAGCTGCGACCGTCAACTGTCATGATTTCATTGCGCGCATCAACGCGAATAGACCCAGCACCGGCAACACAAGGTTTACCCATACCGCGTGCAACAACCGCAGCATGGCTGGTCATGCCGCCGCGTGTGGTCAAAATCCCTTCAGCTGCATGCATCCCGTGAATGTCTTCCGGGCTGGTTTCTGCGCGAACCAGAATAACAGACCGGCCATTGGCCTTTTCGGTTTCAGCATCATCAGAGTTGAAAACCATTGCACCACAAGCGGCACCCGGTGAGGCAGGCAACCCGACAGTCAGCTCATCGCGCTCACTGCTCGGGTCAATCGTTGGGTGCAGCAGCTGATCCAGAGAGCTTGGCGCGATGCGCTCAACAGCCTCTTCCTTGGTGATCAGCCCTTTTTCCGCCATATCAACCGCAATCTTCAACGCAGCCTTCAGCGTGCGCTTACCATTACGGGTCTGAAGCATCCAAAGTTTGCCGTGCTCAACGGTGAACTCAAGATCCTGCATATCGCGGTAGTGGTTTTCCAACTTGTCACAGACGGCCTGAAACTCTTTGAAAACGACTGGCATGGTCACTTCAAGAGATGGTTTGTCCGAGTGCGCTTCTATGCGAGATTTTTCGGTAATGTCCTGCGGTGTACGTATACCGGCAACAACATCCTCACCCTGTGCATTGAGCAAGAACTCGCCATAAAGCGAATCTTCACCGGTAGAAGGGTTCCGCGTAAAGGCAACACCTGTGGCAGAACCATCGCCCGTGTTGCCAAACACCATCGCCTGCACATTTACAGCCGTACCCCAGCTCTCTGGGATTTCATGCAGTGCACGATACGTCTTTGCGCGTGGGATCATCCAGCTTTTGAACACAGCGCCAACGGCACCCCAAAGCTGTTCTTCAGGATCTTCTGGGAATGGACGACCCAGCTCTTCCTCAACCTTGTCCTTGTAGGAAACAACGATCTTCTTCCAGTCACCACCGGTCAGATCCGTATCAAGGGAGTAGTCGTGCTCGTCCTTGTAATCCTCTAAAATTTCCTCGAAGTAGTCACGGTCAACATCCAAAACCACATCAGAGTACATCTGAATAAAACGACGGTAGCTGTCGTAAGCAAACCGGTCATCTCCAGCTTCTTTCGCAAGCCCCTCAACACTCTTGTCATTTAAGCCAAGATTGAGAACGGTATCCATCATGCCTGGCATGGATACGCGAGCGCCAGAACGAACAGATAACAGCAACGGGTTTGTCGTGCTGTTAAATTGACGTCCTGTCAGGTCTTCCACACTGGCGATAGCAGTCAGGACCTGCTTTTTCAGGTCCTCGGGATACTGCTGCCCTTCCTCGTAATAATGTGTGCAAACTTGCGTCGTAATCGTAAATCCGGGCGGGACAGGCAAGTCGAGTCGGCTCATTTCAGCAAGGTTGGCCCCCTTGCCGCCGAGCAACTCCTTCATAGAAGCATCGCCTTCGGTTTTATTTTCTCCAAAGATGTAGACCCACTTGGTCATAACACCCCCCTATTATTGAGCGGGACTTCAACCAATCCCAATTGGAATTGCACCACTGCCTACTATCTGCAATGAACAAGCTCACTATAGCAAGAGTCTCAGACTTCAACCTTAGTGTTATTGCGCAAATACTTCTCAATTATTGAGAAATATCAAGGCGCTTACTTATCCGCAGATACTTGAAAAAATACTGGTTCAATTGGAAGAATGATCGGCTACAATTAACAGAACATGATGAATTGTCCGGCTGCTATAAAAACGCCATTCTTCGCTTCTAACAGATTGATGTAATATTGAGTCGCACTCGGCTCTCAATGAGAGACATATATGACCCTGACAAGCTATTTCACGCTGTTTCGCCCATCATCTGCACCTCAGCAGCCCGGCTGCCTATTGTTGAATGAGCCTGCGCGCAAACGCAGGATTTCGCATAAGGCGATTATAGCCTCAGCGCTGGCGTTTGTCATACTGGGTGCTCCCCTGACAGGGTTTACACAGGCAAGGGCGAACTCCGCCTCTCTCCCGTCTGCAAGTTCCCTGTCCGGTAGCTATCTATCTGGTAGAAGTGCGCTTTTTTCGCAAGATATGCTAGCAGCCTCAACTTATTTCTCAAACGCATTGAAGCAAGATCCAGCCAATTTTTATCTCCTAGACCGCGCTTTTGTTACAACGCTGGCTAATGGTGAGATCAACGAAGCTCTTCCACTGGCAAATCGCATTTTGGATGAGGACAAAGAACACTTCCTCGCTCAGCTCATCACTGCAGCCAACCGCATCAATGAGGGAGATTACGAGACTGGGCTGAACAGTTCCATCACTCAAAACGTAAACCCCCTGTCCCGCCTGACCTTTGCTATTGTCACAGCCTGGGAACTGGCCGGACAAGACAAATCCAAACAGGCGATTGAAGAACTCACGAAAATCACAGGTCCAAAATGGTTTGAGCTTTTCGTTAATTACAACGCTGGCCTGATTGCAGAATACAGCGGTGATGCCCGAGCAGCCGCAGATTTTTACAAAACCGCTTATGAGATTGATCGCGGCGCTCTGCGCAATGCAATCTCTTATTCGCGTATGCTTGCAGCCTCTGGTCGGCAAAAAGAAGCACTGGACATCATTGCCGAGTACGAAAAACTCATCCCTGATCATCCGCTTCTGGTATCCATCCGGGAAAACATTGAAAGCGGCGAGCTGCTAAAACCAGTCGCAGCAACTCCGGCAGAAGGCTTGGCAGAAGCACTTTATGGCCTTGGCGTCGCAATCAGCAAAGACGGTGAGGAGCTATCCGCCACTTACCTACAGCTGGCAGCATTCCTCAGCCCACAAAATGATTCCGCCATTATTGCTTTGGCATCTCTGTTTGAACAGCTTGGCGACAATGTACGCGCCATAGACTATCTCTCTCTCGTCTCCGACACGTCCCCAATGAAGCGTGAAGCAGAAATCCAGATCGCTCTCCACTACAACGTGTTGGGTAATTTGGAAGGAGCTCGCTCCTCTTTGGAGAAACTGGTTAAATCTGACCCAGATGATTTGGAAGCCATCGCATCATTGGGCAATGTACTCCGTGGTTCTTCACTCTTCCCAGAAGCCGAAAGCGCATACGATAAGGGTATTAACTCTCTTAGCAAAGTTCAGCCGAACCACTGGACTCTCCTGTATTTCCGCGGCATCACCCGCGAACGCCAAAATAAGTGGGAAGGAGCTGAAGCGGATTTCCGTGAAGCCCTCACGCTAAAACCAGAACAGCCAATGATCCTCAACTACCTCGGCTACTCACTGGTAGACAGAGGTTTGAAGCTGGACGAAGCTCTCAAAATGATTGAGCGCGCGGTTCGCCTGCGCCCAACAGATGGTTACATCGTCGACAGCCTCGGCTGGGTGTATTACCGCCTTGGTCGCTATGAAGAAGCTGCCGACGTCATGGAACGCGCCGTCTCTCTACGCCCGCATGATCCGATTATAAATGATCATCTGGGTGACGCATATTGGCAGGTAGGCCGTAAACTTGAAGCCCGTTACAAATGGAACCAAGCTCGTGATCTGGAACCAGAGCCAGAAGATCTCAAGCGTATTCTGGACAAGATTGAAAATGGCATGACAGATGCCGTGCCAGTCGGTCTTGCCAGCAGCGGCCAGGACACTAACTGAGTCAGATTGTAGTAGTGACCAATGATTACCGAAGAAATTCAAACAACGCGGGTTGAGGAATTAGCCCGCGCAAAAGTAAACCTCGCACTCCACATTACCGGGCAGCGCGAGGACGGCTACCACACGCTCGATAGCCTTGTTGTATTTCCGCAAGTTGGCGACAGAATTTTGGTGGAACTATCCCCTCGCCTCTCTCTGGATATTGAAGGACCGTTTGCGGCCCAAATTGGCTCCAATCCCTCAGACAATCTGGTCTACAAAGCCGCTCAACTCCTGTCGGAACATGTACCTGCTGCAACCGGTGCAATGATCGGACTGGAGAAGAACCTTCCAGTCGCGGCAGGCATTGGCGGCGGTTCAGCGGACGCAGCTGCAGCTCTTCGGGCACTTGCAAAAATTTGGGGGGCATCCCCATCGATTTCAGAACTCTCCAAGCTCTCTTTGAGCCTTGGGGCAGATGTGCCAATGTGTCTGGAAGAAGCACCAGCCCGCGTCAGAGGCATTGGGGAAGTCATTGAACCCGTCTCCGGCTTCCCATCGGGTGCCGTCGTGCTGGTCAATCCGCTGATTGAATTGCCAACACCCTCCGTTTTCAAAGCGCTGGAGAAACGCGATAATTCACCATTGCCAGAGTTTCCTACTCACTTTGAAAACATGAAGGATCTGGCTGGCTGGCTCAAAACCTGCCGCAATGACCTCCAAGCGCCAGCAATCTCTCTGGCACCACAAATTGCCGAGGTACTAGAGGTACTATCTGCACAGCCAGAAACCCTGCTCGCCCGCATGTCCGGCTCCGGGGCAACCTGCTTTGCACTCTGCGCAACCCTGCCAGAAGCCGAAGCCATCGCCACCCGCTTGGCTGAAAGCGAAAGCAACTGGTGGATCGCAGCAGCTCCGTTCTGAGGCCATTAAACAAACAACAAAAAAGCGCCACTGCAGCAATGCATGGCGCTTTCGTTTTTCACATACTGAGAGGTCTGTTAGCTCACACGAGCGATACAGAAATCAACGGCTTCTTTCAAAGCTTGCTTGGCTGGTCCATCCGGGAAGACAGAGAGCGCCTCGATAGCAGATGAGCCGTAATCGCGCGCTTTTTGAACCGTATCAGCCAGAGCACCGGTTTCACCCAGCAGCTTGATGGCGTGGTCCAGATCACCGTCCTTGATGTCACCCTCTTCTAGGCAACGCTTCCAGAACGCGAGATCTTCATCACTGCCACGCTGCAAAGCGTAGATGATCGGGAGAGTGATTTTGCCCTCTTGGAAATCGTCGCCGATATCCTTACCCAGATCAACGGTCGCCCCGCCATAATCGAGCGCATCATCGACCAGCTGGAAAGCATAGCCAAGCTCAAGGCCGAACTTACGAGCTGCAGCGCGAACGTCATCGCTCTCGCCAGCAATCTCGGGGCTCACTTCACAAGCCGCCGCAAACAAAGCCGCTGTCTTGGCTTCAATCACACGCAGGTACATCTCATAGGTCGTACCGGTATCCTGTGCAGCGCCAAGTTGAAGCACTTCGCCTTCCGCAATGATAGCAGAAGCGTCAGCAAGGATGCGCAGTGCTTCCAGAGAGCCCACATCAACCATCATTTTGAAAGCCTGACCGAGCAGGTAATCACCAACCAGAACACTGGCCTGATTACCCCAAAGCTTGCGAGCTGCCAGCTTACCGCGGCGCATATCGCTTTCATCCACCACATCATCGTGCAGCAAAGTTGCGGTATGCATAAATTCAACGGAGGCCGCAAGAATGACATGCCCCTCGCCCTGATAGCCAAACATTTGCGCAAAGGCCAAGGTCAGCATCGGGCGCAAACGCTTTCCGCCTGAATCGATCAAGTGGCGCGCAATTTCCGGGATCAGTTCAACGTTAGAACCGGCTTTGGAGAGGATAAGCTCGTTCACCTTTTCCATGTCGCCGGAAACGAGCTCAACGAGCCCCTGAATTCCAGCAGCTTTGGCTGTCTGTGATTGAAGACCAACTACGCCCACGGGATACCTCTATTTTGATTCCAACGGGACAATAGGTTGGTAGATGAATGCGAGCAAGCATTACTGGTATTTTCAGGTTAAGAAAGTCGTGCCCAATGGATAATTTACCAATCACAATTAGTTTTTTTCACAAAACCAACCTCAGACTGCATAAATTGTGTAAGTTTCAGCCTTAATCAGCCAGAGAAAGATCTCATGGAAGAGCTCGTAAGAACCACAGATCCCGTCCTCATCTCCCATGTCGAAGCGTTGATGGGCGAAACTGACATCATCTATTTCGTTGCAGACACCAACATGAGCATCCTTGATGGATCGCTCGGGTTTTTGCCCCGCCGCATTATGGTGGAAACTGACCGGATAAAGGAAGCCCGCGACCTTATGAAAAGCGCAGGGCTGGAAGACTATCTAAAAGAGGTGTGATAACTGCCAGCGCATACGCATTATAGTTTGCATGAGAGCTGGCAAACTGTATCTAGACACCTCACATTTTTATATCCGGTCCCAACCATGACAAGCTCCGATACACCACCAAACCTCCCCCAAACCACGCAGGACAAGTTCCTCGGTGGGAAAGTTATGGTGGAGCAACCGGCGAAGGGTCGTCACAGAGCTGGGCTGGATGCGGTCTACCTTGCCGCCTCTCTCCCAGATGACACCGCGGGCACCGTGTTTGACCTGGGCACCGGCGTTGGCACCGCAGCTTTTTGTGCAGCAAGCCGCCTGCCAAACATCAAAGCTGTCGGTGTGGAAGTCGACCCATATGCCGCAGAGCTGGCGCGCAATGCTCTGTCTCTGCCGGAAAATGCAAGGTTTGCAGATCGCGTAAAGATCATGGAAAGCAACCTCACTGCAAAAGGCAGCGTGCGCCATGAGAGCGGCCTGATATCCTCCATCGCCGATCATGTCATCATGAACCCACCATACTATGACAGTGCCCGCTTCCGCGTCACTCCTCAGTCAGACCGCGCACCAGCCCATGCGCTGGATGATCGCGGTATCGAACCATGGATCAGAACGGCGAAAGACCTGCTCAAAGATGGCGGTACGCTCTCCATCATTTTTCGGGCAGATGGCTTACAGGATCTGCTGGACCCGATGCAACGCCGTTTCGGGGCCATTGATATCATCCCCATTCGCCCCACAGCAGATGCCCCTGCAACACGCATCATTCTAAGAGCTGTCGCTGCCAGCAAAGCACCTCTACAAATCCTTCCCGGCTTCACGATACACGAAGTTGCAGGTGGGCCGTTCACCCAGCAAGCATCAACTGTCCTGAGAGATGGCGCAGGCTTGCAACTCGCAAACCGTTAAGTGCTTTCAAGAGGGTTCACTCGCAGAAACCCTCTTTCCATATACGTTTTTCTCCCTATTATGATCCTTCAGTGCGCCTTACGAACTCATAGGAGCGCAACACGAAGACAACGGGCAGGAAATGAGAAACGACTATGAGCAGCAAGGTCGATCTACCGAACTCCATTGAAGAAACCCTCACCCTTTTGCAACAGGGCGGGTATCTGGCAGACCGTTCTCTCGCTACAGTCCTGTACCTGTCCCTACGCATGAAGCGCCCGCTGTTTTTGGAAGGTGAAGCCGGTGTCGGCAAAACCGAAATCGCCAAGGTGCTGGCTGCTACCCTCAACCGCCCACTCGTGCGCCTTCAGTGTTATGAGGGGCTAGATATCTCCTCCGCCGTTTACGAATGGAACTACGCCGCGCAGATGGTGGAAATCCGCATGGCAGAAGCATCTGGTCAGGTGGATAGGAAAAACCTCAACACCTCGCTTTACAGCCCGCAGTTCCTCATCAAACGCCCTGTACTTCAGGCACTGGAACCATCTGCAACCGGCGCTCCGATCTTCCTGATTGATGAGCTTGACCGCACAGATGAAGCGTTTGAGGCTTTCTTGCTGGAGGTGCTGGCAGACAGTCAGGTCACAATCCCGGAACTTGGAACTATCAAATCTGATGAGCCGCCAATCACCATCATCACCACCAACCGCACCCGCGAAATTCACGATGCGCTCAAGCGCCGCTGTCTCTACCATTGGGTCGATTATCCAAATGCAGAACGCGAGCTGCAAATCGTTCAGACCAAACTGCCAGAGGCCGCGAAAACCCTGTCAGAGCAGATCGTAGCCTTCGTGCAGAAGCTACGTGAGGATGACGCCCTCTTCAAAAAACCCGGCGTTGCAGAAACACTGGATTGGGCAACCGCCCTCACTGAGTTGCATGAAGTTGCGCTCGACCCGGAAATGATCTCGGACACGCTTGGCGTCCTGCTCAAATATCAAGAGGATATTGACCGCATCAAAGGCTCCAAAACCAAAGCGATCCTTGATGAGATCCGCATGGAGGCCAACAGCCAGTCCAGTATTGCTGGCAACATGCCCATGCCAACGGCATAGCGGGGACGACCCTCATGCTCAGTCAAACCGACAAGCCCAGAACACCTGCCCCGCCTCATGGCAGAATAACGGAAAACATCGTCCACTTTGCCAGAACACTGCGCAAGGCTGGCCTCCCGGCTGGTCCGGCTGCTGTGGTGGATGCTGTCAACGCAGTCACAATCTGCGGCATTGAAAACAAGCAGGATCTGTATTGGACCCTGCACTCCGTCTTTGTCCATAAACGCGATCAGCAACCCGTGTTTGATGAAGCTTTCCGGCTCTACTGGCAAAGTAAAAACCTTATCGAGAAGATGTTAGCCCTGCTCTCTCCCGTCGCTCCGGCAGGTCAACGCGAGCCCGAAAAACCAAGAGCAGCTCAATCCCGTGTCGCAAATGCATTTGAGGCCAACAAGCAGCGCGAAGCGAAAGAGACCAAGCCTCTGGTTGAGGTGGATGCCCGCTTCACTGTATCTGAAAACGAAGTTTTGCAAAAGAAAGACTTCGCGCAGATGAGCGCTGAGGAGATTGCACAAGCACGCCGCTCTCTTGCCTTGCTCACCCTGCCAGCGGACAAAGTTGCCTCTCGCCGCTTCAAGCCAGCCCATTCCCACACGCTAGGCAAGCGGGTAGATGCCAGACGCACCATGCGAGCCACCATGAAAACCGGTGGGTCACTCATCGATCTCAAGCACAAAGCACCCGCCCAGATCCATCCGCCCGTGGTCGCCCTCTGCGATATCTCCGGTAGCATGAGCCAGTACTCGCGCATCATGCTGCATTTCCTGCATGCCCTGTCGGAAAAGCGCAGAACACATACATTCCTATTCGGAACACGCCTGACCAACATCACCCGATCCCTGCGCATGAAAGACCCCGATGAGGCTTTGGCCGCGTGTACACAGGATGTCGATGACTGGTCCGGCGGCACCCGCATTGCAACCTCGCTGCAAACGTTCAACCGTCAATGGTTGCGCCGGGTATGTACTGGTGGCCCAATTGTGCTGTTCATATCAGATGGATTAGAGCGCGAGGCCTATGAAGACCTGAGCATTGAAATGGACCGTCTACACCGCTCTTGCCGTAGACTAATCTGGCTCAACCCTTTGTTACGCTATGATAAATTTGAAGCTAAAGCACGCGGCATACAGGCTATACTCCCCCATACCGATGAGTTTCGGGCAATACATTCACTGGATGCAGTTAAAGATCTTTGTCTTTCCCTAAATGACAAGCGCATATTTAGTTCATATGATGCAACCCAGAGATTCTCTTAACTCATCTGTGAAAACGAGCGCTATGACACTCACCGTACTTCTGCACATCGTCAAAACCGTTTCCGGCATCTACGCCAAACGCTTCGACATCAACCGCGATGAGATCTGGTACCTAACAAA
Source organism: Pseudovibrio sp. Tun.PSC04-5.I4 (assembly GCF_900104145.1). Taxonomy (NCBI): domain Bacteria; kingdom Pseudomonadati; phylum Pseudomonadota; class Alphaproteobacteria; order Hyphomicrobiales; family Stappiaceae; genus Pseudovibrio; species Pseudovibrio sp. Tun.PSC04-5.I4. Next base: position 4,295,831 of record NZ_FNLB01000006.1, on the reverse strand, counting down.
ACTCCAGGAAGAACTGGGAGAGCTGACCTCTGCACACTTGAAAGCCACCCGTCGCGGGCGGGTAGGCTCACAAACACCACACGAACTGCACATGCAAAAAGAAGAGGAAGCAGCAGATTTGCTCGCACACCTCGTTCTCTATGCAGATAAAAACAACATTGATTTGGAAAAAGCGATCCGCCGTAAATGGATGGCACATCTTCCAAATGAAATCATGAAGGACAACGCCTGATACAACTCCGTATCAGGCGCAATGGATTCCAGATACGAACACGTTAGCGAGCAATGGTAATTGGCTTATCGTTGGAGGCAAGCTTGCCTTCCCAACGGTTCCATTCACTCATCCGTAGACTGGCTTTGATGCGTGAGAAGTCATCAAACAAAACAAGCTCCTGACCCTTCATGCCCCAATTAGAAACGAAGAACAGATCCCCATCCATACAATTTTTGGCTTTGGCCATAGACCCATTGCTCTTTGGCGTCGTTCCCAAAGCAAGCTTACACACCCGGTCATCAGACTTGAGGTAAACGGTCCAGTCCCCAACCATATCACTGGATTGTACAACCGGTTGAGTGGTTTTCTCCTCACTCCCCAGCGCCGCAGCTGCTACAACGCCTGCCACAAATGCAGTTGCCTCACCAGCGTCAACACTCGCTTTGGCCGATGTTCTGGTCGTCTCGCTCACCAGTGTGCCATCTGCCCGGCGATAGGTTTTCGTCGTTACAGTTTCATCATTCGCCAGTGGTGTCCCATTAGCATTCACCGGTAAGGTCTGTGCAGCAGTGGCCTGTGGCGTTGAAAGCGAAGACGCAGGCGGCGCTAGAGAGCCACCAGCACCCTGACAACCTGCCATCCCCAACAGGCTCACTGCTATAATAAATTTTTTCATATTCAAATTCCCCCGGCGCAAGCGCCAAACTCAATTCCCTGCCGAAGCAACCTCACTCTTACTGAACCAACCCAATTAAGGCCCCTGTATCATTCCGTGTACCGACCCAACCGCCAGCGCTACTTTTGGTAAGAGACGCAATATTGTCTCCACGGTGATCAAACAGCTCAAGCGTTTGCTCTGTACGGTTCCAACTCCAGATATTTGGATTGCCGGAACAAACAGAACTTGCAGCGAAGTTTGCCCCAAACTGCGCAGTCTTGAGCTGCAGGGCACATGGTTTTTGTGCATCGCTGCGCACAACCGACCATTTGCCAGCAAGTTCCAAAAGACCTGTGAGGTGTTCCTCAGTTGGTTGACGACGAGAAACCGAAGATTTTTGATTAGTTTCTCTAAGCGGTGTGTCAGCAAGATCATTCAAACTGCTGTCAATCAATTGCGCGCAACCAGCCATCCCCAAACACAAAATCAGCGCAACACGTTTTAACTGCATGGATGCCCCTAAGCATGCCCGGACAAGCACCCACAATCGCCCAACACGATGGTTGCCTGTACCTATTCCCCCAACCGACTTCTCAATTAAAGACAAATTGATTCAAATCAGCATTCTTAACTTAGTAAATTTATGGGGGGTTTGAACAGAGAAATAACTCAGAATTTCACTATTAAAGTGAGTTCCTCATGCGCATCAAGGCATGCAACACCATGAATAAATATAGTTTTTTTGAAAAATAGTGACTAGCAACGAATAACTATACTGGAAAACACTATGTCACCCTTCCTGGATAGGACGGCAAAACAGCTCAGTTTTCTGCAGTTCACTTAATGGCACCAAATTAAGTATGTAGCGTCGACTTTCTACACTCTGATCACCAAGAGTGACGAACTGAAAAACACCATCCAGCCAGCAACCCTCTCCGTTAAATTCCGGCACTTCTTTAAACCGCATGTGGGTTTCACCGGTAAGAGGGCCATTATCTTCATAGCGCCATTGAACAATGAGCGGGACTGGCTCCTGCCCTTGGGTCTTTACCTCCAATAAATTTGCACCCAATTGAGAACAAGCCGCTTCATCCAAATCCCCCAATTGCACACGCAAATGCGCCATGAACCCATGCGAAGCAGGAGGCGGATACTTTACCGAATAGGTGAATTCTACAGGGTTTCCGGCTTCATCTCTGACAGGATCGGCAACAACCTCCCAGCGTGGGATTGAGGTTTTGTTCTCGCCCGGCTTACACTCAGGCAAGTCAACTTGCTGCGCGGCATGAACGGACACAATGCTCAACACCAATAGCATAACCTGCAAAAAACAAGCCTTCATCACTGATCAATTCCCCAATGGTGTCGCAAATTCATCCAATTGCAGCGCCCACAATGCCGTCGTCCGGTTAAAGCACTCAACGCCCAAAACGGGACCAATTGTGCCCTCTTGATAGATAGTGAAGGGAATATTGCAGGCTGTATTTCGAAAGGCCGTCCACGATTTATCTGCCCCGCGAAGTTCCGTTTGTGTGTTTTTGCTCTGTTGCATATCCAGTTTTTTGATTGCAATCGCCATCATCTGCTCCCAAAGAGCACTCTCCCTCGAATAGCACTCACGCATTCCCATGGTGGTCTGTTGATCAGGCTTTAAGCTACAATATTCAAAGACCTTCCCAATACATTGAACTCTGTCATTGAAGACCATCCCCGCTTTTTTAAGGCACGCATGAAACACCCTAGTTTCTTCGGGTCTTGGGGTGTTCGGTCCTTGCGCAAAAGCAACTGCGGGCAAACAAAGTGCAACGCATAACATCAAGGCTCTGATCATCATGAAACCCCCGACAGCGCATATCCAAAACCAAACTGTTTTTCAAAAGGGATACGCGGGAACAAAGAGTTAAAGCCATTTGACTGATCAGTTTCAGAGGCAAACCGCTTTAAATTGCGAAAACGGAACAATAGAGCAGACCCTTTAATGTGAAGAGTTTGAGACCATTACAATCTGAGCAGAACAGCATGGCCCCCAAATGTCCTAGTCCAACAAAAAAGGGTCCCGGAGCGGCGCCCCGAAACCCTCTTAAACCTGAAAAGACAGGTGCTATGAATTAACGGTAGGAGTAAGAACCGTCTTTCCATTCGTACCAAACGTAACCTGGGAGGGAAACGTCGCCTTTTTCATCAAAGGACACTTCACCAAGAACAGTGGCAAACTTGCCTTCATCCAGCTTTTCAACAACGGCATCATAGTCGGTCGTACCGGCAGAAGTCGCAGCCGCAGCCCATGTCTGCATCGCAGCGTAGGTGTAAAGTGCGTAACCTTCGGTGGTTTTCTCTGCAGCTTCAAGCGCAGCGACAACCGCAGCAGCTGCAGCGTTGTTACGTGGGTCCGGTGGGAATGTCATCAAAGTGCCCGCACCAGTTGGACCAGTGATTGACCAGTACTCATCGGTCACAAGCGCATCACCGGAAACCAGAATGGTGTCCATGCCCTGATCAGCCATCTGACGCTTCAACAAGCCAGCTTCAGTGTGGTAACCACCGACGTATAGCACGTCGACTTTTTCAGACTTCAGCTTGGAAACCAGTGCTGTGTAATCTTTTTCACCAGCTGTGTAAGCTTCATACAAAGCTTCCTGCTTACCAAGGCCATTCATCACAGCTTTGGTCGCGTCAGCAAGACCCTTACCGTAGGCTGTTTTATCGTGGATCACAGCAATGTTTTTGTCGCCGAATTCGCCAGCAAGCAGTTCGCCAGCAACTTTACCCTGCTGATCATCACGACCACACACACGGTAAGTACCAGGACCTGCACGTTCCTCGGTGTACTTCGGGTTGGTAGAAGCTGGAGTGATCTGAATGATACTCTCTTCAGCATATACCTGAGAAGCAGGGATCGAGGAACCTGAACAGAAGTGACCGGCTATGAACGCTACGTTCTTGCCAACCATCTGGTTTGCAACAGCAACGGCCTGTTTTGGATCACATGCATCATCGCCAACTTCCAGAACAAGCATTTCGCCGTTCACACCACCAGCAGCGTTGATATCGGCAACAGCCTGCTCAGCACCGGCTTTCATCTGTGCGCCAAAAGAGGCGTATTGACCCGTCATAGGGCCCGCAGTAGCAACAATAATTTCAGCCATGGCCGCGCCAGACATTGCTAATGCAGCAACACCGGCAACACTCGCCAAAAGATACTTTTTCATAAAAACTCCCCAGAGTCAGGTGCATTTCTCAATAAAACACCAGCGGAACACCTTCGTTTTCCGCCGGAGCAGGCAAACCCCTCGCCTGCTCAATGCTTCCAGTAACGAGCCTCTCCGAACTCATCAGCTGGATGCTTCACCAGAAACTAGTGTGACTAGAACTGGCCGATTGCGCAACAAATATATAAGTAATATTGCGAATTAGTAATTTTCGTGCTGGCCCGGTTTCAGTTTCCAGCCAAACGGTCCGGTCTTGTCGTAAAGCCAGCTGTACTGTGTCACCATTTGCGTGGTCCGTGTGGCTTGGTAACTCGCCAGACCGATTGCCAGAACAACGCAGTAATCCACCAGCAGATACTGGATGGAAAGCAACGGCTCTTCAAACAACGCGAACGACAAGAAACGAACCGCCAAAGACAGCAGAAAAATGAACCACAACAGAACCGGCAAAGGCCGCCAGGTCGTCGCAACTGAGCGCCCGGTTGCCGCCGCCGCAATCCCGCCAAGAATCACCACAAGCACAATAAAGACAGTCAACGAGCTGCCATAAAGAATACCCATCTCATCACCTCCTTAGTGTGCGCCGCCTTCAAGATATGCAGCCTTCACCTCGTCACGAGAGAGAAGCTCCTTACCTGTGCCGGTCAGGGTGATTGTACCGTTGACCATCACATATCCACGGTGAGCCAGTTTGAGCGCGTGGTACGCGTTCTGCTCAACAAGGAATACAGTCAGGCCATCGCTACGGTTCAGCTCACGGATTGCATCAAAGATCTGCGCGACGATAATCGGAGCAAGGCCAAGAGATGGCTCATCCAGAAGCAGCAAACGCGGACGGCTCATCAAAGCACGGGCAATCGCAAGCATTTGCTGCTCACCACCCGACAGTGTGCCGCCGCGCTGTTGCTGACGTTCCTTCAAGCGTGGAAACAGCTGAAAAACACGACGAAGATCTTCTTCGAAGTGCTCATTGCCTGCCACCATACCGCCCATCATCAGGTTCTCAAGAACCGTCATCCTTGGGAAGATACGCCGCCCTTCCGGAGACTGTGCAATACCAGTTCGCATAATCTCGTAGGTTGGCTTGTAGGTGATGTCCTCGCCGCAATAGGTCACCGACCCGTTACGCGCCTGAGGTGTTCCGCAAACCGTCATCATCAAAGTGGATTTGCCAGCGCCATTGGCACCGATCAGCGTCACAATCTCACCTTCATAAACGTCAAGATCAACACCATGTAGGGCCTGAATCTTACCGTAGAAAGTTTTGACGCCGCGAATGCTCAGGAGTGGTTGTCCAGCAGTCATAGGCCCACCTCCTCTTCTACCTTCTCGACTTCATCATCCTCAACGCCCAGATACGCCGCAATCACATGCGGATCGTTCTTGACGAAATCAGGCGCGCCGTCAGAAATCTTCACGCCGTAATCCAGCACCACAACGTGGTCAGAGATTTCCATCACCACAGACATATCGTGCTCAATCAGAACAACAGATGTGTCATGTTCCGTCCGGATGTATCGAAGCAAAGTGTTCAGCTCCAAACTCTCTTTCGGGTTCAAACCAGCAGCTGGTTCATCCAGACAGAGAAGCTCAGGACCGGTACACATGGCACGGGCAATTTCCAAACGGCGTTGATCGCCATAGGAAAGGTCCGCGGCAGGCGTATCGGCACGATCAATCAAATCGATGCGCTCCAGCCAGTATTTGGCTTTCTCAAGGGCGGCCAGGTGAGATTTTTGATAGCCTCCCAGACCCAGCAGTCCACCAATTGTCCAGTTAGAGGCAACCATCAGCGGGTTGTGCTGAGCAACCATCAGGTTTTCCAGAATAGTCATACCGCCAAACAGGCGAATGTTCTGGAAAGTCCGGGCAACCTTCGCATCAGCCGTAATCTTGAAGTCAGCCATCCGCTCCAGAAGGTGTTTTTCACCACTGGACCGGGCCATAACAAGACGGCCTTCGGTTGGCTTGTAAAAGCCGGTGATGCAGTTAAACACCGTGGTTTTACCAGCACCATTGGGCCCGATAAGCGCCGTAATATCACCGCGCCCAATATTGAAGCTGAGGTCGTTGATAGCAGTCAATCCACCAAAGCGCATGGTCAGGTGGTCAACCTTCAGAACAGGGTTGTTGTCCCAGGTATTCATCCGTGACCCTCCTGAACAAGATCGGCAGAAATGCCCTTGGCGGTTTTCGAAAGTGCCACACTCGGCGTTCTGCTGGAGATAAGTCCGCGCGGTTTCCAAACCATGATAACCACCATAATCAGACCGAACGCGAGCATGCGGAATTCTTCAAACTCCCGGAAGAGTTCAAAGCCACCAATCATCACAACCGCAGCAATCACCACACCTATTTGCGAGCCAAGCCCACCCAGCACAACAATCGCAAGAATGATCGCAGATTCCAAGAAGGTGAAGCTCTCAGGCGAGATAAAGCCCTGACGGGTTGCAAAGAAGGATCCTGCAAAGCCGGCGAACATTGCACCAAGTGCGAACGCTGTCAGCTTGGTGGTCGTTGTATTGATACCCAATGCCCGACACGCGATTTCATCTTCACGCAACGCTTCCAATGCCCGACCAATTGGCATCCGGCGCAAACGCATGGTCACAAAGTTGGTGAACAAAGCCATCGCGAAGATGAGGTAGTACAGGAAGATGATGCGGTGAATACTGCTGTAATCCAGCCCGAAGAAATTCGCAAATCCGCCTTCGCCACGGGTAAATTCCAACCCGAAGAAGCTTGGACGAGGAATGCCGGAAAGGCCATCTGGACCACCCGTGAACTGGTACCAGTTCAGCAGCACAATGCGAACAATCTCACCAAAGGCCAGAGTTACAATCGCAAGATAATCGCCGCGCAGCCGGAGCACCGGAAAGCCCAGTATAACACCCCAGAAGGCAGCCAGAATACCGGCCAATGGCAGACAAATCCAGAAGGAGAAGCCGAAATAGTGAGCCAGCAATGCGTAGGAATAAGCTCCAACCGCATAAAACGCCACATATCCCAGATCCAGCAGACCAGCCAGACCAACCACAATATTAAGGCCCCAGCCCAACATCACGTAGGTGAGCACCAAAATACCAAGATCGATATACTGGCGCGACCCGCGAGAGCCGAGCCAGAACATCAACACAAACGGAAGTGCGACAGCGATAATGAGGAGACCATACTTGAGCAGACTGGTACGCCGGTTTCCAAGTCCACCTTTTGGCATAAACCGGGAAAGGTTGAGGGATGGCGGATCTTCACGTTTCCAGAAAAACATGTTCATCGCAAAACGACCTGCGAACACAGCAAGCACAGCCAAAGCAACGGCAAGCCAGCGATGTTCAAGGTAAAGTTCCGCGCCACGGCCAGAAGCCACATCAACCCGTAGGCCAATCATAACCAAGGCAAGTGCAAACGTAATAACGGCACCGCCCAAACTGTCTTTCAAGCTTGCAACAAGCAAGCTGTCTCTTTTTCTTGCTTGCATCAGACCTTCTCCACCTCAGGTTGGCCGAGAAGTCCTTCCGGCATAAAGATGAGAACAATTGCCAGAATCGAGAATGCGGCAACGTCTTTGTATTCAACGGAGAAATAACCAGACCAGAACGTCTCAATAAGTCCGATCAGCAAACCACCCAGCATCGCACCCGGCAGTGATCCAATTCCGCCCAAAACCGCAGCGGTAAAGGCCTTCACACCAGCAAGGAAGCCAATGTAAAAATCAATAACACCGTAATAAAGCAGGAACATAAGACCCGCGACGGAGGCCAGAGAAGCTCCCATCACAAAGGTGAGTGAGATAGTACGATCAACATTCACGCCCAGCAAAGACGCCATTTTCCGGTCCTGCTCACACGCACGTTGCGAACGGCCCAAGCTGGTTTTGTTGATCAGATACGTAAAGCCCCCCATCAAGAGGACAGTTGTCACAACAATCAGGATCTGAATGTAAGACAGGTTTACGATAAACCCCGAACCATCTGCCCCACCATCGGTCAGCTGAAAGTTGCCAGAAAAGAGAGGCTGCAATGGTTTGTTCTTTGCGCCTTGAGACACCTGAACAAAGTTTTGCAGAGCAATTGATGCGCCGATCGCTGTAATAAGCGGCGCTAATCGAAATGATCCGCGCAACGGGCGGTAGGCCACCCGCTCTACCGTCCATCCCCAAACGGCAGTTAATGCCATGGCCACCACAAGAACGAGGGCCAGAGCCAAAATCAAAAGCAAAACAGGTGTTGCTGCTGTAATGCCAAGTGCAACGATAAGCACAAGTGCTATGAAAGAACCAACCATGAATATATCGCCATGAGCGAAGTTAATCATGCCGATAATACCATAAACCATCGTATAACCAATGGCGATGAGCCCATAGATGGACCCTAGTGTTACGCCATTTATAAGTTGTTGGAGAAAGTAATCCATATTTTATTTTGTTCCCCGCGTTAGATCAGCATCCGGTTGCTGTCTAGTCTGAATGCCTCCGGTTTCAGACCATCAATATTTTATGGTAAGACGATTAGTAAGTATATTACCCATACCTACAAGTCCGTATTTTGGAATATTCGCATTGTTTTAGCTGCTATTGCGCATTTTTATTTCACGCGACCCAAAATCGCGAGCGCTCCCACTCTCATAAATTCACCAGACCACAACCATAAGATGTATCAGGTCAGTTCTTTGTGAATTTTTCTCACCTATGGGAAACCCTCAACCCTACCAGTAATATATCACTGACCGTGTATATTGAACATATCCAATTCAAAACTGCAAGATAGTTCCTAGGAAAATTTGGATTTATGCAATTATCCATTTCCCTAAACCCAAGCCCTGCCCTACACGGTCTTTGAAAAATATTCATTTCCCCCGTAAATCCAGCTCACGCTAGAACTAAGGTTCGAGTATGGTAATCAGTTTTTCGCAGGAGAACTAGCTTTTCTGGGCAAATGGCTTTAACTACTCATGTTTGAATACCTGTCGTTTTCGGACGACTGAAAAGTACTCATGATAAGTATACAGCATAAAACGCAGATCAATTCTGTGGGAATATCTTGGATCTAACCGAATGACGACTGCAATAACAATGGCAAGACCTGATAATACCAATAAAAGTCTGGCATCCCATGAGTTTAGGGAAGCAATGAGTCGTCTGGGTGCTGCCGTTCACTTATTGGCAACCGATGGGGCTGCGGGAAAAAACGGCGCAACGGTCTCCTCTGTCTGTTCTGTATCAGATGACCCGGCCACGTTGCTCGTGTGCCTCAACCGCACCGCTCGCGTAAACCAAATGGTCAAAACCAATGGTGTGTTCTCCATCAACACCCTGCTTCATGACCATACAGAGATTTCCAATATCTTCGCCGGTCAGGGCGATCTGGCCATGGAAGACCGCTTTGCAAAGGCAGACTGGAGCCTGTTGGCGACCGGCAGCCCGATCCTCAACAGCGCGCGCGTAAGCTTCGATTGCCATATTAAAGAAGTATCTGAAGTCGGCACACACTCTGTTATATTCGGAGAAGTTGTTGCCGCACGCCTTGGTGAATTTGCACCAGCATTGATCTACCTCGACCGAAACTACCATTCTGTCTGACAGCTATTGATTTTCAAATTTAGGGAAAACTGATGACCCCAGGCCTCCGCAATTTAATTAGTGACGTACCTGGACTGAAAGTCGGCAACGCCCATTGCGAAAAAACAAGGTCAGGTGTCACAGTCCTAATTCCAGATCAGCAGGCCGTTGCCTCCGTTGCCATTATGGGCGGAGCTCCGGGGACACGCGATGTTGCGCTTTTGGAACCCGAGCAGACAGTCAACGCCATTGATGCACTCGTCTTGGCCGGAGGGTCTGCCTACGGTCTTGATGCTGGCAGCGGCGCGCAAGTTCGACTTGCTGAACTTGGCAAAGGCTTTGCAGTTGGCAGCGCCATCATCCCCATCACCCCAACAGCCATTCTATTCGATCTCCTCAACGGAGGAGATAAATCGTGGGGCAGAAATCCGGTTTACCGGGACATGGGCATCGATGCTGTCGACAATGCTGGGATTGATTTCGAGATCGGAACAGCCGGAGCAGGTTTTGGCGCAACAACTGCGGACCTGAAAGGCGGGCTCGGCTCAGCCTCATTGCAACTGCCTCGCGGCGGCACAGTCGGTTCTCTCATCGCAGTCAACGCACTTGGCCGCACCACAATCGGCGACACCCCTTATTTCTGGGCTGCGCCGAGTGAATACAAAGAGGAGTTCGGCGGCAGAGGCTGGCCTTCAAAAATGCCGGGCATGGATAAAACCGTCCAGACCAAATACTCCCTCGGAACCATTGATCTCTCCCCGAACACCAACACCACGATTGGCATTGTCGCGACAGATTTGATCCTCGCCAAGTCAGAGGCCAAACGCGTTGCAACAGCTGCCCATGACGGATTCGCCAGAGCCCTCTGGCCAGCGCACACACCTATGGATGGAGACCTGCTGTTCGTGCTCTCCACGGGTAAACGGGCCATGAATGATCCACTCGTTGAACTTCTGGAACTTGGTGCCTACGCAGCACAAACCGTATCACGCGCGATTGCCCGCGGCGTGTACTGCGCATCAGAGCGAGATGGGGATACAGTACCAACGTGGAAGAAAGCCCACGGATCCTGAAAGAACACGGCTGCGGAATGTGTGATTTGCCAAACTAACAAAAACGGCCACACTGCAACGCAGAAAAACTCAGTAAAACGCAGTAAAACGCAGGATATGCGCTTAAAACGCAAATCAATGCAAATTCCGCGCAACGTTTACGACCGGCAGAATGCTCATTCCTAATAGGCACTTAGCCATTATTGAGTGGCGAAGATGATCCAGCAGAAAAAGATGCGCCGCCTCTGCTGTTGGGGGCAGAGACGACGCGGGGGAGCAAAAGACGGAATCTTGCGGTAGGTATACGCCCGTCCTTTGCTTATCTAGAGAGTGTCTTCCCGATGTTATCACTTCAAATCGGGAAGACACTTATCTTGCATTAAGCCAGCTCAGGCTCAGCCCTGACGCCATCAGATAATTTTTTATCCAATTCTTTCATAGGCTTATCTTTATTCTCGCCAGCAGGCTTTTCGCCTGGGCGAATTCTGTAGAACATGATGAAGAGCAACGGCACAGCAATCAGCGTCAGCAGAGTTGCGAAGGTCAGACCACCCATAATCGTGACAGACATACTCGCAAACATCGGGTCAACAATCAGCGGCGCCATACCAAGAATGGTTGTGATCGCAGCCATTGACACAGGCCGAAGACGAGAAACAGTAGCGTTTACAACAGCATCGAACCGGTCCCCTCCTTGTTCCAACTGGAGATCAATCTCCTCCAACAGAACAATCGCATTCTTGATAAGCATCCCGGAAAGAGACAGCACACCAAGGATCGCCATGAAGTCCAACGGCATACCAGTGCCAAGCAAACCAATCACAACGCCGTTGATAGACATCGGAACAATCAACCAGATGATCAGCGGCTCACGAACCTTAGAGAACAAGAGAATGGAAATGATGATCATGACTAGGAAAGTAACTGGAACCTTCCCGCCTAGAGATTCATTCGCATCCTTGGAATTCTCATACTCACCGCCCCACTCAAGGACATAACCATTAGGTAATTCAACAGCTTCAATGGCACCGCGTATCCGAGCATGCGCAACAGAAGCAAGTTCATCAGGAGCACTCGCACCCATAACACTGATGGTCTTCACACGGTCACGGCGACGGATCAGAGTATCCTCAGGCACGGTCGCAATACCGCTGGTGACCTGATCAATTGGCACATATGAGCGCTGCTGCGAACTCCAAACAAGAGTGTTTACAAGGGCTTCAGAGACCGTCTCACCTTCTGCGCGCATCCGCTTCACGATGATCGGAATATCTTCCTCTTCATCACGGTAGCTGCCAGCACGAATACCATCCGAGGTAAACTTAATTGCAGTCGACAAATCCTGACGCGTGATGCCAGCAATCCGAGCACGCTGCTCATCAAACTTCGGCTGCATCACCAGCTCACGCTCACGCCAATCAGTGCGAACATCACTCAAACGGTACTGTGGATCTTTAAAGATCATGCCGATCTGATCAGAAACACTGCGAAGGACGTTGGCATCAGGCCCGGAAATACGTGCCAGAACATCAGCACCAGTTGGTGGACCGAAGACAAGACGTTCCGTGTAAACCTGCCCTCTAGGCAGTTGAGTAAAACCGAACTCACGGATCTTCAGAGCAAGATCATCAATGATTTCAATGTTTTCAGTACGTACAATAATCTGCCCGTAGTTGGAGCTGCCATCCTGCGAAGCGTAGGTCAGCATAAAGCGCGTTGCACCCCGCCCAACAAAAGCATCTGTGGCCACAACTCCCGGCAAAGAAAGAATCTCGCTTTCCAGCTTCTCCATATCCTTGGCAGTTGCATGGATATCCGTTCCGTGCGGCAACCAGTAGTTCACATAGAACATTGGTGTTGCAGAGTTCGGGAAGAAGGAGTTGGACACGAACTGGAAAGACCAGAAGCAGACGACGGTCACACCAATCAGCACAGCCAAAGACAACCAGCGCAAGCGCAATGTCAGCACCAGTATCTTACGGAAACCTGTGTAGAGCATCCCTTTATAAGGATCATGCTCGTTACCGGAGATGGCAGACATCTTGAAGAAGTACTTACCAAACAACGGTGTAACAAGGATAGCAAAGAACCAGGACATCAGCAGGGAAATACCAACCACAGCAAACAGGGAGAACATAAACTCACCTGTACTGTCATTGGAAAGCCCGATACCGGAAAACGCCATCACGCCGATAACAGTCGCACCGAGCAACGGCCATTTGGTTTGCTCAACCACAGTAGAAGCAGCTTTGATGGGCCGCATACCGCGCTGCATGTTGATCATCATGCCTTCGGCAACCACAATCGCGTTGTCCACCAACATGCCCATGGCGATAACCAAAGCACCCAGTGAAATACGCTCAAGCTCAATCCCGCCCAGTTTCATCAACAGGATAGTAGAAAGAACTGTCAGCAGCAAAACCGAACCAACGACAACAGCAGCACGCCAGCCCATGAAGATGCCAAGAACCACAATCACAATGGAAACCGACATAATCAGGTTCCCAACAAAGGACCCGACAGCCTTATCAACCACGTTATGTTGTTCGTAGATTGGTATAACTTCCATACCCACAGGCAAATTGGCCCGTAGTGTACTCAAGTGCGCTTCAACCGACTTACCTACAGCAACAACGTTGGTGTCTTTAACCGCAGCAACGCCCAGCGTAAAAGCACGTTGACCGTTATGGCGAACCAGAACCTTAGGGTTCTCAGGCTCCTGAACGGAAAGGGTCGCTACATCAGACAAGCGAACCATCGCAGTAGAACCCGGTTCACCAATCACCAGATCCTGAATACTACGGTAACTGTCAAAGGCCGAAACGGTTGAGATACGGATACGTAAATCACCGGAAACAGTTGTACCGTTTGCCTGAATTGCGTTTTCCGCATTCAACACATTCTGCACATCAGCAACGGTAATACCAAGCTGGGCAAGACGATCTTGATCCATCTCGATGACAATTTCGTCCTCAGGTGCTCCAAGAACGGAAACCTTCGCAACATTGTCAACGGTCAGTAGCTCACGGCGCAGCTCTTTAACTGTCTTACGGATTTCACGATTGGAATATCCTTCAGCCGTTAGAGCATAGTACATGCCAAACACATCACCAAAGCTGTCATAAACAGTCGGCGTGCGTGCTCCACTTGGCAAATCACCAGCTTCATCGCCAACTTTTCGGCGAAGTTCATCCCAAACCTGTGGCAACTCAGTGCCATCATAGGTTTCTTTCATCTCAACCTGAATACGGGAGAGTCCGGGCTCAGAAGTGGAGCGAACCTGCTTCAGCTGAGGCATCTGCTGAATGGCGCTTTCCAGCCGTTCAGTAACTTCCTCTTCCACCTCAGCAGCACTCGCGCCGGGATAAGAGGTGATGACCTGAGCTTCTTTAATTGTAAATGCTGGATCTTCCAGCCGTCCGATGCCGCCTAGTGCCCATAAACCGCCAAGGAAGGCGATAAGGACAACCATCCAGACATTGACCGGCTTCTCAATTGAGTAGCGCGCAATATCCATTTTTAATACTCCTAGACGCCTGCTCTTACAGCTTCGGTACAATTAGCTGATTGTTATCAAGGTGGCTTACACCAGCAGTCACAATCATTTCACCGTCTTTCAAACCGGACAGAACCGGAATAAAAGCACCCAAAATAGTTCCAAGGGTTACAGAACGACGCGTCACACGCTTGTCATCCGGGTTCACAACCCAAACGTATGCGCTCTTATCTGGCGCTGCGCCCACTGCGGAAGTTGGAACAAAAAAGGCTGTTTCATCTCGGTTCCCAAGACCATTGAGGCTAACTTTAACGCTCGCTGTCATGCCGGGAATAATGTTGAAGCCAGATTTGTTATCCATAGCCAGTGTCACACGGTAGGTCTGTGCAACCTTATCGGCTTCGGTGCTGTGCTCACGGTACTGCAGAGGAAACACCTTGCCCGGATGGGAAGGAAACTCAGCAGTCATCTTCAAAACAGAAGACTCTGTTGCTTGAGAGAATAGCGTTTCAGGCACGTTGATATCAATGCGCACTTCGCTCACATCCTGAAGACGGACAATGCTGTTACCGTCTTTGATGATCGCGTAGTTATCAAGGCTGCGAGAGGTTACAACAGCATCATATGGAGCAACGATCCTAGTATATCCAAGGTTCTGCTTGGCTTTGTCCAGTGTTACCTCTGCCAAATCAAAGGCAGTCTTCGCACCATCATATTTACCTTCAGAAATAACCTGTTTGTTCTTCAGCGTCTCAAAGCGCTTCAGATCTTTCTTCTTTTGCTCATAATTGACCTGAGCCTCACGAACAACATTCTCATAATCGGTTGGGTCAAGGGCAGCAATCAAATCACCCTTTTTGACACGCTGACCATCAGAGACAGGGAGCTCAACAAGCTGGCCGGAAACACGGAATGCCAGATCGACAGTCTGCACAGCATCAACACGACCTGTGAAGTTACGCGTTGACAGATCATCAATCTCGGAAACGATCATCACGCTCGCTGGCCGAACGATAGCTTCTTTAGGCGCTTCAGCGACGTCTTGCTCCTGGCACCCTGCAAGTAGCACAGCAAGGGCCCCAACAAAAATGGTAGCGCCCCGGCGCCCCATTCTTCTATTTTCGCTAATTTTCTGCATCTTACCCTAGTTTCCGACTTCAGCTTTTATCTCGGTGTACTGGCTGCTGTGGGAAGTGATCATCAGCACACGATCAATTAGTTTTTCAATCTCTTCACTGCTACGGGTCTCGATATCCATAGCAACGCGATAGTAAAGCCCATCAACAACCAGCTCACAGATATGCCCAATAACTGGGTCATCCGCCTCATCGCTGATTGCTTGCGCAAACTCTCCGCTCATTTCATGAAATTCCGCGACCAGTTCTGGCTCCTGAACGGCAAGAGCAAACAGCGCTTTAGGAGCTGTTTTGTTTCTGTAGTCACGATAAATATCAAAACTTGCCCGCAATACTGGACAAGCAACCCCCTGAGCAGAAAGCTTATCACTCAGCTCATATGTTCTCTGCCGATACTGCGTTACAGCCCGCCGGATTACCCCAAGCAGCAGCTCTCTTTTATTGCAGAAATTGTATAGAATCCCACCTTTTGACATGCCCGCTTCAGCTGCCACTGCGTCAATGGTCAGTTTACGCGTACCTTCGTCGCTGATGAGACGCTCTACAGCATCCAGAATATGCTCGCTTGTTGTTTCCACACTGGCACCTATTTACCTTAGGTTAAGACTGTACCGTCCAGTCGGTTTCTGTACCGTCCGGTCGGTTTTTATATGAATCGTTTGGGAAAGACAAGTTTCAAAATTGAGATAAATGAGATAGCAGCCCGACAGAAAACGAATAGTAGGGAGAAATCAGTACAACTGTGACTTGAAACACAAAATGCCGACCCTGTCACAGATCGGCATTTCGCAATTTCAGTGAATATTGGCTGATTACTCGGCCGCTTCCTTCAAAGTTACCGTAGTGGGATCCTCTGCCAACTGACCAAGTAATTCTCCTCGTCTACTTTGCGCAATCACGATGCTCTCATCCTTGATCGGCCCATAACCACGAATAGAATCAGGCAGGTTCAGGAGTTCACACATCAAACCATAGTTGGCTGTTCCAACCTTGGCAGAAACAAGTGACAGATCCTCGGTGTACTGCTTAATCAACGCTCTTTCTTCTTTGCGTTCCTGCGCATATCCAAACGGATCAAACGCAGTTCCCCGTAAACGGCGGAAGGAAACCAGCAGCTCAAACGCCTTAAAAATCCACGGGCCAAAAGCACGTTTCTGCGGACGGCCCGTTTTAGCATCAGGCTTTGATGGCAGTATTGGCGGCGCGAGAAGAATCTTCAACTCACCCGGATGCGCAAACTGAGCCTCCAGCTTTTGCCGGAATTCAGGCGCACTGTAGAGCCGAGCAACTTCATACTCATCTTTATAAGCCATAAGCTTATAAAGCATTTCTGCAGTCGCATGGGTCATAGCCATGGAACCGGGACCGAACTCGTCATCACGAGCCCGAACTTTAGCGACCGTCTTTAGATAGGCATCCGCGTAGCGCTTGTTTTGATAATCCATCAGCTCTTTGGCAAAGAATGCAATCTTCTCATCAAGAGTCATCACTTTAACCGCTTCCATACGTGGAAGCGCAGCAAAAACGGCATCAGGATTACTATAAAGAACACGCCCGGCCTGAAATGCACGGATGTTTTTCTCAACAGCAGTCCCGTTGAGGGAAATTGCGGTCTCAATCGCTTGAGACGAAATAGGCAGTGTCCCCGCTTGATATGCCAGCCCAACCAACATCATGTTGGTGAAGATCGAGTCCCCAAGCAATTTTTCTGCGATACCTGCAAGATCATGCGCACGCAGATCATGCGTCCCTTGTTCAAGGGTACGGGTCATCTTGTTCACATCAAATGACTGCTGCTGCTTCATCACGAATTCAGAAGTCGGCGTCACGTTGACATTCACAAATCCATGCGTCCGGTTCTTATGGTAAAGCGACAATTGCTCTGCCTTACTCGCAACAAGCATGTCACTTGCAATCAGCACATCAAGCTGGGCAGGAGGAACGCGCGGCCCTTCAATCGTATCAGTCGCCGCTGCAAACCGAACGTGCGACGTAACAGGTCCACCCTTTTGAGCAAGGCCGGTCATATCCAGTGTTGAGGCTTTGAGACCATCTATGTGAGCAGCCATCGCAACAATCGCAGAGATGGTTGTCACGCCCATACCACCGATACCGGCGACAAGAAGGTTGCGCGTATTCTCCAAGCTTGGAAGCGTAACATCCGGCAGTTTTCTGACGTGCTCTTCAAGCGCAAAATCAGCAGGTTTTGCCTGACGAAGCGTCGACCCTTCCACATATACGAAGGATGGACAGAAGCCCTTCACACAAGAGAAATCCTTATTACAGGAGGATTGGTTGATCCGGCGTTTTTCTCCAAACACCGTTTCCATAGGTTCAACAGAAAGACAGTTGGATTGAACGGAGCAATCACCACACCCTTCACAGACACGATCATTGATGAACACGCGAAGATCAGGATCAGGATACAGACCCCTTTTCCGACGGCGACGCTTTTCAGCAGCACAGGTCTGGTCAAACACGATCGCAGAAACGCCTTTGAACTCTTTGAGCGCGTTCTGCACCTTCATCAAATCATCACGATGATGAACCGGCTCCGTAACCGCCAGATCACGGCGCCCGGCATAATCATCAGGGTGTTCAGTAACAAGCACGACCTTCTCAACACCTTCGGCATGGAGCTGATTGAGAAGCTGTGGCACCGTCAAAGACCCATCCAACTCCTGACCACCTGTCATCGCAACAGCATCATTGTAAAGGATTTTGAAAGTGATCGGCACGCGAGCGGCAACCGCCTGACGAATAGACAGAATCCCGGAGTGGAAATAAGTGCCATCTCCCATATTGGCAAACACATGTTTATCGCGAGCAAAGTTGGCTTGACCAACCCAAAGCGACCCTTCGCCACCCATTGCAATCTGGCCATCGGTCGTCCGGCCATTGATCTCGGTCATCGCATGACACCCAATCCCTGGCATCGAGCGAGATCCCTCCGGCACAACCGTAGAGGAGTTATGCGGACAACCAGAACAGAAGAAAGGTGACCGCGCTGCCAACTCGCCATTACCTTGCGCCCACATTTGCTGGCGCATCATGGTATCGGCCACGGAGCGCATCTGGTCATTGATGTACTCTTTGGGCAGGAAACTCATGATCACACGGATCATTTCATCAATCGAAAGCTCAAGCACATCAGAGAGCAACGGATTACCCTCATGATCTTTCTTACCAAGAACCTTTGGCTGCTGATTGCTTGGCCAGTTGTAAGCTATCTCTTTGATTTGAGGCTCAATAAACGCACGCTTGTGCTCAACAACGAGGATCTTATCAAGCCCACGAGCGAAACTTGAAAACGCGGTAGGCTCCAACGGATAAGGCATACCCACCTTGTAAACCGCCAGTCCAATTTCTTTGGCGCGCTGGTCGGTGATCCCCATGAGCTGAAGCGCCTGACACAAATCGCGGAAGGCCTTACCAGTCGCGACCATGCCGATCCGCGGCTTCTGCGCACCGTAGGCCAGATGATCCAGACGATTGGCCTTCGCATAAGTCAGAGCCGCTGGTATGCGGATATCCCGCAATAAGCGCTCTGTTTCCAAACGATTACCAAGCAGCAACACACGGTTTAATTCAGCATTCTTGCGCGGATCAAAAGCAACAGGTCGTTTAAACGACAAACGCCCCGGATCAACAGACACAACTCCTGACGCATCCATGGTGTCCGCAAGGCAAATCAACGCACTCCACAAACCTGTGTAGCGTGACATCTCAAACCCATGCAGACCGAAGTCGAGCACTTCCTGAATATCAGCTGGGTTCAGAACAGGGATTTCTGCGTGTTGAAAGAAAAATTCGCTCTGTGCCGGCAAAATGGAAGATTTTGCCAGATGATCATCACCGGCAAGTGCAACGACGCCGCCATTCGGATCGGTACCAGATGCACTGGCTTGGTGCAGCACATCCCCTGCTCTATCAACACCCGGCGCCTTCCCGTACCAGATGCCATAAACGCCATCAAAACTAGAACCCATACCGTGTTGGCGAACCTTTTGAGATCCCCATACAGCAGTCGCGCCCAGTTCCTCGTTCACTCCCGGCTGGAACTGAATGTCCAGCGGATCGAGGTACTGGCGTGATCTTTGAAGCTCAGTATCGTAGCCAGCGATTGGAGACCCGCGGTATCCCGAGATAAAACCGCCTGTATTCAAGCCCTTAGCACGATCCAGTCGGCCGCGATCCAGCGCCAGTCGCACCAGCGTCTGAATACCACTCAGGTACACATTGCCTGCTTCAGCGGTATATTTGTCATGCAGGCTGATCGGTGGCACACTTACGTTCATTCCAATGAGCTCCTCTCCCATCATGGTTGTGGACGGTTCCCCCCGCCAAAACCAAATCTTTCGTCCTAGCCCATAGTGATCCTTTTTTTACGTGATTTCTGTGCTATCCTACCTACAAATACGTATTCAGTCGAAAAATTATTCCTATGAGGGCATATGAGCGAAAAATCTTTATTGGACCCATCCGACATTCGCGTTCTACGGATTCTGCAAAAAGATGCTTCCCAATCTATCGCGGATATCGCCAAAGAAGCCGGAATGAGCCAGACCCCATGCTGGAGACGCATTAAGAAGCTCAAAGAGACAGGTGTTATAAAACAAACAGCTGCTCTGGTGGATCGCGAAGCTGTCGGTCTGGGCTTCCTTGCGTATGCTTTTGTGAAGCTCAATGTCCCAAGCCGCGAAAACATGGAGACATTTGATCGACTGATCGGTCTATGGCCTGAAGTCGTCACATGTGAACGCATCACAGGAGCTGTCGATTACCTTATCAAAGTGGTCGCCTCTGATATTAAATCCTATGATGACTTCCTCCGCTTGAAGCTGCTGGACAACTCGCTGATCTCAGATGTTCAGTCCCGCATTGTCGTTTCGACAATTAAGGAAACAGTCTCTCTCCCTCTGAGGGAATTCGCGAGCTGATAATCACGGTCCAGCTTAAGTGAGGATCCTTTCTCCTTAACCCCTTTGGATCTGAAATATTTGTTCAAATTCGACTGATATGATTTAGTCGCGTGGTCTCTTTCAACCAAAGGGTCCACGTCGATTAAGGTGTATTGCCAAAAAATGATCCGGGGTTCTCAACATGCGATACGCTTGAAAAAAGCATGAAAGCAGTTGGAATAGGACCTGTTAAAACAAACGACTTTAATCTATGCGAGCATACAATCTCATCCGCGTAATCTTAGGGTACATCAACACTGCGCTGGGATATCTTGGCAAAAATGGAATGAACGCAATCGCGATCTCCATTTTTCTCGGGCTTTTCCTTCCCGGCATTGCACAAGCCCTTAGGTTATTTCTCACGCCCGCAATTTTTATCCTGCTCACTCTCAGTTTTGTGCGTGTCAACAACACCGCAATAGCCAGTCAGCTCAAACATCCTAAACTCGCCATTGCAGCGACCCTTTGGCAGATGATCTTTCTTCCAGCCCTTGTCGCTCTCGCCTGCTGGCAAATTGGGCTCGACCAGATCGATGTAGGCGTTTTAACTGCCCTATTTATGGTGTCCGCAGCTCCGCCGGTCATGTCCACTCCGATTTTCATCTGGATGTACGGCATGAATGGAGCGCTGGCTTTAACGATCTCAACACTCGCTCTGATCGCAGCTCCGCTCACCACGGCATTCTTTGCTTCAATGATCCTGCCGGCCTCACTGCAAGTTAATCCATATGATCTTGCACTAAACCTTGCTGGCTTCCTTCTGGGCTCCGCGCTGCTTGGGCGTTTCTTATATTACGCCCTTGGAGCGAAACGTATTGACGCCGCAACAGACCAGATCAACGGTTTGAACTGTA
Organism: Pseudovibrio sp. Tun.PSC04-5.I4; assembly: GCF_900104145.1. Lineage (NCBI taxonomy): Bacteria > Pseudomonadati > Pseudomonadota > Alphaproteobacteria > Hyphomicrobiales > Stappiaceae > Pseudovibrio > Pseudovibrio sp. Tun.PSC04-5.I4. Next base: position 4,274,694 of record NZ_FNLB01000006.1, on the reverse strand, counting down.
TCGTACTCTTCGTATTTGCAGTTGCAGCCATGGATGGTGTGGCAGATTTTGCTTGGACCTCCCCATTCAAAGCGGCAGCACTGTTCTTAACCGTCTTTTCCATCGCAACTGTCCAGTTCCTCCTGACTTACTTGAGCTTTCTGTCAGCGGGCGTGCAAAACGCGTTTATCGCATCCTACGGAGTGGCCAGTCGCAATTTGGGCCTGATGGTTGCCGCGTTAGGGGGAACAGTCCCCGAACTTGCATGGCTCTTTTTCGCCTTTGCACAATTCCCGATATATTTACTACCGTGGATACTGAGACCGCTTGCTCTGCGTGCAAAAGCAGCCGAAAACAGACAGACCTAGTTTAGGATCAACAGTACTGCACATTTTGGCCCTCTTGCCTCTTTTTACCGACCATGGTAGCCGCTCAAAAAATAGTCTTCCTAAGGAGAAACCCAGCTATGGCACAGCCACTCGTAATTGCACCTTCAGTTTTGGCATCCGACTTCTCAAAACTGGGTCAGGAAATTAGAGATGTTGTGGAAGCTGGGGCAGACTGGATCCATCTGGATGTTATGGACGGCCACTTCGTGCCAAACATCACCTTCGGCCCAGACGTCATAGCAAAACTCCGCCCCCACACCGATAGGATATTCGACACACACCTGATGATCGAACCCTGTGATCCATATCTGGAAGCGTTCGCCAAAGCAGGCTCCGATTACATCACCGTCCATGCGGAAGCGACGATGCATCTCGATCGCTCTCTTCAGGCAATCCGCAATTTGGGCAAAAAAGCTGGCGTTTCACTAAACCCAGCAACGTCCGAGAGCTGCCTCGAATACGTGTTAGATCGCGTCGACTTGATTCTGGTTATGACTGTGAACCCCGGCTTTGGCGGCCAGAAATTCATCATGTCCCAGATTGAAAAAGTCGAACGCATCAAAAAGATGATTGGTGATCGCCCGATCCGTATTCAGATTGACGGCGGCGTGACCACAGAAACGGCGCCGCTGGTCACAAAAGCTGGCGCAGATACGCTTGTTGCTGGCTCTGCCGTATTCAAGGGCGGCACAGTTGAAAGCTACCGTCAGAACATTGCAGCCATCCGCGCGGCAACTCAGGCATAAATCCTGCTCAACTCCATATGCACAAAGGCCGCTTCAACAGCGGCCTTTCTTATTTGAAAAACGAGAAGCTTAATCCAGTGCCTGCGCAGCCTCAGCAGCAGCATTGATAAACAGCGTCGCATCGGTGCCAAAAGTCATAAACTGGTAGCCAGCAGCCTTTGAATGCTGCAGGTGGCCCTTAGAAACGCAATAGATGCCAGCAATCTTGCCTGCAGCCCGTGTTTTCTTTGCAATGAGCTTTTGCATCTCCAAAGAGGCATCAGCAACAGGCTCAACGCGTGCGCCGCCGGAAACGGTTAAGGACAGATCCGCAGGACCGACAAAAACACCGTCCAGCCCGTCAACTTGCAAAATCTCGTCCAAAGCAGCCAATGCTTCCGGTGTCTCAATCATCGCAATCGCGAGTGTCTTCTGATTGGCACCTTCAAAGTAAGTTTCCATCGGCACACCAGAATTAAGCATCGCCCCGAACGCCCCATAGCTGCGTGCTCCAAGCGCGGGATACTTACAAAACTCGACCAGTTTTTTGGCGTCAGCAACTGAATTGATCATCGGTGCTATAATCACTTCCGCGCCAGCATCCAGCAACCAGCTGGCGGTTTTAAAATCATCCACGCAGGTCCGCGCAACCGCATGTCCGCCACCGGCAATGATGTCCTTGATAGAATCGCGAGCCTCGGCGGCGGTCTGAAGCCCATGCTGCAAATCCAGTGTGATGACTTTATATCCGCCCTTCAAAAACAGATTGGAAAAAATGGGAGAAGGTAAGCTTGCCCAGGCGCTTACAATCGTTTGTCCCGCTCTTAGCTTCTCTGCCAGACACATATTCTCAGCCATGCAACCTCTCATCTCAACTCAGCATCAGTTCACCACAATCTGGCCACTGGCACTTATTCATCCACGAAATCTTAGTTTAACAAATAAAAAAGCCGTCTCCCCAGCGCAATTTCGGGAAAACGGCAAATTCTTTTATGAAAGGCGCGATCAGATGGCCTTCAAAAGGGTCTTTGAGAGCTTACGCTTGCTCAGAAAATTCCTTTTGAGCTTCAATCATCAGCTCTTCCATTGTACGGCGAATCTGGTGTTCAGACTGATCCACCTTGGCATCAGCAAAATCTTTGGTGATGCGGGCAAACATGTCTTCGTCGCCAGGTTCCTGAAGATCAGTTACAACGATTTTGTTGGCATACTCTTCAGCAATGTCCCCGGCTAACCCAAGCTTATCAGCAGCCCATAGGCCAAGCATCTTGTCCCGGCGTACAGTCGCTTTAAATGCAAGCTCAGATCCAAGTGCGAAACCGCCTTCAAACGCATCAGCTCGTTTGTCAAACGTGGTCATCTATTTCCTCCTAGCTTAGCCAATGTAAAAAGGTCCGTCCCCTCCTTACAAGCCACGCTATTAACTACGTGAATCATTGTACGCAACTTCTATTTGTAGGTCAAAAGCCATTAGTTGTAATCGGACTGATTTTCAATAAGCCGTAAGGCCAACTAAATTACACATTTGTACTTTTCCCAAAAGTCGGTTAAGTTCCGCGCCGCATGGCGGGATCGCGATTTTCGCACCGATGATAGATGTGAAAACGAAGTTTTGGCAGGTCATTTGAGCCAATTGGCACCAACGATCTGCAAGGCTTTTGTTTCCACCCCTACGTCGCCCGTAGTAATTGTTCCACAAACGCAATGGTAAGTGCTTATGAACCGCCGTCGGCGAATTTACGAAGGCAAGGCCAAGATCCTTTATGAGGGTCCTGAGCCGGGAACGCTGATTCAGCACTTCAAAGATGATGCTACAGCCTTCAACAACGAAAAACATGAAATTGTTGATGGAAAGGGCGTCCTGAACAATCGGATTTCCGAGTACATTTTCAACAATCTGAATGACATGGGAATCCCAACCCATTTTATTCGTCGGTTGAACATGCGCGAACAGCTGATCCATCAAGTGGAAATCATCCCGATCGAGGTTGTTGTCCGCAATATTGCAGCTGGTTCCTTGTGCAAGCGCCTTGGCGTGGAAGAAGGCACACAGCTCCCACGCTCCATCATTGAATTCTACTACAAGAATGATGAGCTTGGTGATCCGCTTGTGTCTGAAGAACACATCACTGCATTTGGCTGGGCAGCCCCGCAGGAACTTGATGACATTATGGCTCTCGCCATTCGCATCAATGACTTCCTCTCCGGTCTGTTCATAAGTGTTGATATCCGTCTCGTTGACTTCAAGATCGAATTTGGACGTCAGATCGAAGGCGATATGATGCGTATCATTCTGGCAGATGAGATCTCACCAGACAGCTGTCGCTTGTGGGACACCAAAACCAACGAGAAACTGGACAAAGACCGGTTCCGCCAGAACATGGGTGGAATGGTTGAAGCCTATCAGGAAGTAGCCCGCAGGCTTGGTATCTTGATTGACAACGACCGTCCGGGCCAATCTGGACCAACTCTTGTAAAATAAACGTCGAACGGGCCGCTCTGGCCCGTTTTGCATTTTGGGGCAGCAAACCGACCTAGGGGAATTCGACTATATCACGACCTCGGGTCGATTTTGCTTTCCCAGCAAAGATTCCCGCGCTATGAAGCGCGCAAGAATGAATGGTGCTCAAGGACGCACCTAAAACCCCTTAATTTCGGTAGGAAGGACCAGATCGAACCATGAAGGCACGTGTCACCGTTACTCTTAAAAACGGCGTTCTAGATCCCCAGGGTAAAGCAATTGAAGGCTCCCTTGGTTCTCTTGGTTTTGAAGGTGTTGCAGGCATTCGTCAGGGTAAGGTGTTTGACCTTGAACTGACTGATCGCAGCGAAAATCAGGCAAAAGCCCATATCGAAGCGATGTGTGAGCAGCTGCTGGCCAACACAGTCATCGAAAACTATTCTATCGAGCTTCTCTAGCTGAAAGCCGATAGCCGAACCTGCGAGGACAAGAACGTGCAAGAGGACACAGGCCGTATTATTCGGTTCATGGTAATCAAAGCCATCATCTTCATTGGCTTGCCAGCTGCTCTCTCCGTTCTTGCTGTATTTTTACTGCTGTAAAACACCTCGTCTGTGACAAGCGGACCCTCCACCCAAGAGGATACATTCATGAAATCCGCAGTGATCCTATTTCCCGGCTCAAACCGGGACCGTGATATGATCAAAGCGCTGGAGCAGATCTCCGGCCAGTCTGTTGCCACAGTTTGGCATACCGAAACGCAGCTGCCAGAAGCAGACCTTTATGTGCTTCCAGGCGGTTTTTCCTACGGTGATTACCTGCGTTCCGGCGCCATTGCAGCACGCTCCAACATCATGCCAGCCCTGAAAGCTGCAGCTGGTGCGGGTCGTCATGTGCTTGGTGTATGTAATGGCTTCCAGATGTTGACAGAAGCTGGCATGCTGCCAGGGGCTTTGATGCGCAACGCTTCCCTACACTTCGTGTGTAAGGAAGTTATGTTGGAAACAACAAACACCAACAGTGCCTTCACCTCCCATATGGAAAAAGGCAAAGTCTGGCGTTGTCCTGTTGCGCACCACGACGGCAACTATTTTGCTGATGCGGAAACGCTGAAAGCAGTTGAAGGCGAAGGCCGCGTTGCATTCCGGTATGCAGATGGCACCAACCCGAATGGGTCCCTCAACAACATCGCAGGCATCACCAACGCAAACGGCAACGTGCTTGGCATGATGCCTCACCCTGAAAACCTCATTGAGGATCTTCATGGTGGCATTGAAGGCCGTGCGCTGTTTGAAAGTGTGATGCAAAGCCTGGCTGCCTAATCAGCACCAAGCGCCAAAATTTCAAAAACCCGGGTGGTCTGCACTCGGGTTTTTCTTTGCTTAGACCAACGCAAACCCAACACCAGTGAGCGCCAGAACAACCACAACCACCCACGGCGGAGCCTTGAAGGAAACAAGCAGGACAAAACCAAGGAGTGCAGCAGCAAAATCTTTAGCTTCTAGTATCGCACTGGTCCAGACAGGGGAGTAGAGCGCAGCTCCAAGCACACCAACCACAGCTGCATTCGCACCTGCCATCACACCACGAGCTGCCGGTGTTTGCCGCAAGACAGACCAGAATGGCAATCCGCCGATGAGCAATAAAAAGCCTGGCAGAAAGATTGCGACAAGCGCAACACTAGCACCAATCCACGCACTGTATCCAGTCTGCATCTCAGCACCCAGATATCCGGCAAAAGTGAAAAGTGGTCCAGGTACAGCCTGCGTCGCCCCATATCCGGTTAAGAAACTGGTTTCACTTACCAAGCCTTTTCCGACAACCTCTGCTTCCAGCAGGGGAAGCACAACGTGACCACCGCCAAAAACCAAAGAACCTGACTGATAAAACCCGGAAAACACACCCAGCAGCGGATCTTCTGCCATACCACTGACCAACGGCAAGCCAAGAAGCAAGACAGCGAATACCCCAAAAGCAATCACACCAGTACGTCGCTTCAAACGAAACAATGCCTCGGGTTTACGCACAAGATCATCAGATTGGCACAGCAGATATCCACCTAATCCACCAGCAACAATGGCTGCAATCTGACCAAATGCCCCGCCAAAAAACACTATGAGAATGACCGCTACCAACGCAAGTCCCGCTCTAGTTTGGTCAACGCAGAAATTTCTCGCCATGCCCCAAACTGCCTGAGAAACCACAGCAACAGCCACCAATTTCAATCCATGGATCAACCCAAGGCCAATAGGACCCGAAAACGCGTTTGCCCAAGTCGCAAACACAATCAGCAGCACAGCTGAGGGAGCCGTAAACGCCAGAAAGGCAGCGAGAGCGCCCAGCGGACCGGCACGCAATAAACCAAGCCCAAACCCAACCTGACTGCTCGCCGGCCCCGGTAAAAACTGACAAAGGGCAACCAGATCACCATAAGCTTCTTCAGTTAGCCAGTTTCTGCGCTTGACCAACTCCTCACGGAAATACCCAAGATGCGCAATCGGGCCGCCAAAAGAAGTCAATCCCAACTTTAAAAACGCAAGAAAAACTTCAATCACGTGCCCTTGCGGATGCACTTCAGGCAGATTTGAGGGACGTTCGGAAAAACTCATTTGCGGGCTCATGCTTGTCATGAAAATTAAAAGATGGTCTGCTCATAATGTATAGCTATGACAGTATGACAAAAGCAAAAAACTCAATGGTTCGGGTCTACGCAGCAACAATAGTTTTGACATTCACATTGCGCGGTAATTCATCATACCGGCGCTGAAAGGCACGAGACAGCGCCGTTGGGGAGGCAAAGCCAACACGAGCGGCAACGCTCTTTAAGGGGCGCCCCGCTTCCAAATCTAACTTAGCCAAGGCAAGACGCCAGTTGCTGAGATATGACCCCGGTGTTTCGCCCATAACCTCTTTGAAGACCACAGCAAATTGCGTGCGTGACATGCCTGCAACTTCGGCCAGTGTTTCCAGTCGCCATGGCTGCGCAGGCCCTTCGTGGATAGCAACCAGTGCCTGCGCGATGTTGGGGTGAGCCAGTCCTGCGATCAAGCCAGTTCCGATACCACCTGAGCGCACGGCATGGCGAAGCAACCGAATAACAACCACTTCGCAGAGGCGGTTAATCACTGCAGAGCCACCACACCGCGGCGAAAGCACTTCTTCAACCACCAGATCAGCAAGGCTTTCCAGATCCGGCGCTTCATGCAGATAAATCTCGACAAAATTCGGAAGCGCTTTGCCTAATTGAGACCCTGGCCCGCCAAACACGACCTTGGCTCCAGCCAGAACAACCATATTTTCGCACAAACTACGCGCTAAAGTCGAATTGTTGGGCGTAGAAGGAAGGAACACCAGCTTCTTGTAACCTTGCACACATTTTAGAATGAAGAAGTTACCCTCCAACACGTCTTCTTCAGTGTTATGCAGGACGTGTGCTTCTACCTTGAACCGCTCAATTAACGCAGAAAGGCGGTCATATCGAAGCTCTCGTGGTAAGATCTCAGCAAGCTCTGTCGCCATATCCGGACTCTCGGTATGTTTATTGGTACAAAAAGCAATCAAACGTTCAATATCATATTAAACACGAAACAACCACTGCTGATCGCTCATCTCATAAAACTTGAGCAAAGCAACAAAAAGAAACGCAGTTCTGGAGAACAAAATGCTGATCCCTCGTAAGCCCGTCCCAAGCTTAACTGCAAATCTTCTCGGTGGTGGCACATTTGATCTGTCAGCCGAAACCCCCGACTTTGCGACCCTTGTTGTGTTCTACCGTGGTTTGCATTGCCCCATCTGTGCAAGCTACCTGAAAGAGCTGGAGCGTCTCACCCCAGAATTTGAAGAGCGCGGCGTAAAAACCATTGCCCTTTCAACAGACACAGAAGATCGCGCCCAGACCTTTGCCAATGCCATTAAAGCAGACAAATTGCGTGTTGGTTATGGTGTAACCCTGACGAAAGCTCGCGAATGGGGTCTCTTCCTCTCCGCTGGTCGCGGCAAAACCTCTATCGGTATCGAAGAACCTGAGTTGTTCGCAGAACCTGGCCTGTTCTTCGTCAGAGCAGACGGCACTTTGTACTTCGGCAATGTTCAGACAATGCCGTTTGCACGCCCGGACTTCAAACCAATGCTCGGCGCACTCGACTTTTGCATCAAGAATGATTATCCAGCTCGCGGTGAATACACCGGAGCACTTTAATCGTAACTACCACAAACAGTATTCTTGATGCACAGAGAGGCTGCTTCTTGCAGTCTCTCTTTTTTATTGGTCGCCAGCATCCCCTTCAGCTTTCTCTCGCGCCAAATGCTCGATATCGCCCAGTTCTGCCCCCTGCCAAACACGCACCATAATTAATATAATAATTGCAATAACAGCACCAAGCACGGTTCCTACTAGGCGATCGAGCACCTGGTCAATGTCGTTGACCGGACCCTTGGAGGCCAAAGCCGCGATAACAAAGGCATACCCTCCCTGCGTGCCAGCATAAGCCCAGTAACTGCTCCCATGATGTAGCCCTGCAAGAAAAAACAGTCCCGCCGCCAGAATGATCACCCACCAGAAAAATGACTGAATGCCAATCATCACAAAGCCGAGTCCCATTACCCCGCCAATCAAACATCCCAAACTACGGTTAAGTGCAAATTTCTTGACCGAGACGACAGGCCCATAAAGCACCACAAGCGATGTGATGATAATTTGAACCATTGCCGTCAGATCGTGGCCCACGTAGATAATAGGCGCTAGAATAGCAACAACCGCGCCACTCAAGCACAAAGCAAAAACCCAATTAGGATCTAAACTATCTATGTTGGGAGGTAAGGCTGGTCCGATGCCCACCTCAACCGAGCTGCCTTCTATAAAAAAGTAGGAAACCACAGCAGCTGTAGCCACACCAATTGCCACCGTTATGGTTCGGTCCACCATGAGGTAAAACAGGTTATCGATCTCAAGCAGCGATATATATACGGCAAGCAACGCCGTCACTGAGCCCATAAGCCACGCATATGCATAATTTGGGCTCTCCATCCGCTTGTAAACAGCAAAAGATGCAAACCCTGCAACTGCAAGCCATTGAAAAAATTCATAGTTTTTGCAAGCCAAACCAACCCAATAACCGCTAAATCCGCCGAGAACAGTCCCAAGAATACGCTGCATGCCTTTGCGCCACACATTCGTCCAATCAGCATTGGCAACGGTCATCGCCGACATACCGGCCCACCAAGGGTCATCCGTATCTACAACAAGAGCTATAACCGCAGCGAGAGTAACGATGAGGCTCGTTCTCAATCCGTAAGTGTAATTAAACAACATGCCTTGGGTCTCCCTCGCTCAATGAACGAGGAAGATGCGCGCATCTCCCCCATGCATGGGTTTGTGGTCTTCCAAAAGTTCTCCCATATCGATCTCGACAGGAAACCGCTGAGACAATCGGATCCAGTCCGTTGTGAGCGGAATATAGGGAAGCACTCGTGGATCCGTTATGCTGCGCGAAATCCCCCGCCCAATGGAGCGGACAGTCCCTTTATGTATGCGGTAAGGATCACTGGAGACCTGAAACCAAACTGTTTGCCCCGGTTTCAGTCGCGCTGCATGGCGTTCCACAATATTTGCGACAATGCGCCAGTTCCTGTTCGTGATCAGCGCAAGTTGCGGTATCCCTTCCAATACATAATTGCCAGGGTTAACCGTGTATTCACTCACCACACCGTCAACGGGAGACAACAATGATGACTTCCGAAGGTTATATTGAGCCAAAGCTGTTGCTGCTCGCATTGCATCGTAATTGGACCGCATCACCTCCACCTGATGCGTAGCTGCACGCAAAGTATCCCGCGCGCCATCCGTTTCCGCATTCGCCTCTTCTAAAGAAAGTGTGATGTTGTCCAACCGCTGCTGGGTCACAAACCCATTATCTGTCAGTTCCTCAAAGCGCTGTTGTTTCGCGGCAAAGTTTGACACTTTCGCAACAGCGGCCGTTATAGCCGCTTCGGCAACCTGCACTTCAGCCTCTGCAGTTCTGAGATTGGCAAGGGCCTTGGCTTCATCAGCGCGCGCTTCCTGAACCGACAGAGCAAAAGGCTCGGGGTCGATTTGCATCAGCAGCTGACCTGCACCGATCTGCTTGTTCCGATCAACAGGAACCTCTGTCACAAATCCAGAGATCTCCGGTGCCACCAGAACAACATCGGCAGAAACATAAGCATCAGCTGTGTAGGTGAAGTAATAATCCTGCACCATATAAGTGCCGATCAAGGCGCATGCGCCAATGACAACCTTGATCGGTCCACTTATATGAAAAATGCCTCCAGGCACTCTTATCTCCGCTCACCTAACACTACGCTGTACACAAGCATTGGTGAATTCTTGTTAGACGACCAACATGCAGCACTGGTCTAAAAGCGCCTATTTGGAGGCACGAGACAGCATCGCACCTGAACCTTTTAAAATCATGAAACCCAACTCTCCTAATTCAAAGTAGGTAGTAAATACAACATGTTAACTAATGTTTCCGAAGGGTAAAATTTTAACCTACTGTCGTTGCAAAACGCGACATAAAAAGCTAACCAGCCCTACAAACTTCCATTGAATATAACCCAGTGAATGTGATTGCATCTGCGGATGAACATGGAGGTTGCACGAGGCAGCCCAACCCCGAAGAAAGAAAACCAATGGCCAACAGTCGGAAGTTAATCACGACCTTTGCCACCCTTGCAGCAGCTGTTTTCTTCTCAGCCACTTCATTAGCCACCGCTCAAGCTGAGCAAGTTGATGTCCGCGCAGCCAGTTTTTCACATACGGGCAAGCTGGCAACTTTCGGCCTCTACAACAATGCGGTCATTACCGACAAGCTGAACCTCAAGCGGATTAACGCGGACTATGTCTTTTTCAGCGCAAACCCCGAGGACCCTTTCGAACTCGTATCTGGCAGTTGTTTCGGTGGTGCTGTGCTGCGAAACATGGAGGTACAAGGGGGCGGTGTTTGCAGCCTGAAAGATAAAGATGGCAACCCATTTGCCATCAACTTTGAAATCACGATGATAGAAGGCGGCACTTATTCAGGAACCTGGGCAATTTTAGGTGGCAGTAACAAATGGTCTTCAGCAAAGGGAAGTGGGACATGGAGCAAAATCCAACTCCCAAACATTACGCTTTCAGTCTCAACCCTTAAGGGTGAAGTCACTTTTTAAAGGTTACGTAACAGCATCTCTCATGTGAAAAATTTTGCAAGCAGGTCAAAAGTTTAGCACATACCGATCCGTAGACCCAAACCCCACTCCGCTGCGCGGCCCATTACAATTTCCCGACAGAAAACTTGCAAAATTTAACGTCCTAATGTTTCCTTTTTGCTGTGAATTCTGCTAAGCAGCCCGTGACATTTGGCCCCGGCGCTGTGCGCCCAAATATTCTGAGTGTGATGATCCAAAATACCGTCAAGATCACCCCCGAACTCATTGAGGCCCACGGTCTTAAGGATGATGAATACGCTCGCATTCTGGAGCTGATTGGCAGAGAGCCAACCTTCACCGAGCTGGGAATTTTCTCCGCCATGTGGAATGAGCATTGCTCATACAAATCCTCCAAGAAATGGTTGAAGACACTTCCAACAACCGGCCCTCGCGTCATCCAAGGCCCAGGCGAAAACGCCGGCGTTGTTGATATTGACGATGGCCAGGCTGTTGTCTTCAAAATGGAAAGCCACAACCACCCATCCTACATTGAGCCGTATCAGGGCGCTGCCACCGGTGTTGGCGGCATTCTGCGCGACGTGTTCACCATGGGCGCACGCCCTGTCGCGGCTATGAATGCATTGCGCTTTGGTGACCCAGACCATCCACGCACACGCCACCTCGTGTCAGGTGTTGTGTCCGGTGTTGGCGGTTATGGCAACTCCTTCGGCGTGCCAACTGTTGGCGGCGAAGTCGAGTTCCACAAATCCTACAACGGCAACTGTCTGGTGAATGCGTTTGCAGCTGGCCTTGCCGATTCAGACAAGATCTTCCTCTCAGAAGCCAAAGGCGTTGGCCTTCCAGTGGTCTACCTCGGCGCAAAAACGGGTCGCGACGGTGTTGGCGGCGCAACCATGGCATCTGCTGAATTTGACGATTCCATTGAGGAGAAGCGCCCAACAGTTCAGGTTGGCGATCCATTCACTGAAAAGTGCCTGATGGAAGCGTGCCTTGAGCTGATGAAAACCGGCGCTGTTATCGCAATTCAGGACATGGGCGCCGCCGGCCTCACCTGTTCTGCAGTTGAAATGGGTGCAAAGGGCAACCTCGGTATAGATCTGGACCTCGACAAAGTTCCGGCTCGTGAAGAGAACATGACCGCCTACGAGATGATGCTCTCAGAAAGCCAAGAGCGCATGCTCATGGTGCTTGAACCATCCAAGGAACAAGAAGCAGAAGCCATCTTCATCAAATGGGGACTGGATTTCGCACTTTGTGGCGTCACCACAGACACGCGTCGCTTTGTTGTGAGCCAGCACGGTGAAGTGGTCGCGGATTTGCCAATCAAAGAACTTGGCGATGAAGCTCCTGAATATGATCGTCCTTGGACACAGTGGGCAGAACCTGAGGCAATTGCAGCTTCAGCCATTGAAGAGCCAGAGAACTACGAAGACGCTCTGCTGACGCTTCTGGGTGGCGCGAACGGCTCTTCCCGTCGCTGGGTTTATGAGCAGTACGACACGCTCATTCAAGGCAACTCCGCTGCCACTCCGGGCGGCGATGCTGGTGTGATCCGCGTAGAAGGTACAGACAAGGGTCTGGCGTTCACCGTGGACGTAAACCCGCGCTATTGCTACGCAAACCCATTTGAAGGTGGCAAGCAGGCTGTTGCAGAAACCTACCGCAACCTGTCCGCTGTCGGCTCTCTGCCGCTGGCAATCACCGACAACCTGAACTTCGGCAACCCGGAAAAGCCAGAGATCATGGGCCAGTTCGTTGGTTGCTTGAAAGGCATTGGTGAGGCATGTGAAGTGCTGGAAACCCCGATCGTTTCCGGTAACGTCTCCCTGTACAATGAAACCTTCGGCGAAGGCATCCTGCCAACACCGGCTATCGGTGGCGTAGGCCTGCTGAAAAACATTAATCAGCGCGTTGGCAATGCATTTGTGAAAGCTGACGAGACCATCGTACTTCTTGGCGGACATGGAACCCACCTTGGCTGCTCCCAGTACCTACAGGAAGTGCTGGGCCGAGAAGAAGGGGCACCTCCTCCGGTCCATCTTGAAAAAGAAAAACAGGTCGGCACCTTCGTCCGCGAAGCTATTGTTGAGGGCCGTATCACCGCCGCCCACGATATCTCTTCCGGCGGTCTGGCTGTTGCGCTAGCTGAGATGGCATTCAAAGGCAATGTCGGGGCGCGGGTAAAAATCTCCGGCGAACACCTTCATGCAATTCTGTTTGGCGAAGATCAAAGTCGCTATATAGTGACTGTGGCAGAGGATAAACTTGCTGCGTTCTTAGAAGATTCCATCGACGCTGGTATCAGCACAGAAGAAATCGGTAAGACAGGTGGTGATACTCTTATCCTCGGCGATAAAATCAGTGTGTCAGTTGAAAAGCTGAATAGTGCTTTCGAGGGATGGTTCCCGCATTTTATGCAGGCGAGCTGATACTCGTCCACCGAACTGCTAAACTGAGTTCTAAAATAAGATTCGCTTCCCTCTTTTAACCACAGAGGGAAGCAACCAAACAGAAGCAACCCAGTTGGGCAAGGAGGCACACTCATGGCCATGGACGCAGGCGAACTACAGTCCCTTATTAAAGAGGCTTTACCGGACGCACACGTGGAAATCAGAGACTTGGCCGGTGATGGTGATCATTACGCCGCCGTCGTTATCTCAGAAAGTTTCCGCGGAAAATCCCGCGTGCAGCAGCACCAGGTGGTGTATCAGGCTCTCAAAGGGAAAATGGGTGGCGATTTGCATGCACTCGCGTTGCAAACATCTATCCCGGAATAACAAAACCTAACGGTGCGACCTTTGTCTTGTATTAGAAATGCAATTCCCCATATGAGGGGCCGCACCATAAACAAAAATACAATCACGGTCACTGGGCTTTGACCCCGGTCGAGCGAAAGGAATTCGACGAAATGAGCGATATCAATAACTGGATCAAGCACGAAGTAGATAACAACGATGTTGTGCTGTTCATGAAGGGCACACCGAGCTTCCCACAGTGTGGCTTCTCAGGTCAGTGCGTGCAGATTATGGACTATATCGGCGTAAAATACGTCGGCCATAACGTTCTGGAAGATGATAACCTTCGTCAGGGCATCAAAGATTACAGCCAGTGGCCAACAATCCCACAGCTCTACGTCAAAGGTGAGTTCGTAGGCGGGTGTGATATTATCCGCGAGATGTTCCAGTCCAAGGAACTTCAGGCTCTACTGACAAAAAAAGGCATCGAGACAGCACCAGCTGCATAAGTCTCTGCTGACACACCAAGTTTCAAAACGGGCCTTCATTTGAGGGCCCGTTTTTTATTGTTATCACGCCAAAAGAGCATAAGATTTCAGAGTATTCTCGGGAGCGCTCAAAACTCATGTTCAAAGCAATTATATTCGATCTGGATGGCACGATCTGCCATCACAAAGCCTCCTACCCCAAAATGTTTCATGAAATCTTCGGCGAGCAATTCAACAAACACAGCAATGTCTGGCTTCGCCATATGATGCACAATGGAGCACACACGGGCATGGAAGCCGTGAATGCGTGTTTCCCTCATATGTCCGTCGCCCAGCAAAAAGAAGCACTGGAGCACTTCACAACGCGTTGGGCGGAGTGTCAAAAGCCCTTCTCAGGTATCTTCCATGCAATAGCGTTGCTCAAATCCCACTACAATTGTCAGGTGGGTATCCTGACCAACGGACCATCAAGTTTCCAATGGGCTGTCATGAACCAACTGCACGTTTCTGATTATGTTGACTTTGCATATGCAAGTGGAGATGCATTCCCAGCAGAAAACAAACCAAGCGTCGGACTACTCCGTAAACTAGAATCCAAGCACGGTTTCTCTGCAAATCAAGCTCTGTTCATCGGTGACAATTTGGAGAAAGATATAAACCCGGCACGCGCTGCAGGTTGGAGAGCACTGCATATCGCGCCTCATGAAAAGGAAATGACCCCATTCAGCATCGATGCATTTGAACAAGCAATTGAAACCGCAGAACTCCTAAAGGTTAACTGGAGCACCCTTACCGTTTAACACTTCTGAACCCAATATGAATATCACTCTCAGGTCACTCTCACAGTCCCCCTGCTAAAAACATCTCATCAAATGAAGATCATCGGGGGATGAGAGATGCAAGTTTATCTGAGAGTTCTAATACTCGGTCTTATGGCAGGCACCACAATGGGTGCAGTTGCCGCAAGCATTGTTCCAACCAACAAAGAGGGCCTTGCACGGTACGAATGTAATCAAATAACCGTATTTCAGAAGCCATCCATACTGACTGGTTCCGGTGCCTGTAAGTATTATGGTGGAATGAAATAGTCCGCTAACCGCACTGCAATTGATACTTGGCAACGGTAACAATACCGTCTCGAACGTTAAAGCGCTCAGTTTGCTTATTACAGCTGGCACACAGTGGGATAATAAGGCTTCGACTGCCACTCAACCATTTCACATGCGCACCATGCGTGGGTTTATTGTGACACCCAACATTACCGCATTTTGCAGGCCAGCTCTTTCGTGAATGCTGAATCCAATGTTCCTTTAAGGAGTTACATCGGCAAACCTCATCAGCAGTATCTTTCTGCTTCTTCCAGCCGATGCCGTTCAAGCCGTCGATAATCATATTCATAGCTGCTCTCCAATGATATTTGTGCGGAAAAGTCACATCGAGAAAACTGAGAATACAAAACCCGAAACTGGGATACAGATTTTGCAATAAATGATCGGCCTTCAGATTACACGTGGCCTTCTGGACATAATCTTTATAAAATCCATAAAACAAAGTTGTTTTCATACTTATTTGATGGGATTTTTGTACTTTAATTACAGGAGCATCCTAAAAAGCTACCATATCAATAAATGCAGTCGCCAAAAAACTCGAAGTATTTTCGGTCTTAAATCTCATCGCCCAACAACTTCTCAGTCATCGCCAACGCTGCTGCACATGGCTCTGCGTCTTCACCGCTCTGTACACTCATATTCGGACGCAAGCCTTTGAAGTCGAATACCTTAGGATCATGCAAATGAGATGGGCTTACATGAGACAAGGCCCGAGCCATAATACCCAAGCGCCCCGGTGTCGCAGTTTCCCAATCCTGCAACATCTGTTTAATCAGAACGCGCTGCAATCCGTCCTGCGAGCCACAAAGGTTACAAGGGATGATCGGGAATTCCATTGCAGCAGAGAACTTCTCTATATCCGCTTCGCAAGAATTCATCAGCGGACGCAACACCATCAGGTCGCCATCATCATTCACCAGCTTTGGCGGCATAGAGGACATACGCCCCCCGTGGAACATGTTCAACATGAACGTTTCCAGTGCATCATCGCGGTGATGACCAAGCACAATGGCCTCACAGCCCAATTCACGCGCGGTGCGATAAAGAATGCCTCGCCGCAGACGTGAGCATAAAGAGCAATAGGTGCTGTTTTCAGGCAGCTTTTCTTTCACGACACCGTATGTGTTTGCGCGCACGATTTTATTTGGAATCTCATAGCGTTCAAAGAACTCAGGAAGAACGTGCTGCGGAAAATCCGGCTGAGACTGGTCCAGGTTACAGGCGATCAAATCAACGGGCAGCAAGCCGCGCCATTTAAGATCTATCAAAACAGCCAGCAATGTGTAGCTGTCTTTACCGCCAGAAAGACAAACCAACCACTTGGTCTTCTCAGGCGTTGCTCCGTCAGGAACCATCTTGTACGCGTCGATAGCCTGACGTGTTTCATTCAGCAGCCGTTTGCGTAGTTTCTTGAAAGATACAGAGCTCGGCACACGACGAAAGAGCGGGTGGCAATCAGGATCAAATGTCTTTTCGATCTCTGCTGCTTTAACAACATCGCTGGGGTCGAAGGTGCTCATGGGCTTCATATCTGCTCTGCTAGATGACTTGGACACGGCCTGAGCGCTATACCGCCGCCCTGCACCAAGGTCAATTGCAGACAAGCCCGCCAATTGGGCAAAAGAAAAGGGCCACCCAGAAGGCGGCCCAAATCAACAAGTTCAAGACTAAACCTATTAGCGGGAATAGAATTCCACAACCAGGTTTGGTTCCATCTGAACTGGGTAAGGCACGTCACCAAAAGAAGGCACACGAGCAAATGTCGCGGTCAACTTATGGGAGTCAGCGTCAATGTAGTCAGGAACGTCACGCTCAGCGGACTGTACTGCTTCCAGTACCATTGTCAGCTGTTTGGACTTTTCACGAACTTCAACAACGTCACCAGGCTTACACATGTAAGAACCGATGTTTACGCGGCGACCATTAACGTTCACATGACCGTGGTTGATGAACTGACGAGCAGCAAACACTGTGAGAACGAATTTTGCGCGGTAAACAACTGCGTCAAGACGGCACTCGAGCAGACCGATAAGGTTTTCAGAAGTATCACCGCGCTGACGGGAAGCTTCATCATAAGTCTTACGGAACTGTTTCTCGGAGATGTTGCCGTAGTAGCCCTTAAGCTTCTGTTTTGCGCGCAGCTGCACACCAAAGTCAGAAAGCTTGCCCTTACGACGCTGACCGTGCTGGCCTGGGCCATATTCACGACGGTTCGCAGGACTTTTAGGACGACCCCAGATGTTTTCACCCATCCGGCGATCTAGTTTATACTTGGCGCTTTGGCGCTTAGACATTTCGCAGTTTCCTTAGCGTTTATCTGTAATTTTAAAGGAAACGCGCCCTCCTTTCCTTTGTAAACCCAAAAGCCTACAAAGGTTGACAGCGGTCCTGGCAAATAGCGCATGCCGAACCACACGGGTGCGTAAAATCAAAGCGGCCCCAATGGAACCGCCTTGAACAGCGCATATCTAGTGAAAATGCACGCAAGAGTCAACGCACTATAGCGCGGAGCCTGCCAAATGACTGCGCCGTATCAATAGCGCAAACGCGCTTCATCACCGCGTTTCTTACTCCAGATAGTGGCATCCACACCATCTGCAAGTTCGGGATGCTCCGAAACATCAAATTGCGGCTCCTTGCCTTCCTTCAATTGCTTCAGATAATCCTTGGTAATCAAGCTCACTTTTGGCGCAAGCAACACAATCGCTATCAGGTTAATCGTTGCCATTATCCCCATAGCCGCATCGGCTGCATTAAACACCGTATCAACGGTTTGGAGCGCCCCCCAGAACACCATGCCAAGAGAAACAAGCCGCAAGATAGTGAGCCCCGGCTTCCACCCATGATCAAGATAGATCATGGCGTTTTCTGCATAAGAATAATTCGCCACAATAGAGGTAAACGCGAAGAACAGGATTGCCACAGCAATAAAGTAGACCCCAAAACCACCCACGTGAGCTTCAGCTGCCGACTGCGTCAATGAAATTCCCGTGACCCCTGATGTTGGGTCGTAGATACCGGAAAGCAAAATGATCAGTGCAGTCGCCGTACAAATCACAATCGTATCAATGAAAACACCAAGCGCCTGCACAAAGCCTTGAGAAGCTGGGTGATGCGGATCGGGAATAGCTGAGGCTGCAACATTTGGTGCTGACCCCATACCAGCTTCATTGGAATATAGACCACGGCGTATACCATTCATCATAGCCGCCATAACACCGCCGGAGATGCCGCCAATAGCCTCTTCCAAGCCAAGTGCATGAGCCACAATACTCCAAAGCACGCCTGGAACTTCAGAATAATTCATTGCCAGAATGCCAATAGCAACAACGACATAGGCACCTGCCATAAAGGGCACAACAATCTCAGCGAAGTGCGCGATCTTACGCAGTCCGCCAAAAATAACCACACCAGCAGCAACCACAAGCACCGCACCTGTCGCCATTACAGGCATTCCAAATGCACTCGACATCGCATCAGCGATAGAATTGGACTGAACTGCGGAAAACACCACGCCAAATGCAAAAATCAACGCAATAGCAAAGACATGCCCCATAAGCGGGCTCTTGAGCCCTGCGGCCATGTAGACAGCAGGGCCACCACGAAACTGCCCATCTTTATCTTCAACCTTATAAAGTTGGGCGAGTGTACTTTCGGCATAAGCTGTTGCCATACCAACCAAAGCAACAACCCACATCCAGAAGATAGCCCCCGGACCGCCTAGCGTGAGGGCAACCGCCACACCTGCAATATTGCCCGTTCCAACGCGCGAGGCCAGACTGGTACACAACGCCTGAAAAGGGCTGATCCCGTGACTGTCTTCATGTCTGGACTTCAGCAGAACTTCAAAGCACTGCCAGAAATGTATGAACTGCAGAAATCTCAACCGGATTGTAAAGTAAATACCAACAGCCAGCAGGCCGAACAGCAAAACATAATTCCACAAAACTGTATTGACGGAGTTGACGATGAGATCGACCAAAGCAGGTATTCCCTATCTTGCGCGAGCCTGAATTACTATTAGCGCAGGGGTATACCATGATGATTTTAAGTCATTCTAGATTTAGGACCTGTATTTGTAACAAAACCTCTAACAATAGAAAATGAATTTCAATACAGAACTGAGAGTTCCATACATATTCATGTTTTTACTCGGTTCATTCTTAAAATAGGAACCAATTGAGATTTTACACTTAATTCATATTGAAAAAAGAGAGGCAGGTCTGACCAGCTTGTATCACACTGTATGCAGATAAATGTCTGTACCCGTAGAGGCCACAACAGCCCCAGCCAAAACAGAGGCAAGCCGTTTTGCGATGGCGGGTGAAGGATCAATCCACGTCACGGGCCAAGGAGCAACTTTCTCCATGTCTTCTTTTAAAAAGGGATAGTGCGTGCAACCAAGCACAATGTGGTCAGTTCGCTTGCCATCTTGCTCCACAAAACAGGGGCTGATCTCATTCATTAGAAGCTGTTTATCAACGCCTCTGCCTGCAAGCTTGTTTTCCGCCAATTCAGCTAGCCGCGTTGCTCCAACCAGCTCGATATGGTGGTCTGGTGCAAACGTAGAAATGAGTTCCTGCGTGTAATCTCGCTTCACAGTACCCGGCGTAGCCAAAACAGCAAAAACACCAGACTGAGTTTGCTCAGCGGCCGGCTTAATAGCAGGTACAGTTCCAACTACGGGAACGTCAATCACTGCCCGCAACGCCTGCAAAACCAAGGTGGAGGCCGTATTACACGCAACAACGACAGCACTTGGCTGCCATGTGCGACAGGTTTCAACCACTAAGCCAACAATACGGTCGCGCAATTCATCCTCCTGCCAATCACCATAAGGAAAGGCAGCAGTATCAGCCAGATAAAGCAATCTGGCCTCTGGCATCAGTTCTTGAATGGCACGTGCAACAGAAAACCCGCCCACCCCACTATCCAGAACCAACACCCGCCCAAAACGTTCTGCTTCAGGCGTCTTCGACCACACATCCCCGTTCCAACACTGGAAAGCGCTGGCAACTGGCGAGGAGTATGGTCGGTCTCTCATCAGCCCTTGCCCTTGTTCTTCACACCGTACTTTTCAAAGCAACTGATAACGCCTCGCATAATGCGAACTTCATTATCTGTCAGGTCAGATTTTTGGAAAAGGTTCCGTAATCTACGAGTTGTTACGGGCTTTTTCTCAAGGGGACGGAAGAAACCACGGGCATCCAATGCCTGTTCGAGATGATTGAACATCCGTTGAATGTCATCCTGAGCAGCCGGCACCCCATCATAATCTTCCAGAGAGAAAGGTAGGACACCTGCTGTCGCCACACGGCGCCATTCATAGGCACAGACTAAAACAGCCTGAGCAATATTCAAAGATGCATAAGTCGGATCAACGGGCAATGTGACGATCTTATGCGCCAGTGCCACTTCATCGTTGTTGAGGCCCCAGCGCTCACGCCCAAACATATAGCCGGAGGAAATTCCGCTTAGTCCTTGCGCCACACTCTGAGTCGCAGCCTCGTCTGGACCAACAACCGGCTTGGGAATATCCCGGTTACGCGCTGTCGTCGCAAACACCAGCTGCAGATCAGCAACCGCCGCTTCAACAGTGTCAAATACGCGGGCTGCTTCAATAACATGATGCGCACGACTGGATGTGGAGCGGGCTTTGTCACTCGGCCATCCGTCTCGCGGATTAATCAAGCGCAAATCGCTCAGGCCAAAGTTGGCCATTGCACGGGCAACCATGCCAATGTTCTCGCCAAGCTGAGGCTCACACAAGACGACAACGGGAGGAATGGCGGAGTTAGTTTCAAGAGTGCTTTCAGACATATCGATCCTCTAGCCGATCATCAAACAAATTTCCAGAGCCGTTTTGTCACTTGAGCCAATCTAGTGCCATCTTAAAACACCCTTAATGTTTCCTTGGAGAGACAAAAGACCACGCTTAGTCCTGGGTGGCAGGTCACCCACAGCACCTCAGCCCCAAAATCACAGGTGGGAGCTCTGACCAAGCACCTAAAGAGGGTAAAATTCAGCGAATTCAATCAAGAGTAAAGCTGTGATTTGGTGTTAGGTAGAGAGCAACGACGTTTCAGAGCAGCCTTTGTGAAACATCTGCCCTCAACGAAGGAGACCCCGACGACATGTCTGGACAAAATCCCAACACAGGTGGCACCCCGCCTGCTACTGTCCCTGACCCAGTCCCAAAACTCACGCAACTTGTGCGTGACAATTGGTGGAAATTTCTAGTGCTCGGAGTATTGATGGTGATTGGTGGAATGGTCGTGTTGATCATGCCGCTGGCGTCCTCCATCGGCGTAGCATTGGTGATCGGACTGGTTCTGATCGTCGTCGGGGTTCTTCAGATCTGGCATGCCATGCAGGTGAAAGCATGGGCTGGATTTTTATGGCAAACCCTAACAGGCCTCATCGCCATCATCGGCGGCATAGCCATCTATTACAATCCGGTCGCAGGCACAGAGGCCCTGACGCTCATCCTGTCCATCGTCTTCATGGCGCAGGGTGTTGCGCAAGCCATGTTTGCCTTCCGCATAAGGCCGCACGATGGCTGGGGTTGGATACTGGCCTCCGGCATCATTTCAGTTGCCGCAGGCATTCTCATCCTATTTGACTTTCCTGGATCAAGCGCATGGGCACTTGGCCTTGTTGCCGGTATTTCAATCATGTTCAATGGCTGGAGCTATATTGCCATTTCATTGGCGGCCCATAAACATGCAGGAGATGGCAGCAGTTAAGCCTTAATAGGCCTGCATCTGCCACTCTTTAACGACATCCAGCGGATAGACCAACATCAATACATTCAGTGTTAGATTGTCCCGGATCATCGCACCCACAAAAATTTCCATGATCACAATGAGTGCGATGGTCAACCAAACTGGTAGGCGCGCAGCAAGCCAAAAACCAAGCAACATCCACAACAGATCAAAAACAGAATTCAGAACACTATCGCCGAAATAGTCCAGTGCAATGGTGGCTTCTCTGTACCGATCAATGATGAAACTTGAGTTTTCAAGTATTTCCCAGGCCGCTTCCACAACAACCGAAAGCACCACGCGCAAGCCCATTGACCAACCAGTACCGCCGGTAAACAACCGCCCCATCCACCAGAACAGAGCGTAAAACAACATCCCATGAATTATGTGGGATGGGACATACCAGTCCGCGATATGTTGGCTATTGTCAGAGCTGTTAACATCCCATGTCCAGAACTTGATCTCACCGCATTTACAGATCGGCTCGCGGCCCATCGCAAGTAAGATAATAGCCGTCAAAACAATGAGACCAACAGTGATGAGTGCATAGTGCTTGTTGTTTAATCCACGTGCCATAAAAGGTAAGTCCAATTAATTTTCAAAAAATTCGTCTATCAGATTCTGCTTACTAAGCGATTATGGCGAAAAGAAAAAGGCTCAGAGAACCTCCGAGCCTTTCCTAAACCTATAAAAATATGCCGAGACTAATCAATCTTACCAAAAATCAGTGAGGCATTAACGCCGCCAAACCCAAAGCCATTGGACATAACATACTCAAGCTCCTTCTCCTTGGCTGTTTTGGCAACCAATTCATATTGAGAGGCTGCATCGTCTGGATCATCTAGATTGAGCGTTGGTGGTAAAATTCCCTCACGCAGAGCCATAATAGATGCAATCGCTTCTAGCGCTCCAGCCGCCCCAAGCAAATGTCCAGTCGCAGATTTAGTCGATGAAATAGCAAGATCCTTACCTCGATCTCCAAACACCGCCTGAATACCGGCGATCTCCGCGGCATCTCCAACAGGAGTGGACGTGCTGTGCGCGTTTATGTAGTCGATGTCATCTGGATTGATTCCTGCTTGCTTCAGCGCCTTACGCATAGCTTTCTGTCCGCCGGAACCATCTGGCGGAGAAGCTGTTACATGGTATGCATCCGCAGAGGTTCCATATCCCATAACTTCGGCAAGGGGCGTTGCCCCTCTGGCCAAAGCATGGTCAAGAGGTTCAAGCACCAGCATTGCAGCCCCTTCCCCCATTACGAAGCCATCCCGGTCTTTATCAAATGGGCGCGACGCTTTCTTAGGATCTGCATTATATCCGCTAGAAAGCGCGCGTGCAGCTGAGAAGCCAGCAAACGATACTGCATCAATGCAAGCCTCAGCACCGCCCGCTAAAGCAACCAGTGCTTCGCCACTTCTGAGAAGACGCACAGCGTCGCCAATTGCTTGCACACTAGCTGCACACGCTGTAACTGGAGTGCCAAGAGGTCCTTGAAATCCGTGAGCAATAGAAACCTGTCCGGCCGCAAGGTTTGCAAGAAATGCCGGTACACTGAAAGGTGACAGACGATTAGGGCCTTTGCTCTCAACCAACAAAGTTGCGCGCTTCATGGATAGAAATCCACCGACTCCGGAGGCAATAATGGTAGCCGTACCTTCACGTTCCTCAGCTGTTTTGGGTGCCCATTCAGCTTGTGTCAAAGCCTCCTTTGCAGCAACCAGCGCATAGTGGATAAACAAATCCATTCTCTTCTGGTCGCGCCGCGAAATCACAACACTTGCATCAAACCCAAACTCATCTTCCTCAATAGTCGGGACTTGCCCCGCAACTTGGCAAGCATGCTCGTCTCCATCAAACCGGGTGAGAGCACGAATTCCGCTTTCAGAAGCCACCAACTGCTTCCAAAATCGGTCAGTGCCCACACCAAGTGGCGAAACCACTCCCATACCGGTTACAACAACCCGCATATTCCTTAACTCCTAAGTCAACGAGCGCAGTGTCCTTAGTACAAATGCGTACTACAAAATACTCGCGTCCCAAATAAGGCACTGTGTTGCCGGTAGAGTAATTGGATATGATTGTGGAGTTAAGGACAAACTTCACACCCACAACCACTAGTGGATAACACCTTGGTACTGTGCGATTATCGAGCTCGCATTGAAGCGCATTATTGAACCGGACCCAATCCCATAATTTAGACCAGCAAAACTACTATTGTATGCGGTTCACGCTGACACAAGGCGCAATTGCGGTTGAAATTGCGGTTTGTTAGGGAACGGCACTTATGCGGCACATACGAATTTGGTATTATGGGCCATTCAACTTGGGATTCCCTCTGGCATTAAATTGCGCACATGTGTATACACATGGCAATTCGAGCTGTTTCAAGCTCCATAGTCACGTACATAAAAACACGAGGTCTACTAATATGACGAAGATCAAGGTAGCAAATCCAGTCGTCGAACTAGACGGCGATGAAATGACTCGCATTATTTGGCAGTTCATCAAGGAAAAGCTGATCCATCCTTACCTGGACATCGATCTGAAGTACTACGACCTCGGCATTGAGTCTCGTGATGCAACTGATGACCAGATCACCGTTGACGCAGCAAACGCGATCAAAGAACACGGTGTCGGCGTTAAATGTGCAACCATCACTCCTGATGAAGCACGCGTTGAAGAATTCGACCTGAAGCGCATGTACCGTTCTCCAAACGGCACCATCCGTAACATTTTGGGCGGCGTAATCTTCCGCGAGCCAATCATCATGTCCAACGTACCACGTCTGGTTCCAGGCTGGACTCAGCCAATCATCGTTGGCCGTCACGCATATGGTGATCAGTACCGCGCGACTGATTTCAAATTCCCTGGCAAAGGCAAGCTGTCCATCAAGTTCGTTGGTGAAGATGGTGCTGAGATCGAGCACGAAGTATTCGATGCTCCATCAGCTGGTATCGCAATGGCGATGTACAATCTGGATGATTCGATCCGCGATTTTGCGCGCGCATCCCTAAACTACGCTTTGGGCCGTAAGGTTCCTTGTTACCTTTCTACAAAGAACACAATCCTCAAAGTGTACGATGGTCGCTTCAAAGATATCTTCCAGGAAATCTTCGACGCTGAGTTCAAAGAAAAGTACGAGGAAGCGCAGATCACCTATGAGCACCGTCTCATCGATGACATGGTTGCTGCATCCATGAAATGGTCTGGCGGATACGTCTGGGCTTGTAAAAACTACGACGGCGACGTTCAGTCCGACACCGTTGCACAGGGCTTCGGGTCCCTTGGCCTGATGACTTCCGTTCTGATGTCACCAGACGGCAGAACTGTTGAAGCTGAAGCTGCACACGGCACAGTGACCCGTCACTACCGTCAGCACCAGAAGGGCGAAGACACCTCCACGAACTCCATTGCATCAATCTTTGCATGGACACGTGGTCTGGCTCACCGTGCCAAATTGGACGACAATAAAGAACTTGCCGACTTTGCAAACACTCTTGAGCGCGTCTGCATCGACACCGTTGAGAGCGGTCACATGACCAAAGATCTGGCACTGCTCGTTGGTCCAGACCAGAAATGGCTCACCACATCTGGCTTCCTCGACAAAGTTGACGAAAACCTACAAAAAGCTATGGCTGCATAAGCAACCGATACCGCTTTCACGAAAAAGGGTGCCTCCGGGTGCCCTTTTTTATTGCCTGCTTTATCCGCAAGCAAGCACAACAACCGAAAATAGACACTCCGAGTTATCTAAGCTGATATCGTTGACCAAATCTCTTCCCATTAAAAGTGTGAGTACAGCAGGAACAAAATGGCGCCAAGCTATCCTCGTTTATTTCAGGATCAACAAATGCAAGGGTATTATCGTCTGCCACACACAGGCCACTGTAATAAGAACTTTCTCCAGCTCTGAAATGCGGAAATTTATCCCGTTCATTAAGCGCTACCATCCAGAAAACGGGTCATTTCGTGAATGCATTTGATGTGAGAGATCTCCCGATGGAACAGAGCTCAATTCCAGGAGGCTTTGGCGGTTATATTTGGACAAGTAAAATAGAACAGATGGGACCTCAATGGCATCTCTCGCGTTAAGGCGTGAATTCCGCATCCACATGATGGCTCTTCCGCTCATCAATAGCTTCATCAATAATTTTGCGGGCGACTGCAGGTTTGCGTTCCATAAATCCGCGTAGGTCTTCCATCTTCAAAACCATCAATTGAACAGGTGTTTTAGCAAAGACACTGGCCCTGCGTTTGCTATGGCCAAACAAGGAAGCCTCGCCGAAATGTTCACCTTCGCCGTGGTGTACAGTATGATCAGCAAAAACTTCCTCCACCTCCCCTGATGCGATGAGAAACAAGCTGTCTCCTTCCTCTCCCGCCTCACAAATGAAGTGGCCAGCTGGTACACTGTGTGAATGCAATAACTCTGTGACAGCAGCAATTTCAACAGCGGACAGACGCTCAAGCAACGGAACCGTGGCAACCATACCCCAGGTTATAACAAAGTCGCGGCTGTGAATCTCACGGGCAAACGCCGTACCTACGATTCCAACAGGCAGAGCAAACAGGCAATACCCCATCAACATCACCACACTAGCAATGATCTTACCCATAACAGTAACAGGCACAACGTCCCCATACCCAACTGTCGTGAGTGTAGAAAATGCCCACCAGAGCGCACTGGGAATCGTCCCAAAATGCTCAGGTTGAGCGGCATGTTCTACGCTGTAAAGAAGGGTCGCGGCTACGAGAGCAACACCAAGAATAAGCACAAGGCTGCCTATAATCGCCGTCTGTTCAGCAACCACCGCGGAAATAAGGGAACGCACCGCGGGGGAATACCGTGCAATCTTCAAGAAACGCAGCAGGCGCAAAATAACCAATGATTTCCAACTGATGCTCGTGAAAAATAGGGAGAGCCAGAACGACATCACCGCAACAAAATCAACAACAGACAAAGGTTGAAGCGCGTAAACAAAGCGGGCTTTGAAGGAGCCATACTTTTTCAAAGGAGGATGGAGATCAGAAACCCAAAGCCGCAGCAGGTATTCAATCGCAAAGATTGAACCAGCGATGAAGTCTAGAATGAAAATCTCCCAAATATAAACCTCGCCAATACTCGGTTCAGTTTCCAGAACCGCCAAACCCACATTGATCACGATAAATATGATGAGAATTGCATCAATCTGCTGAGCCAGACGATTGCCCGCACTGCTACGCTCTAAAAGATTGTAAACCTTAAATTTAATGGTGCTGGCCACCTAATCCCCCAATGGCTGCCCGAGCCAATGAGAGAATATCCGCCAAAAATAAAGGGGGACTTAAATCCCCCCTCAATTCACATAGCTACTTTAGATATCTCTTAGAGACCTTCAAGATGCGACTTAATTTCAGCAATCGCATCATCCGCTTTATCCGCGTCTGGCCCACCTGCCTGCGCCATGTCTGGACGACCGCCGCCGCCACGACCGCCCAACGCAGCGGAACCTATACGAACAAGATCCACAGCACTCACTGTCTCGGTTTTATCTTTGGTCACACCAACAACGATAGCTGCCTTGCCATCCTCAGCCTTGCTGATAAGCACCACAACACCGGAGCCAAGGGCTGTCTTACCCTCATCAGCAATAGACTTAAGGTCCTTCGGGTTGATACCGTTCAAAACACGAGCCATAAGCTTGAATTGGCCTGCATCAGACACACCAGTATCTGCGCCAGATCCACCGCCACTCATAGCAAGCTTCTTCTTCGCTTCTGCAAGCTCACGCTCAAGCTTCTTGCGTTCTTCCAACAAGCTCGCAACACGCGCAGGAACATCAGTCGCTGAAATTTTCAAAAGACCAGCCGTCTCACGCATCAAAGCATCTTGCTCAGCAAGGTATTTACGAGCTTCTCCGCCGGTCAGCGCTTCAATACGGCGAACACCAGCCGCAACAGCACCTTCAGACACAACAGTCACAAGACCGATGTCGCCTGTGCGCCGCACATGAGTCCCGCCACACAACTCAACGGAAAAGGCTTTGCCAGCTTTCTCACCACGCGTGGCCGTTCCCATGGAAACGACACGAACCTCATCGCCGTACTTCTCACCAAAGAGTGCCATCGCACCTGCTTCAATCGCCTCGTCAACTTCCATGAGAGACGTCTCAACAGACGTGTTTTGCAAAATCACTTCGTTGGCAAACGCTTCAACCAGCGCTGATTCTTCACTGCTCACTGGTTTGGGGTGAGAGAAATCGAAACGCAGACGCTCGGGTGTCACAAGTGACCCCTTCTGCGCTACATGTGCACCCAAAACTTCGCGAAGCGCTTCATGAACCAAGTGCGTTGCGGAGTGGTTGGAGCGAATTGCACTGCGGCGACCATGCTCGACAATCAACTCAAGCGCATTATCAACTTTCACGTCACCGCTCTCTACGGTGATCGCGTGAATGAACAGGCCATCAGTCTTTTTCTGCGTATTGGTTACACGGATAGAGACATTATCGCCCTTCATGATGCCGCAATCACCAACCTGACCACCGGACTCACCGTAAAACGGCGTCTGGTTCAAAATGAGGAATCCTTCCTCACCTTGTGTCAGGACAGTTACCTCTTCACCATCTTTTACGAGGCTCAGAACAACGCCCTCAGCCTTCTCAGTTCCATACCCAAGGAACTCAGTAGCACCCGCTTTTTCCTTGATAGAATACCAGATCGCATCCGTCGCAGCATCGCCAGAGCCAGACCAAGCCGCACGTGCTTCAGCACGCTGGCGTTCCATGGCAACATTGAAGGCATCCGTATCAACAGCGATCTCGCGGTTACGCAATGCATCCTGTGTCAAATCAAGCGGGAAGCCAAATGTGTCATAGAGCTTGAAAGCAGTCTCTCCATCCAACTGGTCACCAGAACCAAGCGAGCTCGTTGCATCTTCCAGAAGACCAAGACCGCGTTCCAGTGTTTTGATAAAGCGTCTTTCTTCCAGCTGGACAGTTTCTTCAATAAGCTTTTCAGCGCGGTGTAGCTCAGGGAAGGCTTGCCCCATTTCGCGTACAAGCGTCGGCAGCATTTTAAAGATGACCGGCTCATTCGCACCAAGCAAGTTTGCGTGGCGCATCGCGCGGCGCATGATACGGCGCAGCACATAACCGCGTCCCTCATTAGAGGGCGTAACGCCATCAGCAATGAGGAAAGCCATCGACCGTAGGTGGTCAGCAATCACACGGTGGCTTGCTTGCGCTTTACCTTCAGCTTCAACGCCTGTGAGATGCTCAGAACTCGCAATCAACGCTTTAAAGAGATCAATTTCATAATTGTTATGAACGCCCTGCATGATAGCCGCAAACCGCTCAAGACCCATACCAGTATCAATTGACGGGCGCGGTAAATCGATGCGTCTGTCAGGCAACTGCTCGTATTGCATAAACACGAGATTCCAGATCTCAATAAAGCGGTCACCGTCTTCCTCAGGAGAACCAGGAGGGCCTCCCCAGATGTGCTCACCGTGATCGTAAAATATTTCGGAACACGGACCACACGGCCCCGTATCCCCCATTGCCCAGAAATTGTCTGAGGTTGGAATACGGATGATCCGTTCATCGGCAAAGCCGGTGAGTTTCTTCCAGATGTTAAACGCTTCATCATCCTCGGAATACACAGTCACAAGCAACTTATCAGTTGCGAGGCCAAATTCCTTGGTAATAAGGTTCCACGCCAATTCGATAGCGTTTTCCTTGAAATAATCACCAAACGAAAAGTTGCCCAGCATTTCGAAGAATGTGTGGTGACGAGCCGTATACCCAACGTTGTCCAGATCGTTGTGCTTGCCGCCTGCGCGTACACATTTTTGAGAGGACGTAGCGCGAACATAATCACGCTTTTCAAGACCCGTAAACACGTTCTTAAAAGGCACCATTCCCGCATTGGTAAACATCAATGTCGGGTCATTACGTGGCACCAATGGACTGGAAGGAACAACTTCATGTCCGTTTTTTGCAAAGTAGTCGAGAAAAGTCGACCGAATTTCATTGACGCCACTCATAGGTCTTGATGTCCGTCTCGTTTTAAAGGGATTGCTGCTGAAATAATCACAGCACCCGAACTGCAGGGTTTGTGCATCATCAAGATGCCGCAAAAAAATGTATCTGCCGCGTTTTAGCCATCCGCAGCAAGTCTGTCCATAAAACCCTACAAAAAAAAGAGGCTGGTAAAACCAGCCTCTTCTAACTCTTATTGTTTTTCCGCTACTTTTTCTGGGTCATCAAGCGCTTTAGCGATCAGACCAGCGCCTTGACGGATCGCCAATTCGATTTCATCAGCAAGCTTAAGATTTTCTTTTAGGAAATTCTTCGAGTTTTCTCGTCCCTGCCCCAGTCGCTGACTGTTGTAAGAGAACCAAGCCCCAGATTTTTCAACAATGCCACCTTTAACACCCAGATCCAGCAACTCACCCATTTTGGATATGCCTTCACCATAAATAATGTCAAATTCAGCCTGTTTGAATGGAGGCGCCAGCTTATTCTTAACCACCTTCACGCGGGTTTGGTTACCAACGATTTCATCACGATCCTTAATCGCACCAATACGGCGAATATCAAGGCGGATGGATGCGTAAAACTTAAGCGCGTTACCACCAGTCGTTGTTTCCGGAGACCCAAACATCACACCAATTTTCATACGAATCTGGTTGATGAAGATCACCATAGTTTTCGACTTGGAAATCGAAGCTGTAAGCTTACGAAGAGCCTGGCTCATCAAGCGAGCCTGAAGACCTGGGAGCGAGTCCCCCATTTCTCCTTCAAGTTCAGCTCTTGGAGTCAGCGCAGCAACCGAATCAATCACGAGTACAGAAATCGCACCCGAACGAACCAGTGTGTCAGCAATTTCAAGCGCCTGTTCACCAGCATCAGGCTGAGAGATCAATAGGTCATCAATGTTCACGCCAAGCTTGCGTGCGTAAATAGGATCAAGCGCGTGTTCAGCGTCAATAAACGCGCAAACACCGCCAGCCTGCTGCGCACAGGCGACCGTATGCAGAGCCAAAGTCGTTTTTCCCGAGCTTTCTGGCCCGTAAATCTCAACAATACGCCCTCTAGGAAGCCCACCGATACCAAGACCGATATCAAGACCTAAAGAACCAGTCGAGACACTTTGGATTTCCACGACCTGTCCTTGGCCCATGCGCATAATCGAACCTTTACCAAAGGCTCGTTCGATTTGAGAAAGCGCTGCATCCAGTGCTTTATTTTTATCCATCTGATTGCCCTCAATAAGGCGAAGTGAAGTTTGTGCCATACGTTCTCATCCCTTATTTCACGATGGACGCGCAGTTTCAAAGTCAGTTATTTGTACTCATTTTGTTCCAAATACGCAATACCCTATAACTAACTAATAAAAATAGATTTATTACAATTCGTTCTCTTATTGTTCAGTATGTAGATAACTTTTGTTCCGTGCTTCAATTAAATCAGAATTCGGAATCATTGCGCAAGAACAGTCGATTTGCAATCCACCCACAGTCCGTATTTGTGATTAGCTTGCGCTGAGTGCCCGCATTGCATATCAACAGTGTTTCAAAAAAACTGGCGGGAAGTTTTGGTTATGTCTCTACGCAATGTCGGAGTAATAGGCGCAATTCACTTAGACAGGATTGCGCATGCAGATCGACAATTTAAACCAGATACATCTACACCCGGGGAAATTATGTCCCGTGCGGGCGGCGTAGGAGCAAACATCGCGCGAGCCATGGCTCGCTTGGGCATGCAGCCCGTAATGAACGGTTGTCTGGGCGATGATGCGGATGGAGCCTTCCTTGCTGAAATTCTATCTCAGTGCGGAATTGATACGTCGAGCCTTAACACTGTTAAGGGCGGCCGGACGGGGTCATACCTTGCACTTCATAACCCGGATGGCACGCTATTTTGTGCTATCTCCGATAGCGAGATCACATCCAAAGTGCGGTTCGGTAAGGACAATCCGATCCCCCAAGCCCTCCTTAACTGCGATATCTGGTTGTGTGAAACCAACCTTGAGGAAGATACTCTAGCAGCTCTTACAAATGCCAAAGGCCACCGGCTCCTCGCAGCAGATACTGTTTCCATAGCAAAAGCCCCCAAACTTCGCGCTCTTCTGCCACAAATTGACATTCTCTTCACAAACAAGGATGAGGCCACGGCCCTTCTGAACTGTGAAGCAGACAGCCACTCCAATGAGGTGATGGCAAAGATGCTTGCAGAGCGCGGGGCAAAAACGGTTGTGGTGAGCAACTCAAGCAAACCATTGGCGCTTTATAGCGGTGGTACGACCAGCATGCACGAACCCTTTGCAGTTACGCCAACAGATGTAACTGGTGCCGGCGATGCATTTATAGCTGGCTTCCTCTATGCAAATTGCCTCGATGAAACCCCACATGCAGCAGTAAGCAGCGGACTTGCTGCCGCATCTATTACGGTGGAGGCAACTGGTGCAGCACCGGAAACGCTTTCACCACACTCGCTTCAGGCGCGTTTACTTGAGCACGCCTGACGCGCAATCAACAAATGAAAGACTGGGAAACCATGGGAAGTTCAATTAAAATTCATCATTCAAAAGAAGTTGCAGATGCCCTAAGCAACGGCTCCCCAATTGTCGCATTAGAATCTACAATTATTACCCACGGCATGCCGTACCCTCAAAATGTTGAGACAGCTCGCGAAGTTGAACAGATCATTCGTGATGGCGGAGCAGTTCCTGCGACCATCGCAGTTCTGGACGGAGAACTTCACGTTGGACTGGAAGACAGCACGCTTATAAAGCTGGCCAACGCCAAAGATGTGATGAAGTGTTCCCGCGCTGACCTTTCCTTTGCAATGGCACTGGGCAAAAACGGCTCTACCACAGTAGCAGCAACCATGATGGCTGCTCACGCAGCTGGCATTCGCGTATTTGCAACTGGCGGCATTGGCGGCGTACATAAAGGTGCAGAAACAAGCTTCGATATCTCTGCTGATCTGGAAGAACTTTCCCGCACCCCAGTTTGTGTTGTCTCAGCTGGCGCAAAAGCCCTGCTCGATATTCCAAAAACACTGGAAGTTCTGGAAACCCGCGGCGTACCTGTCATCGGCTTTGGCTGCGACAACGTCCCAGCATTCTGGTCTCGCGATTCACAGCTTAAAGCACCGTACCGCCTGGATGATGCAGCTGATGTTGCAAAACTCATCAAATTCCGTGAAAAATTCGCTGACCACGGCGGCATTCTCGTAACTAACCCTGTACCAGCGGAAAACGAGATCCCGGCAGATGAAATGCAGGTCTTCATCGATGCATCCATTCAGGCAGCTGAAGAGCAGAACGTCAGAGGCAAGAACGTTACTCCATTCGTTCTGCAAGACATCTTTGAGCGCACACAAGGCAGAAGCCTTGCCACCAACATTGCGCTGGTAAAAAATAATGCAAAGCTTTCTGCAAAAATTGCATGCGGACTGACAAGCTAATCATCAAAAATTCCGGGTCGGCAAGGCTGACCCGGAGTTAACTTTCCTCCAAATATACCCCAAAGTTCCATTTTAGTCCGTAGTTGGTCTCGCAAAAACTCAATACTTGCTGAGAATTTCCATGAGCTTGTCGGCAAAGATTCCGTTGTTTTTCAGCCCTAAATATTCTAGGTGTTTCTGCACTAGAGTTCATTTACATCGCTGTGCTTTTATTAGCGCATCTGCATTTTGTAGTCACACCGTGCACATCAAAACGCCATCGGGCGGGCATATGCGATAACGGGCCAATCCCATTATTGGGTAGTTCCACTAAATCACGCCCAACAGAGTTTCATGGTTTGGCGAGGGGTATTTCATCCATTGTCATCCGCAGGATTTACGCAATGAAAAAACTCATTTTTATCGGATTAACCGCGGCACTTGCTGCTTGTCAAAGCGGCCCATCAAACCGCAGTGGTCAATCGACTCTTCGCCCGGACGCTGACGCCCAGTCCATTCAGATCAAAGCATCGCCAGAAGTCGTACGCGCCACCCTAGTGAAAAGCGCGACCGCCCGCGGCACAATCATCCAGCAAAACCAACCTAACATGGTTGTTATGGAAAACTATGTGCACGGAAGAAATCCTGTTTTAGATCAAGAGTTTGGCCTATCAGATTCCGGAGAACGCGCCTATCGCATCCGTCTGCGGTTCTCAGGAAATCAGTGCAACACAAGTGTGGTTCAGGATCTCGCGCTCGTAAACAATATTTACACGCCACAAGAACAGGCATTTAAATTGCCGGGCAGCCCTGGTTCCATGCAAAGTTTGCAGCAGTTAAAAGCAAATGCGGAAGCAACGTCTCCCTGCTAATCCGAACAGTTCAACAAAAAAGCCGGAGACTGCACCCTGCACTCTCCGGCTTTTTTATTTGTAGCCAGCTCTGGTTTACGCTCGTTCCTGCGTCTTTGCATCCAGCGTTTTCTTCACAGTGGTCGCAAGCTGCTTCAGCGTAAACGGCTTTGGTAGGAAGGTAAAACCTTCCTCCGGAGGCAAATTCTTTTCAAACGCATCCTCAGCATAACCAGAAACAAAAATGATTTTGAGGTCTGGTCGGGTTTTACGCAATTCAATCAAAAGGCTCGGCCCATCCATCTCCGGCATAACCACGTCAGAAACAACCAGATCGATCTCACCACCGGTTTCCTCCATGATCTCCAGCGCTTCCGTGCCTGAGCCCGCTTCATGCACGGTATAACCGCGCCCGCTCAACGCACGCGCTGCAAAGGCACGCACGGCCTCTTCATCTTCCACAAGCAGAATAGTTGCAGAACCAGTCAAGTCAGCATTTGTTGGTTCCAACTCTGGCTTAACTTCAACAACCTCTTCTTTTCCGCTCGCGACATGACGCGGCAGGAAGATACGGAAAATAGTACCGAAACCCACCTCACTCGTGCAGAACACATAGCCACCGGTCTGCTTAACAATACCGTAAACAGTAGACAGACCAAGGCCCGTCCCCTTGCCAACGTCTTTGGTTGAGAAGAATGGCTCAAAGATCTTATCCATGACGTCCTGAGACATGCCGTGACCATTATCAGTCACTTCAATCAGCACATACTCTCCAGGCTGCATGCCTCGTGTATTCTCATAGGTCTTGGAGGCTTCCTCATTCACATTGAGGGTCCGGACAGAAACCTCACCACCATTTACCATCGCATCACGCGCGTTCACCGCTAGGTTCACAATCACTTGCTCAAGTTGGTTCACATCAGCCATCACTGGCCAGAGGTCCCGCCCATGCACAAGTTTGAGTTCAACCTTCTCACCCAGCAACCGATCCAGAAGAATGGAAACATCAGCAAGCACATCAGCAAGCACCAGTTCCTGTGGCCGCAACGTTTGCCGGCGCGAGAACGCAAGCAACTGGCGCACCAACCCCGCAGCTCGGTTCGCATTCTGTTTGATATTCATGATGTCCTGAAAAGCAGGATCTGTTGGGCGATGACTTACCAACAACAGGTCAGAGAACCCGATAATTGCCGTCAGCACATTGTTGAAATCATGCGCCACGCCACCAGCAAGTTGGCCAATCGCCTGCATTTTCTGGCTTTGCGCAAATTGCGCTTCCAGCGCCCGTTGTTGCGTTGTTTCCAGCACATAAATCACGGCGGCATCTTCACCAGCCTGACCGTCCTGTACAGCAGATACATAAAACGTTGCCGACCTTGGATCCCCGCTCCCTTTCAGAGAAACATCAAGTGGAGCAATTTCACTCTTGCCCAGTGCAGCTTCTTCCAACGCACTCTGCAAGGCAACCCGGTCGTTCTCAGCCACGAATTCGGTCAGTTTAACATCTTTGCCAAGGCCCTCGCCCTGCTCAAATAACCGTATAAACGGACCGTTGGTCCGCTCAACACGCCCGTTCTTATCAAGAGAAGCAATCGCAACAGGTGTGTTGTTGAAGAAGCGTGAGAAGCGAACTTCTGCAGCGCGCAGCGCCTCTTCATCAT
Organism: Pseudovibrio sp. Tun.PSC04-5.I4; assembly: GCF_900104145.1. Lineage (NCBI taxonomy): Bacteria > Pseudomonadati > Pseudomonadota > Alphaproteobacteria > Hyphomicrobiales > Stappiaceae > Pseudovibrio > Pseudovibrio sp. Tun.PSC04-5.I4. The sequence goes on along the minus strand of NZ_FNLB01000006.1, from coordinate 4,238,909 downwards.
CATTGCCAGCAGATCGGTTGATCACCAGCGTCCGGCTGTCCCCCGCCAAACCATCACCACCAAACGGAACACGGTGCACAAGCCGCACAGGAAGCCCTGTGCCGCTACGCGTTACCAGATCGATATCGAAGCTCTCGGTTTTAACTTCGCCCTCAGAGCCCTGCAAAGCCTCAACAAGAGCGGCTCCCTCACCACGGACAATATCTTTGAGTGACAATTCTCCAGAGATAAACTGGGTTAGATCATATCCAAGCCAGTCTGCCAGTGTGGCGTTGAGATAAACCAGTTTACCCGTGTTGTCAGAAGAGAAGAACCCACAGGGCGCATGATCCAAGAAGTTGATAACCCTTTGCAACTCTTGAAAGGAATTTTCCTGTTCGGTCCGGTCGCGAGTGATATCACTCACCTGCCAGATGGTGATCCCACTTTCAACACCAACAGCTGCATCCTGTTCCAAGGGCCGCACACCAATGCGATACCAACGTGCACCGTTAGCAACCTCACCTACAGCATTGGGTAGGCGCACTTCTTCCTGCGCATATCTGCCAGCACGCACAGCCTGCGACAACCGGAAGATCGCATCAGACGCATCAGGGTCAGAAGAAAACACCCGCTCCACCGTGCGCACATCGGCAGGGCCGCGGGCACCTGTGAGTTCGGCATAAGACTGATTGGCGTAAACGATCCGTCCGTTGTGGTCAGAAAGCAAAACGCCGTCATCCAACGAATTCATGAAGGATTCTGCCAGTGGATTACGATGGGTTTTGGAGATAAACCGCAGCAATCCAATGGCCATGGCGAACAGCGAAAACACGCCAACAACCGCCAGCACTCCAAGCAACCCAAGGATGTAAGGCTCCGCCTGCTCCTTGCGCATCAACGCAAAGGCAACGGTTGCCCCAACCAACCCCAGTGCGAGCAACATTAGCGCACCAAGGCTGCCGCCCTTGTCTGTCCTGTCAATAACCGGCTCTGGCCGCCGCGTTTCGGTCTTCGTCATTTCACCCTCTCCACGGCTGCCCCGCAGACACCTCATGTACGTCGCACTGAGAGAACTCCTCGCGTCAAGTCAGCGTGTCAGCACCGAAGTGCAATTACGTTCGCCAACTCTTCGCTTTCCGCAGTTGCATAACGTAGCCAATAACCTTAGCGACTGCGGCGTAGTGCTCCTCTGGCACATAATCATTCAATTCAGTCGACGCGTACAACGCGCGTGCCAGCGGTGGATTCTCCACGATAGGCACATCAGCTTCCTTCGCAACTTCTCGAATGCGCAACGCCAGTTCGTCAACTCCCAAAGCCACACATTGCGGTGCTCCCATGCCTTCATCATAAAGCAGAGCAACCGCGTAGTGGGTCGGGTTAGTGACGACGACCGTCGCTTTTGGCACACTTGCCATCATTCTGTTGCGTGAGCGCTGAATACGCAACTCTCGAATTTTCGCTTTAATCTGAGGATCACCCTCGGATTGTTTGTATTCCTCTTTGATTTCCCGCTGGGTCATCTTCTGTTTGTCGAACCATTTTTTGCGCTGCCAGACAAAATCCAACCCCGCAACAACAGTCATCAAAGCCAGAATTGCCCCAATCACCTTCACAGCAAGCTCCTGGACATCCTCCAGAAGCATCCCCGTTTCGCGAAAAACCACAGTGTCCAGCCTGTCCCGTTCAGGCCACAGCACCATAAACACAACGGCAGCCACCGTTGTCATTTTCACTAGTCCTTTGAGGAAGTTAGCAAGACTATCCTTAGAGAATAGCCGCTTCACACCTGCAAGGGGCGAGATCTTATTCAGCTTTGGCTTCATACGCTCTGCCGTCCAAAGCGGTTTGTGCTGTATCACATTACCAACAACAGCAAGCGCAAGAAGGGTAAGCAAAGGAAGTGCCACCACCCCTAGTATTTCGGGGCCAGTTATTTCCAAAAGGAAAACAAGAGCACCTCCATCAACAGCAATCGTGTCTGTATGCTCCAAAAAACCTTTCAAAAGTGAAGCGATGCCCTTCACCATGGAAGGAGCAAGGAATGACACCACCAAAGCCGTACCAAGAAGCGAGAACCACGCAGACACCTCTTGTGACTTTGGTATGTCGCCTTTTTCCTGTGCATCATCCAACCGTTTTTGGGTTGGGTCCTCGGTCTTCTCCGAATCGTCGGAATCATCTGACATCGCGTCCCTCGTCTAATTCAAAAGGAACGGCTGCAGTGCTTCACGGAACGCATTGAGGTAAAAACCCATGAGCGTAGAAAGCAGCAGCACGAAGATACCAAACCCGATAAGGATGTTAACGGGCATGGCAATGAAGAAGATCTGCATTTGAGGCATCAGCTTATTCAGCAAACCAAGGCTGAAATAGAAGACCACCCCAACCACGATAAAGGGTGATCCCAGTCTGACGGCGACAGAAAACATATTGGTGACATTATCAACGGCGAGCGTAGATAGATCACCCACCGGAAGCGGATTGCCGGGCGGAAACAATACAAAGCTGTCATGCATGGCCGCAATCATCACGTAATGCAGATTGGTGACAAACACCATGCAAATACCGAGAACATTCAGGAAGTTACCAAGCAACGCACCCTGTTGACCAGAGTTCGTCGCATCCCCGCCCATAGCAAAAGCGAGGCCGGACTGGTTCGCCATAATTGTGCCTGCCGTTGAAAGCGCATAGGCCATCATTTTCATAGAGAGGCCAACGGCAAACCCAACCAACAGCTCACCGCCCAACATTCCCAGCAGGCGAGATAAACTGCTCATTACATCGGTTGGGTAAAGGTTCATGTTGATGGGTAACATCACATAGGTCAGCAGGAGTGCAATGGTCAACCGCACCCGCACGGGAACGAAGGTTTCGCCAAAAGCCGGGACAAGCATAATCATGGTGCCGACCCGCGCGAACATCAGCAAAAACGTGACAACGATCACCGGCAGAAAATCCAGATTGATCGTCACAGAAGTGCTCCTAGGGTGCGCGAGGTCCGGCACCGATTTCGCCTAGTATCCGGCAATAATCAATCCGGCAATGCGGTTTGTAAAGGAACTCATCATGTCCCCCATAAAGGGCAAGGTCACAAGCAGCGCTATAAAGATGCTCAGGATCTTGGGAACAAATACCAATGTTTGCTCCTGAATCTGTGTGAGCGCCTGAAACAGAGCAACAATAACACCAACCGACAAGCCAACCAGCATAACCGGGGAGGACACCAAAATAAGTGTCCAGATCCCCTCACTGGCGATATCCAAAACCTCTGGACCGGTCATTGCGCTCTTACAGTCATCTATCAATCTCAAAACAAGAAAAAAAGGGTGAAGCCCGTTACATAGGCATCCGCATAATTTCTTCATAGGCCGAAATAACACGATCACGCACAGAAACAACCGTCTCCAGCGCCAACTCGGTTTCAGCGACTGCTGTCACGACATCCACCACACTGGCTTTGCCCTGCAACAGGCCCAAAGACTGAATTTCGGATGCCTGACCAGCCTGATTTACTTCGCTGATCGCAGATTGCACCATATTGCCAAAAGACCCAGTTTTAGCCGCAGCTTCATTGACGGATTCCAATGGGTTAGCGAGCTTTGCTGTGTTTGCATATGCACTTGCAGCAACAAAAGCATTAGACATAAGTGTCTCCCCTTCCGGTTTTTAACAACCGGTCTTCAACCTCTAAGAATATCGAGTGTTTTTTGCATCATGGACCGCGACGATTTCACCACATTGAGGTTAGCCTCATAGGTTCTCGTCGCTTCCTGCATATCCGCCATTTCGACCAATGTATTTACATTAGGCATTTTGACGTAACCTTTGTCATTAGCTGCTGGGTGGTCAGGCTCATAACGCAGTTTGAACGGGCTCTGGTCCTCACGAACCTTGCCCAGCTTCACCAGTTCAGCTTCAACTTTGCTGTCAAACGTGCTCGTAAAAGTCGGAACTTTACGGCGGTACGGGTCTTCACCCGGTGTCTGGCCAGTCGAATCCGCATTGGCAATGTTTTCAGAGATCACACGCATACGACCCGTTTGGGCCTTCAAACCTGATGCTGCGATAAACATCGACTTAATAAAATCCATGGGTTCCTCCCACACTCACCACGACAGCGCATCCGCTGTTGCAGGTGCATTGGTTCACTTGCGCAACGCAGTTTTCAGCATTCCAAGACTACGCGAATAAAGGCTCGTCGCTGTCTGATAGTCGATCTGGTTTTCAGCGATTTTCATCATCTGCTCCTCAAGAACGACACTGTTCCCATCTGGTGTTCGCTCAAAACTACTGGCACGCGTTGTTTTGATGCGGCCACCTGAACTAATCCCACCGCTCGTGATATGTCCTGAAACAGTAGCAACAGGGCGCAGGTTTCCTGCCCTCTGTTCAGTGTTAACCATCTCAGAAAAACTCAAATCCTTCAGGTCCTGACTGCGGTAGCCCGGCGTGTCGGCATTCGCGACATTTTCTGCGAGCACACCCTGACGTTGCTGATGCCATTGCATCTTCTGGCGTAAAGCCTGAAACATCGGAAGATCAGTTAGTGCCATGAGACCACTCAACCTATACGAACATATTTGGTAAATTAAACTAGGTAGAAAGTGCCTAGGTAATGGTTAATAAATGGTTAATATTAAGAGATCATTAATAATTTCGCACCAAAGAAACGAGAGAAAGCAGTGGCATAACTCAATCTCACCGTTTAACAGCCAGCTCCTGGAATCAAGAGTTGGCGTTCCCGTTAAGATTTCATCGTCCTTACAGGTGGAAAATTTTGCCCAGCTAGCAAATTACACCTAGCTCACCTGACCCAGGCGCGGATTTCTATTAAAAACTAGGGTAACTCTGCAAACTTCACCCCTCTGAACTGTTCATTCTGGACAAACTATAGGGTACAACTGCCCCGTGAGTTTAAATGGGATTCGGATCCCATGACGTGATGACTGATTTGCATGCAAGCCAGTCCTGTAAATGTTGTAAATTAGTCGAGGACCATTTATGCCTGACTGGCTAGCTCAAACCACTGGTATGTCCCAAGGGAGCGCACAGCTTCTCGCAGTCGTACTGGCAATGCTTATAATCGCCGTTCTTATTGCGGTCTGTATTCCGCTCTTAAAACGGCTGGCAAGGACAAGCTACAAAGGCTCCCGCAGTCGCCAGCCACGCCTCGCAATTATGGATACCACAGACATAGACGCGCGCCGCAGACTTCTGCTGGTTCGCCGCGATAATGTCGAGCATCTCATTTTGATCGGCGGCGCAAATGATCTGGTGGTGGAACAAGGCATCGTCCGCGGTGTCCCGGTAACACCTCATCCGCGCGGATCTTCATTTGCAAGCAACATGCAATCTGGTGTCTATCCTGCCTCTTATGACAGTGAGGCACAGCCTGCAGAGCCAGTGACACCATCACCACAACCAGATTGGGGTGAAGAGCCAAAACAAAAAATGGCAGCACCTAATCCTGCACCTGCAGTAAAAATGGAACCGAATGCAGCCATTGAACCTATAGCGCCTGCTCAAGCCACCCCAACAGAGACGCGAGCCGCAGCCTACGCCAAAGCACCGCATGAGAAGACAACACCACTAATGCCTGCAGCGCGCCCTATTAGACCAGCGCCACCAGTCTCACCAGTAACAAAACCGGCTGCCTTGCAGACACCGACTATTGGCGGCGCACGCAGCGCTCAAAAAATAGCTGCACGTCCAATTACAGCGCGCCCACCAGTGTCTCGCTCTTTGAGTTCGCCTCGCACCAAACCTGCGACGCCAGCACCAGCAACAATCACGACACATAAACCGGCAGATGTTACTGCCCCAATCGTTGAAACGCCAAAGGCAGAACCGCCAGCACCTGTAAAGCCTATTCCAAAAGCGGCACTGAAGCCGCCAATGAATGGCCCGGCAGCTCACGCCGCAAGTGCCTTCATGCGCCCGCGCGTTGCTCCAAAACCAGCCGCACCAAAAGGGCCAAAGGAAGAAGACCTTAAACCTGCGCTTGTAACGGGAGTCTCCGCAAAACCTGAGCCTACTCCCGCAGATAAGAAAGAGGACAAAGGGCCGACAACGGAAAGCCCAGCCTCTACCTCAAACCCTGCAAAGCCCCAAGACAGCGCTCCTAAAGTGGAAGTTGCTCCCAAAGCAGCCCACGAGAAAAAACAAGGTAAGGCTTCTAAAAAAGCCCCTAAAGTCGCCTCAGAAGGCATGGAAAAAGAAATGGCAGACCTGTTGGATGACATTGAAGCCAATACAAAATAATTTCCTGACACTTGCAAAAGCAAAAATGGGCGGAGCCAAAGGGCAAATCGGTTTTTTGGCGTTCGCTCTTTTACTTCTCTGGTTCGGGCCCGCTGCAGCGCAAAGCATCTCTATTGATTTTGGAGGCGGTGAAGGCAACTCAGTAACAGAACGTGCCGTGCAGCTGGTCATGCTGCTCACGGTGCTTTCGCTTGCGCCAAGCATCCTGATTATGGTGACAAGCTTCACCCGTATCGTGGTGGTGTTGTCTCTTCTACGCTCTGCCATTGGCCTGCAAACTGCACCGCCAAACGCAGTCATGTTGTCACTGGCCATGTTCCTGACGGCCTTCGTCATGGCACCTGCCTTTGAAACCGCGTGGGATCTGGGCGCAAAGCCTATGATTGACGGGACCATTGAGCCTCTAGAAGCCTTCAATCGCGCATCCGAACCGTTCCATCAGTTCATGCGCAAACAGGTCCGCGAGTCTGATCTGCTTCTGTTTCAGGAACTTTCAAAGCTCCCGATTCCAGAGACGCCAGAAGACCTGAACCTACGTGTTCTTGTACCTGCTTTCATGATCAGTGAGCTACGCAGAGCTTTTGAGATAGGCTTTCTGCTCTATCTCCCCTTCCTGATCATCGATCTGGTAATTGCGTCAGTACTCATGTCAATGGGTATGATGATGCTGCCACCGATTGTGATCTCCCTCCCCTTTAAGCTCATTTTCTTTGTGCTTGTAGATGGATGGCAGTTAATCGCAGGCAGCCTCGTGCGAAGTTTCGGCGGATAGCAAAGCCGATCGCATAGCCAGGAATGAGATGAAAAATGACTTTGAAGCGTGTTGCATCCATACCAATGCGCTTCAAAGCCGTAAAGAACACCGCTGGTTTCCAATATGTTCCCGAATAAGGCGCTTTGCAAAACAAGGAATAGCGTAGGCGGGTTAAAGCTTAAACAGGCAACAAAAATGCAAGCCGTTTAAGCTGCTCCTAGTGTATCGCCAGACTGCAAACCAGCCTCTTCCGTCTGCAATATAGGTTTAGCAGAGAGGTATTGGCGCCTATATTCCTCAAGGAAGGAATCAAGACTGTCGCCACCGCCCATTGTGCTTGCGACCGACAGGAACTCTACCCCACGATCATCAATAGGGCGCGTAACAACCTCAAAGGCAGTCGCATGCGGGGACTGGCTCATCTTCTCGGAGAACTTCTGACGCAGCCGTTCCAACCCAAGTCCGTCTTCGGCCAATGTGTAAGCAATTGCAGCACGAATAACATCAACCCGTTCAGAGTCAGCCAGCGGCACTTCATCAGACCAGCGACTGCCGTTCATCCGCTCAAGCTGCTCGCCAGCCTTCTGCCAGGACCGTGCGGACCACAACGTGTCCGCCCTTAGTCGGTCCACATCAGAGCCGGACATATTCCGCACAAGTTCAAGCGCAAGATCAGGACGACTGCTCTCGCTCAAAGCACGCGCTTCCACGATATTACGTTGCCGTTGCAACGCAGCTGGCAGCTGTCCCTGACGTGTCTGCGAAAGCACGCGCAGCGCTTCGTCAGGCTTACGGTTAAGCAGATAGACAACAGCTAGATCCGCAGCAATCTGCGCACGCGCTGCCCCTTTCAGACGCTTATCGATCTGATGGCGTAACACAGCAGCAGCCTGATCCAGCAAATCCATGTCGATCAAGCGACTGGCCAACATACGCGCCATTTCATCGCCCTGACGCCCAGCAGGCACCAGCTCGCGGAAATCATAGAACAATGCCAGTGCTTTGACCGGCTCCAGCGCCTGCGCTTTACCTTCCAAAAACAGCGTTGCGAAAACGGAGCCCATTTCCTGCTGAATATTGGAGGTGATTTCAGCTCCTGCATCCGATTGAACAGCCTGAGACATAGCCTCAAACGCTCTGCGGTAATTGCCTTCCTGTGAATGCAACTGAGCCATCAGCCGCAAGGTCTTCAGCTCGGTGTCATCACCACGCCATGATGCCGCCAGACCTTCCAGCTCCGAAAGTGCGTCCCGCGCACCAATCAAACCATCACGGTATCGCAGCTTAACGCTGAGGAATTGAGCTTCAGCACTCAGCGGCCCGTTGTTGGAGCGCACGACCAGATCATACACATCCAGCGCTTCCTGAGATCGCCCCGAGGCATCCGCAATACGGCCACGCAGCAAATCATAGAGCACCGCCTGCTCTTCATTCACATCAGATGGTTCAATCTGTGACAGCACGGCAAGAGCCTTACCAAAATTACCGAGCGCCAAATGCGTTTTGGCTGCTGCCAGATTAAAATTAACCTGCAACATCACTGGGTAGTTGGCCATCACGGCCTGAGCGCGCCCCAAATTGGCATGCGCTCCGGTCCAATCCCTGAGGTCGGAATGGGCGAACGTACGCCAAACCGCAGCATCTGGACTACTCGCCAGTTCTGGAGCAGCAAGATATTCAAGAGCTTCCGCAGGTCGAGACGCAAGTATCTGAGCTGCACCCATCATCACATTGAAGGTGGCATCCTTCTCGATGAGAGGATCTTCCTCCTCCATCATCCGCAGCATGCCAATCGCTTCCTGTGCAAATCCACTAGAGAGAAAAAACCGTGCCAAATCCAGCCGCGGGCCATTCATCTCTTGAGGATCAGCTTTAGCAAGGTTCTCCTCATGCACACGCAGATTACGCATGTAGTCCTCTGGCTTTTGCTGGTTGATCTGCGAAAACTCAATCAATCTCGGCTGTGTCGGATCCTTCACCTGAGACCCCACAGCCGTCCCTTTGGAAAGGCCACGATTGGAGATTTTCAAACCATCCGGTCTGGAGATAATCAGATCATCGCCCGACAGCTCAACATCAATACCATCTGCATTCGGAACAACAGCCAAACCTTGAGAACTCCGCAAGATCTGAACCTGCGGGAACCGATGTGATTTCAGGATACCCCGAACAGGCGCAGGTCCACTGACAACATAAATCCGGTCACCAACACTCTTATCTGTCAGCGTATGCAAGCGACCACTTGCACCAAATGGAAGGCGCAAAATGCTGGAGCCATCCCCTTGTACATTCCGCTCCACATCCACCGGTTTGGTTTTGGTGGAGATGGAAGGCCCAAGGGTAATCGCCCATGCTTCATCTTGATATTCAATTGAAAGCAGCGTGGTTCGTTTCAGGTCAAAACGTAAAACCTGCGCACCATCAGTTTCCTCTAGCTCGACATTACGAGCCAGGTCACTCAAAACAGCAGGAATACCGCGGCCATCTAGTTTGTCTTCACTATCAAAGACAGCCCAAACTTTATCATCACGGCGGAAAACAGCAGCACCAACATCCCCCACAAACGGGAACACCAGCCGCACAGTATCGCCAATGCGATAAGTCTCTACCCCAACCACTTGCCCGGCCGCATCATCCTCTTCCCGAATGATAGATTCAGCTGAGGCAGGCCGCGCCATTGGCAGCGATCCCACTTCATGAACCTCAAAAGGCGCTGCGATGACAAATGGCACAGGCTCTTCCACGGCCTTCGGCGCAATCTCCAGCGGAATGGAGGCCGGCCGGCCTGCATTCACCACTTCGGCAATCAAATCTGTTTCCGGCGCGGGGGCGGGAGCTGGCTCAACTGGGCTCGCGCTCGCTGCATTAGATGCTGGCTCGGCGACAGTCTCATCAACAGCAGGCTTCACCCTTGGGGTATCTACGGGCACATCGCCGTTGAGTGGCTCACCAACACGTTCCAGCTCAGGTTTAGCAACCGGTGTCGGCATCAGCGCGAATTCAAGCACCTCCTCATCCACGACAGCCTCTGGAACAGGTTCAGCAGCGGGCATCAAACTACCCGGAGATCGAGGATAAGCCTGTGGCGCAGCTGTTGGCAGAGCAGGCGTTACTGTTGTTCTATCGCCGAGTGCTGTAACAACGTTCGACGCGCCTTGAGGCACATCTGTGTTGCCAAACACTTGTTCCCGAACATCGGAAACGCGAGAATCCAGCTGAATAGCCTCATCCGGTGTGATGTCAACAATGAGCTGCTTACCTTCTTGGAACGACCGCACATCCGCCTTAGGGTCAACAATCATGTTGAAGATCAGATCGTTCTCACGAGACTTGGAAGCTGCATCCAAAACACTGGGCGGCAGGTGCGCTTTAAGTTCAGAAAGATCCAGAGCTGCTGAGTGATCAAAACCAACACGAATGTTGTTCCCACTGCGCTCGAACGTGCTGCCAACATTCACATTCCAATCAAAGATCAAACGCGTAAACGTCGGGTGCTCCCCAATGCGCAAAGCAACTTTGACTTCCTGATCTTCCAGCGCGTTGGCTTCTTCAAGTTCTTTAACCCGCTCCAGTGCTTTCGCTGCACGCCGTGCCAGTTTATCAATCACACCCTGCGGCAAAGCTGGTGGTCGCCCCTCATAAGTAGAGGGCAACAGGTCGATAAAAAGCTTCTCGCCCGCTTCCATGCTGTTGATGTTAAGCGGTTGGCGCAGAGCAAAGCGGAGGGCAGCCCCATCAGGGTCAGAACGGGCAACGGAGATATAATTGGCCAGCGCTTCAGGCACACCATCAACCTGAGCATCAACTCCGTCAGGGAATGAAATACGCAAAACACTCGTGGAGATGGAAGCTTCATAGGGTGGCAGCAAATTGCGATCAGGAAAAGTGATCACCATGCGGGCATATGTTCCGGCATCTTCAGCCGAGACAATTGCTGAGGCAGGCTCAGCCCAGCCATTCAGCACACTGCCGCTAAGAGCCGTCGTTGCGAGCATAATCGAGGCGAGCCAAGCTTTACCCCTCACAATGCGCGCACGACGCAGCGAACAAGGTAATATAGCGCGCAGAAAGGAACGCTTCTGCTTTTCCCCTATGTCGCCCATGCCCGATTCTTACTCCCAAAATTAATTAGGTATGTGTAGCAATTGGCTATTAACGCAAGCTTACACACTCCAGCATTTAGAGCATGAAACCACCAATTCAAACGATTAATTTCCCTGAATCTTAGGCAGAATAGTTGAAGTGGTTTTCACTTCTCGGCTTTCGCCAGATGCGAGCGCAATCGTCAATTGCTCTGCAACCTCAGTATCCATCGCAGACAACACATCCGCCATTTTACGTGGCTGCATCTCTCGTACCACCTTCAGCATGATATCCAGATCAAGCCGGTCGAAGATACGGGCCGCGTTTTTAGCCTTCATGCTCTCATAAATTTTCACAAGATCTAGGATTTCTTCGGCGGCCTGCTTTTCTTTCCGCTCAACATCCGCATCAATCTTGGCTTCCAACGCTTTAAGATCTTGAAAACGCTTATTGAGGCGGGTTTCCGCAGCACCCAGCATCTGTTCCCGTAACTCCAGCTCTTCCTCACGCTTGTTGAGCGCACTCCGGCGATTGCCAAGGCTGTTCAATACAGCAAGTTCAGACACGGAGTTGGTTGGAACACCGCTTTCCTTTACCCCACTACTAACCTGAGCCAATCGAATTTTTTGGCCTCCAGATGGATGGGGCAAAACACTGGCATCTGTCTTTTCACTCTCCTTCGCCTTTGCTGGTTCAGCCTGCTGCGCTTCCGAAACACGGACAGCCCCGATCGGGTAGCTGCCCTCCAGAAAGAACCCGAGGACTTTCAAGACAAGAAGAGCACTGCCTGCAAAAACAACAATGGGAAGGAGCCTTAGTCTCATGCCACACGGTCCTGAGCTTGCCTACGGAACCGCTCAAGACGCGCAGCAGATTCATTTGCAGCATCGCGAATTTCATGCGCCATAGAACGGACAGTCGTTTTTGGCGCAGGCTCCCGGTAGGTATTAACCGGAGCAACAGTTTCCTGTTCAGCAATGATCCCGGCAACAAGCCCTTCAGCAGCAGTCTCATAAGTGCGCTGAGATACAGATGGTGCAGAACCACGTGCGCCACGATCAGCAAGCGCACGATCAGCAACCTCGCCAATCCGGTCCAGAACCTCTTCACCTGCACCCAACTGATTGGAAAGCTTGAGAGAGACAGCTTCGGCCTCACCCAAGCGTGCACCAAGGGTACGATCGGCATTTCCAGCAGTAGATTTGAGGCCCATGATGGCGCGTTCAGCAATCTCAGTTGCTGTAATCAATTCGGCAATTGTTGCCCTCAATGACTCTTCATCAGATCGAAGGCGACTAAGGCGACCATTAAGCGTCCAGCAGTAACCAATGGTGATCACAAGGAGAACGGCAACGATACATTCAATAATAAGACCTAGGGACATCTTTAGTTTGTCTCCAGTTCGCTTTGTAAGGATTGTTCAAAAGCGGCCAGCGTCATTTTTGATTGCGTCAGCTTCTTCGATATTTCAATAGAAATGTGGTCATCAACGTGCCCCATAAGTCCCTCGGTCAAAGCAACCCCTCCGCATTTAACCTGCACAGGATCGCGAGGTCCAATGTCAAACAAAAGCGTCTGACCAACTTCCAGATTAAGAACCCGTTGGAGCGGGATAGTATTCTCGTAAAGCACTGCATCCACCTGCACTTCTGAAGCATGAACTTCAGTCGCAAGATGCTCTTCCCAAATCGGATCACGCCCGAACTTCTCACCCATGAACATCTGCAATAGCAGGTCACGAATAGGCTCAAGGGTCGCATAAGGCAGGACAATTTCAACTTTGCCGCCACGATCTTCCATATCAATGCGCAGCTCGACCATGATGGCGGCATTCGCAGGGCGAGAAATCGCAGCAAAACGCGGGTTGGTTTCCAATCGCTCAAGCGGGAAACTCACTGGAGACAACGGACTAAAGGCCTGCTCTGCATCCAGTAAAATAATTTCAATCATCCGGCGAACCAGATTGCTCTCAATCGTCGTGTAGGGACGTCCCTCAACGCGAGTTGGAGAGGAACCGCGACCACCACCAAGCAACACGTCGATAATGGAATAGATCAAAGAGCTTTCAACGGTAACAAGACCGAGACCGTCCCATTCCCGCGCCTTAAAGACACCCAGGATTGCCGGCAACGGAATAGAATTCAGATAATCACCAAACCGAACGTTGGTCATAGAGTCCAAAGAGACTTCAACATTGTCCGACGTAAAGTTGCGCAGAGAAGTCGTGGTCAACCGCACCAGACGATCAAACACAATCTCCAGCATCGGCAGGCGTTCATAGGACACCAATGCTGAGTTAATCAGCGCACGAATGCCGCCTTCATCACCCGTCAGGGACCCGTCCAGCGTAAAACCGAGCAGGTTATCGATCTCTTCCTGATTCAGAATACGGTCGGCACCACGAGACGCGCTCTCAATGTCAGGCTCGCTGTCATCGATCATAGCAGCCCATTGAGCTGCTGCCTCTTCTCCGCCTTCTACGCCTTGTTCCTGAAGCGCCGCGCCCCAGGCTGCGGCAAGATCTTCATCCCCATCACTGTCGCCGCTTTCGGCAAGAGCTTCCCCCCAAGCGTCATCCATGTTTTCGTCTTCAGGAGGAGTATCGGTATCTGACATATGCCGCTCCCCTACTGAACAAGGATCTCTTTAAAGAGAACCCCTTCAACCTTGGCTGGATAAATGGCGGAATTGATGCGGCGCAAAAGCTGTTCTTTCAAACGGAACAGACCAGCAGACCCTTCAAGATCAGCTGGACGCAGCTCACGCAGATAAATCTGAAAGGCATCAAGAATACGAGGCAAATATGGTTCTACCTGAGAAACCATGCGATCGCTCTCGACTTCAAGTGCGATACGGACCTTAAGATAAGTAGTACGACCCTGAGTTGAGAGATTTACCGTCATTTCAGGCAGGTCATAGAAGACAACAGGCTTTGTCTGCACCTGCGTTACGCTCCCATCCGCCAGCTCGACCGAGGTGCTACCACTCATATCAAACCAGTCCATGACATAGGCACCACCCACACCAAGAGTGAGCAGTAAAATACCCGCAATCGCGCCGATAACAACCTTGCGCTTGCCAGCTTTACCCTCGTCCTCAGTTTTTTGCAGTTCCGTATCTGCCATTTTGCGCCCCGGTGAATCGCAATCAAAGGTTTAAAAAGTGTTAATACAACCTAATTGGTTAACAAAGGTTACCAAATGGTTAATTTGATCTTACTAAGCAATTTTTGCCCACTAGGAAATCAAAGTAGGCACATTTTATCAGAGACTTAACAGATATTTTGCCGACCACCTCTGCAAAACTGCAGAAATCCGCCAAAGCGCAAAACTGGCACAACTTCTGCAAGAACCTTGGTGCGGCGGGTCTGAGGAGACCTGCAGTATGCTGGGGAGCATAAAATGGAAAACGCACAGCTGATCGGCTTATCACGCCAAAGTACCCTTCGACGGAACTTGGATGTGGTCGCCAACAATCTGGCAAACACGAATACAACTGGCTACAAGGCTCAAAGAATGATCTTTGAGGAATACTTGATGCCAAACGCACAGGCATCCGAGTTTCAACGCTCAGATCATCCCCTCTCCTTCACACAGGATGTAGGCACAGCCACTGTCCTGACACAGGGTCCAATTCGGTTGACTGGCAATCCGCTGGACATCGCAATTGATGGCGAGGGCTATTTTGCCGTAGCTGGCGCTGAGGGTGAACAATTTTACACCCGCGCTGGCAGTCTGGCCATTGATCCCGATGGAATGCTCGTCACAGATGCGGGCCTCCCGGTTCTGGCCGATGGCGCACCAATTCAGATCAATCCGGAAGACGGCGCAATCACCATCACCAGAGAAGGCGTTCTCTCAACACCTCAAGGTGAGCTTGGCCGTCTGGACGTTTATACCTTCGATAACCGCCAAGAGCTTATGCATGTTGGCGCAAATCTGTTCTCCGGCACAGACCCGATCCCAGCAACCAACCCATCCGTTCTACAAGGTGCCCTGGAAGGCTCCAACGTAGAAGGCGTTCGCGAAATCTCCCGCATGATCGAAATCACCCGTCAATACAAAAGCGTGTCCAAGATGATGTCGCAGCGCAACGAACTACGTCAGCGCTCCATCCGCGAACTTGGATCGGTTGAGGCTTAAGGAATAGAACAATGAAAGCTCTTCACATCGCCGCATCCGGCATGAAAGCTCAGGAACTGAACGTCGAAGTCATTTCAAACAACGTGGCCAACATGCGCACCACCGGCTACAAACGCCAGCGCGCAGATTTTCAGGATCTACTTTACGAAAACCAGCGCCGTATGGGGACACAAACCTCCGATGCCGGCACCATTGTTCCCAACGGCGTACAGATCGGCTCCGGCGTAAAAACAGCCGCCACAACCCGCATCATGTCCGCCGGTCCGGTCAATCAGACTGGTAATGAACTTGACGTTACTATTCGCGGCGAAGGCTTCTTCCAGATCCAGCGCCCGGATGGTTCAACTGGCTTCACCCGTGACGGTTCTTTCGCGCGTTCTGCATCCGGGCAACTGGTGACCAAAGACGGCTACCAGGTCCAGCCCGGCATCGTGATCCCGGAAAACGCCCGCGACATCACGATCAATGTTCAAGGTCTGGTTCAGGCTATGGATGACAACGATCAGGTGTTGAGCCTTGGCCAGTTGGAACTTGCGCGTTTCGTCAACAAAGCCGGTCTGGATGCCATCGGAGACAACCTCTTCCTTCAGACCCCGGCCAGCGGCCCACCACAAACCAGCAACCCAGGAGCAGCAGGCTTCGGCAACACGCTCCAGCGTCACCTTGAAGCCTCCAATGTGGATGCAGTGACCGAACTGTCCGACCTGATCTCCGCACAGCGCGCTTATGAGATGAACTCGAAGATCATCAAAGCCGCTGATGAGATGTACTCCACAACCACGAATCTACGCTAAGGGGTGATGTTATGAGGAAGTTGGCGACCACACTCTTTGCGGGCCTTATGATGCTCACAGCAAGCAACGCTTTTGCGGCAGCAACATTGCGCCCAACAGTGAATGTCGCGGGCCCGGTTGTTACCATCGGCGACTTCTATACCGAAGCGGGTGATCTGGCTCAAACCCCAATCTTCCGTAGTCCCGATCTTGGAACGACTGGCAATGTCTCTGCAATGATCATTGCGCAGCAAGCACAGGCAGCGGGCTTCATTCAGGCCGGAACCAACAATCTGACGACAGTCAGCGTTCATCGCCTTTCTATCCCGGTAGATGAAGCACTGATTTCAGATATCCTGCGCAACGCCTTTGCAGAACGGGCCCGCATTCTGCCTGAGGACATCGAGATCTCCTACACCACACCTCTCCCGATGGACATGCACGCTGACGTTGATGCAATCTCACCGTTGACAATCGGACGCATCAACTGGTCCCCACGCACCTCCCGCTTCAAAGTCATTTTGAATATCGTTCAGGAAGGCAGGACAAAACCAATTTCCATCCTTGGCAACGCATCGCAAATGGTTTCCATTTCCACATTAGCACGCCGGCTAGACCGCGGCACAGTCATCACCGCCAAAGACATCCGCGAGGAGCGCAAACCGATAGGACGTTACGCAGGCCGTGAATTTCTCGCCGCAGCCGACCTGATTGGAATGGAAGTCCGCCGCAACATGCGCGCAGGCTCTACTCTGACACCTAGAGATGTCGGCGAACCTATATTGGTAAAACGCGGCGCTAAAGTAACCGTGATCTACAAGATTCCGGGCATGAACATTTCAACGCAGGGCAAAGCCAAATCTGACGGCGGCAAAAACGACCTGATCGAGATCGTCAATCCAATTTCCCAAAAGACAATCCTTGCTGAAGTCGTTGGCAAAAACATCGCCATTGTAAGCGGCGCAACCACACAAGTTGCAGCCCTACTGGAGAACCGTTGATGCCTACAATAACCTTTGCAACAAAAATCCAGAAGTACACCGCTCTTGCAATCAGCTTGGTCGCATTGGCAGGGTGTGAAACTGCTGACAAACTTTCCAAGATCGGTCAGGAACCAGTCCTGACTGCCATTCAGGACCCACGCACGCAGCCGGGTTACCGCCCAGTGCAAATGCCAATGCCAATGAAGGAAACCCAGCGCTACAACGCCAACTCCCTCTGGAGTAACGGCAATCGGGCGTTCTTTCAGGATCAACGCGCAAAACGTGTCGGTGACATTGTAACAGTCAACGTGACGATTTCAGATAAAGCCGCTTTTGCCAATACATCCAAAAGCAGCCGATCCGACAAGAAAGACGCAGGCGCAGGCGGCGCACTTGGGGCAGCAATTGACAAATTTGCATTACCCGGAGGCTCCTCTGCAGATGCAATCGCCTCCATCAACAGCTCCGACAACTTTCAGGGCAGCGGTACAATTGACCGCACAGAGAGCCTGAAGACCACCGTAGCAGCCGTTGTAACGCAGGTCCTCCCCAACTCTAACCTCGTCATCGAAGGTCGTCAGGAGGTCCGTGTGAACCACGAAGTGCGTGAGCTCATCGTTGCCGGTGTCGTACGTCCGCAAGATATTGCCTCGGATAACACGGTGGAAAGCACGAAAATCGCAGAAGCCCGCATTGGGTACGGTGGTCGCGGACAGATCTCCGCTACCCAACAGCCGCGCTATGGCAGCCAGGTGCTCGATATCGTTTTACCATTTTAAATAATTTGAAGAACCTACAACCGCTCAATAAGCTCCCCAGCTTGAGCGGCAAATAAAACGGGCCCGGCCACATGCTCCCCAGCATGCCGGGCTCGTTTTCATTTCACGAGTGGGTTGAGCTTAACAAAAGCCCCCAAACACAAAACAAGGGAAGCGCAGTAGACCCGCACTTCCCTTGTTTTGTTTCTTCCAAGAAATTGTGCCTAAGAATTAAGGACCACAGCTTGAAAGGCTAATATTCCAAGAGCCTAAAGATCAATCATCACGATAGATCTTTTCGCGGCGCTCGTGAGCTTCCTGCGCTTCAATGGAGAGCGTCGCAATAGGACGCGCATCCAATCTGCGCACGGAGATCGGCTCGCCGGTCTCCTCACAATAACCGTAGGACCCATCTTCTATACGGGCCAAGGCAGCATCGATCTTAGAGATCAACTTCCGCTGCCGGTCACGTGCACGCAACTCAATAGACCTGTCGGTCTCTGACGATGCACGATCAGCCAAATCAGGATGGTTCGTGTTCTCTTCTTGAAGGGTCGCAAGGGTGTCCTTGCTCTCTTTCAGAATATCTTCCTTCCACGTGAGCAACTTTCTAAGAAAGTACTCCCGCTGTTGGTCGTTCATGAATGGTTCACCCTCTGAAGGACGATAATCAATTGCGACGTCAACTGCCATCTGAAACTCCGCCTACCTATATTGGCGGCTGGAATATAACGAGGGGAGGTTAAAACAACAATCTACTAAAAAGACGAATTTGTCTATGAATGCGATTATTCAGTGTATTCAGCGATTTACACGCCTATAAATATTTATAACTAACCGAATAAGCTGGGTTAATCGACAAAATGACCCAGTTTTGCCAGTTCGATTCTAGCTCTGACCTCAATATCTTCGATCACTCTGTCCAATCCGGAGTTGCCGCTTTTGACTCGCATGGACAGGTTGTCCACCAGACGCTCGAGGCGTTCTGGTTGAACTTTCCCCTGCAACATGTCCAGACGCAGCGCATCTAACTGATCCAGCAATTTGCTTCCGTGTTGAACGGCACGGCGCCTATCATCGACAGGAACGTCCATCTGCTGAAGAGCAAGAAGGGAATCCACGCCCTGAATGTTCGAGGAGGCAACGCTGGCAGAGGCATGTCCTACATTTGCCGCGTCTTCTTCAACAACAAACCCAGAGCCGTTATCTGAGCCAGACTCCTTACGTCGTTTGCTCCCCACTTTGCTCGTAGAGTTTAAACCAGAAACTGGTGTGGTGCGAACAAGCAAAGCGTTACCCTCTGAGCTACGTGTTTGGAATAAAAGGCCAGCCAGAACAGATTTGCCGACCGTCTCACACAAAACTTTACCAAGCAGGCAACAATTGCCGCACGCAAATTTATTGTGCTTTAACCCTTTATCCACCCTATACTAAAAATTCCTATTAAGTTCAGTTAGTTAAGAAATTGAAAATAGCCACTCAAAACTGGCATAAATTTCGCATGTATTTGGCAAATATGAATCGTATAGTCGGGTACCGATGTTCAATCTCGCAAGTCTAAGTAGAATCGCCGTCTTGGCATTTATCGTTCTTTTTGGCGCAACCCTTCCAGGTCATGCTGCCTCAAGGATCAAGGATATTGCTGACTTTGAAGGTATTCGTGACAACCAGCTGATCGGGTACGGACTTGTTGTCGGTCTACAGGGAACTGGTGACTCGCTCACCGCCTCACCCTTCACCCGGCAATCTTTGCAGGCAATGCTGGAGCGCTTAGGCGTTAACACCAATGAGGCTGAACTCAACACCAAAAACACAGCTGCAGTGATGGTGACAGCGAACCTCCCAGCCTTTTCCACGCAAGGGACTCGCATCGATATAACAGTGAGCGCCCTTGGTGATGCCAAAAACCTGCAAGGCGGCACATTGCTGGTTACCCCGCTCATGGGTGCCGACGGTGAGGCCTATGCAATCGCACAGGGCCCAGTTTCAATTGCTGGCTTTGCAGTACAGGGCGAAGCAGCCTCCATCGTGCGCGGTGTACCAACATCCGGCCGTATCCCAAATGGTGCCCTTGTTGAACGCGAAGTGGACTTCAAACTCTCCTCACTCAGCACAATCAAACTGGCGCTCCGCAACCCGGACCTGACAACATCACGCCGCATTGCAATTGCAGTAAACGAGTTGATCGGCCTGCCAACCGCTGAGCCACTCGATCCAGCGACTGTCCGTCTGACACTGCCAAAACAATATGATGGCAACATCGTTGACCTCCTCACAGACATTGAACAGCTGATTGTTGAGCCAGACCTACCAGCCAAAATCGTCATCGACGAAAGCTCAGGCATCATTGTCATGGGACAGCAGGTGAAGGTCTCCACAGTCGCAATCGCGCAAGGCAACCTCACCGTAACCATCGCAGAGTCACCTGAAGTGGTGCAGCCGCTTCCCTTCTCACGTGGCCGGACGGCGGAAGTACCTCGTACTGATGTGCAAGTAACCGAAGACAACAAACAGCTGGCGCTCGTAAATGAGACAATCACCCTTCAGCAGCTGGTCGACGGTCTCAATGCATTGGGCATCAGCCCAAGAGACCTGATCTCCATACTTCAAGCCATCAAAGCAGCAGGCGCGCTGCAAGCAGAAATTGAGGTTCTCTAATGTTATCTCAAGCCCAACTGCCCTCCCCTTCTCTGGCAACGTCTGCCGACCTTATCGCAGGTGCCAACGCAAATCAGGTGGGCGCATCCCGCGTGTCCGCTAAAACCAACGATGCGTTAATGGAGAAGGCAAAGGAATTTGAATCCGTTTTCTTGAACGAAATGCTGCAGAACATGTTCACAGGATTGGAAAACGGCGGGACATTCGGAACAGAAGAAGGCTCTGATGCGTGGAAATCTATGTTGATTAACGAGTACGCCAACACATTGTCTCAATCTGGTGGCATTGGCCTAGCTTCCACGGTTCATTCACAACTATTACAACTTCAAGAGACCTCGGAATGACAGTTCAGAACGACCCTGACGCTATTCAGGCAATTGTATTGTTTGAAGAAGCCCCGATCCAAACCCGGACACAAGCTGAAGTCTTCTGCGAAAGCTTTCACACCGCAATGGAAAACCTCGTAACCGCTATCGAGGCCGAAACGGAGCTGTTGCGAGACGGGCATATCTCGAAGCTTCCGACAGTGGCGCCGCGAAAGCATGCCGCAATCGAATCTTACCTATCTGGTATTCAGGTTGCGAGTGACAATGCGATTGCTCTGGGAAACCTTGCACCGCATTCCATTCAACGTATGCGCGAGCGCCACGGCGACCTGAGGCCCATCCTGCAAACCAACCTGCAAGTGGTATCAACAGCGCGCTCAGTGACTGACAACGTTATTGAGACTGTCGCTAAGGCCGTTGGTTCGCAAATGAAAACAAAAGGTTACACCGCTGCGGGTGTCATGACTTCACCACAAAGATCCGCTCAGGGCATTGCTGTTAATCAAACACTCTAAACACGCAAATAATGGCGTGCATATTAACGAAATAGGCCAAAGCCCCTCACTTTGCCTCGCTGAGAAATAGGGGAATTGTGCGGATTTGAATGTAATTTCATTAAATTTTGATTAAATAACACTCGTTAATATTAAGTTTATTTAAGAATATACACCGTAAAGTTGCCAAGAAGAAAACCGTGGGGGCTATATGGAAATTACAGCACAGAGACCGACACTCTTACATCAGTCGTTAACATCTCAGGTCGCTCCGGCAAAAGCTGAAACCGAACAGGTTCAGACAGAGCTGTCTGGCGCACGCGCTGTTACCGCGTCAGCAGAGACCACTGACAATCAAACAGCAACGAATAAGCCGTTCAAGTCGGATTCTCGCACAGGAGATCCACAAAAGACTGAACAGGCCACGCTGGATCAAGCCCGACTAGTTCGTCAATACAATTACGATGAAGATTCAAAAGAACTCATCTATTCGTTGACACAAGAACCTGAAGGCGACGTCATCTATGAACTTCCGTCCAAGACTGCCCGTCGCATTCGCGCATTCGTTGACGAAGTCATTCAGCTTCAGGAAAAGCGTAATCTTGGCGGTGAAGCCAAAGAAGTTGATCCAGCAGCCTACGAAACTAAGCAGACCCAGCCCACACAAGCCGAGCAGGAACGAGCAGCCTAAGCTTTATCCCCGCAGCTTGCTAAATCTATCCCCCTAGAGCCGTGTTGCCCCGCAGCATGGCTCTTTTTTTGCCTATCATGCCCCTTAGCAACACAACAACGCAAAACCACTCAGATATACGCATAGCAACGCACGCAGCAACGCAAACCACGAATCTCCTTGCGCAAACAAAGAAAAACGCGCCCCGAAAGGCGCGTTCTCCAAAACTCAAATCTGGTCGAGAGCTTATCGGATAAGCTGCAGAACAGACTGTCCAGCCTGAGTAGCCAAGCTTAGAGTTGTTGTCGCAATGGAGTTCTGAGTGTTCAAAGCTGCAAGATTCGCACCTTCAAGGTTAGAATCTGCAAGCGTCAGTTTACCAGCACCAGTTTGCAGTGTGTTAATCAAATCTGAAGTGAAGTCCTGACGGTTGGTCACAACGGAAAGGTTGGTACCAAAAGTAGATGCTTGCGCACGCAGATCAGTCTGAGCTGTACGAACCTGTTCGAGAGATTTCTCGATAAGATCGTCATCACCCCAACCGCGTCCATCAACCGCATCAAGATCTTTTCCGATCTCGTTTTTCTTAGGGTCAGAAAATTCTGCACCTGCACCATCCCCTTTAAAGCTGAATTTAAGGTCCTGGTCGGTAACATCAATGTTAATCTTATCATCTGCGACGTTAGCCGTAACGCCTGTAAGGCCACCAATAGCAGTAGCAAGATCACTTACAGATTTACCAGTTACATCAAAGGAGGATTTATTGCCATCTCCAAGCTGGAACTCGATAACGTCGCCGGATTTAAACGCATCAAGATCTTCAAGCTTAGTTGTTGCAAGCAACTTTTCTTCACCAGCTACGTTGGTGTCTGTGAACCCAGTAGCTGTTGTGCCAGCTGCTTCATAACCAATTTTGAAATCTTCATTCGCGCCGGAAATCTCAAATTTATCGACATTAAACGTTACAGTAGCCGCATCATTACCATCAATTTTCCGCAGCTCAGTTTGAATTTTTAAAGCCGTTGCATCAAGATCTTCAGCATCCTTCGTCTCTACTTCAAATTTCTGATCACCAGCAGAAAGCGTGATTTTATCGCCTTCCTCAAATTGATTAATAGCACTAATATTACTTGCGCCGGTTATAGCAGCACCAGCAGTAATGCCAATGTCAAACTTACCTGCATTCGGATCAGTTGACGGCGTACGTCCAAGGCTAAATGCGGCTTCTTCGTTACGCTCAGTTACAGAAGACTTGGTGGAACCAATCTTATCCAAAGTGAACGAGGAGTTTTCGGAGTCTAGGTCGGTGTAATCAACAGCACCAATTTTCAGCTGAGATGAACCATCTTCGTTGAACTTAACAGTCAGATCATTGCCGTCACCACCAAGAAGGTTCTTACCTTTGTAGCCAGAATCCTTGGCAATATCTTCAATCTGTGTACGCAGTTCATTGAATTCTTCTGCATACTTGGCACGAGTAGACTCGTCTTTTGATTGAAGAGCCTGGTTTGCTTTACCTTTAGCCGCATCAAGAAGCTTGTTGATACCACCAATACCCTTATCAGCAGCATCCAGTGTAGAAACAGACTGCCCAATATCATCCTGCAGGTTGCTCAAATCGGACGCACGTGAATTCAAAGAGGATGCTGTGAAAAATGAATTTGGATTGTCGAGCGCGGAGTTCACTTTATTGCCGGTGGAAAGACGCTCGGAAGTCTGAGAAATCAAAGAAGCTGTATTTTGCAGAGTACTAAGGTTGGAGCGCACCGCTGCAGTGAGTGTAATATCAGACATAATAACTATCCTTTCTAGGATGAAGAGAAGCTCATTCTTGAGCTATTCGTGACAATCGTCACTGCCTCTGTATGGGAGCCACAATATTGCCAGCCTCTTAACAAGCAACCCAGAGTAGTTATTTTTGACAGGATATACAGACTTATCACCAAGAAATTACACCGTCAGAAAAGACCCGTAAGTACATATGGAGAGCGACACCGGAATCTAAAATGACAGGAGAAAACTAAAGTCGCTTGCTTTCCTTAAGCCCACGGAATATCGAAGAATTTCCATTGTACAAACAACCAATATTAACCAATTGATGGGCAATTGAGACTAGATTTAAGTAAGGAAGGTGAACATGGCGCTTAAGGTAGAATTAAAACCTGGAGAAATGCTGATTGTTGGCGATACACTCATCACCAACGACAAACAGCGTGCGCGCCTGTTCATACAGGGAAAAGCTCCCATTTTACGGGAGAAAGATATCATGACCGTTGAATTGGCAGATACGCAAGCAAAGAAGATATATCTTGCTGTTCAGCTCATGTATCTCGAGGGCGACATTACGACAACGCAGAGTGAATATCTGGTTCTAATTGAACAGATGCTCAACGCCGCACCAAGCACTCACCCCTATATCAGTGACATCAGCACAGCCATTTTGGCGGAAGAGCTTTATCGTGCACTTAAGCTCGCCAAAAAATTGGTTGAATATGAAAGGACTTTGATCAGTCATGTATCAACAAGCAACTCAAGCATATCAGCAATCCGCCAACACCTCGGCATCGATGGATCCGAGAGCTCTGGAAGCTGAAGCTTTGATGAAAGCTGCTGCGCGACTGTCAGTGCTGCAAAGGGAGTGGACTACTGTTTCGATAGAAGAACGTAATGACGCTCTCATATTCAACCGCACACTTTGGACGATTTTTGTTGCCGAAGCGACTGAGACTACCAGTGAACTTCCTTTCCCGCTGCAAAACAATATTGCAAATCTGGGTTTGTTCATTTTTAATCGCACCTTAGAGATGATGGCAGGGGAAGACCCTGTTGCCTTGGAGACCATGATCAACATCAATAAGTCTTTGGCGGCAGGACTACGCGGTCAAAAAGCGGCTCCATAAACACCAAAGCCTCCAGCAAATGCCGGAGGCTTTTTCGTAGATGCCCACGATTTCTAAAGAAACCGAGTGATCGTCAGGTTCAGCAGCATTGATGTTGCTTTAAAGGACGCATCTAAATCAGTCTGCAAAACTGCAATTTCCGTTGCAACCAATGTTTTGTCTACATTCTCCGCGCTGCCCAGAGTATTCTGATAGCTCAGCTTGGTCTGTGTCAGGCGTTCAGCAGTGCTCACAACAGCTGTGTTCACAACGGCAATCTCAGCGGCTACGCTCTGAATGCCGGAATTACTATCACCAGCAACAGAGAGTGCAGCGTCGCTGCGCTTTGCCAAAGCACTGTAATAAGATTTCGCCTCAGCTTCACTGGCTGCGTCATCAGGTGTAGCTGCAATAAAATCTGCCGCAACAAAGACCGCTAAGTTCTGCAGCTGTTCAGAAAAGGCGGATTCATTTGCACGTGCACCATAATTGACACTTACATTATCGTCGATTTGAACTGACTTATCAGCACGCGGATCCTCGGAGTTTTCTGTACCCGTATACCAATCGACAAGAAGATCAGTGGAAGTCTCATACCCAGACCCATTCGCCTTCGGTACTTTTGGAGCAGGATCAGCGCGTCCATGATTGCCGAAGAATTCCTCACCTGCCTGCACATCAGCAACGGCGCGAAGATCTGTCTTCGCAATATCAGAGATGGCTTTATCAAAGGCGACTTGGGCATTTTGAGTGCTTTCAAGTGCAGGGTCAGCGCCGGTACCAATCAAAAAGGTTCCCTCACCTGCATCAGGATCATCTGTAGCGGTTAGCCTAACAATAGATTTTGTGCCATCTGGAAGCTCAAGCTCAACTTCAATCGTATCGCCAACTTTTGGGGTGTCATTAAATGTAAAAGACCCCTGTTTTCCCTTCGGATTAAGAGGATCAGTTAGATCTTCAGGCACAACTGCCGTTGCCACATCAGCAGATGAAGCGGTTACTGAGTTGATCTTAAAGCCAAAGCCCTCAACATTATCTTGCTGAAGTGTCAGAACAGGAGAGCCAGCAGGGACGGTTACACTACTTCCCAATCGCCCATTCTGCGAACTCCCGAGGTGGGCGCTTTCATAACGAGCCATAAGCTCCTTAAGACCCATCTTCCCATCTTTGCCGTCCATAATATCATCAAGAGGAGCAACAGGAGGCCCACTCGCGTCTTTACCGCCATAAAGATAATAACCATTAACATCAGTATTCAGCTGCGAAATCGTCTCATGCAGCATAATTTCTGTAGCTTGTTGGCTTGTCGTTTGACCACCAGTTGTCAACGTGTAGTTGTTATCATCAATAGAGCTTACACTTTCAGAACGCATTTTCTCCATATATTCCAGAGATTTACTCATAAGCGTCAGATGAAGACTCGCGGTCGCATTCGTATCTTCGTAGGTTTCAATGCCCGAAATTTCACGCCGCATATCCAACGCAATACGGGCATCAGCACTCATACCGCCGTATGTTTGCGCCTTATGTCCCGAAGTCAATTGGATCGATTTGTCTTCCAGCTGCGTCTTTTGCTGCATGAGCAAATCAATCATATAACTATGAGATTTTGAGTATCCGATTGTATTCATTGGACGGTCCAATCCTCAAAAGCGCTAAATAATATTCATAAGAGTATCAAGCATCTCATCAATAGCCTTGAGCACACGCGCATTTGCAGCATATGCGTTCTGCAATTCTGTGAGTTTAACAAGTTCTTCGTCAACGTCTACTTTGTAGCTGTTTTCGTAAGCATTTTTCGAGATCACCTTCGCAGCGCTCGTATTGCTCTCAGCAGTATTTGCGGCACCCGCCACCAAACTCTGCTTAACGACCGTTTCAATCGCAAAATCAGATATAGACCCCACATAAGGAGCATTCTGCGCGCCTATGCCAGTCCCAGGAGAAAACGTAAACTCTGTTTTCGTTAATCTATCTTTTATGAGATTGGCCCGATCAGAATTCTGTTTATCAGATTCACCAGCCAATAAACTCGGGTCATTTAAAACTGCTTGATTAACAACGATACGTTGCGCGTACCCCGTCTTCTGTCCGCCATTTTCCAACGCTCCGGTATAGGGCGTACCGCCATCTCTGGAATCTACGAATAAAGGGAGCTCAGCCCCATCAGCGCTGGTGACAGTACGAGTATTCTTGGCAGCTAACCCAGTAACTTCGATCGCCCCTGGGCTTGTCGGCGCTAATACCTTCAAACTACCCGTTGCATCAACACTGACATCAAATCCAGTGCCAAGAGCACTAGAGATCTGGCTTTGCAACGATGCCGCATCTGCTGGGATCACAATCCCATGCACGATATCGTTTGAATCCGCCGTAACATCAGGGGACAGTGGTAACAAACTAGAGTCGGTTACCGCGACAAAACTAACTTTACGCGTTTCGCCGCCATTGACCTTGAACTCCAACTCGATTTTGTCGCCTGAAGACTTGAGGCTCGACGTATCCACGCTAAGGCCAGTCGCGGCAGCAGGGGCTCCTCCATCATCTGCGGCAACGCCCTCAGCTGTTTGTTGAGACAATGCCAGCGACATTTGACCAGCGAGTTCATCAAGACGAGCTTGCGTATCTGGCAAGGCTTCATCTCGCAATGAAACCAACGCCCCTATGCTACCACTTTGCAAATCATATTTATTGAGTTCAATGGACGACCCTGACGGCGTAATTACCTCAATAGGATTACCCTCAACACCTGCACCCAAGGTTGGGCTAGATGTGAACTTAAGTTCTGAGGCCTTGTCACTATAAAGCGTTTGCCCCGTGCGTGTGGAAATTCGCAGATACCCATCACCATCCCGACCAACATCGATATCCATTTGACTGGACAGTGATTCAAGCTGGCGGTCCAACTGATCTTCCAGATGAACCGTTGTTCTGCCCGCAGCGCGTTCAGAGATGATGCTGTCTTCTAGACTTTCAATCCCTTTAAGCGTCGAATTAATGCCATCTACGTTCTCTGAGATTTGAGTATCGGCATCCCGGCGCATCTCTTGAACTGAATTGGAAGTTCGATTGATACTCTGCGATAATGTTTGAGCAGATGTCACAGCCACTTGTTGCGCACTTTGCGAGCTGGGATCTGTAGCAAGTGACGTCAACGCGCTCTCAAAGGTATTGACCAGATTTGGTATCGAAGATGTATCCCCGACTTTCCCAAACATCTGGTCCAACTGTTTGATATAGGCGTTATATTGCGTCGCGAAGGCAGCGTCGCTCTGACTTTCCCAGTAGGAAGACTGCAATTGAGTATTGACTTGGCGTTGCACCTGATTGGAAAGGACTGACGACGCAGATGTAGCGGTGTTATAGACCTCAGTACCAACAACGCTTTTCAGTGTGTAGCCATCAACACTGGCATTGGCGATATTTTGCGACGTGACCGCCAACTGAGCCTTTGTCAGTGTCAATCCCGACATTGCTGCATTTAGTGCAGATCCCAGACTCATCCGCTACTCTCCTAAAGAGGATGGGTCAGACATCACGCATGACCCAAAATCCGTAAATCAACGAACGATATTCAGGACAGAATCCAGCATCTGGTTTGCTGTCGAGAGCACTTTTGAATTTGCAGAATAGGCCTGTTGTGTGATGATCAACTTCGAAAACTCTTTCGCGATATCAGCATTGGAGCTCTCAAGCGCTTTGGCACGAATAGTACCACCACCACGGAAGTCGGGTTCACCAGACGATGAGGTTTCAGCAAACGCTGCACCATCTATACGCTGCAGCTCCTGCTCAGCAGCAAACGTTGCTACTGGAACTTTAAACAGCTTCTGTGATTTACCGTTTGAGTATTCGCCAATGACGTAACCTTCAGAATCGATGGAAACATCTCTCAAAGTACCTGCTGGATAACCATCCTGAGCCAAATCGATACCGGCCGCATAGCCAATTTTGTCTTCATACTGTGTGAGCTTATCTGTACCGAGGTCGAGGTTGATGTCGCCCATTGAAACGCCATTAACTTCTAAATTAGGAATTTGAACAATTCCCGCAGCAGGAGTAACCAGGCGCCCCGCAGCGTCAAAAGTCACATCAGTTACGGCTTTCCAGGCAACTTCGTTTCCAGTCGCCTTCGTGTCGCTGTTGTAATACAGCGTCCAGTTATCTTCAGCATTAAGCGCCCAACGTAACTCGACGTTTACCGGCGTACCATTTTTATCATAGACAGTTTCAGATCCACCTGGAACAGAACTATCAATGAAGTCCTGCGCTTTTTCACCCGTCACAACACTGCGATCAACCGTACCACCCACATTGAGCGGTTGGGGTGTAAAATCCATATCAACTAAGCCGGAAGCTGGAGCAGATGCAGACGCTTGGTCCACTTCAAGCGTATCAAAGGAAGAAATGCTAATCTCACCACTTGCCTGCAGTTCAGCTGTAACACCGTGCATACCATTAAGTTTATTGACGAGATCTTCAACCGTTGTATCGGCTGTAATATTAAAGGTGACGTCTTTGTTCTTACTAAGCTTGAACGTCAAAGTGTCACCAGCGATAAACTGAGTGGAATCCACAAGCTTACCCGTAGCCGTCAATGCCGCTCCACCCGTAGTCGCAACCAGAGCAGGCGTTAAACTCGTTTCAGGCGTAGAAAACACACCAAGATCTACGTATTGCGAATTAGGAACAGTCGCATTGTAGTCATTGGTTGTTGGCGTTGACGGCAAATTGCCTTGGTAGTCAATCTTAGTGGAAGGTTCAGCAGGCATTGGCTTATCTGAAACCTGAATTGCCTCAGCCTTATCACTTGTCGATCCCGTCGCCTGATTGACCGGATATCCTTGCAAGAAATAACCCGCTGCATTCACTAGATTACGGTCTGCATCAAGCTCGAAATCGCCTGCACGGGTATAATAAAGATCCGGTGTTGGCTGAGAAAGACCGTCACGATCAGTCACTACAAAGTAACCAGGACCATTGATCGCCATGTATGTATTTTTATCGGCAGATTTGATGTCACCAGACAAGTAGTTGGTCGCACGCGATGTCGCGACCACAGTGCCGGAAACTTGCTCACTCTGACGGCTACCGGTGCTGGCAACCAAATCAGAAAAGCTGGTATCCAAACGCTTATAGCCTGTGGTCGACGAGTTCGCCACGTTACCAGAAATATTCTCCAACGCCTTGGATTGGGCATCCAAACCGGTCGTTGCAGAGTTAATTGCACCATAAATACTCATCGAGCCCACCTAAATCTAATACGCTCATACTTGCGCAAATTCTGAAGATGCCGATGCAACTTACATGCCAACCAATTAATTGGAATTTTCTTCATGTAATTCAATAACTTAAAATTTTAACTTATTGTTAACCAAGCAAAACCTAAGTCTTACTCGGCAAAAATATCGAATAACTAGGCACAATCTGCCATACCGGGAAAAATTCACCCACACAAACTGAAACCAATTGTTAGCTCCAGTGCAAACAGGAAGGGATTGCCGAAGCGAATGCAAATCACTAGTGTTTTCGCCAAGCACATTTATACAAGCAGGAATTAGACATGAAATTTGAAGGGACCTCCCAGTACGTTGCCACGGAAGATCTCCGTATTGCAGTCAATGCAGCAATTACCCTCGAGCGCCCCCTGCTTGTTAAAGGTGAACCTGGAACCGGCAAAACTGTCCTAGCAAAAGAGATTGCCGACAGTCTGGGCAGGCCATTCCTGGAATGGAACGTCAAATCCACCACAAAAGCCCAACAGGGCCTTTATGAGTACGATGCAGTTTCTCGTCTGCGCGACAGCCAGTTGGGTGATGAACGCGTCAAAGACATCGGAAACTACATTCGCAAGGGTAAGCTTTGGACTGCTTTCGAGATGGACGAGCGCCCGGTTCTCCTGATTGACGAGATCGACAAAGCAGACATCGAGTTTCCGAACGACCTTTTACAAGAACTCGATCGCATGGAGTTCTACGTTTACGAGACTGGCGAAGTGATCAAAGCGCGTCAGCGCCCGATTGTCATCATCACCTCGAACAACGAAAAAGATTTGCCTGATGCATTCCTGCGCCGCTGCTTCTTCCACTTCATCAAATTTCCAGATGCGGAAACGATGAGGGAGATCGTCAATGTTCATTTCGGGAAGATCAAAGACCGCCTTTTGAAGGAAGCCCTCAACTCGTTTTACAATCTGCGCGATATTCCGGGTTTGAAGAAAAAACCATCGACCTCTGAGCTGCTGGACTGGATCAAACTGCTTCTGAATGAGGATATAGATCCCGATACTCTCAAAGAAACAGAAAGCCGTAAGATCATCCCACCACTCCATGGCGCGCTCCTTAAAAACGAACAGGACGTACATCTGTTTGAACGTCTTGCCTTTATGAACCGACGCTAAGCCAGAATAATACGAGCACAGCTGTGCCTTATAAGAGCAAGAATAACATGAGGCACAGCCTGAATTTAACTCACACACCTGCAATGCTGATCAGACTTGCAGTAAGTCTATGCTTTCTTATGGGCTCGGCAGCAAGCACTCTGGCGCAATCAAACAACAGAGTCTCCGAAAGCCTGCTTTACCAACCACGTATACTGCAAAATGGGTGGCGTAAGGATATCGACGCCCTCACCCATTTCTCGGGCATGTTCTGTCCAGATTACATTGGTAAACTGTCAAGGTCAGTTCTTATTCCAGATATGAAAGAACTGGGTATTGGTTGCATCTATGAAACGGAAGGCGGCAAGATCAAGACCATATTCCGTAGACATAAAAAGGGCACAGCAAAGCAGGTATTGAGCAACTTTAATTCTGGCTTCACAGAAAGTCATTTCCAGCAGCTTAAACTAGGAATCCCTGAAAACGAAATCGCATTTCGAACAGAAACAATGGAGGGAATGGGCAGAATTGAAAGCTTAATAAGCTATACGGCGCCAACCTCTGACTATACCGTATGGACTTCCATTTCGGACCAATTGCCCATCAGTGAACTTGACGAAGTTCGTTTAAACTTCATGAATCTGGCGATCAAAATAGAAACCGACCTGCAAAAGAACTAGTTGTCCTCACGACAGTAAACCTGCATGCAGCATGAACTCAATAAGCTCATAGGAAAAATGTTCAGCAGCCGTTATTCGTAAATACGAGTGCGATTTCATCGTTTCGTATTCGGAAACGGATTTCCTGAATCCATTTAATTATTCAATCAATATAAGGCGAGCTAAGTTTCGCTTAGATTATGTAAATTGCATGCGACATCCATAAACATTTCAGTAATTGAGACACAAAAACCCCATACTATTAGGGGATTACTCCTGACTTTCAAAGTACTTTAAAAACCTGTAGGTTCAAACGAAGAAACACAACAAGTAAAACAAATAAACGCTCCCAAATTTGCTGCAATGCAACATCAACCTGCAGCACAAATACCTCTTTGATATTCCTTACTCGAAGGAATATCAAAGTAACAATGTATATTTGGAGGACAACATATGCTTCGTCTGATGCTACTTCGCCATGCCAAATCTGATTGGAGTGACGATGTCCTTCATGATCATGACCGCCCTTTAAACACGCCGGGCTGGAAAGCAGCATCGCGAGTTGGAGCGCATTTACACCAACATGAACTTCTTCCAAAACTAATCCTCTGCTCCACTGCTTTGCGCACTCGGCAAACACTTATGGAACTTATGCCGTACCTGAGAGGCGATACGCGCATACAACTGATGAGAGATCTCTACAATTCCAGCGAAGGCGATTATGTCGACGCGATCCGTGCCTATGGTGGTGGCTATAGCTCAGTTCTGGTAATCGGCCATAATACTGCAATGCAAGATACTGCCACGGAATTGACAGGCAAAGGCAACCCTGAGTACATGCATCAAATTCAATCCAAATATCCAACAGGTGCTCTCGCCGTCTTGGATTTTGAAGAACATCGCTGGTCGCAGATTGAACGGAAAAAGGGACGGATTATCTCGTTCTTTCAACCGCGCCACTTGCAAGCTGTCTCCCGCTCCTAAAACCGACAAAGAGGCTAGGGGACAATTTATAAACTCCTTGCAATTGCATTCCTTCTAAGGACACACCACATCGTCTTTTGGAGGATGAGTTGTGAGCCCACTGAATTCATTATTTAAAAACGCCAAGCTGGCTTTGGCTGATGCCCAGACCGCCGTTGATAATATGACGGAGTCTGCAAAAGATCTAACCATTCCAACTGTGCGCTTGGGTGTTACTGGATTGGCAAGGTCCGGAAAGACCGTCTTTATCTCAGCACTGGTGCACAATCTGATCGCCGGAGGCCGCTTACCTTTGTTTGATGCAGCCGGGACAGGACGATTGGCGCAAGCTTACCTGCAGCCACAACCTGACGACAATGTTCCCCGTTTCAACTATGAGCAGCATATTGAGACGTTGACTAGGGATCGCCTCTGGCCGGAATCCACGCACCAGATTTCCGAACTCCGCCTTACATTGGAATACGAGTCCGCCACGTTTTTTAACCGCCAATTCGGCCACGGTAAAATTCATCTTGATATCGTCGATTATCCCGGCGAATGGCTGTTAGATCTTGTTTTGTTAAGACAGGACTTCCGCCGTTTCTCGGAAGAGGCCATCAAACGCGCAAAAGCAAGACCAGACCTGTCCGGCGATTTCCTGTCTACTCTGGCCAGACACCAAAATAACTTACATGATGTGTTCTCTGAGGACATCGCACGCGAACTCGCCACCACATTCACAACCTATCTGAGCCGGTGCCGCGAAGATGAAAACGCCTTATCCATGTTGCCTCCAGGTCGCTTTCTCATGCCGGGAGATATGAAGGGCACCCCAGCCCTCACCTTTGCTCCGCTCGATCTCGGCAATACGCACATCAAACCGAAAGCAAACACGCTTTTGGCCATGATGGAGCGCCGTTACGAGGCCTATCGCAAGCACGTTGTGCGTCCGTTCTTCAAAAACCATTTCGCAAAATTGGATAGGCAAATTGTTCTTGTTGATGCTCTGACAGCCATCAACGCAGGCCCGGATGCGCTGGACGATCTCAACAATGCCCTCTCCGAGATCATGGGGGCGTTCCGTCCCGGCAAATCCAGCTGGCTGTTTTCTATCATGAACCGAAAAATTGATCGGATCCTGTTTGCCGCCACCAAAGCGGATCACCTCCGCCGCGAAGATCACAATCATCTAGAATCTCTCCTTCAGCAGCTGGTACAAAAAGCAATCAACCGCGCAGAGTTTTCAGGTGCTCAGGTGGAGACACTGGCAATCGCGTCCGTCAGAGCGACCAAGCAGGCAACCGTGCATCATGAGGGCGTTGAAACCCCGGCACTTCTGGGAACTCCCATGCCCAATGAAACCATTGGTGAGATGGCGTTTAACGGAGAGGAGGAAGCTGCAATCTTCCCCGGTGATCTGCCAGAAGATCTTGACGATCTGTTCTCAGAAAAGAGCAGCGCAACAGATACTGAAGATCAGGCCTCTTTGAAGTACGTGCGCTTTCGCCCGCCAAATCTGGAACGAACAGCGGAAGGCATAACACTATCGCTTCCGCATATCCGCCTGGACAATGCACTGGAATTCCTGCTGGGAGACAAACTGGCATGACCGCAAAGAAACCAACACAGCAAAACCCGAAGGTTCGGCGGGCACCCAAGGCCTTCAAACTCGATGATACATCCGTTCGCTTTGAGGATGAGTTTGCCGATGAACCGCTTTCATCTGAAGCCATTGTCGCCCCGGAAGCCGAAAATGCTCTTTCCACTCAGCAACTGGCAATTGCGCCAGAACCGAAACCCACTCAGAGCAGATGGGGCAGAATCCTTGCCATTGGCGGCGGCGGTTTGGTCTCCCTTGCAGTTGGTCTGGCCATTGACGGATTGATAAGAGAGCTGTTTGCCCGCTACGAATGGCTGGGCTGGGCAGGTGTTGGCTTAACTTCAGTTGCCTTTCTTGGCTTGTTTGGGCTGGCCTTTAAGGAATGGCGCGCACTCGCTCAGCTGGAACACATCGACCACATCCGCGATGACCTGCAAGAAGCTGCAGACAACAACAGCGATAAAGAAGCCCGCGCCGCCATCAAAGCCCTAATGTCTCTTTATGCAGACAGGCCGGAAACCGCTCACGGACGCGCCCTGCTCAAAGGCCACATGCAAGAAATCATTGATGGCCGCGATCTGGTGAAGCTGGCAGAGCGAGACCTGTTATCACCGCTAGATGCTCGCGCCAGAATGATCGTTATGGAAAGCGCCAAGCGCGTCTCCGTTGTCACCGCCCTTTCACCCCGTGCATTGGTGGATATTCTTGTGGTGCTTTACGAGAACCTGAGGATCATTCGTCGCGTGTCCCGCTTATACGGAGCACGCCCCGGAGCTCTCGGCTTCTGGCGCCTTGCACGCGATGTTGCAGCCCATCTCGCTGTCACCGGAGGCATGGCCGCAGGAGACAGTTTGATTGAGCAGTTTATTGGGCAGGGTCTGGCTGCAAAACTCTCCGCCCGTCTGGGCGAGGGCTTAGTCAACGGCTTCCTCACGGCACGCATTGGCGTGGCTGCAATCCAAACCTGCCGTCCCGCTCCCTTTGTCGCGTCCAATGGACCTAAGCTTTCTGAGTTTATGAGCGAGATCACCAAATCCGCCCCTGATAAGTCCACCGATGCGGGTTAAACAATGCAGCCATTTGCGGGCAAGGGACTTCTTAATTATCCTTTTTCCCAAGGCAGTCACTGAGCACTCGACAGGAAGCCGCCCCTTCGCATAATCTGCCCCTATGTTTATTCAGTTTTTCGAAGAGCTCAAATCCGCTGGCCTGCCCGTCTCCGTTCGCGAATACCTAACGCTTATGGAAGCGCTGGATGCTGATCTGGCAGGCAAACGGGTTGAAGATTTCTATTTCCTTGCTCGCACTACTCTGGTGAAGGACGAATCCAATTTGGACAAGTTTGACCGCGTATTCGGTCACACGTTCAACGGTCTTGATCTGATGAGCGAAGTTCAAACCACGGATATTCCCGAGGAATGGCTGCGCAAGCTCACCGAAAAACACCTCACCGAAGAGGAAAAGCAACTGATTGAATCCATGGGTGGCTTTGAAAAACTCATGGAAACATTACAGAAGCGCTTGGAAGAACAGAAAGAACGCCACCAAGGCGGCAGCAAATGGATCGGCACCGGTGGCACCTCCCCATTTGGAGCCTACGGCTATAACCCGGAAGGCATTCGCATCGGGCAGGATGGCAGTCGCCATCGCCGCGCTGTCAAAGTGTGGGACAAGCGTGAATTCAAGGACCTTGACGACACAGTCGAACTCGGCACCCGCAACATCAAAGTCGCCCTCAAACGCTTGCGTAAATTCGCTCGCACCGGGGCAGCAGAAGAACTGGATCTGGACGGAACAATCAAGTCCACAGCTCACAAAGGTTTGCTGGATATTCAGATGCGTCCGGAACGCCGCAATGCGGTGAAGGTGCTGCTGTTCTTTGATATCGGCGGCTCAATGGATGACCACATCCGCGTTTGCGAAGAGCTGTTCTCCGCCGCCAAAACTGAATTCAAGGTGATGGAGTACTTCTACTTCCACAACTGCCTTTATGAATACGTTTGGAAGGACAACAACCGACGCCACACAGAGCGCATCAACACCATGGATGTGCTGCATAAGTACCCAAGCGATTATAAGATTATATTCGTAGGTGACGCGTCCATGAGCCCCTATGAAATCAGCTATCCCGGCGGTTCAGTGGAACATTGGAACGAGGAAGCGGGCAGCCTCTGGATCAAACGGGTCACAGACCTTTACCAAAGAGCAATCTGGCTTAACCCGGTTCAGGAAAAGCATTGGGACTACACTCATTCCATTGGAATGATGCGGGAACTCTTTGAACAACGCATGTATTCCCTCACTCTGGAGGGATTGGATTCGGCCATGAAAGAGCTTGTGCGATAATAAATGCACAACCTGTGCGATTTAGCTCTCCCAACGCCACAAATTTCAAACTAGACTGGCAGTCACTTTAATTTTTGACGCGCTCACAGATCTCCAGCCAAGCTGGGCGCAAGCTGGCTGCGTTAGGCAATGTATGCACCCAACGAGCTAACAGAGGCGATGCCATGAGCAAATCAATGTTTAGGCGCACTCCCGCACTAATAGCCGGGTGCAGCCTGTTTCTACTGGGAACAGTTGTTGCACCTTCAGCATTCGGCGCGTCAATACCTGCACTCAATACCCTCATCCCGGCGCTCATCATTGAAAGCTGCCTCGATAAAACCGACGCATCTTTGGATAGCCCGGAGTTTATTGATTGCCTGACCAATACATTGACGGAAAATGCGGAGGGCAAAAACGTCCACCGCAGCGACCCAACCCATCGCCCGTCAACTGCCAACCATATCACGAACACACCTGACGGGCTGGACAACACCAACGTGGTGGTCTGCTCCTCAAACAATGCCCAATACACCAAATGCCGCGTCTCCAATGCTAACCGGAATTACGTTCAACTGCTGCGTCAAACCTCAACGGCGCTGTGTAAACTGAACGAAAGCTGGGGCGTTGTGCCGTCCCATCTTTGGACAGATAAAGGCTGCGCTGGCATCTTCTACCTTGGCAACAAGCCTTACGCTCCCAAATCAGATAAAAAAGTGAGTGCCAGTTCATCCTCACTCAAACGGCGCGTACAGGCTGCGAGCTCAGGTGGGTTAATTACACCAATCCCTCAATTGCCAGAATTCACCAGTGATGGCTGGCGTAAATGTGCATTGGAGTTCCAAGTCTGCGAACTGCCATATCCAACAACAGTTCGCTTCGGCAAACCCGGCGCATTCTATGAAAAGAGCGGCAAAGGGGATGTTCACTGCAGAACAGGAACGTTTGGCGACCCTGCCCCCAATGCAAGAAAGGCATGTTATTACAAGCTGAAGCAAGACAGCAGCTCTCCTAAAGCAACACCACCAACACAGGTTGTGGCGCAAGATCTGCCTCCGCTGGAAAACAGCTTGCTCGCCCCACCAGATGAGCAAACCACCAGCGTTGCAGAACCTCTTTGGAAAGCACGCAGAGCCTGTTCAAAGCTTGGTAGCAAGATTATCGCCAGTAAACTCTCCCTCTCTGAATTGCCGCCAGTGTATCTAGGCCTCGGCACATTCAACAACACGCAGATGAACCAGAAACCTGTTCTGGTTCGCACAGGCGACAAGCTCGCCGGGCGCGGCCTCTACCAAAATCAGGGCCTGTATACGCCTTTCAACTTTTCCTGCGCACTCAATCGCAGTGGCAACACCGCCCAGCACTTTGTTTTCCATGAACAAAACGCGGACCTGATCACGCAAGACCTGGTCCCGAACCTAGATAGATTCTCCAAAGAGAAAGCCTCTCTGAATGGCTATGATGGTTCATACGTGTGGGTAGCTGGTCTGCCAGTCGGAGAGGGTGACAAAGGCGCCGTACTGGTGCATGGAGTTCCGGAAACCGACGACATAGACTTCTATGCCCGCTGCTTGGCGGGTAGTGGAGATGTGGAGATCATGTTTCAACAAACAGTGCCAGACCTGAAGGAGGGCGACAGTCTTCTGATCTCCCTAAACACACGTCGCTTCACCGAAAGTTTTGTAGGTGTTGGCAGTGCGCTGGAACCCGAATCTGGAGTACCGTTGCCACTCCTCTTCCTGAACAACGGCTCATCCCTGTGGAACCGTATGGCAAGAGACACCGAACTCAAAATCAATCTGGCTGGATATGCCACCTACAACGTGAGCCTAAAAGGCAGCGCCAAGCCAGTCCGCGATTTCATCCGTGCATGCAGCGGATCTAGATAACCTATTGAGGTTTGAAATATTTGCCCGGTGTCGTGCCAAAAGCCTTGCGAAACTGCGAGATAAACGGGCTTGCTCCCTCATACCCCAGTTTATGGGCAACATCACCAACACTGTACCCAATTGAGAGCAACTCCAGCGCGCGAAACAGCTTTGCTTGCCCGCACCATTTCCGATAGCTCCAGCCTGTTTCAGCAAAAAAGCGCCGCTCAAATGTCCTTTGAGACATCAACGTCCTCTCTGCCGCATCCGCCAGACTTGGCAAATGAGCCGGACAAGAAATGATAGACCGGCAAAGCGCTTTCAAATGTTCATGATGAACGGGCATAGGTAGCTGCAACGGCGCATCCGGCAAGCTCTGCAATTGATCCAGAATGACTTCAGCAATTCGAGCCGTAGGACCATCCAAAGCATAATCACGCGGGGCAGCCATCAACTCCTGAATAAGCTCCTTCAAAAGCGGCGTTACCTGTATCACCACAGGGTCCGGCGAAAGCGAACCCAGCAGGTCCTCCCGCATATACAGGCTGCGAAACTGCGTTTTGACCGGATAGACGGTTCTATGGGCCATTCCACCGGGAACCCAAACCGCCCGCTCGGGTGGAGCAACAAATGTCCCCTCTTCTGTGAAGACAGTCGTGGCTCCCTTGACAATATGGACCAACTGCCCCCGAGAATGAGAATGGGCTTCACCTTGCTCGCCGCGCGGCATTTCCACCGCATAGGCAACAATAGGTTGCGAAAGCTCATGTTGGGGAAGTGTGTAAACATCCGCATGAATTGACATCAGGATACCTTTGGCGAAACCGAGATATTTTTTGGCAAACTAATGCTAACACGTAAATATAGTTATCCCTTATTTAATTACGTAGTTAAACAAAAGATCGAAGCTCATGTTCAATATCTTTAAAGAAATCCGCGCCGATTGGCGCTCCCCATTTGTTTTCCTGCTGGTTCTTACCGTTGCCTCACAGCTCTCGTTTTCTGTGTGGTGGAACCTCATCAACAATTTTGCAGTAAACACACTTGACTTTACAGGTCAGGAAATCGGCATTCAGCAATCAATCCGCGAAATACCGGGCCTGCTGGCCTTTACTGTCGTCTTCATGCTGTTGATTTTCAAAGAACAAACCTTCGCACTTATGTCGTTGGCTTTGATGGGTGTTGGCATTGCAGCAACGGGCTACTTCCCGTCATCCATTGGGTTTTACGCCACCACTTTGGTCATGTCCTTCGGCTTCCATTACTATGAGACACTGAAACAGTCTTTGTCTCTGCAATGGCTTCCTAAAAAAGATGCACCAGCGTTATTGGGCAAAATCCTCTCCGTCTCTTCACTGGTATCCCTGTGCATCTACGGGTTGATCATGTTGAGCTGGAAGACATTTGACCTGTCTTACAAGGATCTCTTCCTTGCTGGCGGCATCGCAAGTGTGGCTCTAACGCTTTTTGCGGCCTTCGCATTCCCACATTACAAAGCCCATGTTGAGCAGAACAAAAAGCTGATCCTACGCAAACGCTACTGGCTGTACTATGCCCTCACCTTCATGAGTGGAGCACGTCGCCAGATCTTTACAGTGTTTGCGGGCTTCTTGATGGTGGAACGCTTTAATTTTGACGTACATGAAGTAGCTGGCCTATTCCTCATCAATGGCCTCATCAACATCTATGTCGCCCCCAAAATTGGCTCCTTCATCGGCCGAGTAGGCGAACGGACCGCCCTCACCTGTGAGTACGCTGGCCTGATCATCGTCTTCCTGTCCTACGCCTTCGTCACCAACGTGTATGTCGCCGGAACACTCTACGTGGTTGATCATGCATTCTTTGCCATGGCGATTGCCATGAAGACGTATTTCCAGAAGATTGCAGACCCTGCTGATATCGCCCCGACTTCTGCTGTTGATTTCACCATCAACCACATAGCAGCGGTCGTAATTCCGGTCGCATTCGGCGCAATCTGGCTTTACTCCCCAACCATGGTGTTTATCGCCGGTGCATC
Source organism: Pseudovibrio sp. Tun.PSC04-5.I4 (assembly GCF_900104145.1). NCBI lineage: Bacteria > Pseudomonadati > Pseudomonadota > Alphaproteobacteria > Hyphomicrobiales > Stappiaceae > Pseudovibrio > Pseudovibrio sp. Tun.PSC04-5.I4. The sequence goes on along the minus strand of NZ_FNLB01000006.1, from coordinate 4,198,332 downwards.
CATGGCAGTCGTGAGCTTGATCCTGAGCCGCATGATTCCGCGCCATCCCGAAGCTGGAAACGAAACAGTTTGGATAAATGGTTCACGGCCACAAGCTGTTGGTGCTGAATAAGAAAGCCGCTGCAAACAAACAAAAAAGGCTGATCCAATGGACCAGCCTTTTTGAGTTCAAACTGCTAAAAGATGGCTAGCTCTGGTTCTCTGGAATATGAACCACAAGGCCATCGAGTTCATCACTGACTCGGATCTGGCAGGAAAGCCGGGATGTATCGCGGACATCCTGAGCGAAATCCAGCATGTCTTCTTCCATTGGTTCCGGCTCACCTGTCTTACCACTCCAGGCAGGGTCCACATAAACGTGACAGGTCGCGCAAGCGCAGGCACCACCACATTCAGCTTCAATTCCAGGCACCATGTTCTTAATCGCGTTTTCCATAACGGTAGAACCGGCAGCAGCATCCACCTCATGGTTTTCACCTGTTGAGGTGATGAAAGTAATCTTTGGCATATTTTAAGTCGTCCCGACCCTGATTGGCTTATTATGTTGTCTTCAGATACAGGCAGGCGCGCAGCTATTCAAGAACTTCTGCTGAAGCGGGTATAGTCAAAGTGGCGCAATTTTCGCAAGAAACGTGCTCGCAGCCTTCAACTGCTGCAAATCCAGTTTCACCAACCCGATTTGATTTCGGATCGGCTCCATCGCGGGAACAGCTCCCACTGCAGCCTGTGCTTCCCCTGCCTCCAATGCGTCCCCAAGCGCAAAAGCACCAACACCGCGGGCTGATCCCTTGAAGCGATGAAGAACGCCACGCAAAACTTCTGAAGTCACGACATCAGACAGAGTTGAATCGAAGTCTTCGACCTGCTGATTGAATAGTTCGAGGATCTCCTCCTGCAACTCAGGGTCATCAAAGGTCACGGATGAGAAGTGATCCCTGCATATTGCTCTTGTATTTCCATGTAGTTCTACCATCAAGTTTACGTAGCGCCTTCCAACAGGACCAGGTGACTCAAAGTTATAGTGATACCGGGGAAGTTGATTCGCGAAGATGACTCAAAACTTATCACCACGATGACTCTGCAGTGACTCCACCCCTCAATTCCAATGGGCAACGGAATCTATTCCCCAAAAGAAAACACAGGTTTTTATTTTATGGTTAACAAGCCCTTATCGTCCAAATTCAAATCTAGACTCACCCACCGACTGCCCGCTTTCAGTGCCATTACACGCTAAAATTGACAAGGTGCTCTGTTAAAAATGGTTAACAGTATTTTTCGAACCGGCATCCTTTTGCAAAAGCGCCCACCCCTTTTCAGTCAGCTTGCATACCAACCAATCTGGCTTCAATGGGTTGGAAAACCAAGGCTCCGCCCAACCCGCAGCGATGCAAGCACGCACAGTTGCAGAAGGCACCTGTCGACCACTGTCATCGTACAGGGGTAATTTCCCACCTGCTTCGTTAAGACCTTGCCTTAACCATTTGACTTGTGTGGGACTCGGTCCACGAGATGCAATAGAACCTACTGGTGATTTTTCGCGATTAGGCAGAGTGAGTTCCCCCCAAAATTGCCGCCTGTGACTTATCGTGGGGCATCCACAAATGGCGGTAACTTCTGTTGTGCAGTCCTACGGATTGTGCCATTAGGTTAAGGGTAGCTGCAAGGTGGGGACCTCTAATTCTTAATGCCTCGTTAATCTTAACGAGGTGAATAGATTCTGGAAACTCCCTGTTTTTGGCCCAAGAAGTTCAAGGTGCTTTACAACCGAACCCCTGAATATTCGACGGTCATATTGTTTGTTCTGATTTGTCCGGCGTTCTTGTTTGGGAAAGAGCGCCATCTGGCATTGGCAATCACTTGCGGCGGCGTCGCTGGCACAAAGGCGAAATAGTGTGCTGACGACCGATGAGTAAAGAGTACGGACGCGAGGCAAGTTATGGCGAACACCCCGAAGGCGAAAGCTCCATCGGAAGTGGCACTGTCTGCGGTAGAAGAAGCCCTTCAGGCTGATTTTAACGCTCCGCAGGACACCACTTTATCCAATGATCAGGAAAGCAAGAGCGCGGACAAACCACCAATGTCTGCAAGCCCTGCACAGGAAGTGACGAATACACCTCCGCCTTCTGATAAAAAGCTATCTGAGTTGGTTGAAGAAAACCAAGCACCCAGACAACTTCGTAAACGGGGTCGAGGTGGACGCCCACCGACGGCAAGCAACGATGACCGCCAGTCTATCGGCTCATTGATGTTTGCTCTGCAACGCAAACCATCTGCGGCTCCGTTCTGGTTCGCATTTGCCGTTTCCGTTGTATGGGCAAGTCTTGGCCTTGCAATGTCCTGGGAAGCTTTCGCAGCTCAGCTGGAAAAATCCTCTTCCTTTGCAGGTGTATTCGAGAACCCAACGCTGGTTCTTGTCTCTGTCCTTATTGTTATTCCGATTACGTTCGCATGGGTCATGGCACTTCTGTTCTGGCGTGCGCAGGAAATGCGCAACGTCGCGAGAGGCATGACAGAGGTTGCTCTTCGTCTTGCTGAACCAGAAGATGTTGCCAAAGAAAGCATTTTGAACGTTGGTCAGGCTATTCGCCGCGAAGCCGCAGCCATGGGCGACGGTATTGAGCGGGCGATTGCCCGCGCCAGTGAACTTGAAGTTCTGATTCATAAGGAAGTCTCTTCTCTGGAGAACTCCTATAATGACAACGAACTGAAAATCCGCCGTCTTGTAGAAGAACTCGTCAGCCAGCGCGAAGCCATTCAGGCCAATGCAGAACTGGTGCGCGAAACCATCTCCGGCTCTCACGAAAACCTTGCATCACAGCTCGCAAACACATCAGAGGAATTCGCCTCCTCTGTAGATCGCGCCCGGGAACGCCTCACCGGATCGATCGATGCAACGCTTGAGCAGATGACAAGCAAGATCGAAACCCGCGTCTCAGAAGTCACCGACAGCTTTACAGAAGCCGGCAGCGACATGGTCTCCTCGCTGACCCTGCGCTCCGACGATTACGTTGAGCGCTTGACGTCAACCGGATCTGAACTCGTCGAAACACTGGCTGACACTGGCTCCCGGCTTTCTGAAACGCTTCAGGAACGCGGGTCCTCTATCAACGACACATTCTCCTCCACCGCAAACTCGTTCATTGATAATCTCACCGAGCGTGGCACGGACCTCAACACCCGACTTTCAGAAACTTCTGAAGCTCTTGTCAATAATCTGGCAAGCCGCAGTGAAGAAATCACCGGCACGCTATCTGCAACCGGCACTGAAATCGTCGATGGCCTCACCAACCGTGGCAATGAAATCAGCGAACTCCTTGCAGAGCGCGGTGACGCACTCAACACAACACTGGGAACAGCTGGCGCTGAACTGTCAGCCACAATTACCCAGCAGACGGACGCAATGAAGGGTGCACTGGAAGCTCAGGGCTCCGAGCTGACCAACTCCATTGAGACAACAGTCAGCGCTGTTACAGAGCAGTTTACGGGTGCAAGTACTCAGCTGACCGAGACTCTGGTGACGACATCCTCCGATGTAACCCAGCAGATCTACTCTGCAAACGCACAGCTGAACACCTCACTGACCAATGGTCTTTCTGAGTTCACAACAAGTGTGTCCGAAACCAGCTCCGAACTGGCCCAGACCCTCGTCATCACAACCTCTACTGTTACTGAGCAGATCAATGAGGCAAACTCTGCCCTCACTGGCACACTCAACACATCTGTACAGTCCATCAGCGACGTTGCAGAACAGGCAAGCTCGAAGGTTGTCGATACGCTGAACACTGGCGTTGCGACGTTGACCGAAAGCGTTTCTGGCGCAACTGCAGAACTTAGTGCAACGCTGACAAACACAACAGCTGCCGTTACCGATCAGATCAACAGCGCAAACGACACTTTGAATGAGACAATGACCCTTGGTGTTGTTTCCATCAACCAGAGTGTCGAAACGGCTGGCTCTGCACTGACAACGACACTGCTCACAGCCTCCAACGAAGTGACTGAAAAGATCATCACGGCCAATGACAACCTTGGAGCAACCCTCAAGGATGGCGTTGAAACCATTACACGTACAGTGGATGGCGTAAGCGGTGAACTTTCCCAGTCTTTGGACACAGGCGTTGAGCTTTTGTCTCAGACCGTAACTGGTTCAACTGTTGCCATTGCCGAGACAATGGAAAATGGCGTAAGCAACCTCAACGAGTCTGTTTACAACGCATCTGCTCAGATCTCTGAAACTCTGGATACCAGCGGTAAGAGCTTTACAGCGTCCGTATCTGGTGCAACTGCAAACATCACAGACGCATTGGAAGACGGTGTAAACAACCTCAGTTCCGTTGTCTCCACTGCGAACACTCAGATTTCCGAGACTCTGGAGACCAGCGCAAGCAGCTTCACAGCGTCCGTATCTGGTGCAACTGCAAACATTACTGATGCACTTGCAGGCGGTGTATCCAGCCTGAGCGAAACTGTTTCCGACGCTAAGTCCCAGATTTTCGAAACCCTGGACGGCGGTGTCAGCCATCTTAGCCAAACAGTTAACTCTGCAACCACTCAGATCTCAGCAGCACTGGAAGGTGGCGTTGGCGACCTCAGTGAAACAGTTAACTCCGCAACCTCCCAGATCTCGACTGCGCTGGACAGCGGCGTCTGCACCCTCAGTGAAACAGTCAACTCGGCAACCTCCCAGATATCCACGACGATGGATAGCGGCGTAGGCAGCCTGAGCGATACTGTGAACACTGCAACCTCCCAGATTTTCGCGACACTGGAAGACGGAGTTGGCAACCTCAGCGAAACAGTCAACACTGCAACCACCCAGATCTCCGCGACACTGGAAGGTGGTGTTGGCGACCTCAGCGAAACAGTCAATTCTGCGACCTCCCAGATCTCAACAGCTCTGGATGGCGGCGTCTGCGCCCTCAGCGAAACAGTCAACTCTGCAGCTTCTCAAATCTCCACGACGATGGATAGCGGCGTAGGGAACCTGAGTGATACTGTAAACACTGCAAACACCCTCATTTCTACAACGCTGGAAAGCGGTGTGGGTAGCCTGAATGAGACCGTGAACTCTGCGGCCTCTCAAATTTCAACAACTCTGGACAACAGCGTTGGCAACCTTAGCGAGACAGTCAACTCGGCAACCTCCCAGATCTCAACTACTCTGGACAGCGGCGTTGGCAGCCTGAACGCGGCCGTAAGCTTTGCAACCTCCCGGATTTCAACAACACTGGACGGTGGTGTTGGCAGTCTGAATGAGACCGTAAACTCTGCAAACACACAGCTGACAGATACGTTGAACCTGACCGTGACGCAGGTTGCAGGTCAGTTCGACACCGCAAATTCTCAGCTGCACGAAACACTCGAAACCTCCATCTCTGGCATTACAGAGCATTTCTCCACCGCAAGTACCCGTCTGTCAGACGAGATCCTCACACGCGGCGAAGAAATCAATGCCAACCTGTCTCTTACAAGTGGCCGCCTGATCGACACGATCACCGGACGTACGGAAGAGATGATGGGCGTTGTCGACGAACGTGTGACCAATCTGGACACCGCCCTGCGCGCCACTGGCGAACAGGCAGCAGACGGCATTGCAAACCGTGGTCGCGAGATCAACGAAGCAATTGCAATCCAGTGCACAGACTTCATCGACACACTATCCCATCGCTCTACGGAAGTTTCTGAAGTTCTCCGTGGCACAGGCGACAGCATCATTGCTGATCTGTCCCTGCGCGGTGGTGACATTGCCACCCGCCTTGATGAAACAGCCACCAGCCTCGGCTCAACCATCACTATTAGTGGCGGCGCATTGGCTGATCGTCTTGGGTCCGTCAGCACGCAGATCTATGAAAGCATCACAATCAACGGTGCTGAACTGGATCAACGTCTGGCAGAACGCGGCGCTGAAGTTGCTGAAACAATCAGCACACAGACATCTGCCTTCAAAATTGCTCTGGAAAGCACAACAGCTGACATCACCGGCGCACTTGGTCTGCGGACTGAAGAACTGGCTGACAAGCTGGCTGATACAGGTACTGAGCTTGCCTACCTCATCGGGTCCCGTGGTGAACGTGTAACAGCTGACCTGAACGAGATCGGTGATCGCATCACCGAAACCCTTGATGTTCGTGGTCGCGCACTGAACGACGGTCTGGCAAGTCGCCTTGCAGAACTGGAACAGGTTGTTACTGAAAACGGTTCCGATCTTGTTCAGTCTCTGGATTTGCGCAGTCAGAACCTTGGCGCTTCCTTCGACAGCCGTATTCAGACACTGGACGCAACGCTCGAAGAACGCACCAGCAATTTCGAACAGAGCTTCGATACGCGCGCAATTGCCCTGACAGAAACCATCGAAAGTCGCACCACCAAGCTGACCGATGCTGTGGAACAGGGTACAGGCATCATCGCAAGCACTCTGGAAGAGAAAACCCAGTCCATCTCCAAGATTTTGGAGGATCGCACCGACCTCATCGCGATCAATCTTTCCGAGCGTGTGGAGCAAGTTGGCGTTTCCCTTTCCAATCGTGCAGAAAAGATCGGCGAAATCCTCGCAGAGCGCAGCACGACCATCGAAGAAACAATCTCCACGAGCCTGTCCACCTTCAATCAGGCTGTTGGCGACAAAGTCGAAGCGGCTGCAACCGTTATTTCCGATCGTGCCGAGCATCTGTCAGAATCTTTGTCTTCCGGTACCGACCGTATTGACCAAGCTCTGGATGCCCGTGCCAAGCAGATCTCCGAGACACTGGTCAACCGCACCCGTGAAATTGCCAAGGCATTCCACGATGGTCAGACCGAGATCAACGAAGCACTCGACAGCCGTTTGGAAGAAGCTGGCAGCATCATTGTGCAGCAGTCCAAAAACCTCACAGACGCCCTGTCTGAGCAGGTTGCAGAGATCAACGTCTCTCTTGGCTCCAAAGTCTTTGAAGTCGCTGAAACGCTCGACACCCGCTCCAAAGCTCTTGAGGCAATCCTCACCGATCGCCTTGAAGCCATCTCCACCACCATGGGTGATGAGAGCGAAAAGGCAGCCGGTACGCTTACAACCGCAATGGCAGAGGCGACCTCTTCTCTTGGCTCCGAAAGCACCCGCGTTCGCGATCTCATCCTTGAGGTTGTTGGACAGGCATCCGACCGCCTTGCTCAAGAACGCGACCTTACAACCGAGAAGGTTGTCAGCAGCGTAGAGCAGCTTTCCGGCACATTGAGCAAAGAAGGCGAACGCCTTCAGGAAATCGTTTCCAACTCCATTGGTCAGGCACGTCACTCTCTGGAAGGCGAAGGCGAGAAAGCCGCAGCAGCCGTCACGCAAGCGATGGCATCTGTTCGTGGCACACTTACCCAGGAAAGCGACCAGGTTGCAGAGCGCGTACTGGCAACGGTTGCGCAGGCAGCCAACACCATGGCCGTGGAAAGCGAAAACGCACGCGCCATGTACTCAGCAACACTGGCACAGATGTCTGGTGCGCTGACAGGCGAAAGCGACAAGGTTCGGGGCGATCTGGCTGATACCATTGAACTGGTCACTGGCCGTCTCTCCGCAGAAAGCGAACGTTCCAAACGGATCCTCGCAGAATCTGCTGAAGATGTCCGCAAACTGCTGGCTGGCGAAACGGACGAAGTTCGGGCCCGTGTCTTCACCACCATCGAAGAAGCTGCAGGAACCTTGTCCATCCGCGTTAAGTCTGTTGCAGATGAACTGCTTGCCAAAGCAGAGAACCTCAACGACGCATTCGGCAGCCGCTCTGCTGAGCTTTCCGAAATCATCGGCAAGGACGGCAGCGAGCTCATCACGGCCATCGAGACCCGCGCCCATGACCTCACCTCCCGCGTCAACGAAGTGCAGAACGCAATTCTTGATGCTGTGACCGTGAAGGGCCGCGAAGTATCCGATCGCTTCGCTCAGAACGGTCTTCAGGCAACCCGTGACCTCGTTGAAGCGGGTGAGAAAATCGCCACTGTCATCGACGAGCGCAGCAACATTGCAACCACTCGTTTGGACAGCAGCCGTGAGCGCATGCAGTCTGACATGAATGTCTTGCTCAACGCGGTTGCTACAAAGGGCCATGAAGTTGCTGAAAACGTCACACGTCAGGGTGCAGTCGCCACGCAAGCACTCACCCAGACCATCGACGGCATCGGCAACACCATCGAAGATCGCACTCGCATGGCTGTGAATGTGATGACAGGAACCAAAGAACGTCTGGAAACAGATGTCTCTGAAATCCTGACACGCCTGAACGCATCCAACGGTAACCTTCGTCAGATCCTCTCCAGCGCAAGCGAGAACCTGTCTGAAGTTGAAGTCAATCTGGCGCACCGTGCAGGTGAGTTCAGAACCGCGATTGATCGTGCTGTCACCGAGACCGAGGCTGCAAACGCAACCATCGAAGTTCAGGTCGGTCAGCTCCGCAACACAACACATACTGTGCTTGCTGATGCAGCGAAAATCGCAGGCCGCATGGAAAACCAGAACCAGCTTCTCGGTCAGGCTATTTCCGACCTCGAAGCAACCAACAACCACGTGGACAGCCGCTTCACTGACCGCCGGATGGCCATTGAGATGGTTGCAGACACCCTTATTGAGAAGACACAGGGTGTCGAACAACTCATGGCCAATTACACCGAAACTCTCGGGGATACCCTGGAAGTGGCGGACGACAAGGCCCGCGAAGTTTCTGGCATGCTCCGTGCAGCTGCAGAAGCTGCTACCAAATCTGTCACTGAACAGTTTGAGAGCATGCGCATGACAGCTGGTATGGAAGGTCAGAAGGCACGTGATGCTGTTCGTACAGCACATGATGATATCCTCCGCGACATGAAGTCCACTGTGACTGAGGCATCTGAACGCTTTACAGATGCAACATCCCGGATGCGTGAAGTTGCCCGCTCTGTTCATCACGAACTGGAAGCAACCCGCAGCGAACTGAACGCAGGTATTCTGGCCCTTCCAGAAGAAGCAGAAGCCTCAACATCCGCTCTGCGCCGCATCGTAAGTGAGCAAGTGAAAGCGCTGGAGGAACTCTCCACCATCGTGTCTCGCCAGTCCTCTCAGTTTGATGTGTCCACGCCAGCCGAACCAGCCCGTGTTGTGAATGCAGCACCGGCGGCAGTCTCTGCTCGCAGTCAGTACGCTGGAGAAGTTGCAGCACCAACCTTGCAGCAAGTTGCAGCAAGCCCTGCAAAAACAGCACGTATGGCACCTGCCCCGCGCCGCATGGAAGCTCCGGCCCCGCGCGTAATGCAACGGGCACAACCAGCCGCACCAACACAGGCAAACGGCACACCAAAAGGCTGGATCAGTGATTTGCTCCGCCGTGCGTCAGACGACGAAGACGGTATGGGCGCAGCCCAAACGCCGGATACGTCCAACACACGCACCCCGCAGCACATGGTGGAATCCCTCAACTCCCTGAGCATGGACATCGCTCGCGCAGTTGATCACGAAACCTTTGTTGATCTGTGGGAGCGGTACAAACGCGGTGAGCGGGACGTCTTCACACGTCGCCTTTACACCCTGCAAGGACAGCAAACCTTTGATGAGATCCGTCAGAAGTACGGTCGCGATCCTGAATTCCGCGGCGCTGTAGAGCGTTATATTCAGGACTTCGAGCAGCTTCTCTCTCAGGTCTCCAAAAGCGACACCGATAATCAGCTTGGTCAGACGTACCTGACCTCTGATACCGGCAAGGTCTACACCATGCTGGCACACGCAAGTGGCCGCTTCGACTAAGCTGAACTGCCATTACACTATAAAAAAGGCTCCTGACATTTTCAGGAGCCTTTTTTGTATGTTTATGACGCTGCGATCAAAGCTGGCAACACCCATTGCAGCTGGTTGGTTCTATGCAGAACGGCAACAATTCAGCTAGCAAGCGTAAGTTCTAAAATAAAAGGATTTGCCATGTGCAACCAGAAGGGCTCAGCCCAACCTACAGTATTGATAGAAAATGAGAGCGTCAAAATCACCGAATGGCGTTTTAAAAACCAAGGTGACAACACCGGCTGGCACCGCCATGCCTTCGACTATGTTGTCATCCCGTTATTCGATGGCGTACTTGAAATTGATCTGGGAAATGGCAAAAGAGACCACGCCCTCATGCAGAACGGGATACCCTATTTCCGCGAGGTTGGTGTGGAGCATGATGTGATCAGCATGAACGAATTTGAATGCGCATTTGTTGAAGTCGAACTTCTGAAAACCAAGGAATAAAATCGTTCCCCTTGCCAGCTTGAAACCGCAGCCGCGGGAATCACCCTAGAAAATGCCATCACGACACACGCCAAATTCGGAACTCATGTAGCAACAGACTGCGTGAACTAATTTGCCTTGGTTGCCGCATCTTCCGCAGGCACAGCTGCCGCAACCACTTGACGTTTACCCGGAGCTTGTTGCTTGTTCAGTTCAGCCCGCTTAGCCGCCGCTGCAGAGCGCGGCATACGACCAACGGTGATCAGAGACCAACTGGCAATTTGAGCCAACACCTGATCCGAGGCTGCATTCAACGCCGGGATAGCATCACCAACACCATCACTTGTTGTAGGCACTTCAGAGGCAAACACACGCATCGCCACAGAGCGACCGTCACGATCATCCACCAGCCTTGCGGAAACTTCCACATAGGCCCGTGAACCGCCATTCACCTGTAGCTCAAAGGCCCGCAAAGTGGTCTGCAGTTGATAATCAATCAACAATCCCTGTCCCGGCTGAGAAACACCGCGCAGTTTGCCTGTATTCTCCAGTGTCTCAATCAATTTGGCCTGAAACACCCGTGGCAAAGTATCCGACCACGCAACCTTCGGGAAATAGGAGTAAACCGGTCCACCCTGCGTCACGGCAATATTGGTGGTGTCGAGAGCCTGCAACGCCACTGGCGTAGCAACAAGCACCTGATAGTCAGAGCGGCCCGCTTTCACAGGCACATTGCGCGGAGCCGTAAGCCCATAAAGCGCCTCTGGGCCACTTGTCCCGCACGCTGCCAAACCACTCAACAGAACGGCGCTGACCACTAGTTTTGTAATTGCCGTACCGAACACGCTGAGCTCCAGCCTACATCTCTTGGCACCCCGGATTGTCCCGAGTCGTCCACTTATGATTTTGTCAAACATTTCAAAAAACTCAACGCCGCTGCGCACCATTAAAGACAGGTGTGTCCGATCCGCCGAAAATTACACGATTTGGGTTACGGTCAAAATTACTAACCGCGCGCCTAACTTCTATAAGTGTTTGATTTAGTTGCTGCATCGCTGCTGTAAAGTCCTGTCCACCTTGCTGACTTAGTTTCAACAGGGCAGCCGAAATTGGCTCTGCACGCTTGGCAAAAGCATCCGCAACCTTCCGAATAGAGGCTGCAGCATCAGTTGCTTCCTTGATAAAGCCCTGCCCATCAGCAGAAACCATGCCATCAACCTTCTCCAAAATTGAATTCACGCGAACCGAAGCAGCATTGAGATTGGTCGCAATGGACTTCGCCTGATCAATGACCTTATCAACGTCAGGCACCTTCTTCTTCAGCTCGGTAGCCATGTCACTGACAGATTGTGCCGCATTTTGAATCTGATCAATAGCCTTACCGATTTCAGGTGCTTTAGCTGCAAGGCTTGTCGCAACCGTATCCGCTGAGGCAATGATATTGGAAACCTTCGCCGGATCAATCGCCGCCAACACGTCCTTGGCATTGGAAATCAAGCCATTTGCATTTTCCATCGTCTCGCTCAGCTGATCAGAAGCAGAACTCAAATTATTGCCAGTGTCTTTGGCGGAGACAATAACACTATCAATCTCCTTGGTACGCCCGGCCACCGTGTCACTCACCTTGCGAAGGTTTGCAGTCGCGACACCCGCATCATCAATGACTTTAGCGATCACCTGATCTTTGTCAGCCAGCGTTTTGGTAACCTTTTCGACAGAGCTAACGATGTTGCCGATTTGCTCGGACTTCACCATGCTCAAAATACGATTTGCGTTCCGCGTTGTTGTCACGATCTCGTTAGAGGCAATCTCGGCATTCTTAACGATCAGATCAATGGCATCCTTGTTCTTCGTCAGCTCTTCCGTCAACTGCCGCGCATTATCAGCAACAACAGAGGCAGAGGAAAGCATGCTATTGATGTCACCGCGGCGCTCGGTCAAAACACCACCAAGGTCAGCCGCGCCTTTCAACGTGCGCGCAACATCTTCCGGTTTAATCGCTGCGATGACAGCTTCAATCTGCTCAAGCTCATCAACCAGCTCAGTCGAAAAATTCAACAATTGCTCAGAGGCAAGCTTGCCGTTTGCTATAATATCGCCAACACCATCTGCAGAAACAGACAGCTTTTTGGTCATAACCTCTACATTGCTGACGATATCGCCAAGTTTGTCCGGAGGCACATTTGCAAGCAGTGCCTCACCACGGTCAACCAATTTGCCAATGCGCCCCGAAAGGCCAGTCAGCGCCTTGCTGGTTTCCGTCACGCCCGCGAGAAAATCATCAACACCCTTGGCATTCTTTGCCAAAGCGTCCGTAAAGACTTCAACGTTTTTGATGGTCTTTTGCACTTCAGGACGCGCCGTCATCACCAGCTCATCAATATGCGCCAGCGTCGAATCCGCCTTACGCATGATATCCTTGGCGCCTTCCAGAAGGTCTTCAAACTGGGACCGGCGCGCATACATAACCGGAATAGTGTCCCCACCCTTTGCAAAGATAGCTGGCGACTGGTTAGAGCCGCCAGATAAATCCACATAGGCCACACCCGTCAGACCGGTAAACCCGAGGGAAGCAACCGTGTCACGGCGCAGCGGAGCCGCAGCATCAACGCGCACAATCGCAACAACAAGTTTCGGGTTATCCTGATCATAGGTGAGTGCGCTCACATCACCAATTTTAATACCGTTAAACAGCACCTGCCCGCCAATAGGCAGGCCGGTCACAGCACCGGGGAAAATAATTTTGACATCACGGCGGCTGGATCGATCGCCTGCGCTGAGCAACCAGAACGAAAACAGAAACGCAATTCCGACAACCACAAGAACGAAGCCGCCAATTGCGATATTGTTAGCACGGGTTTCCATGCAATCTCCTCATACCCGCTTAAGGGCGCGAGCCCCGCGGAAGTAGGATTTCACCCAAGGGTGCTCCACCTGCAACATATCTTCAATGGTGCCCTCAACCAAAACCCTACGCTCGCCCAAAACAGCAATACGATCACAAATACTGTGTAGACTATCTAGATCGTGGGTAACCATGTAAACTGTGAGCCCCAGAGTTTCTTTAAGTTTTACAATCAGTTCATCAAAATCAGCCGCCCCGATAGGGTCAAGTCCAGATGTGGGCTCATCCAAAAACAACAAATCAGGGTCAAGCGCGAGAGAACGAGCCAAAGCAGCTCTCTTAATCATCCCCCCGGAAAGTTCAGCGGGAAATTTATCAGCAGCATCCAACGGTAGGCCAACCATCTCAATTTTCAGCAGGGCCAATTCATCCCGCAACCGGGAAGACAGCTTCATATGCTCTCGCATAGGCAACTGCACATTCTGCTTAACGGTCAGCGACGAAAACAAAGCACCTTGTTGGAACAGAACGCCCCAGCGCTGCTCCATTTCTCGTCGCATACGATCAGTAGCACTATCAAAATCCTGCCCAAAGACCTCAATACTACCGGACTTCTTTCTCGTAAGGCCCAGCACCGTTCGCATCAAAACAGATTTACCCATGCCCGAAGCGCCGACAAACCCCAAAACCTCTCCGCGATAGACATCTAGATTGAGGTTTTCCAGCACAAGCTTGCTTCCAAAACCAACGGTTACATCACGGGCGCGGAGCAAAATCTCCCGATCCCCTTTGGGATGCTCTGCCTGCGGTTCCGGTGGGAATTGAGTGTGGTCATCTCCCATACTTGCTAAAATCCAATCGACGCAAAAAACACAGCAAATATCCCATCAACTACGATGACCATGAAAATAGATTTCACAACAGAAACAGTTGTATGCCGACCAAGAGACTCGGCTGATCCTTCAACTTTCATACCTTCCATGCATGCGATCAGGCCAATAATCAACGCCATAAACGGAGCCTTGATGATGCCGACCATAAGCGTATCAAGCGTAACAGCAGCTTGAAGTTGAGTAACATAGGAATCCGGCACAATATCCAGATACCACCAGCACGTCAGGCCTGCACCTGCCAGAGCTGAAAGGTTTGCCAAAAACACCAGAATAGGAAGTGCCATCATCAACGCCACAAGACGAGGCAAGATGAGCACCTCAGTTACACGCAAGCCCGTCACCTGAAGCGCATCAATCTCTTCGCGCATCTTCATGGAACCAAGCTCAGCGGTGAACGCGGACCCGGAGCGCCCTGCGACCATAATAGCGGTTAAAATGACACCAATTTCACGTAGCACCAGAATGCCGGTCAGGTCGACAACAAAAATCTCCGCCCCAAATTGCTTCAGATAAAAGCCGCCTTGCTGCGCAATAATCCCGCCAATGAGAAAGCTCATCAGACACACAATTGGAACAGCGCCCATACAGGTACGCTGGAACTGAACCGCAATGGAAAGAGGCCGCAGTCGTCTCGGGTGTGTGGTCGCGGCAGTGATCGTGGCGGTAAGCTCACCCAACATAGCAAGGACATCACGGATATCACGACCCAATTGCCGTGTCGCCTCGCCCGTTGATTCCAGATAATTTACGATTGAGTTACTACGAGGCTCGATTGTTGGATTGTCAACTTCCCGCCGATCAACCTCTTTGAGCAGGATATCATAACGCGCATCCTCATAGAGGAACTTGACGGACCGCCCCTGCTCCGTCTGTTCAATTTGAAACCGTTGTAACAGCCAGGCTCCAGCCGTATCCAGAAAACTAACCGCCTTTAAATCCACATGAATTGCGGATTTGGAGAGGTTGGAAGCCGCCTCATTGATGAGTTTTTCGCAAGTAGCACCCTGCCGTATGCTCCATGCACCTGATACCGTAACAAGGAGTGACGCTCCGTCTTCCTTGGTTATCAGGCCCGGCGCTTCCATTTGTTCAGTCAGATTCATAATCGGAACCCGCGCCCCCGTACGCCAAAAATCCTATTGATCCTATACAGGCTTCTGTAGTCTGTCGTCTAGTATTCCTCATTCAAGCACAACTACAAGTACAACGGGTAGGAACATGTCTATTTCTAAACCATACCTATTATTTCTTGGGGACGTAAAAGACGAGTTGGCAGCAAAAACTGCTCACGGCGTACTTGATTGGCGTCCCGACTGGTGCCTTGGCCAGATCACTCTGCCCGGCTGTCAGGCCCACACCTCCCTGCCGGAGATGACAGTCTCAGAAGCTTCCGAGGCTGGCGTAAGAACCATGGTCATTGGCTGCGTTAATGCAGGCGGCGTTCTTCCAGATCATTGGATTGCCACCATTGTTGCGGCGTTGAATGCAGGTCTGGACATTGCGGCAGGTCTGCATATCCAGCTCGGCAGCATTCCCGCAATCGCACAGGCCGCTGAAAAGAACGGCGGCACACTGCACGACCTGCGTTTCACGGATGTGTCATTCCCCACGGGCAAAGGTGAAAACCGCTCAGGCAAACGCCTGTTAACAGTTGGCACAGACTGTTCTGTTGGCAAGAAATACGCAGCTCTCGCCCTCCAGCAAGGCATGGCAGATCGCGGCTTGAGCTCCGACTTCTGCGCCACCGGTCAAACCGGCATCCTGATTGCAGAGCGCGGCATAGCAATCGATTCAGTCATCTCAGATTTCATCTCGGGCGCCGCCGAACATATCAGCCCAGCAACCAAAGATGACCACTGGGATGTAATTGAGGGACAAGGCTCGCTGCTTCACCCTTCCTATGCTGGCGTATCCTTAGGCCTGCTACACGGCTCCCAACCAGACGCGTTTGTGGTTTGTCATGAACCAACCCGCGCCACCATGCGCGGAGTGGCAACCCCGATTCCGACCATTCAGGAAATCATCGACCTCACAATCCGCTTCGGGAGACTGACCAATCCCGATATCTGCTGTGTGGGTTTGGCTATCAACACCATGATGCTTTCACAAAACCATGCGAAAAACTTGATTGCAGAGTTGAGCGAAGAACATAGACTACCCGCAACCGATCCTGTCCGTTTCGGGACTGATCCAATCATCGACCACATGTGTGCGGAGTTTAAACTGGTTTGACCTGTCGCCTTTCCATTGAAGCAGAAACCTTCCCAATTGCCGGGAGTTTTACAATTGCCCGCGGTTCCCGAACCGAGGTGAACGTTGTCGCCGCCATCCTCAAACAGGATGGCATTGTCGGGCGCGGCGAATGCGTGCCCTACCCGAGGTATGGTGAAAGCGTTGCGAGTGTCTCCGAACAAATTATGGCCGCACAATCTGCTATTGAAGCCGGAGTGTCCCTAAAAGAACTTCAGGTTCTCATGCCCGCAGGCGCTGCAAGAAACGCCGTTGATTGTGCCCTTTGGGATCTGACGGCCAAGCGTCAGGGCACAACAGTTGCCAAACTCGCCGGAATCAACACACAGAAAGTTCTGGAAACCGCCTATACCATTTCCGTCGGTACACCGGAAAAGATGGCAGCAGATGCAGCCAAAGCGGCAAGCCGTCCGCTGCTGAAGGTCAAACTAGCTGGCGATGGGGATGTGGAGCGCATAGCTGCTGTTAGACAAGCTGCACCAAACAGCAAGCTGATTGTGGATGCCAACGAAGGCTGGTCAGAAAGCAATCTGGAAGCCAACATCAAGGCGTGCCAGAACGCGGGCGTTGGTTTGGTGGAACAACCTCTCCCGGCAGGTAAAGACGGCATTCTGGCGGAGATCAAGCACCTCATTCCGATCTGTGCAGATGAAAGCTTGCACACCTCAGCAGATTTAGAATCGCTGCGGAACAGGTATTCCGCCATCAATATCAAAATCGACAAGACCGGCGGCCTGACAGAAGGTCTAAAGCTGCTGCGCAAAGCCGAAGAGATGGACTACGTCATCATGGTTGGCTGTATGCTAGCCACATCTCTGGCCATGGCCCCCGCCATGCTACTGGCTCAAAATGCAGAATTCGTAGATCTGGACGGGCCACTACTTTTAGCAAAAGACCGGGACCATCCAATCCATTTTGAGGGCAGTTTGATGCATCCGCCCTCCCCATTGCTCTGGGGGTAGCGGCAAACCTCTCAAAAATGCAAAAAGGCGGGACCTTCAACAGGGCCCGCCTTTTCTTTAAACATATCGATCCGTCTTAAGCGCGGCGATGCACCATCAAAAGCACGAGAACACCCGCACCGCAAATCGCTGCCATCAGATAGAATGCATAAGCCTGATTGACCTCGTAAAGCCAGCCACTGGAAATACCGCCCACACCCATCACGAGACCAAGGGCAGTCTGCGCCAGACCCTGTGCCGTTGCCAATCGCTTGTCAGAGACCAAAGTTGACAGGTAAGCCACAAGGCCGAGGAAAACCATTCCAAAGCTCGCGGCGTGCAGCAGTTGCAGGGTCATCGCTGACCATATCTCTGTCGCATACGGGAACAAAATCCAGCGAATGAGGCTTGCCAATCCACCAGTGATCATCAATCCCCACGCTCCAAAGTGACGAAGGAAGAATGTACCACCAAGGAAAATACCGATCTCGGCCAGTGTACCCAGCGCCCAAAGGCCACCAACAACAGTATCGCTGAGGCCCACAGAAAGCCAAAAGATGCTGCCAAAGGAATAGAGAGCCGAGAAACTTCCCAACAGAAGGCCCGATGCCAGAATAACCAGCAGGAACTGCGGATCTCGAAGTTCCTTGGATTTCCAAACGCTCTCCTGTGTCGTGCTCCGACTTTCAGAAGGCATACCGGGAAGCATCAATGCAACCACGGCCAGCAAACCCAAACTTCCCACAGTTAAAAACAACAGGTCAGCAGGCGCGCCAAATGACAGGTACCAACCACCAATCAACGTGGCGACAACAAAGGCGGCAGAGCCCCAGGACCGCATGGGACCATAATTAAGGCCACAGGTATTTACCGCTTCATAGGCATAAGCATCCTGAAGTGGTTGAATCGGCACGTAGAAAATTGAGAGAAAGAACACCATCCCCACAACGACCCAGTAATCGCTGGAGTAAATCAGCACCAGAAACGAGAGAAGACAGATAACGCTAAAAAGCGCCATGGAATGGCGGCGGCGCCCGGCCTTATCCGAAATACTCGTCATAATTGGAGTTGCGAACACCCGCACAATGTTTGGCAGTGCAATTACGAATGCAATCTGCACGGGAGTAAAGCTAATCTGCTCAAGGAACAGTGGAAAGTAGGCAAGGAAGAACGCATTCGCAAAATTGAATGTTGCGAACAAGCCACTAACGCCTGCGGCAACCCAGAATAGGTTGCTTGCTTTCCCTTTTGGGGAAGTAGTTCTGGGGCTGGTCATTGAAAAATACTACGAATGGGGTGGAGAGCATCCCAAAACTAAGCTGATAAGGAACACTCCTTGGACTTGTGCTAATAGGGACTATCCAAATCAATGTAAACCAATTATTAGCCATAGAATCTGTTATATAAACTTGTAGTATTTTCTTAATTAGTTGCGAAGGAGCCGTTTATGGCTGGCAAAAACCGAAAGGTCCTTTTGAGCCCCGAGGAATTTGATGCCATCGAGAGTGCACTGTCGGAAACCGACCGTGGCCGCGCGTTCCTACACGACCATATAGCAAACAGTCGTTCGGTGGAATCCGAGCAACTCCTTGAAGCTGTTCGCCGGTTGGAAAAGACGCTGGTTGAACGCGAGCTGCCTTCAGAGATGGAAAGCTACCGCCTCCATACCTACGAAATGTTTGAGGCAATTGAGCGAACCAGAGATGAGATCTCCAAGATCAAGCTCGAAAATGCAGACAACAGCCGATTTTCTGCCGCCTCTGATGAGCTGGATGCCATTGTTTCTTCAACTGAAAATGCCACACAGACCATTTTGGAATCATCTGAAGCCATTCAGGACCTGACAGATAAACTTCGCGCTTCTGGTGCAGAAGATGCTCCATGTGATGCTATTGAAGAAATGGCCATGGAAATTCTGATGGCCTGTTCCTTTCAGGATCTAACAGGCCAGCGCATCAACAAAGTGGTCAAGGCTCTTCATTACCTTGAAGGTCGCATCAACAAAATGATCCGCATTTGGGGCATTGATCTAGACGATGAGAACCGCGAGCGTCCTCAGATTAATCTTGATGAAGACCCTCATGAGGAAGACGAACGCCACATCGACAAGCGCCCGGATGCACATTTGCTAAATGGCCCGCAGATGGATGGCGATGGCGTTGATCAGGCTGACATTGATGCGCTGTTTGGTGAAGCGCCTGCCTCTGCGGATGAAAAACTGAGTGAGAATGTTATCCAGTTGGCGGCTAATCCAGCAACACAAACCTCTCTGGAAGAAGACACTCACACGGCAGCTATAAGCTTTGAGAGTGAAGAGCTCATCGTTATACAGGCACCGCAAAAAGAGCAGGAAATACCTGAAGTTGCAGCAGAACTGCCTGTTAAACCGATTGCGCTGGAAGTTGAGGAAAGCCCTATTGAAATCGAAGGGCAATCTCCACCTTTAACAACGCCGCCAAGCAGCAATGCAGACCCTCTGCATCACCTGTCTACTGGAGAGCGTCTGGCTCTCTTCTCGTAATTCACCAAGACTTTAAGCGGGCGTCTTTTCGCCCGCTGCATACTGCGTCAAGGCCCGCTCAAACACAGCTGGATCAACATTTCCACCAGAGATTGTAAGAACGGCTGTTTTACCTGCCAGATCAATTTTCCTCGACAGGACAGAAGCAAGCGCCACAGCTGCACCTGGCTCCACCACCAGTTTCAGCTCAAAATAGGCAAACGCAACAGCATCCATTGCCTCGTCATCGCTAACACTCAGCCCTTTGGCTCCGCGCCGTCTCAGAACAGAAAAACCCTTCTCACCCGGCATTTCAGTTAGAACTGCATCGCACACAGAACCACTCAGAGCGGAATTGGCAACCCGCTCACCAGTCTCTAAAGATCGCGCATAATCATCAAATCGAGCAGGCTCCGCCGTGTAGATCTGACATTCTGGCAAGAGTTCTTCCAGCGCCAGAGCAATACCGCTGGTGAGACCACCACCGCCCGTACAGCTGATCAATACATCTGGCGTAACACCCAGAATTTCGCACTGTTCAGCGATCTCCAATCCAGTTGTGCCCTGCCCGACAATCACACCACTGTCATTGTAAGGATGGATAAACGTCGCACCACGTTCTGCACAAATCTGCTTGGCGATCCCTTCGCGGTTTTCTCGTTCTCTGTCGTATAGAATGACCTGTGCGCCCAATGCTTTGGTCCGCTGAATTTTCAAAGCAGGCGCATCTTCAGGCATTACGATAACAGCCGGAAATCCAAGAATTTTCGCGGCAGCAGCAACACCCTGCGCATGATTACCGGAAGAACATGCAACTACGCCAGCTGCACGGTCTGCCTGCGGAATAAGAGACAGACGGTTGAAAGCACCACGGAATTTGAAAGATCCAGTCCGTTGCAGGTTTTCTGCCTTCACATAAACCCGACCATTCACGTGTTCATCCAAAACGGGAAAGTTCAACAAAGGTGTCAGGCTTGCAAAGCCCTGTATCCGCGCTCTTGCTTTCTCAATCTCGGAAAAGGAGAGCTCTACGGGATTGGAAACATCAAAAGACATCGGAACCTCAAGGCATTAGGAAATTGAGGCCAAACATAGCACGCAAATTCACATCGTCCTTGAGTATTATTTAACCCTCACGCAGAGATCAGCTCAACCATTCAGATGATTTCCAACAGAAGTGCTTGCAGAAGAAGGTCCCTGCCGAAAGCCAACAGGCAAAGCTGGATTATACGCCTGATCTGCGTTTGCCAAGAACTGTTCAGCGCTTGCCCGCCATGTATACCGCAAAGCGACATCCCGGCAGTGTTCTCGCGAAACTTCCAACGCTTCCAGCGCTGCAATTTGCAGGTCTTTGTTCAACACGCCCGCCCCGCTGTTTCCGATCACATCAATCGGCCCCATCACAGGGAACGCGGCGACAGGCGTTCCGCAAGCAATCGCCTCCAGCAGCACATTGCCGAATGTATCGGTTAGACTTGGGAACACAAAAACATCTGCGTTGGCGTAGTACTCAACCAGCTCATCCCCTTCTTTAGGGCCAGTAAACACAGCTTCAGGATAAGCCTTTTGCAGTTCTTCCAATTGCGGACCACCGCCAACAATGATCTTGGTTCCCGGCAGGTCCAGCTTCAAAAACGCTTCAATATTCTTCTCAACAGCCACACGTCCCACATAGAGGAAAGTAGGCCCAGATAGAGGAGATAACCTGTCGGTCTTCAGAGGACGGAACCGTTTATGGTCGACACCACGAGACCAGCGCATCAAGTTCTCAAATCCACGCGCACGAAGTTCAATCTCCAACGTATTGGTGGCCACCATGCAACCCTGCCCGCTGTTGTGAAACCAGCGCAGCCACGAATAACTGAAGGATAACGGTACCGGATACCGCGCCTGCAAATACTCGGGAAACCGGGTGTGGTAGCTGGTGGTGAAGACACGTCCATCTCGCTTGGCAACCTGCCGCGCCATCAGCCCCAGTGGGCCTTCAGTGGCAATGTGTAGATGATCGCAGTCAAAGTCCTCAATGAAGTGCCGCACTCTATGAGGCAGTGTCAAACTAAGCCTGATCTCCCCGTACGATGGCATAGGAACGCTTTTAAAGGACAATGGGGTCAGAAACTCAACCCGTATACCCATCTGCTTCAATTCTTTCGCCAACCGCTCCAGCGAGCCAACAACGCCATTGATCTGCGGCTTCCATGCATCTGTGACAATCAGAATTGAGCTCATGCTGCCACCTGACGACCAGTCTCAGAGCCATCCTCAATAATAGCGAGGGCATTCCCTTCACCCCAATGGATAACCTCAAACGTTCCGTCGAAATGTTCCGCAACAGCGGTGCAGCTTTCAACCCAGTCACCCGTATTGATGTAATGAATGCCGTCACTCTCATGATCCGCAGCATGGTGAATATGCCCGCAGATGACCCCATCAACACCCTGACGTCGTGCCTCGGAGGCTAATGTCTTTTCAAACTTGCCAATAAAGTTGACCGCGTTTTTGACCTTGAGTTTCGCCCATGCAGACAAGCTCCAATAGGTCAGCCCCATTTTCCGGCGACCGTAATTCAAAACTGTATTGAGATTGAGCGCGGAGACGTAAGCCCAGTCCCCCAAAAACGCGAGCCACTTGGCATGACGCACAACAACATCAAACTGATCTCCGTGAATGATCAGGTACTTTTTGCCATTGGCACCCTCATGAATGTGTTGTTCGACAACTTCGATGCCGCCAAAATAAACGCCGAAGAAATCCCGCAGGAACTCATCATGGTTGCCCGGAATGTAGATTACCCGCGCTCCCTTACGAGCTTTACGGAGCAGCTTCTGCACCACATCATTGTGCAATTGCGGCCAATACCACGACCGCTTCAGACGCCACCCATCGATAATATCACCGACAAGATAGACCGTCTCGGCATCGTTATTTTTCAGAAAATCCAGTAAGAGATCCGCCTGACAACCACGCGTACCAAGATGTACATCGGACAAAAACAAGCTCTTGTAGTTTTTACTGTTGGAATCCCCGGTCACCATATGCCTCCGGAATAAGAAAACGTTCATTTCTTTTAAAACGATTCACAAGAAACAAATATGACAGCGTAGATATACTGGAACCGCGCAGCTCCTTGCTCCTATCCCTGTTAATATAACTCTACGAATATTAGGGGATGCCAAACCAAGGCTCTGCAATTCAATTCAATATTCCTTTCGCTTGCTAAGCTTGATCCTTACTGGTTCAGCAGGCAAAGACACAGTAGGATGCCTCCACGATTTATCCAGTTGAAACAATGGAATATTCAAATGCACTTAGGAATTAACGGGCGCAAAGCGATTATCTGTGCATCCAGTCGGGGTTTGGGACTGGGCACAGCAAAGGCTCTGGCCGAAGCGGGTTGTGATCTTGTCATCAATGGGCGTAATGAAACCCTGCTCAACCAGATTGCACGCGAACTTTCAACCGCACACAATGTTGCTGTCATTCCAGTCGCGGCAGACATCTCCACACCTGAGGGTCAACAAGCTGTTCTGGCTGCCTGCCCCAAACCAGATATTCTGATCAACAACAATGGTGGTCCGCCACGTAAAGACTTTAAGGAACTGGATAGGGAAGCCATTCAGGCTGGCATTGTCCAGAACATGATCACCCCGATCGAACTCATCAAAGCCGTCATTGAAGGCATGGCTGAGCGCCGCTTCGGCCGCATCGTCAATATTACATCCATGTCTGTTAAAATGCCGATTGAAGGGCTGGATCTTTCCAGCGGAGCCCGCGCTGGCCTGACGGCGTTCCTCGCAGGTGTGTGCAGGCAGTACACACAATACAACGTCACTATCAACAACGTCCTGCCCGGCAAGTTTGATACCGATCGCCTCAAAGGTGGGTTCGAGCGTCAGGCACAGCAAACTGGCATTTCCTTGGAAGAAGCCAAGCGATTGTCTTCTGAAGAAATACCAGCAAGACGCCTTGGTCATCCTGATGAGTTCGGCAATGCATGTGCATTCATGTGCTCTGCGCACGCTGGTTATATAACGGGCCAGAACTTGCTTCTGGACGGCGGTCTATACCCAAGCGCTTTTTAAATCACAGCTTAACACCAGCGCGGCATCACTAACCTAGTAAGTAATCCTCAAAGCCGCGCTGAGAATATCAATATTCGTGTCATTCACAGGGCCCTGGATCGTGATACCCTCATAAAACGGATGGTCTGGATTGATATTGATGTTGCTGGCTTCAGGGAAGATATGCGTATAACCAAAATCGAAAGAAAGCCAATCCTCATAAAAGTAACTCAGTCCAGCACTTAACCAGAAGCGGTTGGAATCTGGTAAGCGTGGTGTCCGGTTCGCTTCATCAATCGGCGACCACTCATAAGCTAATCCGAAACGACCTGTTATATTCTCGGTAAAATCATACTCGGTTCCCAGGGCGATCAAATAGCCATCATTATACTGGAACGGAAGTTCCGTCACCACATCACCGCTTAGATTGAAGACTGGGAAAGTTCCAAACCGCGACCAGTGCGTCCATTCAAACGATCCGAGGGCACGCCATTCCGTATTGAGCTCTTGCTGGAAGGAAACACTCACAGTTTCAGGCATGATTATATTCGCGCGAATTGGTGTCGGCGCATCCCCTCCAACAACAAGTCGTCCTTTGAGATTATGCTCTACAGGAGAACGATAGCCAATGCCCAACTGGGTTCCCTTCCATGGCTCAAAGAGCGCTCCAACAGTCGCCCCAAAGCCAAGATTGTAATCTTCTCCACGCAGCTCAGCTGTCGGCGACGCCGCCGCAATAGGGGGAACACCTGTCGCAGACTTTAAGCGCACCTGAATGTACTCGAGCTGAAGTCCTGCTCCGACCGAAAATTTGTCCGTCACCTGAAACGCAGCCATTGGCGTTACATTCACAGAAAACACGCGAGACGATCTGGCATAAACCTGCCCGGCCCATTCAATATCTGGCTTAGTCTCAAGTCCATAAGGCGCGTTTGAACTAACGCCTAGGGACAACCGGTCATTCACTTTCCAGGTACCGTATCCAGATGGCAACCATGCATTAACCCCAACATCACCGGAAGAATATGGAACGCCAGTCACAGGAATGCCAAGAACATCAATAGTGGCATTATCCAAGTCAATAGTTCCTCGCGGCAGCACAAAAGTCTGCACAGTTTCACTTTGCACACCATCATGGGCCGTCATAGTGGAGGGATTCCAGTACATACTGGAGAGGCTTTTGGTTGCCGTCGCATGCCCTGCAAATGACATTCCCTGAAACCAAGAGGACTGTTCACGAAGGGCAAAAGCGCCAGCAAGCGCACTAGAACTGAAAAGGATAGTTGAAAGAGTTGCTGCTACAGCAAAGGGAATGGTTCTGGTCATGTACGGTACTTTCTGTTTCTAATACAGCAAACAGCAGCGCCATGATCAAACTACGAGTTACTTTTTGATTCGGCCCTCTCTTACATTTCTAAAGATATTAAATACTTGTTGCACTGGTATTTTTTAGAACAAATTTCGTATTTTCATCATTTACCAATAATAACTGATAATTTTTTAGTATACTCATCAGCATTAAATGCAGTTTATATACAATATTTTCTGTGACAAACCTTATGAAATACAAAAGGCCCTCCAAAAAAAGGGCCTTTCATACAAATCACCAAACTATTTACTAGCTTCTTGCCGCTATATTCTTACCAAGAGAAAGAGAACTCCAGTTTGCTAAAGCCTGCTGAGCTTCACGATAACTCTCAAAGATCTTACGAGCCGGCTTGTCCTTTTGCGTGTACACATCCAGCACCTCTTCAGAGGTTGCTTTCAGCGTTTGCAGCACTTCTTCTGGGAACTCACGTACCGTCACGTTATGTTCACTCTGCAGTACATCAAGGGCAAGTGCGTTTTGCGCATTCGCCTCCGCCAGTGCCACATCCGCTTCAACACGGCACGCTTCTTCTACAACACTTTGCAGCTCAACGGGAAGACCAGCCAACGCCACTGCATTGACAATAGCTTCACCTGTACCATTAGGCTTATTGAAGCCCGGACCGTAGTAGTTTTTAACGAGCTTTTGGAACCCAAGAGCGCTGTCACTCCATGGACCAAGGAACTCGACACCGTCAACCACACGGGTCTGCAAGCTGGTGAAGATCTCCGCAACAGGAATATTGACTGGCGTCACACCAAGACGGCGCATCACTTCCCCGCCCAGACCAGACATCCGAACTTTCTTGCCCTTCAAGTCATCCAGAGTTTCAATCGGATCACGATACCAGCCCGCCATAGTTGGGCCAGTATTCCCACCCATAAATGGTTTAACGCCAAAGGGGAGGTAAAGTTCATCCCAAAGGTCCTGACCACCCATCTGGTCAATCCAGGCTGTATGCTCATGCGGCAACATACCAAAAGGAACAGTGGTAAAGAAAGCAGAGCCCGGCATCTTACCGACCCAATACATGGAGGCTGAATGCCCCATCTGAGCCGTATTGCTGGAAACCGCGTCAAACACTTCAAACGAAGGAACAAGCTCACCAGCGGCATGAAGGCGAACGCGTATACGGCCATTGCTCATGAGGTTGATGCGATCACAAATGCGTTGGGCAGACATACCCGGGCCCGGTAGATTTTTCGGCCAGCTGGTCACCATGCGCCATTCAATGGTAGGAGCAGCCTCTTGCGCCAGTGCCGGTGCGGCCAATACAACACCGCCTGCGGCAACCCCACCAGCAAAGCTTAGAGCTTGACGGCGTGTCAGAAATTGTTCTTTTTTATTGGTCATCAGGACCGCCCTTTGTTACTTAGACCAAAATTCATGAAAGTGGTGCACAGGCCCATGGCCTTCGCCAATATCCAGCGTGTCCGCAGCTTTGATCGCACGACTAATATAGTCTTTCGCCTCGCCAATCGCAGCGCCCAGCTCCAACCCTTTGGCGAGCCCGGCAGCAACAGCAGAAGACAGGGTACATCCTGTCCCATGTGTATTCTGCGTATTATAACGAGGAGCCGTATACCACTTTTCCGCCAAATGTGTGAGGTAAAGATCGTCACAGGTGTCGCCCGACCCATGTCCCCCCTTCAACAACACACCCTTAGCACCCATCTCCAACAGAGCTTTCGCCTGCATCAGCATATCTTCTCGGGAGTGCGCGACGGGTTGATCCAGCAACAAAGCCGCTTCCTGCATATTTGGCGTAATAAGATCCGCCAATGGAAACAACTTGTCCTTAAGGACTGAAATCGCTGAGTTTTGTAGCAAAACATCCCCGGAGGTCGCCACCATCACCGGATCAAGAACGACGCGCTTAACGCCATATTCCGTCAGCTTTGTGGCAACCACATCAATGACTGCAGGTTGAGACAACATCCCGATTTTGACAGCATTTACCTTAAGGTCAGAAAAGACCGCATCAATCTGCGCACCAACAAACTCCGGCGGCACATCATGGATACCGCTTACGCCCTTGGTGTTTTGAGCCGTTAAGGCGCTCAGCACGCTGGCGCCATAAACGCCAAGGGCTGAAAACGTCTTCAAATCTGCCTGAATACCAGCTCCGCCACCTGAGTCTGACCCAGCTATCGTGACTGCAATTGCACTCATCCGGCCAATTCTCCACTCTTATTCTTAATTATGTCCAACTTCACATGCTGCCCAAATTGATCAGCATTGAGCCCATAGATGCTATCGATAAAAGCTGGCGCGAAACTTCCCGGACCATTCGCATTGGCTGCGGCAAGTTCGCCGCAAACCCCATAAATGGCAAGGCCCGCCAACACTGCCAGCTCTTTATCAGGCTCAACCGCTGCAAAACCGGCAAGCACACCACCAAGTGCACAGCCAACAGCCGTCACCTTGTCCATAAACGGATGACCATTGCGCACAAGCCAAGCCTCATCCTTACCAAGAACAAAATCCTCTACCCCAGTACGCGCCACCAATGTTTGCGCACCAACACAGAGTTTAAGGCTATCAAGCTCAGCGCTATTGGCTTTCAGGATAGAAATGTTCTGCTTTAGGATATCCTGCGCAAATTCCAATCGGATGGAAGAACGGTCCACTTTCACGGGGTCAAGCACAACAGGAATGGAACGCTCTACAGCCACATCCAGCGCAAGGCGAATTCCATGCCGGCGTTTCCCATCCAGTGTTCCCAGATTAATCAACAAGCCATCAACGCCAGCCGTGAAGATCGGGATTTCATCATGGGAGGATGTCATAGACGGTACGATGTTACAGGCCAACATCACATTTGCGGTAAAATTTTGCGCAACTGAGTTGGTAAGGCAATGCACACGAACACCGCGCTCACGCACGGTTTCAAAAACCTGCCATAGGTCCTCTGTTTTATAAGCCATCTCGCTTGCGCTCCCTCTTCCTAAATCGGTGGGAACGACACTACAGGTAATCATCCCAATTCCCTCCGCCGGCACAATCCGGATCAGGTTCTAGGAGTTGGCACAGTTGCCTCTCAGCCGTCATCTTAAAATCCGGCACCCCCATTGGTGAGTTATTTTGCTAGCAAACCGGACTCAGAACTGCAAGAGAAAACACGCAGACACCTCATTGAAGCAACTGGGGGTAGATCTTTCTTAAAAAACGCAAAAGCTTGCAAGAATACGCAACTTCACCGCAAAATGCCCACAAAACCACGCAAACTCAAAATTGAGCTTACGGGACAGAAGGATAGCACTATTATGATTCCGTTCTTTGTGAAAATTAAGTGCCAGTTGGGCAAAACCTATCTGGTCGCCAACGCCATTGCGGATGCGGAAATCGCTTCGGAAATTTACTCCACCTCCGGCGACTATGATCTACTGGCAAAGTTTTACATCAATGACGATGACGACATCGGCCACTTCGTCGCTGAGAAGGTTCAAGTCTTTGAAGGCATTCAGGACACAAAGACCATTATCACCTTTAAGGCATTCTAAATATTAAAGAAAACAGGCGGAGCAACATCAATCCGCCTGCTTCTGATTTACGAAATACTTAGCCTTGAGCCTGCTGAAGAGCGCTCCAGACCTTCACCGGTGTTGCAGGCATATCCACCTCATCAAGACCGGCATTCTTCCGAAGCGCATACATCACTGCGTTCATCACAGCAGGCGCTGCTCCAATAGATCCAGCCTCACCAGCACCTTTAATGCCCAGCGCATTTGTCGTCGACGGAACATTGTTCGTCGAGAAGTCAAAACTCGGCAAATTATCAGCACGCGCAATATGATAGTCCATATAGGATGCACTCAGCAGCTGTCCGGTTTCGTCATAAACGGTGTTCTCATACAACGCCTGCGAGATCGCTTGCCCAGCTCCGCCATGCACTTGTCCGGCGAGTAACATCGGATTCACGGTCACACCGAAATCATCAACGATTACATACTTTAAGATCTCAGTCTTACCGGTTTCCGGGTCAATTTCCAGCTCACAGATATGAGTTCCGTTGGGATATGTACACTCATCCTGCATCACCTTCTCAGCTGCACTCAACTGTTCAGGTAAAGATCCGGCAATATCAACAAGACTGATCTGCTGATCAGTCCCGACAACACGAACATGCCCATCTTCAAGTTCAAGATCAGCAACACCAACCTCTAACTTCTCACTGGCTATCTCTTTGATTTTACGCACCAAAGTTTCAGAGGCAGCTTTCACAGAGGTCAGTCCAAGCGGAATACTACGCGACCCGCCAGTACCACCACCAGTCCTCACCCGGTCCGTATCACCTTGAACCATCTCCACCTGATCCAGTTGCAAACCCAGTTGCTCGGCAACAACCTGACCATACGCCGTCGCATGACCCTGCCCATTGCTCTGCGTTCCAATCAACAATGTGACCGAGCCGTTTTTGTTCAACTCCAATGTTGCTTCCTCGCCGCCAGCAAACGCACAGGCTTCAACATAGGTCGCCATACCAATACCGCGGTACAGCCCATTCGCTTTGCTTTCTGCTTCACGCTCAGCAAAACCAGCATAACCTACTGTTTCCAAAGCCTTTGTCAGATGGACGTCGAACTCTCCAGTATCATACATCCGGCCCAGCGCCGTTGTGTAAGGCAAAGCTTCAGAACTGATAAAGCTCTTGCGGCGGAACTCAGCCGGATCAACACCAGTCTCAAACGCAGCTTTATCAACAAGCCGTTCCAGCACATACGCAGCTTCTGGACGACCAGCACCACGGAACGCATCAACGGGAACAGTGTTGGTGTAAACCCCTGTCGCTTCAACCCAAGTACCGGGGATATCATAAAGCCCGGAGGTCATCGTGATGCCGATAGAAGGAATACCCGGACCAAACTCGTGCAAGTAAGCTCCCATATCCGCGATGACATGAACCTTAAGCCCAATCATCTTGCCATCCGCATCAAGCGCCAGCTCAGCTTCTGAAACGTTGTCACGCCCTTGTGCATCAGACATGAAATGCTCAGTGCGCTCCTGCAGCCATTTTACAGGCCGCCCCAACCGCTTAGCGGCAACGAGGCAGAGCGGATACTCAAGGTAAGTGAACATCTTAGTGCCAAAACCACCACCCACATCCGGCGTCACAACACGCAAATCTTTGGGATCAATGCCGAGGATATTTTTGGTAATGAGGTCACGCATACCGTGACCACCCTGCGTCCCAGTCGTCAGAGTGTAGCGTCCGCTTTCATTATCAAACTCACCAATACAGGCACGAGGCTCAACGGCGTTGGAAACCAAACGGTTATTGACGACCTTGATTTTGGTAATATGGTGCGCTTGAGCAAAGCCCTCTTCCATGGCGTCCTTGTTGCCCATGCCAATATGGAACGCCTTGTTTGTTCCATGTTCCGGCCACACACAAGCAGCGTTCTCATCCAGAGCAGCTTCACACCCAATAGCTACATCAAGATCATCGTAATCAACCTCGATCACTTCAAGCGCAGCACGCGCTTGGTCAATACTATCGGCCACCACAAAGGCGATAGCATCTCCCACAAAGCGAACAGTGTCAGAACACAATACTTCACGGTGGGGAACCCAGTGCCTTGTTCCATCCAGCTGCTTAAGCACTGCTTTACAAGGGATTTTGTTGATTCCCTCCAGATCAGCTGCAGTCAGGATGAGGTGAACACCTTCCATGGATCGCGCATCATCCACGCCGCTCAATGTAATTTTTGCGTGTGCAAGAGAGGAGCGGAGGACAACGGCATGTACCGCACCCTCAACGGATATATCGTCGGTGTAATGGCCTTGCCCTGTAATAAAGGCATTGTCTTCTTTACGACGCACGGGAGCGCCAATTCCAAATTTAGGTGTCGCAACCTGATTCATAAAAACCTCAAAACGCCGAAGAGCAGCAGAAAACTGCCATCTCCCAAATACAGCAAATTACGTATTACAAGAGAACCTACAGCGGATTTCATCACCTGCAAGTCTTTTCTAAACTCAAAATTCAACTCAACTAAGGCAATTGGCGCAGGCCAGATACGCTTTAAAAACAGCAGTAATCCAGTAATTTTAAGGTAAATTGTTGCCAGTGTCTTCGCGCTTACTGTCGAAACTCTCAATCGCATTGGTGTTTTTGAAATTGACCAAACAGGGAACATGGGGTTATTTATAACTTACACCCACCTGTTCTCTGTTGCTTTTAGCGCTTGCTCTCATCAAAGCGCCCTCTGCACCTGACATAGTGTCCGGTCCATTTCCCCTGCAACAGGGCAGCTTCGAAAGCAGTTACATGCCTGTTCCTTCAGCGAAGTCTGAAGACAGCTCAACAACTGCTGCGTTCAAGATTAGGTTTTCCAAAAAATGGCAAAGCCTTTCAAACAACACACGCGGCATCTGCTGGGCTCTTCTGGCTACTTTTCTCATGGCCATAATGAGCACCATAATAAAACTGCTTGGCGATCGTATGCACGTCACTCAAATTCTTATGTTGCGCCAGTTTTTTATGCTGATCATCTCAGCACCGATCATCATCAAGGGCTTTCCGGGCTCCATTAAAACGCAAGCACCTCTGCTACACTTGGGCCGTATCCTGCTGGCCTCTGCAGCAATGTACTTCGGGTTCACAGCCGTCATTCACCTACCTCTGGCAGAAAGCACCGTGATTGGGTTTGCCAGAACGTTCTTCATCACCATTTTCGCGGTCTTTTTCCTCAAGGAAGTCATTGGCATCCATCGGATTTCAGCGACAGTGCTGGGCTTCATTGGCGTGATGATCATCGTCCAGCCCGGCAACGGCGCAGCGCTAGGAACCTACAGCCTCATGGCTATTCTGGCCTCAGCATGTGCTGCCATGGTGGGCATTATCCTGCGCAAGGTCACTCAACTGGATAGACCGATCACCATCCTGACATTTCAAGCCACATTCGTCGGCCTGATCATGGCGCCCTTCGGCATCTACTACTGGGTCTCGATTGAGTTCAATGAAGGTCTGTTGCTGCTGGCTCTTGCCGGTGTCAGCTGGAGTGCGCAAATGTGTAACATCCAAGCGCTCAGATATGGGGAAGCTTCCGCAATCGCCCCATTCGACTACATCCGCTTGGTCTACGCAGCTCTGATTTCCGTTGTAATTTTCGGCGTCTGGCCGCTATGGACAACATATCTCGGCGGCGCAATCATTGTTGGCGCATCGCTTTACACCCTGCACCGCGAAACAGTGTTGGGTAGGAAAGTAACGATGGGAACGGCACCAGCCAAAACCCATTAACGCGGTTACCCAACAAGTCGGCCCGCTCTAGACAAAGACCCCCCGCATCACTGCGAGGGGTTAATCTATCAATTAAGCTGAACCACTAGATACGCTCAGAATTGCGAGACTTAGAAGCTTCTTCCTCAACAAGTTCCTTCTTGGAGAGCTTACCAACCATGGTCTTTGGCAGCTCATCACGGAACTCAATGGATTTCGGCATTTCGATCTTGGAGATATGCCCTTTCAGGAAGTCCTTCAGGTCCTTCTCCGTCGAGCTTTCACCGTCCTTCAGTTTCACAAACGCTTTTGGGGCCTGCCCGCGGTATCCATCTGGAATTGCGATCACAATCACCTCAGCAACAGCTGGGTGCTGATAAAGTGCTTCTTCAATCACACGCGGATAAACGTTGTAACCGGAGCAAATAATGAGGTCTTTGATGCGATCCACAAGGAAGATGAACCCGTCTTCATCCATGTAACCAACATCACCGGTATGCAAGATACGACCATCTTCCAGCGTTTTAGCAGTCTCATCAGGTCGGTTCCAGTAGCCCTTCATCACCTGAGGGCCAATGATACAAACCTCACCCTTCTGACCTTTTTCGACAATCTTTTCCAAATCTTCCAAATCGCGGAACTCAAGGGTCGTTCCAGGCATAAGAACGCCGATGGAGCCGTCCTTGCCAGTTCCATCCATTGGATTGGCTGTCGCAACAGGAGAGCTCTCGGTCAAGCCGTACCCTTCCACCAGCACACAACCGGTTAGCGCTTCAAACTTCTGTTTCACTTCAACAGGAAGCGGCGCACCACCAGACATACAGTAGCGAATAGAGGTAAGATCATAATCCTTGGTCATCTCGCTGTTGTTAATCGCCGTATAAATGGTTGGCACAGCAGCAAACAACGTAGGTTGCTTCTTACCAGCTAGATCCAGCAATTCTTTCAGATCAAAGCGTGGCATCATCAGCATTTCAGCCGCACCCAGCACAGAAAGGTTCTGCAACACGGTCATCGCAAACACATGGAAGAAGGGAAGCACACAAAGTGTCCTTTCATACCCACGCTTCAACCCACCATAGTGGCTTTCCAACATCTCCATATTGGAGGTGATGTTATAATGCGTCAGCATTGCCCCTTTGGGAACTCCAGTGGTTCCACCAGTGTACTGCAGAACCGCAATGTCTTCCTTCGGCGAAATCTCAACAGGCGTAACACCTTTGAACAGCGCAAGAAGGGCATCGAACTTCACATGAGCGCTGTCCGCCGGAATTTTCGCAACGTTTTTGCGCTTGAACAGCTTAAACAACAGCTTTTTGGGTTGAGGCAGAATGTCAGCCATTGGACAAACAATAACCTTGTCCAGCGCTCCCTCCTGACGAACAGTCTCAACCTTGTCGTAAATGACCGAAAGATCCATGGTGACCATGATGCGAGCCCCAGAATCACGGGCCTGAAACGCAATCTCACGCTCAACATACAGCGGATTGAAGTTAACGATGACGCCGCCAATCTTCAAAACCGCAAAGTAGAAAATGGTGTAATAAGGCGTGTTTGGCAGACAAAGACCAACTTTGTCTCCCTTCTTCACACCCATAGTTTGAAGAGAACCAGCCGCACGCTCAACAAGAGCCCCAAGCTCGCCATAACTCGTGGTTTTACCCATGAAGTAGATGGCTGGACGATGTGCGTAGCCCTTAACCGTATCATCCAGATAGCTGTCGATAGTACGAACTGGAAATTCGACTTGTGCCTCACGACCTGTCGTCATGCGCAGATCTCCTCCCCGATTATTATTGTTCTTCTGAAGTAATTGGCAAACTTCCTCGGCATCAAGCCAAAGTTGACGCTTCCAACATACCAGAAAAACCTTACATCCCGATGCTTTGCACGGAATTTGCGTCAAGTTGACGGTAACGTCAACTCAGACATACGATTGACCCGCAATGTGACATTTTCCTCATGTACACTGACATTTTGTGAGGAAACTGAGAGATATCAACGCCCTGCTCTATTGAATGAGCTCAAATCGTGAGACGTCAAACAACCCAAAATCAGTGATTTTAAGGTGGGGAATAACGGGGAGAGGTAGAAATGCCACCTGCAAAAACGGCTCCGGAAGCACACAGCCCAGCGATTTAGCTGCGGCCCGGAGTTCCTCAAGACGCTCCTTCACCTTTTCAAATGGGTCCAAGCTCATAAGCCCAGCAAGCGGAAGTTCCATCTCTGCAAGCACGTCACTGCCTTTGGCTACAACAAAGCCGCCTTTTAAGGCAATACACCGGTTTACCGCCGCAGCCATTGCCTCTTCATCTGCTCCAACAACGCAGATGTTATGACTGTCATGTCCCACAGAAGAGGCAATAGCCCCGCCCGCCATACCAAACCCATTTACGAACGCCGTGGCAATGTTCCCATTCTTGCCATGCCGCTCAACCACTGCAACTTTGATTGCATCCTGCTCCAGATCGATTTGTGAATAGTTGTCTGCAACAGGCAGATCCATCTTCAAATGCTCAGTGATAATCAGGCCCGGTTTCACACCGATAACCGATGTCTCTCGTTGTGCAGGCACCACAAAACTAGCCGCACTCACTTGCTCCGCATGGCACGTATCAAGCAATCCGATTGGCTCAATCAGTTTCCGACCTGCAAACAGCTCATCATTGACCAGTCGACCAGCAGAAATAACGTCACTGATGTCACAGGTTTCCAGATCGTTCAGCAGAACGATATCAGCCCGCCAACCCGGAGCAATCAAACCACGGTCACGCAAACCAAACGCATTGGCGGCGGACCAACTTGCAGCACGGTAAACATCACGCGGTGCACTTCCATGACCAATCAGGCGCTTAATCAGGCAGTTGAGATGCCCTTCCTCGGCAATATCAAGTGGATTGCGGTCATCCGTACACAGAGCAACAAAGCTGGCGCGCTCTGGTGTTAACACCGGCGCAAGCGCATCCAAATCCTTGGAAACGGACCCTTCGCGAATGAGGATCGTCATCCCCTTGGAGATTTTCTCCAGCGCTTCCTCTGCAGTTGTTGCTTCATGGTCTGTGCGGATACCAGCAGAAAGATACCCATTCAGCGCCTTGCCTCGAACCAAGGGCGCGTGCCCATCAATGTGTTCACCCTCAAATTCAGCAATCTTGGCAAGTGCATTCGGATCACCTGCCAGCACACCGGGGAAGTTCATAAACTCCGCAAGACCGATGACGCTGGAATGATCCTTGAACGGTAGCAGATCATCAATATCCAACCGCGCACCACTCGTCTCAAACTCAGTTGCTGGCACACAGGAAGACAAGTTCACCCGCAAATCCATGATGGTCTCGAGTGAACTGTCGAGGAAATACTTAATGCCCGCCGCGCCCGTCACATTCGCAATTTCATGCGGATCACAAATCGCAGTCGTCACACCATACGGCAGAACACAGCGATCAAACTCTAACGGTGTTACCAGAGAGGATTCCACATGCAAGTGCGTATCAATGAAGCCCGGCACAGCAATCTTACCGCTGCAATCCACCTCGGTTTCACCACTGTAGGTATCGTATGTCCCGACGATCTTATCACCGCAAATGGCGATATCAGTTTTTGTCAGGCTTCCATCAATCACGTTGAAGAGTTCTACGTTCTTCAGCACCAGATCAGCTGGCACAGCTCCCTGCCCCTGATCAATGAGTGTTTTTAATCCAGCGACTTTATCCTGCCGAGATCCCATAGCACTTCTCCCTTTATCAGGAAGCGCGTGGACGCCTCCGCATGTTTATGACCTAGAGGCAAGACTAGCAAAGGAAGAGTGGGACCCCAATGCTTGTCCCCTCAACTTCTTGCTGTAACTGTGCAAATCATGACAGTTCCACAACAAAACTCACAGAAACCAGAAAACTCCCAATACCAATTCGTTCGAAATGCACTTCGACTGCCCACTTTCTAGGCACCCGCGTATTTTTGCTTGCTTTTTGATTAAACCCGCATCAAACAGGGTGCAAATTCATAAATGCAACCTTTGTATGAGTTTTGACGCGAAAAAGAGCAGCAAGACGACCAAGCTGCCGCCACACAGGTAATGTGCTGCGCATCTTCAAACTCTACAACCAAATTACATTCAGAAGGTCTGCTCGTAAAACGACGACGCGACACCAGCTGAAGCGGTTGCATGACAAATTATTAAAGTCGGAAATCCGGTCTCCGGCTCGCCAAAAGGGAACTCCATGCCTAACCGTCCTGCACCAACTGACCCGTTTGACCTCGTCGTATTTGGCGGAACTGGCGACCTAACTTATCGCAAACTGCTACCAGCTCTCTACCACCGCGAACCAGTCGGACACATTTGCGAAGACGCACGCATCATTGCAGTATCCCGCCGCCAACTGACCGATGAAGAATACCGCGAATGGGCCGGCAAAGCGATCTGCGAGCATGTTAAAGACGTTGATCAGGATGCTTTGGGTCGTTTCTTGAAGCGCATCCAGTATGTATCTGTCGATGTTGCCCAGAACACCGGATGGGAAGCATTGGAGGAAAAACTAGCAGGCCGCGAAGACGTTATTCGTGCCTTTTATCTCTCCGTCTCTCCTGATTTCTTCGGCCCAATCTGTTCCGCATTGGGTGAGCACAATCTGGTTACCGAGAAATCCCGTGTAACCATCGAAAAACCAATCGGCAAAGACGGCACCTCTGCGCATGAAGTGAACGAAACTGTTGGCTCGGTTTTCAAAGAACACCAGATTTTCCGTATCGATCACTACCTTGGTAAGGAAACCGTTCAGAACCTGATGGCCCTACGCTTTGCAAACGTCCTGTTCGAACCACTCTGGAATTCAGCCCATATCGATCATGTACAAATCACAGTGGCCGAAACCCTCGGCGTTGAGAGCCGGGCAGGTTATTACGACACCGCTGGCGCACTGCGCGACATGGTACAGAACCACCTCCTCCAACTGCTCTGCCTTGTTGCGATGGAAGCACCGGAATCCATGGCGCCAGACAGTGTGCGTGATGAGAAGCTTAAAGTTCTCAAAGCTCTGCGCCGGATGACACCGGAGATGGTTGAGCGGAACACCGTTCGCGGACAGTACCGTTCAGGGGCATCTGCTGGCGGCGCTGTAAGAGGCTATCTCGAAGAGCTGGGCAATGACACGTCCACAACCGAAACCTTTGTGGCAGCGAAGGTAGATATCGCCAACTGGCGGTGGGCCAACGTTCCATTCTACCTGCGCACAGGCAAACGCCTCGCCTCGCGTGTCTCCGAAATCACCATTCAGTTCAAAGACGTGCCCCACTCCATCTTCCTACCTGATGCTGGCCGAATTGCAGCAAACAAACTTGTCATCCGCTTGCAGCCAGATGAAGGCGTCAAAATGCAGGTGATGATCAAGGACCCGGGTCCAGGATCCATGCGTCTGCGCGAAGTGCCATTGGATATGACATTCGCTGAAGCCTTCAACGCCCGTCACCCAGATGCCTATGAGCGCCTGATCATGGACATGATCCGTGGCAACCAGACCCTGTTCATGCGCCGTGACGAAGTGGAAGCGGCCTGGGCATGGATTGATCCGATCCTCTCCCATTGGTCCCATGTCAAGGAAAGCCCGAAGCCTTACACCTCCGGGACTTGGGGGCCGTCTTCCTCTATTGCCCTCATCGAGCGTGATGGCCGCACATGGCATGACGAAAGCGACTGATTAAGATTCAGGTGCCGGTTCTCCGGCACCTGTGCACTAAAGCAAGTATTACTCCCACTTGCGATCCCCACGGAAACAATCAAAGTTACCTATAGGCAGAGTTGGTAAAAAATGATTGGCTCCACGATTTAAATCGATTAAAACGGCTAAATTCAGGGCTGCGGACTCCACCCAAGTCCCCCTATTTTCTATTCCGTTCGGCTAAATAAAAGTCAAAACAAAAGGCAGAGCACACGACATGATCCATCCTCGCCTCAAAGAGATTACAGATCGCATTGTCAGCCGAAGCGCAGACAGCAGACAAGATTACCTTCTCCGTATGAAAGCGCAGCAATCCAACGCTCCGCAACGCGCAGGTCTCGCGTGTACCAACCTTGCCCACGGCTTCGCAGCGTGCTCAGTCTCAGACAAGCAGCACCTCGCCTCAGACAAGCAGCCTAATCTAGGCATCATCACCGCCTACAATGACATGCTCTCCGCGCACCAACCCTATGAGAACTACCCGCAGATCATTCGGGAAATTGTTCGCGAAGTGCAGGCAACGGCACAGGTCGCCGGCGGCGTACCGGCTATGTGTGATGGTGTCACGCAAGGCCAGCCGGCAATGGACCTCTCCCTGTTCTCACGAGACCTGATTGCCATGTCCGCTGCCGTTGGTTTGTCCCATGGCATGTTTGATGCAGCAGTGTTTCTTGGTGTTTGCGATAAGATCGTTCCCGGACTGCTGATCGGAGCTCTCACCTTCGGTCATCTCCCGGCAATCTTTCTGCCAGCAGGCCCAATGACGTCCGGCCTTCCAAACGATGAGAAGTCCCGCACCCGTCAGTTGTTTGTTGAAGGCAAAGCCACACGCGAAGAACTCCTCGCCTCAGAGAGTGCCTCCTATCATTCGCCGGGCACCTGCACGTTTTACGGCACAGCAAATTCAAACCAGATGCTGATGGAGATCATGGGTCTTCATATGCCGGGCAGCTCCTTCATCAACCCGCTTACCCCACTCCGGGACGCACTGATGAAAGAAGCCGTGAAACAGGTTATTGACCTCACGGCCCAACGCGCCAATCCAACACCGCTCTATGAAATCATTGATGAACGCGCCATTGTAAATGGTGTTGTGGGGCTTCATGCAACCGGCGGATCCACCAATCACACCATGCACCTTGTTGCGATCGCCGCCGCCGCAGGCATTCAGCTCACATGGCAGGATATCTCGGAGATTTCAGAGATCGTTCCTTTGTTGGTCCGCGTTTATCCAAATGGCAAAAGCGATGTAAACCACTTCGAAGCTGCTGGCGGCATGGGCTTCCTCATCCGCGAACTGATAGAGGCAGGCCTGCTTCACAAAGACGTAAAAACCGTCAATGGAACGGGATTGGACGGCTACACCGTAAATGTCTTCCTAGACGACAATGGCAATGTCCTGCGCAAACCTGCTCCGGCAAAAGCCTTGGATGAGACTGTCCTCGCAACCGCCAAAAACCCTTTCAATACAAACGGTGGCCTCAAGGTCCTCACTGGTAACCTCGGCGCTGCAATCATCAAAAGCTCAGCAGTAGCTCCAGACCGCTACATTATTGAAGCACCGGCACAACTCTTCCACACACAGGAAGATGTTGAGGCCGCCTTCAAAGCTGGCCAGCTGAACAAAGATGTTGTCGTTGTCCTGCGCTACATGGGACCAAAAGCCTGCGGTATGCCGGAAGCTCACAAACTAACGCCGCCCTTGAGCGTTGTGCAGAACCGTGGATATAAAGTCGCACTTGTAACAGATGGGCGCATGTCCGGCGCCAGCGGCAAGATCCCAGCTGCAATCCATGTTACTCCAGAGGCCATGGACGGAGGGCTGATCGCCAAGGTGCAGGACGGAGACATTTTGCGTCTCGATGCTGTGAACGGCACTCTGGACATCTTGGTTCCCGTGGAAGAGCTCTCCAATAGATCTATCGAACCTGTAGATTTTGGAGGCTACCAGAGCGGAATCGGACGAGAATTATTCGCAAGCTTTAGAGCAAACGTCAGCTCCGCCGACTCAGGTGCACGCGTTTTCAATCTAGAGCAAACAACCAAAACCAAAAACTATGCTGACCCGGTCAGCGCAATGGAGACAGTGTAATGGCTCAAAACATAGAGCGCGTAGAAGCAATCATGACCGCCGCCCCGGTGATCGCAGTTCTCATTGTAAATGACCCTAAAAAAGCTGTCCCAATGGCCAAAGCATTGGTTAAAGGCGGTATTCCAGGTATCGAAATTACTCTGCGCACACCAAATGCACTTGCCTGCATCAAAGCCGTTGCCGATGAAGTAGAAGGCGCTCTGGTTGGCGCCGGTACAGTTCTGGATCACAAACTCTATGAAGCAGCTGTCAAAGCAGGCTCTACCTTTGTTGTTTCACCAGGCATTACAGACAGTCTTATCGCAGCTGCCGAAGATTTTCAGCACGCCCCCCTTCTTCCGGGGACAAGCACTCCTTCTGATGTGATGATGCTTTTGGAAGCTGGATATGAGCGCCTTAAGTTCTTCCCAGCAGTTCCTGCGGGCGGCACACCAATGTTGAAAGGCCTGTCCTCTCCCTTTGCTGCGGCTAAGTTCTGCCCAACTGGTGGTATTAACTTAGGCAACGCGCGCGATTTCCTCGCTCTTCCAAACGTTCTTTGCGTAGGTGGTTCGTGGATTGCGGATGCAAAAGCAATCGAAGCTGAAGATTGGGCAGGCATTGAAGAACGGGCCCGCGAAGCAGCAGCTTTGACCGTTTAATCGCAGCCAATCACATTTGATTGCATTGAATAATCTGCTTGGGGCCTTACATCACAGGTCCCAGGCAATTGGGCAAGGCGCGACACTCGCAGCCAGCCAACAGCCATTATAATGATGAATGGAGGCCTTCATGCCGACAGCAAATCCAAAAGATATCTTTAAACGCCTCGAAGACCACGCGCAGGCTATTCATTCCACCAAGATTACAGATCTTTTTGCAGCTGACCCGTCCCGTTTTGACAAGTTTTCCCGCTCAGCTGATGATCTGCTCTACGATTTTTCCAAGAATAAACTGACAGAAGAAACCTTTGACCTTCTGCTGGAATTGGCCCGAGCTGCCAACGTTGAAGCAAAACGCGATGCCATGTTCGCCGGTGAACACATCAACACAACCGAAGACCGCGCAGTCCTCCACACAGCTCTGCGCAACCAATCAGAAAATCCGGTTCTGGTGGACGGCAAAGATGTGATGCCAGACATCAACGAAGTTCTCGTTAATATGGGCGACTTCGCTGAAGGTATCCGCTCTGGCGAAATTGCTGGTTATACCGGCGAGGCTATCACAGATGTGGTCAACATCGGCATCGGCGGCTCTGATCTTGGCCCAGCAATGACAACGCTGGCGCTGGCTCCCTACCATGACGGCCCGAACCTGCATTACGTCTCCAACGTTGATGGAGCGCACATTGCTGACACGCTGGCAAAACTGAACCCAGCTACCACCCTGTTCATCATTGCCAGCAAGACCTTCACCACCATTGAAACCATGACCAATGCAGCAACAGCACGCCGCTGGATTGCAAAGCATTGTGGTGAAGAGGCAGTTGGAGCGCACTTCGCAGCTGTCTCAACTGCACTCGACAAAGTCACTGCCTTTGGAATTACAGAAGATCGCGTCTTCGGGTTTTGGGATTGGGTCGGCGGGCGCTATTCCATCTGGTCAGCTATTGGCTTGCCACTTCTGATCGCAATCGGCCCGGATGCCTTCTCAGATTTCCTTGCCGGTGGCCATGCCATGGACAACCATTTCCGCTCAGCTCCGATTGAAGACAATATCCCGTTTATCATGGGTTTGATCGGTGTTTGGCATCGCAGCATTCTGGGCTACGACACCCGCGCCGTATTGCCTTACGATCAACGCCTCTCCCGCTTCCCGGCTTACCTGCAACAGCTGGATATGGAATCCAACGGCAAGAGCGTCACCAAAGACGGCACTCCGGTTGCAACACAAACCGGGCCTGTTGTCTGGGGTGAACCCGGTACCAATGGCCAGCACGCATTCTACCAGCTTATCCACCAAGGCACGAGCATCATCCCCTGTGAGTTTCTGGTTGCTGCCAACAATCATGAAGACGACCTGAAGGTGCATCACAATCTCCTGCTGGCAAACTGTCTGGCTCAAAGTGAAGCTCTGCTCCGTGGTCGTTCGCAAGAAGAAGTCGAAGAAAAGCTTAAAGCAGACGGAAAAGCTGAAGAAGAGATTGCCAAACTAGCTCAACAAAAGGTGTTCCCGGGTAACCGGCCTTCAACGACCCTCATCTATGATCGTCTCGATCCATTCACACTGGGTAGGTTGATTGCGTCTTACGAACATCGCGTCTTTGTTGAGGGTGCGATCTGGAACATCAATTCCTTTGACCAATGGGGTGTTGAACTCGGTAAAGAACTTGCGACACAGCTTTTGCCAATGGTTGAAGGCAGTCAATCCGCCGCAAACAAGGACAGTTCGACCCAAGGCTTGTTGAAATACCTAAAGAAGGCGAGAAGTCTCTAAGTTTTAACAAATTTTAACCATGTTCTTTTTGTTAGTTCGAATTCATAAAATTTGAGCTGCCAGGAGATATCGGGGTCCGGTCAGATTGGGATTGGCAGCAAAAGGAGACTGGAATGAAAAAATTTGCTCTTGTTGGTGTAAGTGTTGCGCTGCTGGCTCTTGCTGGCTGTAACACATCCTCAAGTACTGATCGTACCCTTCTTGGTGGTGGCCTCGGCGCTGCAACTGGTGCAGCTATCGGCGCGGCCACAGGCGGCGGCGTGAGGTCAGCAGTTACAGGTGCCGCAATCGGCGGCGTTGCAGGCGGCATTCTCGGCAACGTAACCACCCCAAAAAACTGTACTGCCTATGATCAGTATGGTCGCCCCTACCGCGTAAAATGCCCATAAGCTTTACGCTAGAACTGGTAAAACCATTTCAAAGGCCCTGCTCCAAGCGGGGCCTTTTTACGTTTGACACACACAAGATCAGCTCATTTTAACCATGACGAAAGGCGCCATGCCCTGTTCACACACCGGCAATGGTTGCACACTACGGTTGTCTCCAAAGAAACAACAACACGAGACAAACCGTGAAAAAAGCAATCCTAGTCACAGCAACTCTGCTCACCCTCAGTGCATGTAGCGAATACAACCGCACTGACCGCGCCCTTGTTGGCGGCGGATTAGGCGCAGCAACAGGCGCAGCCATCGGCGCATCAACAGGGGATGTGGGTGCCGCCTTTGCCGGTGCTGGCATAGGCGCATTGGCCGGAGGACTGATCGGCGCATACACCACACCGCGTCGCTGTGTTGGGTATGATCGCCAAGGTCGCCCTTACTACTATCGTTGCTAGAGCATCGATAAAATCAATCTACAGCTCAGCCATAAAATCCGGCGCTGTCATATCCAGCTTGAAGCTCCGTGGGCTCTTGGCGTTTGCACTTGAGCGAACCATCTTCTTGTAGATCATCTTATGTGCAGCAGCCAAAGCCATCTTGGCATATTTCATCGCACCACGGCTGTGCCGGCTGCCTGAAATTCCTGCAGCCCGCAGCAGCCCATTTGCATAAACAATCGCGTAAAAATCGCGGATCTCTGAAGTGAAATGCTCTGTCGTCACCGAGATATTCACTTCATCATGGTTTTCGACCCGGTGCGGGTTGTTAAGCGGCCAATGCGCCATCTCACCCGGCTTAAGCGTGGCCTTG
The DNA here is from genome assembly GCF_900104145.1 of Pseudovibrio sp. Tun.PSC04-5.I4. Lineage (NCBI taxonomy): Bacteria > Pseudomonadati > Pseudomonadota > Alphaproteobacteria > Hyphomicrobiales > Stappiaceae > Pseudovibrio > Pseudovibrio sp. Tun.PSC04-5.I4. The sequence continues at coordinate 4,154,642 of NZ_FNLB01000006.1, read as the reverse complement.
GTCGCAAACTCATCATACCAAGGCTCGAACCTGATCTCCTCCTCCGTCTCACCAAGGAAGATCTCTTCCAGTTGCTCGTCAGAGAGGAACGGCGCTGTATTATCGTAGATGTAAACGTCCTTATGACCCTTCACCTGCCAGAGTGACTGCCCCGGAACATCTGCGTGGTAATAAACCTGCGCGCCCGGAGAGGAGATCAACATGCCCGTTTTATGTTTGAAGGTTTCAAACCCAGGCATTTTGATCTCAAGCTCATCAAAGATCTTACGAGTGATCAGGCGAAAGCCCTCGTCCCATTCTTGCAAAGCACGCAGAGAGAGCCAGAACCGTCCCTCTTCAACTGCCCGCAGCACATCGCCGCCCTTCGTGCCTTCAAGACTGCACTGTAGCCATTCAGATTTTTTGGTGCCAATAGCTCCGGGGCGCACAAAATCATAGTGCTCAGAAGGCGCCACTTCAATGAGGCGGGCAAGGTTTTCGGGGCGAAAAACGGGGAGCTCATGCAGACGGTTCTGCAAAAGCAATGTCTGTTTGCCATACACTTCTTTGTAGTGTTCTTTCCAATCAACAATCAAATCGTGCTGAAGAACCAGTTCCAAATCGTGATACACGGCAATGCCCTAACCAATAAATTATAGTAAATTTCAACCAGTATTATATTCAGGGTCATCATAATAATCAGGAACTGAAAAGAGATTAACGCGCAGACAAAGATCTGACAGGGTTAATAAACCCTTCTAAACAAAAACGGGAGCCCAAAGGCCCCCGCTTCAAAATCAAATTAGGTCTCGCCAGCCTTTCAAGCTGCTTCGGTTTCCTTAGCCAGAGCAGCTTCCGGTGCAACGTAGCTGTAACCAAGGCTTTCAGCCACTTCAGCAACAGTTACCTGACCTTTGTAAACGTTCAAACCCGGCATGAAGCCCGGAATGGTGCGCAGTGCAGTGGCGTAGCCTTTATCAGCAAGCGCAAGAACGTACGGCAGAGTTGCATTGTTCAACGCGTAGGTAGAGGTCCGAGCCACAGCGCCCGGCATGTTTGCCACGCAGTAATGAACCACCTCATCTACAATGTAGGTTGGGTCCTGATGAGTTGTTGCACGAGAGGTTTCAAAACAACCGCCCTGATCGATTGCAACATCAACCACAACAGAGCCCGGCTTCATCGCTTTGATGTGCTCTTTGGTAACCAGCTTAGGAGCAGCAGCACCAGCAACGAGAACGGCACCAACAACCAGATCAGCGGCCAGCACCTGTTCTTCAAGCGCAGCACGGTTGGAGTAAACTGTTTTCAGACGGGAACCGAAACGAGCGGAGAGTGCATCCAGAACGTTCACATCCCGGTCAAGCACAGTCACATCGGAACCAAGGCCAATTGCCATTTCAATAGCATGGGCCCCAACAACACCACCGCCAATAACAACGGTCTTGGCAGGAGCAACACCGGGTACGCCGCCGAGCAGAACACCAGAACCGCCATTTGCTTTCTGCAAAGCAGTAGCACCAGCTTGAATGGAGAGACGACCAGCAACCTGAGACATAGGCGCCAGCAATGGCAGGCGACCTTTTGTATCAGTTACAGTTTCATAAGCAATGCATACCGCCCCGGAAGCAACGAGGTCGGCAGTCTGTTCTGGATCCGGAGCTAGGTGCAGGTAGGTGAACAGCAGGTGATCAGGGCGGAGCATCTTGCGCTCGACAGCCTGAGGTTCTTTCACCTTCACGATCATCTCAGCTTTTGCAAAAATCTCAACAGCTGTTGCCAAAATGGTTGCACCAGCCGCTTCATAAGCTGCATCACTTGCGCCAATACCAACACCAGCGTTGGTTTCAACAACCACCTGATGACCGTGCGCAACAACTTCACGCACGCTGTCTGGCGTCAGGCCAACGCGATATTCGTGATTTTTGATCTCTCTAGGAACACCTACAAGCATCTCGTTCTCCCAATCAGCTTCGACTTTGTCATTCTACCTACTTTATGGAGTTTTCACTTGCAGATGCTTGCAATGTGCGCGTCACACTGTACATTTTAGCAAACTTCTTCGAATTACTATCGCCTTGACACAATAATCTGCGAAAATGGCAAAGCTATGAAACTGGACAAGCTCGACAAGAAAATCCTCCGCACCTTGCAAAATGATGGCCGGATTTCCAACTCCGACCTCGCCGACCAGATAGGGTTATCTGCCTCTGCATGCTTGCGCCGTGTCCGCACGTTGGAGTCAGATGGTGTCATTGAGAAGTACGTTGCCCTGCTTAACCCCAAAAAGCTCGGCAAGCGCATGAATGTCTTTGTAGAGATCTCTCTGGGATCACAATCAGAAGAGGCCCTCTCCACTTTTGAGAAGGCCGTCGACCGGTCCAACGAGATAATGGAATGCCACCTCATGGGCGGCGATGCGGATTACATCCTCCGTGTGATGGCAGAGGATCCGGTTGATTTCGAACGCATTCACCGCGATCACCTCACCCGCTTGCCCGGAGTTGTGCGTATGCGTTCATCCTTTGCGATCCGCTCCACAAAACAAGGCAGTGCCGTTCCGATTTCAGAGGGCTAATACTCGACGCTCCGCTAGAAGCATTCTATAACAATGTAAAATTGCAGTTTGCCTATTCAGTTCATAGATGTATTCCCGAAAAGTGGTTCAGGTTTTCGGTTAAGAATACACCATAAAACATAAGGCTAAAGCAATTTGGCCGCCCCTGACAAAGGGGCAAACTGCTTTAGCCTCGCTTACGTTTTGGAGTACGACTTTGACCCCGATTATCACCTGCTTACTGGATGGCCGTTACGAGTTGGCAGAAGGCCTCGTTTGGGATGAACTCAGTAATAACCTGTTCTTCTGCGATATTCTCGGTAAGCAGATCCATGCAATGCAATGGGATAGCAAAGAAGTCGTCACATGGGACTTCCCCGAAGTGGTTGGCTCATTCGGCCTGTGTAAGGACAGGCGCCTGGTCGTGGCGATGAAGGATGAAATCATCCTCTTCGACACTACGTCAAAAGTATACGACACCATCGCCAAGATTGAACCAGATAACCCGCGCACGCGCCTGAATGATGGCAAGGTCGGACCAGACGGCGCGTTCTGGGTCGGCACCATGGACGACATCAGCCCACGCACACCAATCGCAGGCCTGTACCGCGTCGCACCTGATGGCACAGTACAGAAGTTTGCCGAGGAATTGCGCACCTCCAACGGCTTGGCATGGTCACCAGATAACAAAACCATGTACCATTCCGATACCGGCTCAGGCATGGTGTACACCTACGACTTTGATAAGGATTTCGGCACCGCCTCTAACCAGAAGCAATTTTTGCAGCTGGATAACACAGTGGGCCGTCCAGATGGCGCAACAACCGATACGGAAGGGAACTACTGGTCCGCAGGCATATCCGCAGGCAACCTCAACTGCTTTGCACCGGATGGAGAGCTGATTTTTTCAATCCCGATGCCAGTGCCACGCCCGACTGTTCCATGTTTCGCCGGTCCGCACTTAAAAACGATGGTCGTGGCCAGCCTACGCCCGCACGGCGATGAAGATCTGCTGAAAGAGTTCCCGAAATCCGGCGGCCTGTTCGCAATGGATGTGGAACACAAAGGCCTGCCAACATTCCGGTTCGGCTAAAGAAAAATACAAAAAGGGGCAGTACGTGCTGCCCCTCCTTCAACCCATTTTAGCTCTCAGAGCTTTTTAAAGGCTTATCGTCGATCTGGTATGGCGCCAGAACTGCTTTGGTTTTCTCCGGCAGGTTCCTGCCCCATCCTGCATTCAGTTTGTGATCAACTGAAACACGGTCGTCAAAAACAAAACACTCGCCCTTCCAAAGACTATTCTCTTCCGGCACTGTCTCTAGGTAATTTAAAATACCGCCTTCAAGGTGGTAGACCTCATCATAACCTTGTTCCAGCATCAGGCCTGTCGCCCGCTCACAACGAATACCGCCGGTGCAGAACATGGCAACCTTCTTCTTGGAGCGTAGCTTGTTGTCGTTCCGCTTCACCCACTCAGGAAACTCGTTGAACGTCTCCGTCTCAGGGTCAAGCGCCCCTTCAAACGTACCCAGCGCAAACTCGTAGTCATTGCGAGTGTCAATAACAACGGTCTCAGGATCCGCGATCAGGGCATTCCAGTCCTCAGGCTTAACGTAGGATCCAACAAGATCGTTCGGATCAATCTCGTTCATGCCCATATTCACAATCGCTGCTTTGAGCCGCACTTTCATGCGCTTGAACGGGCCCCGCTTCGCCCAGCTTTCTTTTGCACCAAGATCACTGAACCGAGGCTCTTTGCGCAGGTATGCAATCACATCACGCACCTGTGGCTCTTCACCGGCAATGGTCCCATTGATCCCTTCACGGGCCAGCAGGATGCTGCCATTTACACCGCGGGTTTTACAATAGGCTAGCAATGGCTCGCGCATATCTTCAAAGTCCGCGAACTCTACAAACTTATAAAGTGCGCAAACCAAAATGGGGGTAAGGGTATGTGTCATTCTTTGCCTTTTGGCCTTAATCGTAGCAGTACCTATACTCATTTCAATCAGGTCTGTCAGCAAAAGACACATCGTTAGAACCAAAAAAACCTCCCCTACCGAAGTAGGGAAGGGTAAAAGGAAACGCGCGCAAGGTCGTGTCCAGAACAGATTTACCGATGACGGCGACATTATCGTCCGGGACGGAAAGACTGCATCATAGAAAGCAAGGTCTGCAACTGGTCTGGTGTACCAGTCTGAGCAACCTTCTCTGTCGCACCAGCCGCAGCCATGGTATCCAACGCGTAAATCTGCATAACACCCTGGTTGGTCGCAGCCTGAGCCAAAATATTCTGCTGCTGGGAAGCTGCTACAGTATTCTCAAAGAGAATACCGGTAGAGTGCGCCATTGTCTGAAAAAGCGATCCCATCGCCATGGCAGGGGCTTCACCAACAACTTTCACATTGGTTTGAGTGACGGCATCGGTAATCATCGGATTAACCATATCTGGCATAATCTATATCCTTTGAAAAAGAGAGACATGGCTTCCGGTGATCTCCATAGAGACCCGTTTACAGGCAGATCTTGCTACGTCAATCAACCGGAACCCACTTAATTGTATGCAGAGAAAACACCGCCTGAGGGCGACATCAATGCTTAGCTTGGGTTGAACACCTTCATGATTGTCAGCAGTGTATTCAACTGATCCGGGGTACCGCTCTGAGCCACTTTTTCGGTAGCACCAGCACCAGCCATTGTATCCATAGAGTAAATCTGCATGACACCCTGGTTGGCTGCTGCCTGAGAAAGAATGTTCTGCTGCTGAGCGGCAGAGACATAGTTCTCAAAGAGAATACCGGTGGAATGGGCCATTGTCTGATAGACACTGCCCATTGCCATTGCAGGGGCTTCACCAACAACTTTCACGTTGGATTGAGTAACAGCATCAGTGATCATAGGGCTAACAGTAGTTGGCATGCTAAAAGTCCTCTTTCATACAGTCCTTGTTTAAATCCGGTTCTGTCTTTCCTTGAACTGGCTCCAAAGGAGTACGCACTACAACAAAGTAAGGAGGCATCAGAACCGCTCTCCACGCACTGGCATTACGCCAGATGACGAAGTTCGAAAGTTCCGGTTTACTGGTTAAGACCTTGCAAGGTGGTCAACAGCGTAGTCAGCTGGTCGGCGGTTCCGACCTGGGCAATCTTTTGCGTTGCAGATGCCCCTGCCATTGTGTTGACGGAATTGATTTGCATGACGCCCTGAGTGGTTGCCGCTTGTGAAAGGATAAGTTGCTGAGAAGCTGCCCCGACAGAATTCTGGAACATAATTCCAGTCGCATGAGCCATAGACATATAAATATTTGCCATAGCCATTGCAGGCGCGTCACCAATAACCTGCACGTTCGTTTGTGTCACAGCATCTGTGACCATATTGCCCTCACCAATAACGGGGCCAATCCCCGGAAGATCTGCCATACACCCACTTCCCCCAATACCGCCGAATACTAGAGCAATTCGGCACAAAGCAGCCCTGCTTCGCTCCTGACCGAACACCGGATATGGGTTCCAGCCAGAAGCAAACTCCTAATTGTCTCATTGACTTAAAACTGTGGTTGCACTGCCAGTACGCACGAGTTAACGCTTAAAGTACTTACACATATTAGAAAGCAGACTGTCCGCCGCCTGCTCCACCTCTTTAGGGTCCATATGCGCAACACTTGTCGCAGCGGCCATTGTGCCAACCGAGTGAATATGTAAGATCCCCTGAGTCAGCGCGCATTGCGCAATCGTGTTTTGGCGCTGCGCTGTCGCAACAGAATTCTCAAATAGCACTCCAGTCGATTGCGCCGCTGTTAAAAAAGTAAGCGCCATCGCAAATGCGGGTGCAACACCCAGAAGTTGAATTACATTAGCCTCGCTCATTTCACCGTCGGATGGGGTCGGCACACCACATTGTTCCTCAATAATCTTTGGCATTTTTTCTCCAATATGCTTGTTATTTTTGCCATTTACAGATTATTGACGCCCCTCACCTCCATTTGTGAACCAATTCCTAATAAATCTTGGCATCCACAAGACATGGTTTACAAAACTATTACCTGTCTCGTGAGCGTTGCTGCATAAATCCGATCAACAACTCAGTCATTTTCTCATAAAGAGGCGCAATCTGGTTGGAAAGCTCTGTCTGTATTTCTCTTTTTAAATATTCCCGCAAAGCTTCTGCGACTTGCACAGCCACAACCTCTTGATTGGGACCGCCAATACCTGAAGGAACGCCCTGCCCTTGGGCCACCGGCGCGTGCTGTTGCGGAGGGGCTGGCTGTGGCTCGGGTGTAACTGGAACAGTTGCCTCCTCACCTGTACCAATCACGCTTTTGATGGTGTTGATCTCTTCATCAATAGAGCTGCAAAGTTTCGCTGCCGCCTCCTCCACTTCAGAGACTATTGTCTGCGCAGAACTGGAAGCATCTACACAAGCCCGGTTAATCTGCACCTGTTGCTGACGAATATCCGCAATCACTTCATTGTAATTGGGAATTCCCTTTCGCAGCTCAGCAAACTCACTGGCAGCTTGATCCACATTCTCTTTCACCTTGGTCAGCTGCACCACAGCATCATCAAGGGCAACATTCAATTCAGGCCCCGGTGTTGCCGTTACCTTTTTAGGCTCGGTAGCAGTCTGAAGATCGTCCGTAGTCCCGCCCATCACTTCGCTCCTCAAATTCTATCTCGCCAGTTGACGTAAAACGCGCAAGAATTTCCTCTTCCACGTCATCCTGAACGACGCGATCTTGCTCTATACGGCCATCATCCCTCTCCGGCTCCTGCCGAAACCCAAGGACGGTATCTGCGGTACTAAAGGCTTCCCCGCCAACCAGAACCCCTTCCGCTTTAACCAGCGCATCGCGTGCAGAACTCAGATGCCAGAGCAACCCCGGCAAAGCTTCAACCCCAGATCGGGAAAGCGTCACAGCTTCTTCTTGCTCAATAACATCCTCCCAGCGCCGCAGTTGATTGAGGATAACTTCCTCTAATTCCTCACGAATATATGTAACATCGCGTTCCATGATCCACCTTTTTTAAGTCGGCAGGCGTTCAGCTCAACGCGCTAAAGCCCGCAGAAAAATTACAAGCATAATGTAGTCCCGTTGAAACAACAGCGTGACTTGATGAAGAAGCAAAGCCAACTGGTCTATCTCAGGTGGCTCCTCCTTTACCGGCTCAGCAATCGCGATTTTCTCAAAACCGTATCTGGGCCGTTCAGAAGGACTGCTCATAGTCACTTACTCACGTCTTGAAAGGCAGTAATGGCATTGGTCACCATCGTATTGAGTTCAGTAAGAGCGGGCGTAGCGGCCAAAGCCGGGTCCTGCGCAATCTTGGCTGCAACAATGGCCTGCGCCGCCATGGAGATTTGCATAACGCCGTTCATATAGCTTTCCGCATTTTGTGAGGCATGACCGATGGATTGATTGGTCATCACACTCTCAGGCACGGAAATCATTGTTTCCAAACCCTGATAATTCTCGAAATTCGTAAACTGAACCGCCTGCGTAATCTGGCTATTCACAGCAGGAGTAGACGGCGGAGACATCGGCAAAGGGGGGTATTTAGGACCAGAGCTGTCATCTGCTTCATTACCAGCTAACGAATCCTGCAACCCCTTGGCAAGAATAGCAGAATATGAGGTACTCTCTTGGTCTGCGCCGCCAGCAGACCCCTTTTGACTATCCATCGCCATGGTTTGATGCGCTCCGGGTTCAGTGTTGTTTTCTCTTGTACCTTTGACGGTTGTCTCACGCGTCTGTGAGCTCACTTTAGAAGTCGGAGAAAGCTCCTGTGCCTGACTGCCCTGTACAGGTCCCGCAGACAAACGAGGCGGTGGACGCATACTCTTCTCACCGGCAGTTCCATGCAGCAATGAGATCAACCGTCGGCGTCGTGTGACAGCATCCTCATAGTCTTGCGAAACTGAACTCTCACGCCTCTCCCCCGTCATCAACGTCCCTCAACAGTTCCCACCTTAAACCTTGGTTCCCGGCCCAATTTCCATAATCAGCTGCACACCTTTGGAAACCACAGCTGTCGAGATCTGGTTCATGGATTGTTGGGCGTGTGTGGCGTTTTGAACAGAAAGCCCGGTCGCGTTGCTGACCACCTGATAGAGGTTGGCAATTGCCTGAGAGGGTGCCTCTCCAACCACCTTCACATTCGTCTGAGTAACGGCATCCGTCACCTGTGCGTTTACAGTCTCTTCCGCCATGCCTTCACCCTCACAATCCAAAATGGTTAACTATTTGGAGAGACGCACTCCACACTCTCCTGTGAACTCTCAATCACATCAATTGAACCGCGGCCTTTTCTTCGACCGTGCATTCCTCAGCTTCTCACGCAAAAACTGCACCCGTTTGCGGGCCAAAGCCTGGGAAATATTCAGGTCCTCAGATATCTCGCTGTAGTTGCGATCCTCCGCGAACTTCATCTTGAAAATCTGTTGGTAAATCTTGGGCAAGCTCTCCAGAGTCTGGCTGATCAGCGCCAATTCCTCTTTCTGAGCCAATATGGTTTCCTGAGGAGCAGGCTCCCCATCTGAGCTGGAGAGATGTTCATCATAAACATCCTTCTCCCCATCTCGAAATTGATACTCATAGCGTTTTTTGCGATACTGGCTGATGAACTCGTTCTTCAACGCATACATAAAAAACGCGATTGGCTCCCTCATATTCAAAGGACGCTGTTCAAAGTGTGTCGCCACTTTAATAATGGTTGCAGACATTAATTCTTCTGCCGCATCCATATCCCCACCAGTGAGATGAAATGCTCTTCCGAAGATCCTTCTTCTATGCTCACTCCAGTACTCCCAAACAGGCGTAAGATCCTGACGCCCATCAAGATGTTCAATCTGAGTATTCTTGTAATACATCCGTCACACCTCAATGTATTACAGGCCCCCTTCTCTCATAATTAAGCAAAACTAATCGCCCCGGTGGACTTCAAAAGAACCACCGCCAGATTTCATCTGCATTTACTGAGAAAGTGCCCGTCTCAATGAGGTTGAAGCTACGGATATTTTTTCGGAACGGAAACCAACGTAATCTTATGGGTTGTACAAATTAAGTAGCGCAACTTTAAATTACTTACCTACTGCACATGGGGGAAAGATTAGAGAAATCAGTCTGTTATAAATCGAGTTTGCAAAACTATGCATATATACAACACAACCTGAAACAAGAACAACGCCTGTTAACAACCTATAAGGTGTAAAACACAACGACGCACAACCCAAAAATCATCTAAGGACAATCTCATGGGACAGCAGCAGATCTGTCCTTACTAGACACATCCGTTCGGTTTTTGTGACAGAGAAACGAATCTACAAGACAAGCAACAACGCTTGCCTTAGTTATGCTCACCAATTTTCTAGGAGAAAATGGTGAGCCAGCACGGTTTCGACCCGTGGACCTACTGATTAAAAGACCGGTTCATCATATCGCGCCCACTTGCGATGAAGAGCGATTATCTACTATGAATCAAATAGTTGTAGAAAATTATTTACGTTCGCCTACCTTGCATTTCGCGCTCAATCTCATACATTTGCTGACATAGTGCTGACACAGAACGGCAAGCAGGTAGTTTTCGACCTATGACAGTTTGAGCAGTGTTTTGCATAAGCAGAGCAACAAAGGCTCAAAGGTCGTCGCAAGCTGTCAGGCCGTCAGAAACAGCAGCAATCGGGGACTATTTTCAATTTCAATATTCGCATGTGCGGTGGTTCTTGTCATGGGCCGTCATCGGGAGAGGTGTGCTTATGCCGAACATAACGAAACGGACAGTGGATGCGGCAAAGCCAATCGGGAAGAAGTACTTTGTCTGGGATGGCAAGCTCAAAGGATTTGGGCTTCAGGTGATGCCAAGTGGGATTAAGTCATTCATTGTGCAATATCGCACATTAGAGGGGCGCTCTCGTCGTATGAGCCTTGGGAAATACGGTGAGCTAACACCCGATCAGGCAAGAGGACTGGGCACGGACGTTTTAGCAAAGGTACGTAATGGCGAAGACCCGACTGCAAACCGCAAAACCATTCGGGCAGCTCCCACCGTGAACGACCTCCTTGATATGTACATTGCAGAACATGTGCAGGTGCACAACAAACCGAGGACAATGAGAGATATTACGCGTCTGGTCACGCAGAATATTCGTCCACAATTAGGCCAGATGAAGCTGGGTTCCGTCATGCGGCCGGATATTTCCAAGCTTCACCGCTCAATGAAAGCAACCCCGCGCCAAGGTAATCATGTGTTGGCAATCCTCTCAAAGGCGTTCAACCTCGCTGAAGTTTGGGGGCTACGACCTGAGCACAGCAACCCTGTGCGACTGATCAAGCGTTATAAAGAAAATGAACGTGATCGGTTCTTATCAGATGAAGAGCTTCGTAGGTTGGGACAAACCCTTGAACTCGCCAAGAACGAGGGGTTGCCGTGGATTATCAAAGCCAAACCGGAAACCGCAAAGCATTTACGAAAGGATATCGAAAAGCGCAGAACGCCAATAAGCCCGATGACCTTCTTTTGTTTACGATTGCTTTTATATACGGGCGCACGCCTGAGCGAGATTGCCACTTTGGAATGGAAGCATGTAGATTTTGAATTGGGCACCATTGCTCTGCCTTCAAGAAAAGGGGATGGTCGCAAACCGCACCCTGTGAGCGCAAATGTGCTCGATATTCTTGCCGAAATTCCGCGCATTGACACGTCGCCCTTTGTACTTCCCCGCATCAGTGACCCGCAACGGCATACATCAGTAGAGGTTATTGAGAGTGCATGGCAGCGGGTGAGGCATCATGCAGGCATTCCAGATGTACGCATTCATGATCTGAGGCACACAGTCGGCACCTTTGCCGCACAAGCTGGAAGCAACGCCTTCCTCATCAGCCACCTTTTACGCCACCGCAACGTGACCATCACCAACCGCTATGTGAACCAAGATGCGCACCCTATCAGGATGCTATCTGAGACGGTTGGTGAGAGGATTGAAGCGGGGTTGAGGGGAAACGATTTACTCCCGCTAGGGCAGTTTGACAGCCAAAACACACAATCGTGAATCTAATTATTATTGGTATTTGCAACGTACGAGCCCTCAGGGCATCTCACATGAAATGCAGGATAACATCTTTAGAAAGACGGTTATTCATCCATTCACAGGCTTTCGTATTTGCTGCTTGTCACTATGTGATACTAGCTGCCAGTGGCCTTGAAGCTGAACGTCTCTAGTTAGAGCATCTGACTACTTTAATGGTCAGCAACTCCTTTGCCTTTAACTCTAGTCAAGGTTAGTTTCCTTGCGTGAATTTATTGGCCTCACCGAACCAAAACCCCAGCGAAACATATCGCTGGGGTCTCTCTTAAAATCACAATTACTTATCCTAGGAACGTGAAGTCATCTTGATGCAGACTAGAGAGAGTGACGCCTTCAAGCGTAATAGAGGTATCAGCGTCGATCGTGATCACCGAATTCGCACCATCCTGTTCGGCTGCTGCAAGTATTGCCTCAAAATCAGCAAAGACAGATGTTGCAAACTCGATAACATCCGAAGCTCCTTCTCCACTTGCAAAATCCTTGATGATATCATGGCCTGCAGTATCCACCATGAACACAAATGTGTCGCTGCCGGTGCCTCCTTGAAGATTGTCATCTCCTTCACCACCAATCAGTATATCATCACCGGCTTCACCTCGCAGATAGTCGTCACCTTCACCGCCCTTCAGCGTGTCGTTATCTGCACCACCATAGAGACCGTCATTGCCTTCTGATCCGATCAGGAGATCATCACCAGCTTCGCCACGGATCGTATCATTGCCTTCTCCACCATCAATGGTGTCATTGCCTGAACCACCCACGATGATGTCATTACCACCTAGGCCATTGATCACATCATCCTGAGAACCACCATAGAGCCAATCCAGCTCTTCTGTCGCATCCTCATACGCGGCACGCAAAATGTCGTAGCCACTCAGAACCGTACCATCGGCAAACTCGATGAACTCAACACCGTAGTTGCTGTTGGCATTGGATTGATCCTTGATCAAAAGCACACTGCCATCTTCAAAAGTCAGTTCAAGATCAATGTTCTCACGAGTCACCTTGTTTCTGGAAACCACCCGACCAACGCGGGTGAACTGGACATTCTCAAGCGTAATGCCTTCTCCAAGGATCAAGCGATCCTGATCAGCGCTACTGGTCTCGGTGATCGTATCGTTTCCATCACCAAGGCTGTAATGATAGGTGTCACTACCCGTACCACCTTGCAGATTGTCATCTCCAAGTCCACCAATCAGAATATCATCACCTGCTTCACCTCGCAGATAGTCGTTACCTTCACCGCCCTTCAGCGTGTCGTTATCTGTACCGCCATAGAGACTGTCATTGCCTTCTGATCCAATCAGAACATCGTCACCAGCTTCGCCACGGATCGTATCACTGCCTTCACCACCATCAATGGTGTCATTGCCTGATCCACCCACGATGATGTCATTACCGCCAAGGCCATTGATCACATCATCCTGAGAACCACCATAGAGCCAATCAGCTCCATCTGTTGCATCCTCATACGCAACACGCAAAATGTCGTAGCCACTCAGAACCGTACCATCGGCAAACTCGATGAACTCAACACCATAGTTGCTGTTGGCATTGAATTGATCCTTGATCAAAAGCACACTGCCATCTTCAAAAGTCAGTTCAAGATCAATGTTCTCACGAGTCACCTTGTTTCTGGAAACCACCCGACCAACGCGGGTGAACTGGACATTCTCAAGCGTAATGCCTTCTCCAAGGATCAAGCGATCCTGATCAGCGCTACTGGTCTCGGTGATCGTATCGTTTCCATCACCAAGGCTGTAATGATAGGTGTCACTACCCGTACCACCTTGCAGATTGTCATCTCCAAGTCCACCAATCAGAATATCATCACCTGCTTCACCTCGCAGATAGTCGTTACCTTCACCGCCCTTCAGCGTGTCGTTATCTGCACCACCATAGAGACCGTCATTGCCTTCTGATCCAATCAGAACATCGTCACCAGCTTCGCCACGGATCGTATCACTGCCTTCACCACCATCAATGGTGTCATTGCCTGATCCACCCACGATGATGTCATTACCGCCAAGGCCATTGATCACATCATCCTGAGAACCACCATAGAGCCAATCAGCTCCATCTGTTGCATCCTCATACGCAACACGCAAAATGTCGTAGCCACTCAGAACCGTACCATCGGCAAACTCGATGAACTCAACACCGTAGTTGCTGTTGGCATTGAATTGATCCTTGATCAAAAGCACACTGCCATCTTCAAAAGTCAGTTCAAGATCAATGTTCTCACGAGTCACCTTGTTTCTGGAAACCACCCGACCAACGCGGGTGAACTGGACATTCTCAAGCGTAATGCCATCTCCAAGGATCAAGCGATCCTGATCAGCGCTGTTAGTCTCGGTGATCGTATCGTTTCCATCACCAAGGCTGTAATGGTAGGTGTCATTGCCGGTGCCTCCTTGCAGATTGTCATCTCCAAGTCCACCAATCAGAACATCATCACCAGCGTCACCTCGCAGATAGTCGTTACCTTCACCGCCCTTCAGCGTGTCGTTTCCGAGCCCTCCGTAAAGACTGTCGTTGCCAAGACCACCTGATAACTCATTATTATGTGCATTACCGATGATAGTATCCCGACCAGCTGAACCAATAACGTTTTCTATGCTGGTGTAGGTATCTCCCGCAGCAACGCCTGTATTTTGTGCAGAGTTTGATAGATTGATACGGGAAGACACAGCTTCATCAGTAAAGTCCGAATAGCTTGCAGTATCCGTCCCAGAACCACCGTTCAAGATGTCTGCACCGCTGCCACCTATCAGAACATCATCCCCACGGCCTCCTGATAAGGAGTTGGCTTCTGAGTTACCAATTATGGTGTCTTGCCCAGCTGAGCCGATCACATTTTCGATACTGTTGTAGGTATCACCTGTTGCAAGACCCGTATTTTCGCTTGCATCAGCCAAGTTGATTACAGAGACCGAAGTTAGGTCTGAGAAGTTGCCGTAGTGAGCAGTATCCTGCCCTTCGCCGCCATTGTGGACGTCTGCCCCTTCCTTGCCTTGAATGGTATCGTTTCCCTGACCTCCTGTAAGCACATTGTCATGTTCATCGCCAATGATGATCATTCCTTGCACAACCGGAGTTTCATCTGTTCCGTTTATGGTGATAGTAACGGTTTTAGTGACGATACCGCCATTTCCATCATCAACAGTGTAGGTGAACGTATCAGTCGCGCTCTCGCCAACACTCAGGTGAACAAACGCATCACCGCAATCATAGGAAAACGTGCCGTCACCATTGTTGATCACAACACCAACCGTCGTGCTGTTGTCGATGGTGATGATGTGCGTATCGTTGATATCAACATCGCTAAAGTCTGCGTTGATGATGACCACATTGGTGTTCTGCACAACCGTAATGTCGATGTCATTCACAACAGGCACATCATTGGTGCCGTTGATCGTCACCGTCACCGTCTTGGTGATCACACCGCCATTGCCGTCATTGATGGTGTAGGTGAACGTGTCGGTCGCTGTCTCGCCAACGCTCAAATGGATGAACGCATCGCCGCAATCATAGGAGAACGTGCCATCACCATTGTTGATCACAACACCAACCGTCGTGCTGTTGTCGATGGTGATGATGTGCGTATCGTTGATATCAACATCGCTAAAGTCTGCGTTGATGATGACTACATTGGTGTTCTGCACAACTGTAATGTCGATGTCATTCACAACAGGCACATCATTGGTGCCGTTGATCGTCACCGTCACCGTCTTGGTGATCACACCGCCATTGCCGTCATTGATGGTGTAGGTGAACGTGTCGGTCGCTGTCTCGCCAACACTCAGATGAACAAACGCATCACCGCAATCATAAGAAAACGTGCCGTCACCATTGTTGATCACAACACCAACCGTCGTGCTGTTGTCGATGGTGATGATGTGCGTATCGTTGATATCAACATCGCTAAAGTCTGCGTTGATGATGACCACATTGGTGTTCTGCACAACCGTAATGTCGATGTCATTCACAACAGGCACATCATTGGTGCCGTTGATCGTCACCGTCACCGTCTTGGTGATCACACCGCCATTGCCGTCATTGATGGTGTAGGTGAACGTGTCGGTCGCTGTCTCGCCAACGCTCAAATGGATGAACGCATCGCCGCAATCATAAGAAAACGTGCCGTCACCATTGTTGATCACAACACCAACCGTCGTGCTGTTGTCGATGGTGATGATGTGCGTATCGTTGATATCAACATCGCTAAAGTCTGCGTTGATGATGACCACATTGGTGTTCTGCACAACCGTAATGTCGATGTCATTCACAACAGGCACATCATTGGTGCCGTTGATCGTCACCGTCACCGTCTTGGTGATCACACCGCCATTGCCGTCATTGATGGTGTAGGTGAACGTATCAGTCGCGCTCTCGCCTGAACCTAGACCATCAAACTGACCATCCGGATCGTAGTGGAACTTACCATCGATAAGAGACACTTCGCCTGTTGTGTCAGTCGCGTCAAATGTAATCGTATGCGTATCAGAGTGATCTGGGTCCACAAAATCGGGCGTAATTTCTACGAGGCTGTCTTCTGAAGTAGAGGCCGAGATATCGGAGACGACCGGCACGTCATTTGTGCCAACAACTGTTACAATCACTGGATGGGTTGCAGTTCCGCCAGCGCCATCGCTCAGTTCGACTGTGAAAGTCAGTTTGACCTGCTCGTCCTGTGCCAAGTAATCAAACACTGATGAAGCAGCAGAGAATGTAAGATTAACGCGCCCATCAACACTGTTATCAGAAGATGTAACACCAATTACTTGGAGCAGATCGACGAGTTCAGAA
The DNA here is from genome assembly GCF_900104145.1 of Pseudovibrio sp. Tun.PSC04-5.I4. Taxonomy (NCBI): domain Bacteria; kingdom Pseudomonadati; phylum Pseudomonadota; class Alphaproteobacteria; order Hyphomicrobiales; family Stappiaceae; genus Pseudovibrio; species Pseudovibrio sp. Tun.PSC04-5.I4. Next base: position 4,138,216 of record NZ_FNLB01000006.1, on the reverse strand, counting down.
TTGCTCAAAGAAGAAAGCCCTGATGCAACACCAGTAAAGCTTACTGACGACACTGTAGCGCTATGGCCCGCATCAGTTACATCCGCATCTGTAAACGCTAACTCCAAACTATCGGAAATAGCAGCGTCATCGGTGCTTTCAAGGAAGGCCAGCTCATTTGAGAGATGGACGTAGTTTCCGAGCACATCTTGTTGGAAGGCATAAACGGATCCAGCATTAAATGCGCTATCGTCGTCACCAGGAGCGCCGACATAAATTGTTCCGTCACTGCCAATAGCAACATGACGACCAAAGGCATCATCAGGAATCCCATCAGGAGCCACTAGCTTAGTGGAGACATAACCGCCTTCGCCATTCGGAGTAAATACATAGGCAAGTCCTGCCGTATTGACACCAGGCTCTGTACCAACAACGATGACACCATCATCGCTGATCGCAATCGAGCTGCCAGCTCTGTCCAAGATAGCAGCTCCGTCTACCGAAAGCTTGATCGGTTCGCCATATGCTCCATCTTCAGATGGAACGTAAACATAGGCAGAACCAGCGTCAAAGTTGCCGGCGTCAACCCCCTTTGCACCAACAACAATAATCCCTTGCTCGTTCACACTAACGGAACTGCCGAACTGATCGTACGCTACACCCTGTGGCAGAACCAACTTCGTCGGAATTTGGTAAAGGCCTTCCGCATTCTTTTGGTAGACGTAAACCGAACCACTTTGTGATCCATTGTCATCATCCCCTGGTGCGCCAACAATCAGTAATCCCGAGCTATTAATGCTGGCTGCAGTTCCGAAGAGAGCTCCTGAAACTGCATCTGGCGCTTCCAGGAGCTGTGTTATGTAACCTCCGTCTTCGGTTGGAACAAAAACTTGAACACTACCGTTTCCCGGGGTTGCGTCACTAGACGAGTAAGGCGCGCCGCTGACTATGGTACCGTCTTCACTGATGGAAACAGAACTACCAAGCTGACTTCCTCCACTGGTTTCAACAGCAAGTTTTACTGGCTCTCCATAGGCCCCATTTTCATCAGGCAGGTAAACATAAAGCTCACCCCCAGCACCATCATTCTTTGCACCAACAGCAATTACTCCAGCGTCGTTGATTGCAATAGATGATCCAAATTTCCCATTTGAAACACCAGCAGGAGCTGTCAGTTTGGTTTCATGGTATCCGCCTTGCCCGTCTGGCTGGCGGATTAAGATGGAGCCATCACCTGAGATCGTTTCTTGAGGAGCGCCGACAATCATAGTGCCCGAAGCATTCACCGCGATACTGGAACCAAACTCATCAAAAAAGGAACCATTCGAGTCAAGAATAAGCTCTGAAGAGGAAATGACCTCGACTGGACCAAATGCAGGTGCGTTGTTGGACGGTGCCGCAGAAACAGAATCAGACATGCAAACCTCATATAAATCAAAAATTCCCAGAGACGCTTTCATGTAAAAAATCTGATATCAAATACGATTTAATTCGCAATTTACTCAAAATGATTTCAGGTAGTCACATCGATGAAAGAAAATCACGCATCGAGAAATTCGAGTTTAAATGGAGTGTCCCGCACCAGTGGCATCGTAATCACGGACTATCAAAAGCAACCATCAACAGGCCCATTTTCATGAAGCAGTTACTAGCTTATCTATCTGATTAATAACACGATATATTAAAAAATGGAAGATTGATGATCTCCTCTGTAATATCCGAGTCAGTACGCTGTTACGATCAGATTACACCCTCTCGGAAATTTGCAACATCTGCACCTTAATGCTCTGAAATCGAGCCCATAATTTATTTATGTAGGCATTATTAGTCTTCTAGCATTAGAAATTCTCAGGAAATTTTAACCACAATCTTTAGTTGATAAAATTTTTACAACTTCCCTATAGTTGCTTATGTCATTGAACGGAAAACACTGTAAGTGTTGAAAAGCAGTTGTTAGCGCAACATGTTTACATCAGATCTCCAGTAGATCAAATGCAGCGAAGATACAAAAATGACCTCCTTACAAAAGGCGAAAGGTTGTTATTTGGTCGAATGTAGATGAGGCAAAGTAGCTACCTGCCGATGACCTGAAAACCTGTTTCCTATCCTGCTGACGGCTGAAGGCTTGCCATGTCGAAATGTATATTTGATGAGATAGATCAGTTCGCCTCGCCAGCAGAATATGAACGATTTCCGAGCTGGGCTTTGCATCAAGAGAATGCCGGACATATCGAAGAATTACTATCGGACGAAGCGCAAGGGGGCTTCGCTGGCACAAAGCGATACAAGTGCGTCGCAACCGAAGAGATATGGGCACTACATGCACCTGATCCCGGCTATTTTCCCGGCGCGTTGAAACGGGAAAACGAAAGCTAATCCAAATCACCTAACTAAGGGTCCTTCGTAGCCTTTTCTCTGCCTACGGGTAGTTCGAGACCACGGCGCAAGCGCCTATATGGTTTTCGCGAGGGCTTGGTGTTGATGTTCATGTTGTTGTTTCAGCTTAAGACCCAGCTAATCCCATGGGTTTATGGGGTAATTCATTTTCCTCTCATTGACAGTTTAACCAATACATCGCATCTTCCGGTTGAGGCGTCGAAACCTCTCACAGAGCGGTCACCGCTGCCGTAATATCGGCGGTCAATTTGCGCTGGAGTTAATTCTCCAAACGCAAACTCTCGCTTATGGGCGGGAGGGCGGTGAATACAATACCCTTTGCGGGGGAATAAACCCGCCTGTCTCTGTCAGGTTTCGAACCTCCCGCTCGCCAGTGGGTTGTCGAAGACCTTCTGCTGAGTGGTTTGTTCAACAAGCCAACAGAGAAGGCTTTATGATGACTGAAACTGGTAAAGAGAAATGTGCCCATACGTCCCTTCGCAATGAAGTGGACCAGCTTCACCTCACAGCCAACCACCTCAAAAATCTAGTTTATTCCATGAGCGTGGTTCTGAGTGAGCGCATGGAGCACACACAGGAATATGAAGCGTTGCTGACGCTGTTTGATACTGTGCGCAATCACATAGAAAATGTACAGGGAAGTAGCGTGAATATCTCAGAGCTGCTTGAACCTTGCGCGCTGGAAGTCTCCAAAACAAAATAACACGGAATGAAGAGGGGCATTGCCTCTCACGGAATATTCTGGCTTGGGAAGCGTGATGCTTCTCAGGCCTTTTTTGATTGGCAGCGCAATGGGGTGGGTTCATGTGGGTCGCTAAATGGAAGGCTTTAGTGATCTGCGTTTTCAACGGCCTAGATGTCGCAATATTTTGCCCCGAGAAATTAAGTGGAATCTCCGCATAGAGCCCAAAGCCACTATCTTTTGTGTTCAAATGAAGAGCAGCACCAAAAGTACAATTAGCGAGAATCCGGTGCCGATTTTGATGTACCACAAAGTTGAAATTGCAATGACCAAAGCAGGCCAGAAAAAATGGCTATTGGGCATCAATGTGTAAGCCGCCAACAAAAGCCAGTCGATTCCAAAAATGACAAATACGGGTCCCAGCGTCATTGGTTTTAAACCAATCATCTTCACAATATGTTGCCATGGTCCGGGTTCGGCTGGCCCAAAATATTTGCCGTGCCGCAGCACATGAATCCCATCAAACAGCATCCAGCCACCGTTAAGAACGGCACACAATGTTACAACAACTTTCAACACTACTTTTGCGCTCCTTAGCTTTCAACGTTGGTATACGTTAATTGCTGCAACTCCATCCCACACCCCGATGTAAAAAATTTTTAGTTCGGGATTTACGATGGAGTTTGTGAAGCCTATCGTCGCACCATGGCAAAAACAAAAAATTTGCAGTTCGCCAAAGAATTCGAAGCGCTCTACAAAGACATTTATACGCACGCTATGCGACGAGTGAGGGACAAACGACATCGTTTGTCACCGGCAACCATTGGTTTTTTAAACCATTTGGCAATGACAGGCCCAATGACTTTGTCTGAGCTAGCTGTGCATTTTGATCGTGCTCAGTCCATTCTTAGCGAGATGATCGACCATCTGGAAACGAAGAGTTTCGTTGAAAAGCAAAAAGACCCAGATGATGGCAGAAAGTCCCTGATCTGGTTGACAGAATTGGGACAGACGGCGTTGAGCGAAGCCCAAACAGTTCTCGATATCGACAAGCTGGCTTTCGCTGCTCAACATCTTGCGCCAGAAGAGCAAGTGCAACTGGCCAATCTGCTTGGCGATCTGCGCGCAACATTGTCCAAGCGGTAAATGATGGAGTCCAGAGACTATGAATGAGAAATGCCTTAGCTGCGGCATGCCGATTGAAACCGGCGCTTATTGCCAACACTGCGTTGACGAGCACGGTCACTTACAGGATTTTGATGCAAGGTTTGCACGAATGGTCGCGTGGCAAATGCGCAAAGGAACAGCTAAAGGCCAAGCCGAAAATGATACCCTTGATTACATGGCGACTATGCCCGCATGGGCAGATCATCCGCGAGTTAAACAAGCTAAACCGTCGCCTAGTTCTTTATCACGACCTCCGTGTCTTGATAATGAGGATGCGTGAGGGTTTTCTTTTTGTGCTCCGCTGACAGCACAATTGAGTGCCGAAGTGCTATATCGTCCGTAACTAGATTGCAACTCTGCATACTGCAGGATCTTGTTTATCCGCATGGCAGGCACCCATCTGTTGTAATGAATAAGTCAAGTCAGCTAAGGGTTCCAAGCGGTAAATCTCTGCCACTTGCGGAGCATAAGTCAATCTGGCCTGGAAAATAGCTGAACTTGTGACGGCTCGTTCCAGCTTACTGACAACTCATGAGAGTCAAAACCTCACAGAATGGCTGTTTGTTGACGGCAATGACGACATCAACAGCTTTTCCAGTATTAATTTAAATAGGTAATTGGAGGGGTCGTGAGAGGCAAAATGATGCTTACAAACGCTCTCATTTGCTTACATAGTGCAGACACGAAGCCCAAAAGCGAAAAGCTCCCGTAAGGGAGCTTCGCAAAACCTCTTTAGGTACCATGAGGTTAAATGGTGAGCCCGCACGGTTTCGAACCGTGGACCTACTGATTAAAAGTCAGTTGCTCTACCAGCTGAGCTACAGGCTCACTAATAACAAGAACATTGGTGGGTGCACACGGGTTCGAACCGTGGACCGGCTGATTAAGAGTCAGCTGCTCTACCAACTGAGCTATACACCCAATGTTCTCGCCGAAGCGATGGCGGGTATATATCTAGCCTTTTCAAAGAGCGCAAGGGTCAGACCATCAGTTTTCAAAAATGTCTTGTGTAAACTAAACTTATCCAAGCCCCGCCTATGCAAATCTACGAGGAGGAACCATTTAAAAACAACCTCAAAGTGCATAACTTTGCTCCACAGCACGGTTTCCCCATCTCACTACCCCTATCAATTAGTAGCACACGCTTCCCTCCCCCTTAGGAGCAACACTTTTCAGTTGCACTAAACCACAATGGCGACTGTTTGCACGCGTGAAGACCCGTCCCAAGGTTCCCCGCTTTGCAAAACCGCATGATTCTGCCGGTTCATATGCGCACTCTGTTTTACGCTCCCTAACGTTCACAGGCCTAACCTGAAGTTCTCTCACGCAAGCAATCTTTAAAAAGCAAAAACACTGTTGCAGATAACTCAAGAAAACAGGAGCAGAGCACCACGCAACCTTTATGCATACCCACTTGACCTTATTAAGTATCTGAGCCTAATCTCTCATTAGATTTTAGAGTTTACCTGAGCGATTCAATCCAGAAGCGCGGTGAACTCTGAGAGTGTTCGAGCAATGTAAAGGGAGAGTGAAGCCATCTGGCTTCCATTACCAGTATGCAAACTTCAATTCTTCTTATCGTCGTGGGATGCGCGTCGCCGGAGTGAACCAGTTCACTCGGAACGGTTAGACGCGTACAGGGAGCCAAACGGCTCCTTTTTTTATGGCTAATTGGCAAAGAACTTCAATGAGGCTCTTTGCAACCAAACAGCAAGATTGATCGGACACCCTTCAATCGGGTGTCGCGAGCAGATACAGGCAACAAGGACTTGATGATGCAACGGGAGATGACAGGCGCTGAAATGGTTCTCCAGGCGCTGCGGGACAATGGAGCGGAACATGTTTTCGGATATCCGGGCGGCGCAGTCCTGCCCATATACGATGAACTGATCCAGCAGGAAGATATCCAGCATATCCTTGTCCGTCACGAGCAGGGCGCAGGCCATGCTGCGGAAGGCTACGCAAGATCGACAGGCAAAGCCGGTGTCGCTCTTGTCACATCAGGTCCAGGCGCAACCAACATGGTCACGGCCCTGACGGATGCAATGCTCGATTCCATTCCAATGGTTTGTATCACCGGACAGGTTCCAACAAACCTCGTTGGTACAGATGCATTCCAGGAGTGCGATACTGTTGGCATCACCCGTCCCTGCACCAAGCACAACTGGTTGGTAAAAGACGTTAATGATCTGGCGCGTATCCTGCATGAAGCCTTCTATATTGCCACATCCGGCCGTCCAGGCCCGGTTGTTGTCGACATCCCCAAAGATGTTCAGTTTGCAACCGGCATGTATGAAAGCCCTCAGTCAAACCTGAGCGCCCACAAAAGCTATCGCCCACAACTGAAAGGCGACATGCCTGCCATCCGTGCGGCTGTGGAGCTGATGTCTAAGGCAAAGCGCCCTGTGTTTTACACGGGCGGCGGTGTTGTGAACTCTGGTCCAGCTGCCAGCCAGTTGCTGCGTGAGCTGGTTGACCTGACAGGTTTCCCCCTCACCTCCACTTTGATGGGTCTAGGTGCGTACCCGGCATCTGGCAAGCAGTGGCTTGGCATGTTGGGCATGCACGGCACCTATGAAGCCAACATGGCCATGCACGATTGTGATCTGATGATCTGCATCGGTGCGCGCTTCGATGACCGTATCACGGGCCGTCTGGATGCATTTTCGCCAAACTCAACCAAAATCCACGTGGACATTGACCCATCCTCAATCAACAAGATCGTACATGTTGATCTGCCGATTGTTGGCGATGTTGCGCATGTTCTGGAAGATATGGTTCGCATCTGGCGCGCGTCCAGTTTCCGCTCTCAACCAGAGCTGAAAGACTGGCAAAACCAGATCGCCAAATGGCGGGCCCGCGAGTGTCTCTCCTATAGTCCGAACGATGACATCATCATGCCTCAATACGCTCTGCAGCGTTTGAGTGCGGCGATTGAAGGCCGTAAAGATGTTTACATCTCGACCGAGGTTGGACAGCACCAGATGTGGGCTGCTCAGTACCTTGGTTTTGAATCTCCAAACCATTGGCTGACATCAGGCGGCTTCGGCACCATGGGCTACGGTCTGCCAGCAGCAATTGGCGCGCAGGTTGCTCATCCCGATGCCCTGTGTATCAACGTTGCAGGCGATGCGTCTATCCTGATGAACATTCAGGAAATGTCGACCGCAGTTCAACATGGTCTGGCGCCTAAAACGTTTATCATGAACAACTCCCACATGGGCATGGTACGCCAATGGCAGCAACTGCTGCACGGTAACCGCATGTCCCATTCATACACCGACAGCCTGCCCGACTTTGTTAAACTGGCAGAAGCTTACGGCGGCAAGGGCATTCGCGTCACCAAACCGGATCAACTGGATGATGCTATTCAGGAAATGATTGAAACCCCTGGCCCGGTTCTGTTTGATTGCCACATCGCTCAGCTGGCCAATTGCTTCCCAATGATCCCATCAGGCAAAGCCCACAACGAAATGTTGTTGCCAGATGAAGCAACTGATGAAGTCATTGCAAATGCCATCGACACCGCTGGCAAGTCATTGGTATAGGTAGGCTGGGAGATACATTATGAACGCACAGAAAACAGACGCTCTATCAGCTTACTTCCTAGCTGAAACCAGTGATGTCCTCGAAACACATACGCTATCCATCATCGTGGACAACGAACCCGGTGTTCTTGCCCGCGTGATCGGCCTGTTCTCAGGCCGCGGCTACAACATCGATAGCCTCAGTGTATCTGAAACCGAGCACGAGAAGCATGTTTCCCGCATAACAATTGTCACAACCGGTACGCCGCAGGTGATCGAGCAGATCCGCCATCAGCTTGACCGGCTTGTGCCAGTGCATCTTGTTCGCGACCTCACCGTTGCAGCACACAACACCAATCAGGAAAAGCCGCTGGAACGCGAGCTGGCTCTGATCAAAGTGCGCGGTGTAGGCGACAAACGTCTGGAGGCGTTACGCCTGTCAGATGCCTTCAAAGCAACCGTTATTGATGCAACCACCGAGCACTTCGTATTCGAGATTACTGGCCGAACAAATAAAATCGACCAGTTCATCGAAATTCTTACTCCGCTCGGCCTTGTAGAGGTTTCACGTACGGGCGTTGCAGCATTGGCCCGTGGTGGTCAGGCATTGAAGGATTTGCAAGACGAAATTTAATGGTGGCGGACAATTTTGTCCTATTGCTATTGTGCGGCGTCTTTTGCAAACCTGCAAAGACGCCGTTTTAATATAAATTCATAACTCACATACGAGCTGCCCCATGAAGACGCCAAGTCGCCTATCCGTCAACGTTAATGCTGTCGCCGTGATACGCAATCGCCGCGACGTGCCGTGGCCGAGCGTCACGCACCTGTCTGCTTTGGCTCTGAATGCCGGAGCAAAGGGCATCACCATTCATCCACGTCCCGATGAGCGCCACATTCGCCGCACGGACGTGCTGGACCTTTCCAATATGCTTACCGAAGACATGCAGGGTAAAGAGCTATGTCTTGAAGGGTACCCCGACAAACGCTTTATGGAGCTTCTGGAAGAAGTTCGTCCAACGCAGGTTCTCTTTGTGCCAGACGACCCATCCCAACAAACTTCTGACCATGGTTGGGATTTTGATGAGAACATGGATCTTCTCAAAGAGGTCATTGCACAGGCAAAATCTCTGGACATCCGCACCTCCTTGTTCGTGAACCCGGATCCAAGCCAGCCAACACTGGCAGCAGAAGCGGGTGCAGAACGCATTGAGATTTATACCGGCCCCTATGGCGCTTGCCACGCAGATAAAGAGGCTGAAAAGCGGGAACTGGAGAAGGTTGTTGCAACGGCGGAAGCCGCAAAAGCTGCAGGTCTTCTGGTCAACGCAGGCCATGACCTGACTGTCGAAAACCTGCCAGCCTTGATCGAGCGCGTCCCGTACATCTCCGAGGTCTCGATCGGCCACGGCTTTACAGCCGACGCCCTCATCCACGGCTTCACCGAAAGCGTCCGCCGCTTCCGCGGAGCCCTTGGAGAGCTGTAGCAGGCGTCTATCAACAAAATTGAAAATCAATGAAAGCAGCTGCCTATCGCAGCTGCTTTTTTTATCAGCAAAACGCTGCCTTATTTGCGACGAGTTCTCAACAATAAATACAAGTCAGCAAAATACAACTTCCAGATTGCGGAGAATTATTTTCTACATGTCCTGTTCTTCAAAGCACACTCATGAATTTCACCATGAAACCTCTGATAAAATTTGAAGTTAAATCTAATGAAAATCACGTATCTGCACTGCCACGAAATACATCCACATATATTTACACAACTATAGCAAGCATACCATTGCCATACCAACAATCACAAAATTTCCACCTGTACCATTCGGCACACAACCTGAAGCTTCTAAATCATAAATAAGTATTTCCTGAGACCTTACTTTCAGAAAACCAACAAAGACTCAGAATAATTATATCTAGTGCCTCACAGGCGACCAGAATTACAGGTATTACAATGTTTAAGCTTACTGCAGTGGCCCTCCCACTAGCGTTGATCGCATCTCCGACTTTTGCAGCCGATATCTCAGCCTTTCACTCCAACACCAAACCCGATGCAGCTCAGCTGACGGCAGGTGGCATCCTGGAACTGAACGTTGGCCGTACCGACTTTGAAGAAGGAGAGGTCGACGTAGATGATACAGAGGTTGAATCCCTGACCGTCAAAGGGGCATATTCCCTTCCGATTGCTGCAAACTTCAGCGCTCAGTTCGACGGACTTGCTACATTTTATTATCAAAATAAAGACGAAGACAACAACGACTTCACAGTGGGCGAAGGGTACCTCGCATCCCACGTGACCTACCGCCTTCCAGAATCTGGCCTGGTTGGCGCATTTGCAGGTGTTGGCCTCACAGAAGACAATGGTGATGATGACACCAACAAGTTCTTCACCTTTGGCGGTCTCGAAACACAGTACTATCTTGGTGAGGTGACGCTTCTCGGTCAGGCCGGTTACCTGAGCAGTAATGATCACGACGAATATCAGGAATCAATCAGCGAAGCTGTCTTTGTACGCGGCGGCGTTGATTACTACCTGACCAAAAACACCAAGTTCAGTGCTGATCTAAGCTATCTTGCTGGTAATCGTTATCAGGGTAATGATGACTATGATCCAACAATTACAATTTTGGGTTGGGGCGCAGGTGTAAAGCACAAGCTGGCATCCCTACCGATTGGTGTTTCTGCCGCCTACAACGGATACGACTTCAAACCAGGTGATGATACTGACAAGCCAATGGTTCATGAGGTCCGCGTTGGTGCGTTCTACCAATTCGGTACATCTACTCTGAAAGCAAATGATCGCACGTCTGCGGGCCTTGATTTGCCGCAAATCCAGCGTTGGGTTTCCATTACAACAAACGAAATCCAATAAGCTCCAACATGTGACTGAACTATGTAGTATTACGCTATTACCCGCTCAGCCACATCCCTTGCTAGGTTTCCCTCGCAGTTATATCTGGGAGGGAAACATGTCTGCTCAAAAAATCCTTATGATCACCGGTGACTTCACCGAGGATTACGAAACCATGGTGCCATTCCAAACTCTAGGCGCTGTTGGCCACGATGTGCATGCCGTTTGCCCGGACAAGAACGCCGGCGATACAATCGCAACATCCATTCATGATTTTGAAGGTGACCAGACCTACACGGAAAAGCGTGGTCACAACTTCGCACTCAACGCCACATTCGATGACATCAATCCGGCAGACTACGACGCACTCGTCATTCCTGGAGGCCGCGCTCCCGAGTACCTGCGCCTGAACCCAGCCGTTCTGGACATGATCCGTCATTTCTTCAAGGAAAATAAGCCCGTCGCTGCCATCTGCCATGGCGCGCAGCTTCTATCCGCTGCTGGTGTGCTAGAAGGCAGAACCTGCTCTGCTTACCCAGCCTGTGCTCCTGAAGTCACCATGTCAGGCGGCACGTTTGCAGATATTGATGTGGCTGATGCCATAACTGACGGAAATCTCGTAACAGCACCGGCTTGGCCAGCTCATCCTGCATGGCTTAAGCAGTTCCTTGCCCGGCTCAACCAGCCAGCCTATGCTTAATCAACACCAGTAAACCAATGCGGAGAGAACCATGTGCGAGCTTTTCATCAAGGCAGACACTGACTTGTGGGAGAGCACAACACGATCTCTTCGCGTTGACCGCATGGTGACAAGTGTCCGCTTGGAAACGTATTTCTGGACGATACTTGAGGAGATAGCTCAGCGGGATAGCATATCCGTTGGGCAACTTCTGACGAGATTGCACATCGAATCCGTTGAAGCCGGACATGACCTTGGCAATTTCACCAGCTTCCTACGCGTGTGTTGCCTGCGCTATCTGTCTTTGCAACTGACAGACGATATTCCCAAAGACAAGTCAGTCCCAATCAGCACGCTCGACGCACCTCAGCTGCTGAGGAACGAGCGCGCCTATCGGGCTAAATCATTAGAAACCAGTAATTCTTGCTAAACATTCCCTCGCCGCCGAAACGGCAAGGGAAGCCTTTGAGCATCTACGCAAAGATGAAATCTCCCGCGCTCAGGCTATGGGGCATTCTCCAGATCAAAACTGAAGAGCTCTGCCTCGCTTATAAGAACAGCAAAACCACCCAGTCACGCTTTACTGCGTTCTGCCCTATTGGCAACAACTCCTCCAGCAAGCGAATGCCCCGTCCCAGCGAGGTCACTTACTCCCAGACCGCTGGCAATGAAAATCCCAAATCCGACCGCCATGCACAATTCTCTTGTATATTAGTTTATTAGCATATATGAATATATTAAATTAAAGAGAGGGCAATCAATTGGACATTCTCAAGCAAAACGTTTGGTCCCCCTATCTGGCGGGCATAGTTATCGGGCTTCTGCAAATCCCTGCATTTTTGTTGGTGGATACGGCACTGGGGGCTTCATCATCATTCGTGACAGCGACTGGTTTCATCTTTTCCATGTTTGATTCCAGCGTGACAGACATCAAATATTTCGCCAAGTACATGTCGAAGGACAAATACTTCTGGCAGAGTGCTCTGGTCATCGGCATAGCTCTGGGCGCGTTGATCTCCTACAAAGCAAGTGGCCGCAAAGCCACCTTCTCATCTCTCAGCTGGCAAAGCGTCGGCGCAAGCACATCCCCAGTGGTCCGCATGTTGCAAGGCTTCATTGGTGGCTTCGTGCTTCTGGTCGGCGCACGCATCGCCGGGGGCTGCACATCCGGCCACGGTATTTCTGGTCTGGCTCAGCTGAGCGTCGGGTCTAGCGTCGCTGTTGCGGCAATGTTTGCAGGCGGCATAGTTGCTGCCAATCTTCTCTACAAACGGGCTTAAGGAGCGATATCATGGAAGTTTTCTGGCTTGTCATCCTCGGCCTGACTATGGGCCTCGTCTTCGGCGTCGCGCTTGAAAAATCACGCGTCATGGAACCGGGTGTTCTCATCGGACAGTTCCTGTTCAAAGACTACACCATGCTCAAGATGTTTCTGGCAGCAACCGCAACTGGCCTCATCGTTCTTTCCGGCCTGACAGCATTTGGCCTTGCCGAGCTGCACCCTAAGGGCTTTGTAGTTGGCAACATCATCGTTGGTGGTGCTATTCTCGGCGTTGGTATTGCCATCGCAGGCGCTTGTCCGGGCACAGTCTTTGCTCAGATTGGCCGCGGCTACAAAGATGCATGGTTCACCGTCACCGGCGGCATCCTCGGCGCAGCTTTCTATGGCTACAACAAGTCCCTCATTGACGGCGCATTGGATCTGGGAAGCTTCGGCAAGATCACCTATGCCGACCTGTTCCCTGCCCTGCCATTTTGGATGCTGGGCCTGATCACAGCCGGTGCGCTTATCGTCGTCATGGTTGCTCTGGAAATGGCGCGGCCATGGAAAACAGATCGCAGCATGGATCAGAACAACACTGCATCTGTGGGATCAACCACAGCACATGCATAGTTTAACGTCCCCCGACTGAACTGCATCTAGTTCAGCACAGCGATACCCCGGAGAGCACAAGCCTCCGGGGTATTTGCGTTTTGTGCAAACAGCAACAATCGCAACGTCATCACCCCAAGCCCTATACTTAAATTTCAAATTTCTGGGCGGTCCTCACACTTTCCTGTTGCACACCAAATGATTCTCGGGCATAACCGAACCGTACCGTACGGTACAGAAAATAACCAACGATAAACTACAGGAATGCCAACCCACAATGCCAACCGAGCCAGAACAACAAGACTTCACAGATCGCCAGCGTGCGGTTCTGGATAAGGCCTTGGAACTGCTCGTAGAAGGCGGCGAAAAAGCGCTGACAACAGCAGCTATCGCACGGGCGGCAGGATGCTCCAAAGAGAGTCTTTACAAGTGGTTTGGAGATCGGGATGGTTTGCTGGCTGCAATTGTTACCCGGCAGGCCTCCAAGGTTATTCCGGGCGCAGATCCTGCAGCCAACATGAGCGAAACCGGCCTTCGTGCCGCACTTGAAGAATTTGCCAAGAGCTTGCTGGAGACAATCTCCGGTGATGTCTCTCTGGCCCTGAACAGACTTGCCATCGGGCAAGCCAGTAAAGCTGAAACAGGTCTTGGCGCCGTCCTTGAAAAAAGTGGCCGCGCCCGCATTGGCAGACAGACCACAGTCCTGCTGGAAAAGGGCTGCATACAAGGTTACCTGCAGTGCGAAGATCCGCAGGAAGCTTACAGCACACTTTACGGGCTGGTCGTTCGCGATCAGCACATCCGCTTGCTTCTTGGCGCAAGCCCACAAGCAAGCCGGAAAGAATTAGACGGTGCGGCCAAAACCGCAGTCTCACAGTTCATGCAGCTCTACGGAGCTAAGGACTAAAGCGTGTTCCCGAAAAGTGGCTACCGGTTTTCGGAAAAGAATACGCGTCAGATCAGAAGATTAAAGCAAATTGGCACCGTCAAATTGCTTTAGAAACAAAAACCACATGTGCTTTGGGAAAGGCACACTTGGAAACTAGGGGAAATACCATGCGCGTATATTACGACCGCGATGCAGATTTAAACCTGCTTAAGGCTAAAAAAGTTGCGATCATTGGCTACGGTTCACAGGGCCGTGCACATGCAATGAACCTGAAAGACAGCGGCGTAACTGGTATCGTTGTTGCTCTGCGTGAAGGTTCCACAACACGTTTTAAAGCTGAAGCTGATGGCTTCATTGTTAAGACCGTTGCAGAAGCTGCTGCTGAAGCTGACCTGATGATGATGGCAACTCCTGATGAGTTGCAGTCCGACATCTGGAAAGACGACATCGCGGCAAACATCCGCGACGGCGCAGCAATTGCTTTCGCACATGGCCTCAACGTTCACTTCGGTCTGATCGAGCCTAAGTCCACCATCGACGTTCTGATGGTTGCACCAAAAGGCCCAGGCCATACCGTACGCGGCGAATACCAGAAGGGCGGCGGCGTGCCATGTTTGATCGCTGTTCATCAGGACGCAACCGGTAATGCAAAAGACCTCGGTCTGGCTTACGCATCCGGCGTTGGTGGCGGTCGTTCCGGCATCATTGAAACCACATTCCGTGAAGAGTGTGAAACCGATTTGTTCGGCGAACAGGCCGTTCTGTGTGGCGGTTTGGTTGAACTGATCCGTGCTGGTTTCGAGACCCTGACAGAAGCTGGTTATGCTCCTGAAATGGCCTACTTTGAGTGTCTGCATGAAGTGAAGCTGATCGTAGATCTGATCTACGAAGGTGGCATCGCCAACATGAACTACTCCATCTCCAACACTGCTGAATGGGGTGAGTACCAGACCGGCCCGCGCATCGTAACCTCTGAGACCAAAGCAGAGATGAAGCGCGTTCTGACCGAAATCCAGGACGGTACCTTCACCTCCCAGTGGATGCAGGAATACCGTGCAGGCGGTGCTAAGTTCAAAGCAACTCGCCGCTTGAACGACGAGCATCCAATTGAGGAAATCGGCACCAAACTGCGTGATATGATGCCTTGGATCAAGTCTGGCGCACTCGTCGACAAATCAAAGAACTAAGAGGCATTGCAGAGTAAAGCAACTTGGCGACAGGCTGCTTTAATTCAGCTCAGCAATACCAAGATATCAATAATCAAGGACCTTCCAGATCCCTAGGTATACGCGATATCCAAAAAAACCCGGCACACTGCTGGGTTTTTTTGTGCTTAAAATTGCTCACTTTACACGCTTGGCTCATCAGGTAATTTACGTAGTTATTGAAGAAACTAGCCCATAGACACCTCTATTCAATCTGGGCGTGGAGTTATTTTGAAACCCGTAAATATTGAACTACAAAGACTTGATAAGCATCCGATTTTATTTTTTGCCATCCTTTTCTTTGGCGCATTCTCAATCGCATTCATAATCCCGCTTTTAAGCACCTACATCATCGAGGAGATGCAAAAGCCAGCATGGAATTTAGCTCTGGTGATCGGCGGTTTTTCTCTGGTCTCATTGCTCACCAACCGCGTCTTTGGTGGCTGGATAGACAATGGCGCTCGCGTTAAACCTCTACTGCTCATCAATGTCTGCGCAATAACCGCTCATGCCTTGGCACAGCTGATCGCGCCCACTTTTTTCACACTGGTCGTGCTCGGCATTCCTCTGCTGGGCATCGGCACCGGAGCCCTCTCGACAATGTATTCCACGGGGCGTCTTTTTGCAGAGCAAACAGGCCGCAATCCCGGCACCTTCAACCTGCACATGCGCATATGCCTCTCCCTTGGCTGGGTGTTCGGGCCTCCGGCCGCATTCCTGCTCTATGGCTCATTTGGCTTCTTACAAATCCATATGGCAGCTGTTGTCTCAGCGTTGATCTGGCTCAGCCTCTGTATTGCTTTTGTTCCAAGCTCCCTAAAAACACACATCGCAAAACGCCTGACAGCAGCTGGCAAAACCGATGCAGTTCCGGCGCTTCTGGTGATTGCCTGCATTCCGGTGTTCGCTCTTGCTGCGGCCAACTCAATTTTTGTCTCCGCAGGACCAATCTTTTTGCTTAAGGAGCTTTCTCTGCCAGCCTCAACCCCCGGCTGGGCGTTTGGCGTGAAGTGCTTGTCTGAAGTGGTCGTCATCTATTTCGCAGTCAAACCAACAGCACGATTAGGCGAACGCAACATGATGGTTCTGTCCAGCCTTGGCGCATTGCTGTTTTTTGCAACAATCACAAGCGCAACATCCGTCGGGCAAGTCCTCATGCTCTGTATGATCGAAGGGATGTATTATGGCATCTGCGCCAGCATCGGCATCACATTCATCCAGAATTATGCCCTCCATAAGCCGGGCGTTGCCACGTCTTATTTCGTCAACGCTGTCTTTGTGGGTGGATTTGCAGGCAACGTCCTCACCGGTATCATCGCCTCTTACACCAGCTTCCAAAACACGATCTCAACCAGTGTCGTGCTGGCCTTGCTCGCCGCATCCGTTTTGCTGGTAATCAAGCCCCCTGCCTCGCAGCAGATCGCAACAAACTAGACAGGCGCTGCCCCAAGCGGCCACACAGGCGTAAGCTGGAAAAGTTGCAGAGGCAGCTTGCTTGCAAATATACGCAAAGCCTGTATCAATACGTAGGGCACGTTCCCTTTGATTGGCTTCAATCAAAGGATAAAAATTCGCCCAAAATTGAAAACTGGAGCCTGTCTTGTGAATGTAAAATACGGGACATGCTTTAGACCACCGCGTTTCCAGTATTTATTCCTCCCAGTCTTCTGGACCACATTTCATGCGCCAAGTACCAAGCTCTCTAGCTCTGCTGGATAGATTTCCTTTTCTTGTGCCACTCTACCTATTCGTCGGCGCGCTCTCCATTTCCTGCCTCATCCCGCTTTACAGTTCCTACGTTGTGACTGAACTGGGAGAGCCGGCTTGGAAACTCGCGGTCTATATTGCTGGGTCCACGGTTATTACGTTGTTCTCAAACAGGTATTTCGGCGCGAAAATTGACGCAGGAACCGCATTAAAGCCAATCCTATTGCTCTGTACGGCCTTATACACCGTCAACATGGGGCTACAGTCAGCCGTTCCAACATATTGGATGCTGCTTCTTGGAATTCCATTCATGGGCGTTTCAGGCGGAACACTCTCAACCACATTTTCACTCGGTCGCCTGTTTGCAGAACAGACCAACCGAGACCCGGCCCGTTTCAATTCTCACATGCGCATCAGCATGTCCTTAGGTTGGATGATTGGCACGCCCATCGCCTTCACGCTCTATGGCATCTACGGCATCAACTCCATCTTCCCAACCGCTGGTGGTCTCGCAATCCTATGGCTCATCATGGGTGTTGTTGTCGTTCCAAATGGCTTCAAAACCCATCACCCAATCCAGAAGACGCAGAGCAAGGCCATTGAACCGGTTCCACTGCCATTGTTACTCGCCTGCCTCCCAATCTTCGCACTCACAGCTGCCAACGTCACCTTCGTGTCCGCAGGCCCTGTATTCTTCATAGAAGAGATGGGCTTCCCGACAGCAACACCGGGACTGGCATTTTCAGTCAAATGTCTGGTTGAAGTTTTCGCCATTTACCTTGTCGTTAAACCTGCTCAAAAGTTTGGCGACAGAAACCTAATGATGCTCTCAGCCCTGCTTGGCACTCTGTTCTTTTTTATGATTGTGAGAGTGACAGATCCAACGCAGGTCTATCTGCTTTGCGCATTAGAGGGGCTATACTACGGCATTAACGTCGGCATAGGACTCACCTACATTCAGTCCTATGCACCCCACAGACCGGGCATAGCCACAGCGTATTACGTCAATGCAATATTTGCGGGCGGACTGGTGGGCAATATGATTACGGGAACAGTCGCCAGCGTCACCACGTTCCAGAACACCATTCAGCTCTCGGCGGTCACCACCATGCTGGCAGCGGCAATCTTGCTCTTCATCCGCCCGCCAAATCCACAAGTGGCCTTGCACCCATCACAACCTTGATCACAAACAGCGCTGAAATACGATGACCCAAGCTTTAGAAATTGAAATCTCGACCGATAAAAACAAACTCCAGTTGGACAAAATATTCCGGTATCTCTCACAGGAAGCCTATTGGAGCAAAGGCTTGCCTCGCGACGTGTTTGATCGTTCGGTCGAAAACTCACTCTGCTTCGGCGTATACCTGCCAAACGGGGATCAAATTGCCTTCGCCCGTGTCATTACGGACAAGGCCACATTCGGTTATCTGGGAGACGTTTTCGTTGCGGAGAACCACAGAGGCAAAGGCCTCTCTAAACAACTTATGAAAGCCATACTGACCCATCCAGATCTACAAAACCTCCGCCCGCTTTGCACTGGCAACAGCTGACGCGCACGACCTCTACAAACAATTCGGCTTCACATCACTTTCAGCACCACAAAAAATGATGGAGCAGCTGGACCGATCTATCTATGCAAAATAGCTAGGCGACGATAAACACGGGAGGGCACGCCCTCCCTCACTGATCAGTTCAAAAGCTTCTGACGACGCATCCAACGCTCATGGTCATAGCCATCATTTTGCTCTTTGGCCCAATACTGAACCAGCGCCTCAATCGCAGTGGGGTCAAGGTTTTCCGCTGCACGGGTCAAAATTTCAAGCGCATCCTCACCGTAATTGGCCGCCACTTTCCCCTCAAGAATAAGTTTTGCAAGGTGAACCTTAATGCGCGGTAGTTTTGAACCAGCAATTCGGTACCACAGCGCCGCTTTCTTGAAATCCTTCTCGACATAAAGCCCCAGCTCATACAACTCTGCCAGTTTTACCTGACCGCTCACATAACCAGAATTTGCAGTGATAATCAGCTCCTGCAAGGCTTCCTTCACACGCTCCGCACTTGGGTCATCCTCAGAAAATATAATTTGTGCCAAAGTGTATCGAGCCGCGGGAGAATACTGCCATTCATCCGGTTCAGAGCGCAAAAGCAGCTCGGCTATCTTCGTGTTTTGCGGAATGGTCAAACCATAAGAAAAATTAACAGCAGTCAGAAGTTTACTATCCCAATCCCGCATATTGCTGTTTTTAATTGCAAGCAGTTCTTTGAGGGTTTTACCACCAGATAGCGAACGCGTAATTTTGTGAGCATTTAATGCTCCATGTTTTCTAAGCGCAGATCTTAAAAGATCAATCGCGCGCTCATAATCGCCAGAAAACTCAGAACCGAATATGTATTTCTTTGCGAGGTCTATTTGACCAAACAGCAATCCTGCATTTGCAGCAACCTTATAAAGACGTTCCTGCATCTTCATATCTTGATCTAAGCGGCTATATTCCAGCTCGCGGGCAGCATCCAAAGCCGTTTCTGGATCTCCATTCAAGCCAAGCACTTGCCGTCAATGCACAAATTTCGTTTTACTGGCTTCAACTTGATAGCCATTCTTGTACTTCAATGCCAACCGTTCAGCTGCAAACCTATTTCCATTATCAGCTGCTTTTGACAACCATTTAACGGCTTCTTGCTGCGTGCCTTTACGATCATATATCATTTCATCATTAAGTACGCCAAGGTACACATAGGCATCCGTCCAATTTGCTTCGGCCAACTCCAATAACAAACTCTCTGCCTTTTTTAGATTTCTAAGCTCCCCCTCACCATATATATAGACAACAGCAAGCTTGAGTTTGGCGCGATTACTACCTTTCTTCGCAGCTTCTAAATAGGCGGTCAAATGCTTGGATGTTTGTTTTCCCTCTGTATCAGCGGCGTCTGCTATCCGCGCCAAATGATAGAGAGCATCTGGGTCTTCTGAACTGGCATCTTTGTAAAGTTGCTCGGCTCGCTGTAGATCCAACGAACCTCCCAGCCCATCCTCCAACAAAAAAGCCAGATCTATTTTCACAAAATCACTACCTGCCTTGATCGCGCGCTCATACCAATAACGAGCCTCAAAAGGATCAGGTGTAACTCCATAACCATAGTGATAAGTGAGACCAAGATAAGGGTAGGCCGCATCATTTCCATCACGTGCCGCAGAAAGAAAATAGCCCAAAGCCTTTGGATAATCAGGCTCGACACCAGAGCCATAATAATAAAGCAACCCTAACCTGAAAGCGGCAAAACTACTTCCAACACCATTGGCTGTTTCATAAAGCTCTTTGGCTTTCAGTAAATCTTCTTCGAAACCAAATCCACGTTCATAAAGATAGGCAATATCAGCAGAGGCGACGGCATACCCGCTTTTAATTGCACTTTGATAATACTCCGCAGCCTTTGCATAATTTTGAGCAACACCATGCCCTCCCTCAAACATACTACCAATGCGAAGATATGCATAACGAGATCCCCATGAAGCCGCCAACTCATAGTATTCTAACGCTTTTTCATAATCCCGAGGAGCATCAACCCCATCGAAATAGATATGACCAAGCCCTAACGCTGCCCTAGATGTACGGTCAGGCAGGTTTTCTTCAAACAGAACAATTACATCCTCAATATCAACCGGCCCCAAATGCTCATAATATTTGAGGAAGGCAAGATGGGTGGCGGCAATATTGCTTCCAGCAGCTCTGGACCTCTCATAATACTCGGCAGCTTTCTCGTAGTTAGGCGCTCCATCTCGTCCATCATCATAAAATTCTCCGAGATAAAGCAGAGCTTCATGATACTCGCCTTGAGCAAGTTGATTGAGCAGCCCGAGCCCATAGGGCATGTCTTTTCGAACCCCGCGCCCATCAATATACATGTCCGCCAGTTGCGCCAGCGCCCAGTCACTTCCTTGCTGGGAAGCATCGAAATACAGCTCTGACGCCCGCTTCTCGTCCTTCTCAACGAATTGGCCGAATTCATACATCAATGCGAGAGAGGTCAGCGCATCAAGGTAATTTCCCTGAGCAGCTTTATTCAGCCAATAGAAGGCTTTTTCGTAATTAATCTCGACGCCAAAGCCCTGCCAGAAAGCATCTCCAAGCTGGAATTGTGCCTTAAGATCACCTTGTTCCGCCAAAAGTCGGACTTCATCAACATCAAAGCTCTCTACATCGCTCTGGTACTTTTTGAGCAGAGATTGCCCAACAACTTTGTCCTCAATTCCACGCTTCGTTCGCTCGTTCCGTGAAATCTCCAAGGACGGAGCTGCTGAGGCAAGATGAACAGTCCCAAGAACAAGAGAACAGGCAACTCCAAGGAAAAGAGATTTGAAAAACATTGGACCAATACCCTGATAAATCGATAGGTAAATCATTCACATCGCTATTTGCACAAGTCAACCTATAAGGGTTACTACATCGATAAATCCCACTCAAGATTGCAACCTGTTTTAGCCATTTGGCAACCAAAAACAATTTTTCAAACAAGGACCAAGCGAGCAACTTAACTCAAATCCTCTAGGTGTGAGGCAACTCTACTCTGGAGGTCGGGAATGACGTTCAATAAAACCAAAACATCCCTTCTACGCCATGCTATTGGCACCACGCTTGGTCTTGCTATTGCAAGCACGCTCTCCCTGAGCACAGCTTCAGCCGAGACGATCACCAAACCTGCAACACGGTTCACCGGTGAGCTTTACGAGAACATCTTAAAGCAGCTTCCGTTTTCTGATGAACAGGATTTCTTCGACGCCAAGCAAGGATACCTTGCGCCGTTGCCTGATGCCGGTCAGGTCACAAACGCCAAGGGAGAGATTGTCTATGACCTCTCCAAGTTTGAATTCATCATGCAAGGCTCCATCGCACCGGAGACAGTCAACCCCAGCCTGTGGCGCCAATCTCAACTGATTATGCTGGGTGGGTTCTATCAGGTGTCTGACCGCATCTATCAGGTCCGCGCAGCAGACCTCTCCAACATCACCTTTATTGAGGGTGAGGAAGGGTTGATCGTCGTTGATCCCCTCATCTCAGAGGAAACTGCCCGCTACGCCTTAGAGCTGTACTACGCCCAGCGTGGCAAAAAGCCCGTGAAAGCAATCATCTACACCCACAGTCATGTGGATCACTTTGGCGGTGTTCGCGGCATTGTGGATGAAGCCGATGTGAAAAGCGGAGCCGTTAAAATCTACGCGCCCGAAGGTTTCATGGAACATGCGGTCTCCGAGAATGTGATGGCCGGTAATGCCATGAGCCGCCGTGCCTCCTACATGTATGGCAATCTGCTGCCGCATTCACCGGAAGGTCAGGTGGGTGCCGGATTGGGGCCAACAACATCAACCGGCACGGTGACCCTCATTCCGCCGACTGACATCATCAAAGGCAATGGCGAATCTCATCAAATAGATGGCCTCACCTTTGATTTCTGGATGGCGCAGGACTCTGAGGCTCCATCAGAATTCTTCTTTTATATCGAAGAGTTAAAAGCACTCTGCACGGCGGAAGATGCCACCCACACCATGCACAACACATACTCATTGAGGGGCGCAAAACTGCGCGACCCGCTTGGCTGGTCCAAATACATCAATGAGGCCATCTACAAGTATGGCAAAGATGTACAAACCCTGTTTGCGCCACACCACTGGCACGTATCAGACAACGACACCATTCTAAAACACCTGCGAAATCAACGTGATCTCTACCGTTACATCAACGATCAACCTCTGCGTCTGGCCAACCATGGCTTCCGCATGACTGAGATTGCTGAGCTTTTGGACGTGCCGGAAACCCTACAACGTGACTGGAGCACACGCGGCTACTATGGCTCCTTCAACCACAATGTAAAATCCACCTATGTCAAATACCTAGGTTGGTTCAACGGCAACCCTGCCACCTTGCATGAATATCCGGAGCGCATTGCTGGTGCTAAGTATGTGGAGTTCATGGGAGGTCCAGTCATATTGATCCAAAAAGCCCAGGAATCCTTCGACAAAGGTGACTACCGCTGGGTCGTGGAAGTGATGAACCATCTGGTCTTCGCTAATCCAGACAATAAAGATGCAGCCCAACTGCAAGCAGATGCACTGGAACAGCTTGGCTACCAGGCTGAATCTGGTCCATGGCGCAATTTCTATCTATCTGGTGCGCAAGAACTCAGAACCGGCATCAAAGAGCTGCCAGCTCCAGATACAGCAAGCCCGGATATCATTCGTGCCATGGATCTGGACCTGCTGTTTGATTATGCCGCAATGCGGCTGAACAACAAGAAGGCCGGAGACCAGCAGATCAAGTTGAACTGGGTGTTCCCGGACACCAAGCAGGAATATGCCATGGAGCTTCAAAATGCAGCTCTCAGCCATATTGAAGGTTACCAGCTGGAAAACCCGGATGCCACGATAACCATCAACAGGACCACACTGAATGCAATCATGCTAGGTGAGAAAACCTTCGAGGAGAGCATGAAGGGCGGAGACATCTCAATTGATGGAGAAGCCGCTAAGCTTCAGGCCTTGTTGGGCATGTTGGACACATTCGAGTTTTGGTTCAATCTTGTGCGACCTGTCCCACTTGATAAAGCCAACTAGTACAACATAAGGGCTGGTCACGAACGAGCATATACTCGTTATTCATCAGCCCTTATTCCAAACTCAGCTCTTTCCATCTAACACTATGTAGCTAATTGGTGGATTGTGTACGCAATCTCCATTCCAACTGCCTTAAAGCACGGTTTGCTTCCCGGTATCCCTGATCTGCTGCTATTTTGTAAAAATCACGTGATTTCAACAAATTGCGTTCCAAACAACGTCCCGTTTCATGGCAATATCCAAGCAGATAGAACGCTTCCGGCACACCCTTTGAGGCGGCTAGAAAAAACAACCGCGCAGCTTCACTTGCGTTCGGCTCCTCATTAAAGCCTTGCAAAAAGACCTTCCCCAGCAACACATCACCAACAGGTTCCCCACGATCTGAGGCCTCCTGAAACAGAGCTTTTGCGCGCGCAACATCCTGCGATACACCGTGCCCATTTAAATAGAGCAACCCCGCATTGGTCAGCGCAAACGGAAAGCGAGCAGAAGATGCCATATAGAATTCCAAGGCCAGCTCATAGGATTGCTGAACACCACGACCATTTTCATAAAGCACACCAAGATCATTCAGGGCCTGAGCATTTCCTTGTTTCGCCGCAGCTTTATAAAGCCGAAGGGCCTTATCAATATCTGGCTCAGCACCACGCCCCAACAACGACAACCGTCCAAGTGCAAATTGAGATCGCGCCAACCCTTTGTTGGCCGCTTTCTTATAAAACGCGCGGGCCTGTCCATAATCCTGCCCCACCCCAACACCGTCTTCATAAAGCGTACCAAGGTAGTGCTGGCCAAGCGCGCTCCCAGCTTGGGCCGCAATGCGATAATGTGTAATGGCACCAGCAAGATCTTCTTTGCCACCCTCTCCATTTTCCATCAGTTCGCCAAGCGACACGTGCGCATCAAAAGAGCCAAGCGCGATGGCTTTTTTATAAAGCACACGCGCTCGTCCGGCATCCGCGTCCACCCCAACACCATCCCGGTATAATCCTGCAAGGTTTTCAACCCCCTGCAGCAGCCCAGCCATAGCAGCGCCCTTTACCCAATAGAACGCCAGCTTAGGATCATGCCCAACACCGATTCCATGTAGATAAAGCAGGCCCAGATTATTCTGCGCCCACGCATCTCCCCAATCAGCAGCTTTCTGGTAGAGTTCTCGCGCACGGACCAGATCCACAGCCCCATGCTTGCCCTGCCGATAAATTTCACCGAGGTTGTTATAGGCGGCGGCAAGACCCAATCTGCCAGCCTCCTCATATAGTTTAATGGCCGCACCCACATTACGCGGAACCCCACGTCCCATTTCATTGGCAAGGGCCAAACCAAACACAGCCTCAGCATTGCCAGAAAGAGCTTCAGAATCCAACGTCGTAACCAGCGCACTTTTGGAGATCTCCGCTCGGACAGAACGGTGTATTTTACCAGCACGATTGTGCAGGAGCGTTAAGCCGCCAACCCCTTTGGTCAGCAGAATCTCTTTCTCACTGCCAGTTGCCTGCCAACCAAGGCCCAGCACAGGCGTTCCGCCAGCAACAACAAATAAGCAAAGAAGAGAAATCAGAAATCGCATGAGCACCTTCTCAGTCGCGATCGTCACGGGTCACAAAGCACGCGCCATGCAGCTACGCCAAACAGGTCGTATGGTCCTGCGAGCCCTTGTCAGCCAACAAACCTCATGCAAAGAGTTAATCGTTAATCTCTTCAGGTTGTGTATCCTTCAAATTGCGTTGGTCACTTGAAACCATTTCCTCTTTTGGGCCATTTAATTGGTCTAGGTTTAATCAGAGTATTTCTTCTCTCGGCGCCGTGATGAATTGGCGACGAAGCTACATCTACTCTGAGTTGCAAAAAGGAATTATAGGTAATGCTTTGCCAAATGCGGCCAGCGAAAACGAGCCAAGCAGCTGTGCTCACTCACATAATGCATAAGGCAAAAGGTCACTGGGGATATGACCCTAAGGATATGGAGCTGTTTTGTGAGCATTGGAAAATTACACCTCAAATGATTGAGGAGGACAAAATCCTCACCATCACGGAAAACACAACGCCCCTTGGGTTTGTACGGGTCGTGAATGAGGGCAATGGCATTGCGCTACTGGATTGTTTGTTTGTGTTGCCGCAAGCCCACGGCAAAGGCTATGGAGCTTGGCTGCTAGAAGGTGCGGAGGAACTGGCAAAGCGCATGAACTGCAATCACCTGCGTTTGGAATCAGATGCCAATGCAGTGCCCTTCTACGAACGCCATAAGTATTCAGTCACAAGCGAACGCCCTAGCGCCTTTAAGAATGCCGGTGACATTCGTTTTATGGAAAAGGACCTGACACCGAAAATTCGGCAGATCTCATCCATCAATCTCAAGCTCAATACAAACACCACTTGGGATTTCGCGGTAAAAAACGAAACCGCCATACAAGACCACTGGCAGACCCTCACGCAGAGCAATCCAGACCTTTGGGATGGCCGTGTCCTCTCTTTGTATCACTACACATTTGAGGCCCAACATTTAGTTGGGTCACTCGTAGAAACCAACTACTCCGCATTTCTGGCGTGGAGAGATTGGGGATTTCCAGATCGCAAGGCCAAAAACCTTTTCGGGTGCACAATCCTGCGCTCCAGCGAAGGGCACCTCGTGTTTGGCAAGATGGCCAGCAACACAGCAACGGCAGGTCAGGTTTATCCTCCCGGCGGCAATCTGGATCTCAATGATATCACCGAAACGGGCTTGGTGGACATTCATGGGTCCATTGCCCGCGAGCTGGAGGAAGAAACCGGCTTCAAACACAGCGATGGAGACCTCGGTGAGTTGATCGCTGTTGAAGACGGCCCTCGCCTTGCCATAGCCCGAGTTCTCACATTACCTCTCACCGCAGAGCAAATCCTTGCAAAAATCTTACATTTCAACGCAAACCAAGAAAAACCTGAGTTGGATGAAGTGGTTATCGTTAAAACTCTTTCGAACTTGGACGCACATAATGTCCCTCCTCACGCACGGAGGCTCGCTGAACATGTGTTGAATTAACGGGCTTTCCCTAAAAGCAGGCTTGTAATTACAGCTAAAACAATCTTGAGTAATGCTCTGCTTACATTTTTCATCAGATTGGCGAGTGGATTTTTCCCCTCAGCCCGAAAACACATTGAGATAGTTGGACTTCACCATGGCCAGACCTTATGCCCTGCTCGACGTTTTCACCAATAAGGCGCTGGCAGGAAACCCGCTCGCGGTAGTGTTGAATGCAGAAGGCTTATCTGACGCCGAAATGCAGGCAATCACCGGGGAATTTAATCTCTCAGAAACCGTCTTCGTCTTCCCTCCGCAAAACCCAGCGCATAACGCTGCCATTCGCATATTTACACCTGCCATGGAACTGCCATTTGCCGGACATCCAACCGTAGGCACAGCCATATTGCTGGCCGAAAACCGGTTTGGCGCGCCTCATAACGATATGGATGCGCTGGTTTTGCTGGAAGAAAAAATCGGCCTCATCCGTTGCGCCGTGGCCATCCAAAATGGCCAGGCAACCTCCGCTGAGTTTGACGTACCAAAACTGCCAGAGCGCGGGCAGAAACTGGGAGACAAAGACGTCATTGCCGCAGCTCTCTCGCTGGAACCAAATGAAATTACATTTGAAAACCATCGTCCTATCTCCATGGATTCAGGTATTCCCTTCGCATTTGTACCAGTGGCAGACATGGACGCTATGAAGCGCATTCAGCCCGTGCAAAAGTATTGGGATGAAGCCTTCAGCGCTATCCCCCACAACAACGCCTTTGCCTATTGCCGGCAGACCATCCATATGGACAGCGCCTTCCACGCCCGCATGGTGTATTTCGATGGCGGCATCCCCCGTGAAGACGCAGCAACCGGATCCGCGGTTGCAGCCTTTGCCGGCGTTATCGCAGAATTCGACCAACCATTGGATGGAACCCACACCCACAAAATCGAGCAAGGTTTTGAGATGGGCCGTCCCTCCTTCATATCGCTGGAGATGGAGATACAAGGTGGGGCCATCCGAACGCACCGCATCGGTGGGCAATCAGTTATCCTCGCGCGTGGTGAGTTGAATTATTAAGAGAATTGACGCAGGGGAGGCATTTATCCCCTCTGCCACAGCGTGGTCAAAGGCGTGATCGCACGAATATTGAGATTACCTCAGCGCAACCCTCATATACTTTTGAGTAATCTGAGGCCCTGCTTTGAGTAAAATTCTTGCGTTTACATCCTATATCCGCTAGGAAAATTACAGATTTGGCAAAAACGAGATGAACTCGCGAACACCTAAACAAGATTTGGCTAATAGTATCAAGGTAATATTCTGGTCACAGAGCATCCGAATACTTGATTTCAAGCCGCAGCGACAAGAAGGCAGCTGACAGATAATGATCGCGAACCGCGACAATCTGAATGAAACCAGCACCATGCACCAGCATGGCGGCCTCCTCCTGCGTACCCTCCTTCTACTTAGATGCCCCTAGGCGTCGGCGGCCCCGTATCTGGGCGCACACTTAGGGGATCACACTAAACATCTGAGAAAGAAGGAAGATCCCCCAGCGCCAGTCAGGACAAACGGGCTACCGGGGCAAATTAAGGGCACCACCAATGACCGCACCAGCCAAAGACCAAGTTGTCATTTTTGACACCACCTTGCGTGACGGAGAGCAATCTCCCGGCGCTTCCATGACATTGGAAGAAAAACTGCAAGTTGCTGAGTTGCTTGACACAATGGGCGTCAACATCATCGAAGCAGGTTTCCCGATCGCCTCAGTTGGCGATTTCGAAGCAGTTAGCGAAATTGCGAAACGCTCCAAAAACTCCGTCATAGCAGGCTTGGCCCGCGCTATCCCGGGGGATATCGAACGCGCTGGTGAAGCAGTCAAATTCGCCAATCAAGGCCGCATCCATACATTTGTATCCACCTCTCCAATTCATCTGCAATATCAGATGAATAAGAGCGAGGAAGAGGTACTTGAGATCATTTCAAAAACAGTTGCTCAGGCCCGTAACCTGATCGATGACATTGAATGGTCCGCAATGGATGCAACCCGGACATCCATCGAATACCTGAGCCGCTGTGTTGAAGCTGCAATCTCCGCAGGCGCAACGACCATCAACCTGCCTGATACAGTAGGTTACGCGACCCCAGCTGAATATCAGATGATGTTTGAACAGGTTATCGCAAACGTTCCAAACTCAGATAAAGCAGTATTCTCGGCCCACTGTCACAACGATTTGGGTTTGGCTGTTGCAAACTCTTTGGCAGGTGTTGCTGGTGGCGCTCGTCAGATTGAGTGTACAATCAATGGCTTAGGCGAACGAGCAGGCAATGCAGCTCTGGAAGAAATCGTCATGGCTGTGCGGACCCGCGGCGATGTACTGCCATACGAGTGTACAATCGATCCGAGCTACCTGACCCGCGCTTCCAAGCTGGTTTCTGCAGTCTCCTCTTTCCCGGTCCAGTACAACAAAGCCATCGTCGGTAAGAACGCGTTCGCACACGAAAGCGGCATCCATCAGGATGGCATGCTGAAGCACGCTGAAACCTACGAAATCATGCGCCCGGAAGACGTAGGAGTTCGTGCAACTTCCTTGGTCATGGGCAAACACTCTGGCCGTCATGCCTTCAAAGACAAGTTGTCTGAGCTCGGTTATGAGCTGGGCGACAATGCTTTGCAGGATGCATTCCGCCGCTTTAAAGACTTGGCAGATCGCAAGAAAAACGTTTACGACGAAGACATTGAAGCTCTGGTGGAAGATCAGATCACCATCGAAAGCGAAACCGTCAAAGTTATCGCATTGACCGTCATCGCTGGTACAGGCGGCCCGCAGAAGGCAATCCTGACCATGGATGTCAACGGCAAGCATGAAACCCGCGAAGCTACGGGGGACGGACCTGTTGATGCGACCTTTAACGCCATCAAGGCAATTTGGCCGCATGATGCAAACATGTCATTGTATCAAGTACATGCAGTGACTGAAGGCACCGATGCGCAGGCTGAAGTGTCCGTTCGTTTGGAAGACAATGGCAAGATTTCTACGGGTAAAGGTGCTGACACAGATACACTGGTCGCTTCTGCCCGCGCTTACGTCTCCGCATTGAACAAGCTGACAATCCGGCGCCAACGTCAAGTCAATGTAGAAGACGCAATCACAGTTTAAACCACGACAGAATAGAGACAACAAAACGCGGGTCATTGGTCCGCGTTTTTGTTATCCCGTCTCAAAGGCATATCCCCGAGAAACCAGTCTCTCATCAAAAATCAAAGCTAAAACAATGAACTAGCCTGATGACGCCAACACCCTATTAAATACAAAGTGCATTAAATCCCTCAGCCCACCGAACAGATATTTTTTTACTTCTTCGATAGATATAACCCGTCACTATTCGAAGATAGGCGTCCCGATGCAATCTGCCAAGAAGAGCCAACTCCAGATCTTCTCAGAGGAAAGCGAACGTTTCAAAGCTGAAGTATTCCAATGTCTTGAACAAAGGCCCAAGCGCCTCCCAAGTCATTACATGTATGATAACGCAGGCTCAGAACTCTTCGAACAAGTAACAAACCTCCCCAATTATTACATTACTCGCTCAGAAATTGGCCGCGGATTCAACTCGCCAGTGCAACAGCATGGTGAAGGCCAAGGAATAGCTGATTTGGCGTTTTAAAGCCAAGGCATTTTCTGGGCCTACTATTTATCTTCTCCATAATCTGGGCAACCTCTGCATCGTTCAGATCATCGATGTCTTTTCCTTTTGGGATATATTGCCGGATCAGACCATTGGTGTTTTCGTTGAGGCCCCGCTCCCAGGAGTGATAGGGGTGAGCGAAGAACCCCTCGGCTGTCAGTTCGCGAGCGATCTCTTCATGGTAGGCAAATTCTCTGCCATTGTCGTAAGTCAAGGTGAGAACCCGGTCCTGGTAGGGTTTCAGGTTAGCACAAATCACATCCGTGACAGCCCGTGCTGTTTTATTTGCGGCCTTGATGGCAACGCTAAAGCGTGTCTTTCGCTCAACAAGCGTAACAAGGACTGAGTGCCCCTGTTTGCCGATCACGGTATCGGCTTCCCAATCTCCGATACGGCTGCGCAGATCGACAATTTCAGGGCGTTTCTCAATGGACACCCTATTCTTGATCTGGCCACGCCGCTCGATGCTGCCGTAGCGCTTGCGCCGTTTCTTTTGACACCTCAGGCGGCTGTGAAGATCGCCACCTCTGCGCTTATCAGCATAGATACGCTGGTAAATCCACTCGGGGCTGACGCTTGGCTCATCATTATCTTTCAGGTGACCACTGATCTGCTCAGGGCTCCAGTCTTCGCGGATCATCTTTTCAATCCCAGTCCACATCCTATCCAAAATACGGGTGCGCGGAATTTGTGACTGCCGTAAACAAGCCAGGCGATGGGCCTGCTTTGGACGATATCCGCGAAGACCTTTGTTGCGCTGAAGCTCCCGGCAAATCGTCGATTTATCAACACCGATCTGGTCCGCAATGGTTCGTTGGGTCAAACCGGCTTTCTTCAAGGCGTAAACTTGGTTACGCTGACCCTCAGTGAGGCGGTGATAGGATCGCATTCGTGTTCCTTTACATTAGACGGTGAGAGACACATGGGCATCGCTGCCTCACATCACATACCGTAGGTAAAGTTGCACTGGCGAGTTGAATCCGCGGGCCTTATCAAAGCGCATGCAAAAGATATTGGAAGTCTTTTGGGAAGTGACAGCGCCCTCATCGAATTCGGCGCTGGAAGCATCAAGAAAGCACAGATCCTGTTTTCAGAGAACTCAAACTTCACCTGCTACGTCCCTATCGATATATGTGAGCAATTTCTCAACGCCGCATCAGCGACACTGAAGCAAGAGCATCCAGAATTTCACATTAATCCGATTTTAGGTAATTTTTTCAATATCTTAGATCTAAATCACTTACCGCCGCATAAACACCGCTTAGGCGTCCTCTTCGGTGTAACGCTAGGCAATTTTACCCAAAAACAAGTCCCGGAGTTCCTTCGGTGCGCGCGTAAAACACTAGGCCCGAACGCCTGTCTGCTTGTCTCTCTGGATATATTGTCAGACCCTGAATCTCATCAGAAAGCCTATAAGAATGATCCCAAAGGAATACGAAAAGCATTCTGCGACAACTTGATTACCCGCATCAACAAGGAGTTGAACGGCAATATTCAAATCGATAATTTTCAGTATGCAGCTATCTGGAATCCGGCGGACTATGCCATTGAAATGACGTATATCTCACAGTGTCTGCAGACAATTAGCATCGCTGGCCGTCAATTTGAAATACTGCCCGATGAACACATCATATTGAAAAGTTCACACAAGTATCCCGAAGACCACGCCCTCAAACTTTTCAGAGAAGCGCGATACGATATAGAGAAAAGCTGGCAAGATCCAAACAGCTCCTGCCACCTCTACTTTTTATCGTCTCAGCCAGAGAATAAGACAATCTCACCTATGCAGGAACAGCCAGTTTTTGGCAGCTAGGACTGAGGACCTGATAAAATTCGCAGGGCATTCCTTCTACTAATCGAGTCTCACGGAATTCAAACCCTGCCCGCTTCATCACCACTTTTGAAGCATGGTTTTCAGGGTGGGCAAACGCCAACAGATGAGAATAGTAGGTGTTCTCGAAAAACCACTCCACTAGAGCCTGTGCAATCTCACTGCCAAGACCTTTATTCCAAAAATGCTCGTGAAGCGTATATCCCATCTCGATCTCAGCGGTTTCTTTAAACAGCGAAAAGCCAGCCCGTCCTACAAACTCGCCAGAGTGAGTAGAAAGATGCCACTTGCTGAAGCCGAACAATTCCTGAACCTCAATAATCTCAGTTAGTCGACCTTTCACGGTTTTCACATCCCAAGCCACATTGGTGGGCTGAAGGTACCGGTTAACGCTCGGGTTTCCGTGAAGACCTATCAGGTCGGTTAAATCTTCGGAGGTGAAAAGTCGGGCCTTGAGCCGTTTCGTTTCCAGTATAGGGAGTATCACGCTCGCTTCCTCCATTGTAAACGCCACATACGATCAAACACCAAATCGTAGATCGAACGCGTAAGACCAAAAACACCGGTCCAATTCTGGAGAAACCCTCTCCATAAAACAGCTAATTTTAATGCATGTACTATGCTTATAAATACCTGTAAAACTTAAAGCCGAGTGCTTCGTGGCACTTGAATATGTCTAAAAAGCGTCGGAATAACCACTTTGTGCAATCCCTTGAAATTCAGTGAGTTATTTCAAACCACCACATGAACACTGCATTCATTAAGGCAACACTGTGGTGAGTGCATAACGCAATTGGACCGCATAACCCTGATAGCTAGGACCTCACAATGACTTAGCGTAATCTATTGGTGACCTCTCTGAAAGCAATAGATTAAAATAAGTACTGACCGGTGGAGAAATCTCACACCAACCAGAACTCTTGGGAGCCTCAGCTCCGCCGCATATTTAAATTCTTGGAAATAAGTCTTACTTGCTCAGCGGCCTCTGCTGAGCGTGCGCACCTCTTTAAGGAAACCGGAAAGAGATGTCACCTTGAATTTCACAGGTAATATTATCTAGGCGCCTCTTTTAATAGGCATTTGCGGTTATCAATAAGCGCAGCAAAACATGTCCTTATAAGAAGGCCGCTCGAATCCTCTCAACAAAAACATCAATCTCATGAGAGTTTAAAGGATCAAGGCGAGGCCAGCCCCCTAATTGTCCACGAAAGAACGTGCACTGCCTTTTGGCATAACGGCGCGTTTCAGTCTTGGATCTTTCAATCGCCCACTCAAGACTCGTCTTACCCAACTCCGCTTCTGCAAGCAGCTTCACACCGATGGCCTTCATGACCTGTAAGTTTGGATCCATCCCCCTGGCCCAAAGACTACTCGCTTCTTCCACGGCTCCCTGATCCATCATCATGTCAAACCGTTGCTGAATTCGGTCGTGGAGGACTTTCCGGTCGGGCTCAAGAACCACCTGCAGCGCTTCACCAGCGCTGATTATCGGTGTGCTTTTTTCAGTTTGCCAATGAGCCAGCGATTGCCCTGTCCCATCAATCACTTCAAGCGCACGCACAATGCGCTGTGTGTCAGCCGGCTCTAGTCGGTCAGCCATCACAGAGTCACGCTCACGAAGCGCCTCATGCAAGGTTTCGGTAGGATTATGAAGAGAAAACTCCCGCCAGGAGCGACGAACATCCTCTGGAATATCCGGCAACAGCGAAATCCCTTCCAAAGCTGCTTTGAAATAAAGACCTGTCCCACCGACGACGACAAGTGGACGTCCTTCATTTTTGGCAGAATTGAATATTTCCGCGAAGTCCTCCAGCCATGTCATCACGCTGTAAGGACGCTCACTTTCAATGCAACCAAACAATAAATGAGGGGCTTGCGATTCTTCTTCGAGACTCGGCCGGGCACTCAAAATTCGCAGGTCACGATAAATCTGCATGGAATCTGCGTTCACAACAGACGCATTCAGCTCTTTTGCCAGCCTTAACGAAAGAGCTGTCTTGCCGCTTGCCGTCGGTCCGGCTATCAACACCGCAACAGGTTTTTTCTGAAATCCACCCACTTGCATAGTTCGAGAGCTGCTTATGTCGTTCGTTGTCACGCTCATTTCCAATCCAGCCAAACCCGCTGTCACTCAAGACCTTATTGCAAAGGTCAGCGCCCTTCTGCCTAGCACGCCCGAGATTAAAACTCTCAATCCGGGCATTGCAGTGGATCTGCTTATCGAAGACCACATAGAAGCGGAAGAACTGACGGGCACTATTCGCACAAGCCTTGCAGATGCGCCAGTTGATGTTTTCACTCAACCCCAGCTAGGACGCAAAAAATCACTCCTGATCGCAGACATGGACTCCACCATGATCCAGCAGGAGTGCATTGACGAACTGGCTGCCGAATTGGGCCTCAAAGAGAAGATCTCCCACATCACTGAACGTGCCATGCGCGGTGAGATGGAATTTGAGCCAGCTCTGAAAGAGCGCGTCGCCCTGCTAAAGGGGCTAGACACGTCCGTCATCGGAAAAACCATCAAAACCCGGATCACTCTTACACCCGGCGGAACGGCTCTTGTCAGGACAATGAAGGCAAATGGTGGCTACGCAGCACTGGTCTCGGGTGGGTTTACATCCTTCACCCAAAAGATCGCTGAAATTCTTGGGTTTGATGAGAACCGCGCCAACACACTGCTTGAAGAAGATGGCAAACTTTCCGGCGAAGTCGGAATGCCAATCCTCGGCAAACAAGCAAAGCTAGATCGTCTCACAGAGATCACCGAGGAAAAAAGCATCACAATGCGTGATGTGCTCGCTGTTGGCGATGGCGCGAATGATCTGGCAATGATCTGCGCTGCCGGCCTTGGCGTCGCCTTCCACGCAAAGCCGAAAGTCGCGGCTGAAGCCCGCGCTAAGATTGATCACGGCGACTTAACCGCCCTGCTCTATTTGCAAGGCTATAAAATCGAAGAATTCGCTTAAGACACCTGCCCCTTAGCGTAGAATAGAAAAAGCCACTCCCAAATCTGGAAGCGGCTTTTTTGTTCAGCTCAGTAAAGGCTAGTCTTTGATACGGACAGCCACAAAGCGAAGTTCACCGGCACCGTTGGAAAGCAACAACAACGCAGAACGACGCTTGTCGTCTTTCAGCATCTTCACCATGGCGGCAACGTCCTTAGGAACAGCCACAGGCTCCTGCGCGACTTCCACGATAACATCCCCAGCACGAACACGCTTGTCCTCGGCAGAACTTCCTTCTGCGACACGCGTAATCACCACACCTTCAATTTCATCGGAAAGTGCAAACCGTTCCCGCAAAGCTTCATCAATTTTTTCTAAGGACAATCCAAGAACAACAGTCTCATCAAGTTTATCCTGAGGACTTTCCTGCTGATCTTCAACCTTCTCAACTTCAGCAACTTCATCGAGACGGCCCAGAGTAACTTCGATTTTCACAGTCTCACCACGACGCAACAAGGTCACAGGAACGGTGCTCCCAATCGTCGTTGTCGCAACCATACGAGGCAGGTCGCGCATTTCTGGCACATCGCGTCCATCGAATGTCAAAACAACATCACCGGGCATAATACCGGCTTCCTGTGCAGGTCCACCCTCGGAGACACCGGCAATTAATGCACCGCGGGCACTATCCATGCCAAGACCTTCTGCGATCTCATCGTTCACATGC
Organism: Pseudovibrio sp. Tun.PSC04-5.I4; assembly: GCF_900104145.1. Lineage (NCBI taxonomy): Bacteria > Pseudomonadati > Pseudomonadota > Alphaproteobacteria > Hyphomicrobiales > Stappiaceae > Pseudovibrio > Pseudovibrio sp. Tun.PSC04-5.I4. Next base: position 4,102,467 of record NZ_FNLB01000006.1, on the reverse strand, counting down.
TGAATACGAACACCAAGCCAACCACGGCGGGTCTCACCAAACTCACGCAGCTGCGCAATCACACGGGTCGCCGTCTCTGCAGGAATAGCAAAGCCGATACCGATAGACCCACCAGACGGTGAGAAAATTACGGTGTTGATGCCAATAACCTCGCCATCCATATTGAACAGCGGGCCACCAGAGTTACCCCGGTTGATTGCCGCATCTGTTTGAATGAAGTTGTCATAAGGACCAGAGTTGATGTCACGGTTGCGAGCAGAAACAATACCCGCCGTCACCGTTCCGCCCAGACCAAACGGGTTACCAATCGCCATAACCCAGTCACCAACACGCAGCACTTCCGAGCTACCAAACTTAACGGAATCCAGCGTGGATGTTGGCTCGACTTGTAAAACAGCAAGATCGGTTTTCTCATCAGACCCAAGCAGTTTTGCTGAAAGCTTGGTCCCGTCATTGAAGTTGACAGTAATCTCGTCAGCATCCTCAATCACGTGATTATTGGTGATAATGATGCCGTTTTCGCCGTCAATAACAAACCCGGACCCCAGAGACTGGACCCGTTGCGGGCTGTCACCTTCAGGCTCTTGCCCGTTGAAAAACTCTTCAAAAAACTCCTGAAACGGAGAACCCTCTGGAACATCGGGAAGCTGAAGTGATCTCTTGGCCTTAACGCGCTGCGCAGTGGAGATATTGACCACAGCATCCGCCAGCTCCTCAGTGAGGTCAGCTAGGGATTCAGGCCCCCGTGCCACCGCGCTCTCAAAGCTACCTGCTACAGCCACGACGCCAAGAACGCCTGCAAATACAATAGACTTAATAGATCTTCCCAGCTCAAGGCGGGAGAAAACACCGGCCATAAGCCATCTCCTCAGATTATAAGGTGGGCATAGACGTGCCACCAGAACTCATAGTGGAAACAAATATGCCCGCGCTTGGTTAATAAAGCGCGGGCAAAACTAACATTTATTTTTTCGCAGCGTCAGGCTGATTTCTCGTAGTTGTATCATTGGAAAATATGCGTTTACCCACTGATGGAACGCACCAACCATACAATCAACACACCCAACGCGATGGCTGCAACACCACCAATCCGGAGGGATTGCTCAGGAATATCCTGAGCTTTCCGCATGAATTCCTTCAAATGACCTGGGGCAAGAGCATAAACAACTCCCTCAACAACGAGGACAAGCCCCAGAGCCACGACAAAATCATTCATTACTGCCCGGCACCAGCCGCTGAAACATTCCCTTTGCCACTTGGATCGTTGAAGTAGCGGAAGAAGTCTGAGTCGGGAGAAAGAACCAGCGATGTGTTCCCATCTCCCAGAGCTCTGGTGTAAGCCTGCATTGACCGGTAGAACTGGAAGAACGACGGGTCTTCGCCATAAGCTTTCGCAAAGATCTGGTTGGCACCAGCATCGCCATCACCACGAATGATGTCGGCATCACGCTGAGCTTCAGCAACAAGCACAGTTGCATCACGATCCGCACGAGATTTGATGCGGCGAGACTGCTCTTCACCCTGCGCGCGGATTTCAGTCGCTTCACGCTGACGTTCAGTCTGCATACGACGGAAAATCGCCTGAGAGTTGGCTTCAGGCAAATCTGCACGACGGATCTTCACATCGATCACATCAATACCGATTGCAGCAGCGCTCTTGTCCACATCCTGACGGATTGTTTCCATCAGGGCAGAACGTTCGTCACGCACAACCTGTGTAAAGGTTGCTTTAGCCAATTCAGAACGCAAGGAAGATTGCAGGAACGTAGCAAGACGGCGTGAGCCTTCGTTTACGTTGTTCACAGACTGGTAGAACCGCACTGGATTGGTGATGCGGTAACGAGCGAACGCATCAACTTTCAGACGCTTTTTATCAGCAACAATCGCTTCCAGAGGAGGCATATTGAGATCCAGAATACGCTTATCCAGAACAATGACGTTCTGCCAAGGCATTTTAAATTTCAAACCCGGCTCAGTTTCCTGCGCTTTAACTTCACCAAACTGCAGAACAATTGCCTGCTCGGTTGGGGTTAGAATGTAAACCGACCAGTAAAGAACCAGGGCGACTGCGGCTATAACAATGCCAAGAAGACCGCTTTTCATTAGTTATTTCCTCCAGCACGCTTATTCAGCTGGTCAAGCGGCAGATAAGGCACAACACCACTTTGCTGACCGTTTCCATCGATGATGATTTTTGGATTCTTACTCAAGACAGTTTCCATAGTCTCAAGATAGAGGCGCTGGCGAATAATCTCAGGAGCCTTCGCGTATTCCTCATAGATTTTGGTAAAGCGCTGTGCCTGACCATTTGCATTTGCAACGGTCTTGTCACGGTACGCTTGAGCGGCTTCAGAAACGCGAGCCGCATTACCACGAGCTTCAGGAACGATTTTGTTGGCGTAAGCCTGTGCTTCGTTCTGAATACGTTCTTGGTCAGCACGAGCTGCCTGAACATCACGGAATGCTTCAATAACCTGCGCAGGAGGATCAACCTTCTGCATCTGGACCTGAGTGACCTCGATACCAGCCTTGTAGTTATTAAGCGTTTCCTGCATCAGTTTTTGCACTGCAATCTGAATTGGAGCCCGGTTTTCAGTCAGAATTGAATCAATACGAGAGCTACCAACAACTTCACGCATCGCACTCTCAGCAACTGCTTTCACAGTGCCAGCAGGGTTCTGAACGTTGAAGAGGAATTCCTGAACACCAGTCGGAGTGTTCTGAATACGCCACTGTACCTTGAAGTCAACGTCAACGATATTTTCATCGCCTGTCAGCATCAAGCTTTCTTCTGGAACATCACGCTGGTTGACAGTGCTTCCACGAACAAACTCTTCCATACCGACGGTCAATTCGCGAACGCGCAGTACTTCTGGTGTGTAAACGTCACCAACTGGGTAGGGCCAGTTGTAATTCAGGCCCGGATCGGTTCGACCAACAACCTTACCAAAGATCATCTCTACGCCGACTTCACTTGGTTCGACGCGGTAAATGCCGGTTGCGAGCCAAATCACAACAGCAACAAGAATAGCAAACAAGATACCCTTGAAGCCCAGACCACCGCCATCACCAGGCAGAACTGTCTTCAGGTGATCCTGACCACGTTTGAGGATTTCCTCGAAATCCGGAGGACTGCCGCCGCCGTTACCGCCGCCGCGCTGTGGGCCATTGCCGCCACCCCAAGGGCCACCACCGCCCTTGTTGCCGCCGGAGTTCCCCCAAGGGCCGCCGTTATTGCCGCCACCTCCGCTTTGATTGCTCCAAGGCATAGAGTGATCCCTTTGTTTGGTATGATGCCGGACACGCCGACAAATAAATGAGAGTTGGACTAAGCCAACTATTACTTGATTAGGGTTATAAGCGAGTTACCAACGCCTTTCAACGAAAGCACATGAGCCAATAGGCAGCACTTACAGAAAAAAGCCGATAACCCCACAAAACTGACTATTATTGAGGAAGATAAGCTCTATTTCCCCTCTTTCAACTGGTACTGTAAGCAATACCCACAAATCTGACTTGCAAAAATTTGAGGTACATGTCTCAAAATTCCTTTGTTTTTGCTCAACAGTTTCTTAATCCGCCCGAAACACAGCAATAATCTGTAAACTGAATGTGTCTCAGCTTTCTGGCGCTTGCCGCAAACGCATATCAACATGCGGAATTCCATCTTCCGGATAGATTTCAGAAATTGCAGAAAAATTACACTGGCTATAGAAGTCCTGCAAATACGCTTGGGCTTGCAGCTCTACACGCGCATCTGAGTTGGTTGCAGTACAATAAGACAAGGCAGCGTCCATCAATTGACGCGCGATCCCTTGCCCACGCACAGCTTTTGAGACCACCACACGTCCAATTTTATAGACATCACCCTCTTCATATTTCATGAAAATTCGGAGTGCACCCAAAAGCGCACCGGTGCCACTCAGCAGCAGAATATGCTTCGCTACCGGATCTAACCCATCCACATCGGGGTAGGCGCATTCCTGCTCGACGATGAATACTTCGCAACGAAGTTTCAGCAGAGCATAAAGCTGCTCAACGCTAAACTCGTTAAAATCTCTCAGTTCAAGAACCTTGGACATTCCACCCCAAACACCAAAAACGCAGGCGAGGTCATTCATGAAAACCACACCCCAAAGCTTCCTCTAATGTTGTTAGCCTTGCAGCAATTTGCAAGGTGAAAATGCCGATGAAAAACTATTATCGGCAAAAATCACAAGCTCAATCAAGCGGAAAGACCTGCTCCAGTTCTCACCTTAACCTTCTCTTAACAAACCAGAGTGGGGAATAAGATGAGGGCAATCAAGCCAAGACAGCTCATGAGCAGTCTGCATCGCAGGTTTTTGTCGTCCTCCCTGCATAGATCAGATTGGGGCGAGCACACTGTCCCACATTGGTTTCACAGGGAAGTTGCAGACCTTCACAGGCAGAAGAGAACAAGACAAGCAAACCTCATAGGCAACCTTCCAACGCCCTGCGCCCAAGCATTGCAATCCCACGGCATCTGGCTCAAACACAACGTTTTGCCTCTGGAATTCTTCCGTCGGCTAAAATTTGAAGCCTTTGACCATTTCGTAGGTCAAAGAGACCGGAACAAAAACCTGCTGGCCAACTGGCATAAATCCCAAAGCTTCACGCTTCCGTTGAGCTACACCAACCTATTGCGCCAACCCTTCCTGCAATCTGCAATCACAGATGATTTTATCCCGCATCCACTTCAATATGCGGCAGGAAGAAAAGCAAAACCGACATACCATCTGGAGGCTATGGCTCAATGCGCACCCGCCTTTAACTTTGGCAGTGAAAACCTCGGCGCAGCTCCCTTTGCCATTGAACATAACGCCAGAGCCCCCAAAGCAACGGCCTTGCTCTTTTTGGAAAAAATAACGCCAGAAGATGGAGCCCTATTTTACGTGCCCGGCTCCCATCACATGTCACATCAACGCATTGAGTGGGAATACCAAAAACAATTGGAAGAAGACGAGAGGGAGTATCAAGAGGAAGGCGCATCAACACGTCTGACAGACTTGCAAGAGCTGGACCTGCCGCCCTTACTGCCTCTTCGAGTAGAGGCAAACACACTTCTCATCTGGGATGAAACTGGTTTCCATGGCAGGTTGCCAAGCACCAACATCGCGCAAAATGCACATACGACACCGCGTTTGGCGTTGCGAGCAGAAATATCCACAAAGGCCTCTGCCCGCTTTAATTAGCCCAAAAAACCTAGTCTCAGCCTAAACGCTTATAGATCTCAAGCGAGGTATCAGCGGTATCTTTCTCACCACGATCAAACGGCGTGCGTTCCGCTAGTTCCCATTCACTCTCATGAATCTCGGGGAATTTGGTATCCCCTTCCGGAGCCGCGTGAACGCGGGTGATGTAAAGCGTGGACGCACTTGGCATAGCTTCAGCATAAATCTGGCCGCCACCAACAATCATGATTTCATCAACACCATCGGTTTCAGCGACATGTTCAGCGAATGTCAGAGCGTCTTTAAGACTGCCAACAACCTCAGCCCCGTCATGGGCATAGGTTCGATCTCGTGTAATGACGATGTTGGTTCTGTTCGGAAGGGGCTTACCCAGGCTGTTACAAATGGACTCAAACGTCCGCCGCCCCATAATCACTGGTTTGCCAGTTGTGGTTTTGCGAAAGAACTTGAGATCCGTCGAAATAGACCACGGCATATCGTTTTTGGCGCCAATGACACCATTTTCAGCGACTGCGGAAATCATCGAAACACGTTTCATCGGAACCTCAATATTATTTGCAAAGAACCTGCCAGTCCTCACTCACAAAATGATCGCAAACCCTCAGGTCACGCTCAAGCTAACACGACCAGTTTAATGTCATGGCCGCACATTCCAACTTAGCATCTTCGGCTGACCATCCTCTGTAACATCGAACACACCATAGGCAGCGGTCTTCAACTTCAGGTCGGCGTTGGCACTCCCATCTTTTAAAGCTTTTAACGCGAAACGGGCAATTCCATTGCTGGTGACAACTAAAAGCGTCTTGTTTGGATATTTTTTCGGCGCAGAAGCAAAAAACTCCTGCCACCGCCCAATCACAGCTGGTGGGTCCACATACCATCCGTTTGGAGGGATACCCTCCTCTTCCCAAGCCTTTAGAGCATCCTCGCCAATCCGCGCGCGAACCTCGTCTTCCGGCTTGTTTTCATCTGGACCGTAATCAATCTCAACAAGAAATGGCAGAACTTTAAGGTCCACCTCTTCCACCTGAGTTTTCAATGCAATCTGAGCGGTCTGCTTGGTTCGCTGCAAAGGAGAGCAAAACGCCATATCAAAACCCACGGCAAGCTCTGCAAAATGCTCCGAGAGTTTTTCAGCTTGATCCAAACCCGAAACGCTCAGCGGCAAGTCTGTGCGGCCACCAACACGTGTAACCACATCGCCTTTATCAAAAGTATTCCCATGGCGAAGAATATAAATACGTGTCACAGGCCAGTCTCCAGATGGTCAAACGGATCGCCAAACTTTGCAATCAACTGGGCAGCAAGCTCAGCATCAGCCGGCGTATCAACACCAGACATGGACAATTTAGGGGGCGCAACCTCTTCTGCGTGAACAACCATCCCGTTTTCAAGGAACCGAAGCTGCTCCAAACCTTCCAGCTGCTCGTAATAGCCAAGGCCAATCTCTGTGAACTCTTCCAGTGCATCAATGCGGTATCCATAAAGACCGATATGCCTGAATACGGGTGATAGAGCATCTGTTTCGCGAAGCTTTTCTTCCTTGCGGATAGCAGGAAGAATATTCTTGGAAAACCATAGGGCCGTACCATCATCCCGTCGAACGCACGTCGTACCGGAAAACGGATGTTCTTTTTTATGTGCACGAAGCGTGTCCAGCCCGTCCCAGTCGAGACGAACAACTGGTGTAAAAACATCAGCTCCCGGACGAACTTCAGCAGCTCTAATTAATGCTGCCACATGCTCTGGCGGTGTAAATGGAGCATCACCTTGCAGATTGAGCACAAACTCAGGATGACTGCCAAAAGCTTTTGCAGCAGCAAGCGCACGGTCCGTGCCAGATGAATGCCCCGGATCGGTCATCACAAAAGGCGCGCCAATATGGCGGCAAAGCTCAGCAACCTCTTCGTGGTCGACGGCAACAACAAAGTCAGAGCCGGTTTGCTTGGCAGCAACACGAGCGACCTGAACAACACGCTCCAACAAACTGCGCCCGCTAATAGGATGCAGAGGTTTACGCGGGAACCGAGTAGAACCGATACGCGCAGGCACACAAATAAGCGCTCGCATGGGAACTCCTTTTAGTCATGTGAGGTCAACTAAATTGCAACCACACCTTTAATATGGGGATGCGGATCATAACCTTCCAATGAAAAATCTTCGAAACGGAAGGAAAAAATGTCTTTCACATCTGGATTGATGCACAGTTTCGGCAGGGCGCGCAACTCTCGAGAAAGCTGTAATTCTGTCTGTTCCATGTGGTTGGAATACAAATGGGCATCACCAAGCGTATGCACAAAGTCACCAGGTTCCAGATCGCAGACCTGCGCAACCATCATGGTCAGCAGCGCATAGGACGCAATGTTAAACGGCACACCAAGAAACACATCCGCAGACCTCTGGTAGAGCTGACAGGAAAGTTTGCCATTAGCCACGTAGAACTGGAATAGCGAATGACACGGCGGTAAGGCCATCTCATCAACCAGAGCAGGATTCCAGGCAGAGACAATCAGGCGGCGGCTATCTGGATTGGTTTTGATCTGATGGATTACATTAGCAATCTGGTCGATTGACCCACCATCAGGCTTCGGCCAGGAGCGCCACTGATACCCGTATACAGGGCCCAGGTCGCCATTCTCATCAGCCCATTCATCCCAGATCCGAACACCATTATCCTTCAGATATATAATGTTGGTATCCCCGGTAAGAAACCAGAGAAGTTCGTGAATGATTGATTTTAGATGTAATTTCTTTGTCGTAACAACAGGGAAGCCCTGCTCCAGATCAAATCGCATTTGATGACCAAACACAGATTTGGTGCCAGTACCGGTCCGGTCTTCCTTGACCACACCTTCATCCATGATACGGCGCATCAGCTCCACATATTGCTGCACGAAGGACCATCTCCTGTAATACGATTCGAATGCGCTCAGTATAGACAAACTCAGGGATTATGCCTCTGCGCGCTCATGCTCAGGAGGTCTTACCCCAAGCGTCTGCCAATAAAAAGGTCTGCGGATTCCATTATGGCCAACAATGCACTGCACAAATCGCGTCAAATATGCTGATTACAATTCTCTAATAGCGAACTTGTACAAGGTGCCCGGTGAATATGACGTTTTGTCAACAGGTTCTCCTAGCTTTACGATGAACACTGATAGTTTTTGCCCTTCCATTTAGGAAAGCCTGCACCTATATTCCCCGTGCCAGTTCGCTGGCTACGGCAATAAATTGTGAACGCAATAAACCATTCGGACCCGGGGGCGGTACCCGGCGCCTCCACCCAAGACCGTTGTACTCCAGCGGTCTTCGGGGGGGCGAAATAGGATCGACGAGGGTGTAAAGGTTTTACTTTTGCTCGGCATGGTACCACCGATATCGGGCCAAAATGATAGTTGCAAATGACAACTACGCTATGGACAACGCTGTAGCTGCGTAATGCAGTTCCGGTAGTCCGCTAAGTCCTGTTGGGTAGCACCTTCGGGCGGGGTTCGGAGGCACCTGGCAACAGAAGCCTCCACTTTAGTATTTAAAAGGCGCCTTCCTTATTCTACACCGAATTAGGGTATAGAAATAAAAGATAGGCCTTTTTATTGCCTCTACGCTATAGTTATGCCGAATAAGAACGCAAAGGATGAGCGGTGCCGAACATGGCTGAAGATTTGATCCGCTATGACATCATCATTCAGGACGCGTTGAGAAACGCAGTTCGGAAGATATTGGTTGAGGTCAACCGGGCAGGACTTCCCGGTGAGCACCATTTTTATATAGCATTTGAAACCACGGCTCCTGGTGTCAAGATTTCAAATCGCTTGAAAGAGCGTTACCCGAAAGAAATGACAGTTGTTTTGCAGCACCAGTTCTGGGACCTGCAGATCACTGAGCATGCTTTCGAGGTTAGTTTGTCCTTTGGTGGAGTTCCTGAGCATCTTTATGTTCCGTTCTCTGCAATCAAAGGCTTCTTTGACCCGTCCGTGCAGTTCGCGCTTGAGTTCGAACCAGGTAAAACCGGCGAAGAACTACCTGCAGAATTCCGCATCGCAGAACGTGATTTGGAAGCTGTAGAAGAGTTTCAGACTCGTCTGGAAACCATCGAGAACAAAGAAGACGCACAAGCTGCCCCCGCTGCCCAAACCCCTGATACAGATTCTGACTCAGCTGAGGAAGAGATACAGGAAGGTGCGACAGAGCAGGATACGGAAAGCAAACCAAAAGACGATGTAGCAAGCGCGCAAGTCGTTTCTCTGGACGCATTCCGTAAAAAGAGCTGATCTCACAAGACAGGCAAGTACGGTCGGCTCATAAACAGTCATAAATGGATGATTGAAACATGAGTGCGACCGTCATAAGCCTCCGTCAGGCCCGCAAGCAAAAGGCCAGAGACAGCAAAGCCCAGTCCGCAGCGGAAAACCGGCGGAAGTTTGGGCGTACCAAACCCGAAAAATCTCGGGAAGAGGTGGAAGCTAGCCTTCAGACCAAGCGGTTTGAGGGCCACAAGCGAACTGCATCCCCCTCCTCTCAATCCAACGAAGATTGAGCCGGTTATGAGCCTCAAGAAGCGTTCCATCACCCTTCACGGTCACAGAACCAGCATCACACTTGAGCCGGAATTTTGGTCTGGTTTGGAAGAGATGGCAAAAAGCCTGAGCAAAAACATCACCGCAACCATCGCGGAGATAGATGATCAGCGAAATCCTGAGAATAACCTCTCAAGCTGTATCCGCGTCGCAATTTTAAAACATTATCAGAGCCATCAATCTGACACGACTGAGCTTGGCAGCCCTAATTGACTTGAAGCAGACGACCACCTGGAAGTTCAATAAACTTCGGTGTTCCGCGGACTTCACCGGTCAAATCGGGTAAGGGTGCACGCAAAACCTGATTATCATTCCCAACCTCAAGCGTACCAAGATTGCGCGGAGCACCTGATTGCTGGATTGGCCCTAACAAGTTCACTTCACCAGCAGAAACTGTCGTCTCATTCACCTTGCCAATAGTGATCGGCGTTTCCAATGCAGGCAAACTGGTTTTAGCTCGTGGCTTCGGCGGGTCTACAATCGAAACTGAGGGGCTATCGGGCTTTTTTGATGAGGCCCCTCCTTCAAGAATGGAGCGCATACGCTCTTCAAAATCCTGAACCGAAGTTTTGTTACCAATTGGAGAGGGAGAGGTTTGAGCAGGCGCTGGCGTCCTCTGTGTACTTGGTAACACAATAGGCTCCTTCACGGCACTCTCACCCACCAGCATGTCCAGCTCCCGCTGAGCTTTCTCCGCAATCCTTAACGCTTCCAGCTCTCTCGCTTTACGTGCTTTAACATCCACCTCTGCTTTTGCTTTGCGCGCCTTAGCATCGGCCTCAGCCTTTGCCTTTTGCACCTTCGCATCAGCCTCTGCTTTTGCCTTGGCAATTCGAGCCTGCGCTGCAGCAACAGCAGCTTCCGCTTGTCGTGCCTTAGCGTCTCCAGCTTCCTTCACTTTGCCGGCAGCTTCTGCTTCCCGCTTTTTCTTCAACTCATCCAGCATCTTCTCTTGCTTGGCAATCTTTGCCTGCTCTGTTTCAATGCGTTGAACATTCAACTCGATAGCACGCAGATTGAGGTAAGAGAGAAGCGGACCAGTATCCAACTTGCGAGTCGGACTTTCCAGCGCTCCAGAATACAAAATAGCCACTTGAGGCTCAGCGCCAGCAACCTTCTGCGCTTTATCGTGGGTCTTCATGGAAACGTCACCAGTCAGTTCCCATTTCTCCAGATCAATCAACGCAGACCCGAACAGCGTCGTACCAGCGGTATTAACGGAGATGTTTCGCGCTCGAACACGTCCACTTGCAATAGCCAGTGCCCCGTCGATGCGCTCATACTTCACAGAACCTGCGTCCAGATGGCTCGCAAACGTTTTTTGAATAGCAGCTTCATCCAGTTCCATACCCGCATCTGCGGCCTTGATAACAAGGCCAAACGCAGCAGGGTTCACCCGGCGAATTTCCCCATCAGTAACGTTGAATGTGCCGCCACCGGAGAGGCCGGAAATAAGGCCGGAAATAGTGCGGCCCGTTCCCTCAAACTCAGCAATTGCCTGCAACCGACCGGTCGCCAAGGCCCGCTCATCAGCGGTCCAGACCAGCTCTTCAAAGTCTGCATCATCCAAGCGGAACCGGCCAGAAAGCATTGCTTGCCCCTGATCACGCCGAAGATCAAATGCGCCGGAAAACTCTCCGCCAGCAAAGCGCCCCTTGCCCTTGTTGATGGCAACCAGATCAGAGCGCAACCGCAGCTCGCCGCTGGCCGCATCAAGGCGGAACCCATCGCTGAAGAGCACACGATCACTCTTCACATCAAGCGTCAGGTCAACACCCTCAGTCAGGCTCTGTCCCAAAGCTTGCGAGGACCAGACGGTATCATCTTGCAACACGCCAGCCCAAACATTCGAACCAAGCAGCAACTCACTGAGTGCGCGCATATCCAGCTCGGAAAGTTCAACCGACCCACCTGCTTTCAGGACGCCGCCTTTTTCAAGGGTGCCAGTCAATGACCCGCTAAGATCCATATTGGCCAGCTGGCCTTTCAAATCTTTAAGTTTGAACTCCCGTCCCCTGCCCTCAACATCAGTCGTCAGGTTCGCAACCAACGGACCGGAGTAAATCGGATACACTTTCCCAAAAGCGAGGCCATAGGCGGAGAGATCATCAGACTGAACAGAGACCTTGGCAGACCAAACAGGATCAGACCGCGCTGGAATACGCAGGGTCCCCTCTGATTGCACTTTCACACCAACTAGGTCACTGGAGAATCCAAAATCAAGCTCATCACGTGGGCTTCCGGAGACTGACAAACGAACTTCGCCCGGTTTAAGCTGAGTTATCGGAATAGCTGCAAACCCAAGCTGGCGCAGAACACGAACACCATCTTTGCCACCCAACGTTGCTTCCGCATAAAGGTTGCCTTCTGCGAAATCGTCAATGCGGCCTTCAAACGTGCCATTCAGATCAACATCACTCACACCAACCTCTCCAAACAGGTTGAGAGACATGTCAGTCCGGCCTTTTTCTGCATAGGCAGAAAGCTCAGCTTTCAAGTTGGCAGGCGCAAGATTAGGAGCTGCCAGTTTCAATCGCTCAACAAACGGGTGATCTGGTGCGTATTCTTCCAAAACAGCAACAGCGCCTGTCAACGATGAAGCTGTCAACGTGCCTTTGATGTTCCCTTGCGGTGTGGTGCTAAGGTCATCAATCCGGCCTTTCATATCAATGTAAGCGCCAGCAAAATCACGAATTTTCAGCTGCTCAATAGACAAGGTATCCTGACTTAAGCTCGCACTCACAGCCATGCTCTTGGCTTTCACACCGCTGGCCACCAGCTCATCAGCATAAAGCCGCAAGGACATATCAACCGCGCTCGGCTCGATCTTTCTGCCCGTAAAGGCTTCGACGTAGCGCTGAATTTCGTCAAGATTGACCCGATCACTGTCCATATCAATCGTGATCAACGGGCTTTGATCAAGCGGATGCTCCAGTGATATCAAACCAACACTGCGCACATCGCCAGCATCAATCCTCAAATCAGGAAGACGTAACGCGCCAGACCCAGCTTCAACTCGTCCTTTAAGAGCAATCGGAGCAAGCCGCTTCGAGCCGTCTTTCCGTTCACCCAGCCACCAATGCGCCAATTGATGCGGTTGGCGGGATGATATTTCCCAGTCACCCTGATATCCAGAGGACCCACGCAGATCCAAATAACCCTTTGTTTTAAATGCACTGCGACCCGGCATTTCACCGGAGAGTTCATTAATTTTCCAGCCCGTTCCGATAGATTCAAGCATCGCAGTCAAATTTGAGACCACAGACCCGCCAGCAACAACAACCGGAACACTCAGATCAATCTGGCCCTGAATATCCAGAAGCGGAAGAGAGCTCAAACCACCTGCAACCCTAGCCAAGACAGCATCTGAGGGGACCAACGGTTTTTGAGGTCCACCACCAAGCAAGCGATCCAGATCAACCTGCTTAAACTGCGCAACAGCTTGGAATTGAGGCTCTGGCCCGAACGCATAAACACCGCCGCCTTCAGCAGTGATCGGACGATCTTCAGAACCCAGACGCAGCGAGCTTTCGGTCAGCTCAAGCCGGTCACTGTTAAGATTGAATTTGCCTTTGCCAGCCCATTCCAGGTCATCAGAGCCTTCGCTGGTGACGGAGCGAACAGCTGCATCACCAAAGTAGGAAACCACACCGTTCTGGTGCGCAAGAAACCCATCAGTCGTGAACTGAGCTGCAACATTGGCTGGAGAAACCTGAGTTTTAACGCGGATCTGCCCAGTGCGTTCCAACCGGCCACTGCCAATTTTCAACGTATAAGGCACACCTTCATAGCGCATCGCACCTTCTGCTTTGAAAGGACCTTCCAGACCTCCCGCACTCAGTTCCAGATTGGCGTTATCAGCCCGGCGCACTTCACCGGTTCGGGCATCAGTAAGCACGATAGAGCCGTTTTCAACACTCACCTGCTCAAGCACAAGCGAGCTTGGGTCCATATCAGAAATAACGGAACGGCGGGTCGCGCTCTGCAGCACATCCAAACGCCCGTTTTCATCCAGAGAAAGGTTCAACTGAGGCTCTGTCAGCTTCATTTCTGTGACGTGAACTTCACCCCGGAACAAAGATGGCAAATCTATGCGACCTTCAAACCCCTTGATTGTCAGCAGTGGATCTTCCACCGCGCCAACCCGCAGGTCTGAAAGTTTCACATAGGGAGCAGGCAACAACTGGACATCAGTCTCACCAAGAATGGTAACCTGATGCCCCAAAACTTTCTCGCCATAGCTTTCAAACATCGACCGATAAGCTGACCAATCGATGACCAAGGGTCCAACCAGCGCAATCATCAGCGCCAATATCAATGTCCCACCGACGGTAATATAAACCGAATTCAACGTTAAGCTCCTTTACCCATTTCGAACACCTGCCTTGCCGAGCTGTCCAACCATGAGTTGCCTGCAAACACTTGTTTGTCTATGTGAATTACAGCAGGAATAGGTCGACAGCAACGGCATAAGGCAATGTTTCCGAACGGAACGAAGCCAGTGCGCGTTTATGGCACTTCTTTACTCCGTATCTATGGCGATAATCTTGCCGGGGTTCATGATATTGAGCGGGTCAAGACTACGCTTAATCGCTGCCATCACAGCAACTCCAGCACCATGCTCTTTCGGCAGATACTTCATCTTACCCTGCCCGACACCATGCTCGCCTGTACAGGTTCCACCCATCTCAATGGCCCGGTAATTGAGCCGTTCAACAAACGCTTCAGTCTGCGCAATTGCCTCTGGGTCATTGATGTCAGTCAGCACCAGAACGTGAAAGTTGCCATCACCAACATGACCAACTATCGGGCCAAGCAAACCATTTTCCGCGATATCATCGTGTGTAGCCGTCACACAGTCAGCCAGCCGCGAAATCGGCACGCACACATCAGTAGACAGGCCGGTCCGCTCTGGAGCCAAGCCACAGCCCGCCCAGTAAGCATCGTGACGCGCCGCCCACAACCGGTTCCGCTCTTCTGGGTCAGCCGTCCATTCAAAGTTCTTCAGCGAGTTTTCAGCAGCAATTTCCCCAAATCGCTCTGCCTGCTCGCGAACGCCTGCATCTGAACCGTGGAATTCCACAAGAAGCAAAGGTGATTCTGGCAGGGTAAGCTTGGAATAGGCATTCACTGATTTGACGGAAAGCGCATCCAGCAGCTCAATCCGCGCAACAGGAATACCATATTGAACCGCCTCAATAACCGTGTTGCAGCAATCTGCAATACTATCAAAGGAGGCAATTCCACCTGAAACGGCTTCAGGTATGCCGTTCAGCTTGAGCGTAATCTCGGTGATCACACCAAGCGTGCCCTCAGAACCGATCATCAACCGTGTCAGATCATATCCGGCTGAGGATTTCTTGGCGCGGCCACCGGTTTTAACAACAGTTCCATCTGGCATCACAACGGTCAGCCCCAGCACCACATCTTTCATGGTGCCATAAAGAACCGCATTGGTGCCAGAGGCCCGTGTTGCCGCCATTCCGCCGATAGAAGCGTCAGCACCCGGATCAATAGGGAAGAACAAACCAGTGTCGCGAAGATAGGCATTCAATTGCTTGCGCGTCACACCCGGTTGCACCACACAATCCAAATCTTCCGGGTGGACTGCAATAATCTCGTTCATTAGAGAAAGATCAAGTGAGATACCGCCGCCCGGCGCATTGAGGTGACCTTCCAACGAAGACCCTGTTCCAAATGGAATAATTGGCACCCGTAATGCAGCACAAATTTTGACAATCTCGGCAACTTCCTCAGTAGAATGCGCAAAGACAACAGCATCCGGCGGCTGGTTTGGCAGCCAGGACGTTGTATGTGCATGTTGCTCGCGCAGGCTCAGAGAAGTCTGACACCGCTCTCCAAATTGTTCGCTCAAAGAAGTAACCGCCGCGCGGATTCCCTCTTCATTGCGCGCCACCTCTAGCTGCATACTTGCCAAAGACATTGCCGACCTCCCTCTTATTCCACGTGCTCCTCCCACGGAACACAACCCTAAGTCTTTAATCCAAATTCAGATCTATGACTCTGTAATTTTTGGAATTATAATCATCTTGACGCGCACTACTATTAAACTTTTAACATGACCAAAGGTTACTTGCGGCACATACCCTTAAGTGTTTTTCAGTGCTTATGGAAAATAATGGGGCCTAATTTGATAATCAGAGGACATCAAGATTGGCGTTTCAGGAGGAATCTCTTAAAGACAGTGCTAATCATTCATTGTCTGAATCTCTTAATCTATTATGCCTAAACGAGCTAATGCGCTGAAAAATGCCATGCATATTGCCCTGAAGTGGGTTGAACCAAATATACGTCTGTTTTTGTCATCGCGACTTCCGCTGGTGTGGTTCCTTGCTATTCTCATCGGGGTCGCTGTGGGTGGATCGGCGATCCTGTTTCGTATTGGAATCGGGTTGGTGCAGTGGTCCTGGCTCGGAACAACGTCAGAGCGGATGATCAGCGCAGCAACCTCTCAACCCTGGTATGTGGTTGTTCTAGCGCCCGTGGTGGGCGGCGCAATTGTTGGGCTCCTGCTACAAACCATACAGAAGAAACAACGCGTAGGCGGTGTTGCAGACGTTATTGAGGCACGTGCACATGGTGGGACGGGGCTGCCGTTCTGGCCTAGTCTCAGCTCAGCACTCATCACCATCATTTCGCTCGGCAGCGGCGCCAGTGCCGGACGAGAAGGACCAATGGTCCATCTGGGTGCAACGCTTGGCACGTCGCTGTTTTCAAAACTAAACCTGCCAGACTCCACCATGCGCATTCTACTGGCTGCAGGTGTGGCAAGTGCGGTTTCTTCCAGCTTCAACGCACCAATCGCTGGTGTCCTGTTCGCACACGAGGTCATCCTCGGGCACTATGCAATGTCAGCGTTTGTGCCGATCGTGCTTTCCTCCGCAATGGGCACACTGGTCTCACGCCTCTATTTTGGGGATGTGGCAGCTTTCATCTTGCCTCACTATCAGATCAACACCTACTGGGAGTTCCCGGCGTTTGTTCTGCTGGGCATCATATGTGCTCTGGTTGCAGTCAGCTTTCAATTTGCACTGCTTGGCACGGACTGGATCGCACGAAACATCAAAATGCCGATCTGGCTGCGCCCTGTCATTGGCGGCGCGCTGGTCGGTTCAATCGCTGTGTTTTACCCAGAAGTGATCGGTGTGGGATATGAAGCAACTGACGGCGCGCTCAATTCGGAGCTTCCCCTCACGCTGATGCTGTCCTTGCTCGTGGCAAAAACAGTTGCAACAGCAATCACCCTCGCCTCCCGGTTTGGTGGGGGTATTTTCTCTCCCTCGCTTTATCTGGGAGCCATGACAGGCGGAGCATTCGGCCTGATAGTGGCAACCCACCTGCCAGAAATGGCGTCAAGCCACGGCCTCTATGCCATCCTTGGCATGGGTGCAGTGGCCTCAGCTGTGCTTGGCGCGCCCATCTCCACCACCATGATCGTGTTTGAACTCACTGGCGGTTACGAGCTTTCCATCGCCTTGCTGATTGCTGTGTCAATCTCCTCAGGCCTCAATCAGGCAATCCATGGGCGCTCCTACTTCCAATGGCAGTTGGAAATGCGCGGTGTCATGTTGCAGGACGGCGCCCACAAATGGCTGGTGCGCATCGTTCATGTGGAGGACTTTGCTGATCCTCCGCGCCCAGATACAGACCTAGCCTTTAATCCAGAGGCAGGTGAAGCTTCACTGGCACCGCTGGACACACTGGAAACCGCACTCAGAACGTTTGATGAGACTGGGAAATCCACCCTTCCGGTGATTGATGCGAAAAATCCAACCGTGATTATGGGATATGCAAGCTATGTGAAGGCCCTGCGTTACTTCAACTCCGCCCTCATTCAGGCGAATGTTGAGGAGCACCGTTAAGCAATGCTCAGATAATCTCCATTGACCCAATCGCAAAAAACAGCAATCTCGTTCAAGACATGAACGGCATTTGCGAATAAATT
The DNA here is from genome assembly GCF_900104145.1 of Pseudovibrio sp. Tun.PSC04-5.I4. Classification (NCBI taxonomy): domain Bacteria; kingdom Pseudomonadati; phylum Pseudomonadota; class Alphaproteobacteria; order Hyphomicrobiales; family Stappiaceae; genus Pseudovibrio; species Pseudovibrio sp. Tun.PSC04-5.I4. The sequence goes on along the minus strand of NZ_FNLB01000006.1, from coordinate 4,084,711 downwards.
GGGACTATGAAACCAGTAACTCAACAAGCAGCGTTAGAAGCCACTCCGCTCAATTCAGGAGAGAATGCACAATTCTGGTGCGCTCCACGATTTGATGGGCTGGAGTGCCTTGCTGCCAGTTTCAGAACCCATGTGTACGCCCCTCATACCCATGACACCTTTGTTGTTGGCGGCATTCTCTCAGGGTGCCAGTGCTATTGGCAGCGCGGCAAGCAGATATTTGCAGGCCCCGGAGATCTGGTGTTCGTAAACCCTCATGAGTTACATGACGGCATACCAGAGGGCTATGGCTACACATACCGGATGACATATCCGAGCATCTCACTCCTGCAAAAGATAGCAGAAGACCTGACCGACAAACCGCAAAGCGGTGCACTCTATTTTCCTGAAGCTTGCGTCCATGACCCAGAGCTTTGTAATGAGTTCATCGAAGCACATAAATCCATACAGAGCCGCTCTATCGATCTGGAAGCAGAAGAGCCTCTCTATATGATACTGGCCAAGATGCTCGCCAAATACGCCAACTTCGCAGAACAAGAAGTCGGCTCCAAAGACCCGGTCGCTGTTCGTCGCGCCCGCGAGTATCTGGAGGAAAGCTTCATGGGCAATGTACATCTGGACGATCTGGTCACCATCTCAGGCCGCTCAAAATACCACCTGATCCGGTCCTTCAAAAAAGCCACAGGCCAGACCCCGCATGCCTATCTAACTGACGTGAGAGTACGCAATGCCCGCCGTCTTCTTGTTGCTGGCACCTCCCCCAGCAATACAGCAAGCATGTGCGGGTTCGCTGATCAGGCTCACCTCACACGCCAGTTCAAATCCCGAGTAGGCACAACGCCCGGTGCATTCCAAAAAGCGTGTATCTCTCTCTGATTGAATGTTTTTCTGATATTGATAAAGAAACGCAATTTCATTCAAGACGCCATTGGCGAAGTCTTTTAAAAGCCCTCCAAGCTCTAGGAGGGCATTGTGAAGTCCAATCAAAAAAATACGGCGAACAACGCTGGTCCGAATGAATTTTTTCTCGGCGTTTCAACATTTTTCCCGCTGATTTTCGCAGCAACCCCCATCGGTCTTCTCTTTGGTGCGCTTGCCGCTCAAAAAGGCTTGTCTCCGCTGGAAGTCTTACTCATGGGGTCATTCGTCTTTGCAGGCGGCTCCCAGTTCGTAGCGCTTGATCTCTGGTCCAGTCCCCTGTCCTGGTTCACCATCGCGTTCTCCACGTTTCTGGTCAATTTGCGCCATGTCCTCATGAGCGCATCGCTCGCACCTAAACTTGGTCACTGGACGCCATTGCAAAAATACCTCGGCTTTTTCATCTTGGCCGATGAAGTCTGGGCGCTCTCTGAACAAAGGGCCATGAAGCAAAAAACATCCTTCAGTTTTTACTTGGGGGTCGGCGTAACGCTTTATGTCACTTGGCAAATAGCAACCTTCGTTGGCAGCTTGGTTGGGGCTGTGATGGGTGATCCATCAAAGTACGGCCTCGATTTCGCCTTTACCGCCCTCTTCATCTGTCTGGTCATGAGCTTCTGGCAGGGTCGGAAAACCGGTGTGGTCCTTGCAGCAAGTGGCCTTGCGGCTGTGCTGACCAACAAATTCGTTCCCGGTGCCTGGTACATAATTGCAGGCGCAGCGGCAGGCGTTGCCGCTGCCTCACTCCAGTACGACGAGACGTCACAGGCTCTGAAGAAAACCGAGGAGGCGCTTCAGTCATGATCGCAGAAATCTTCTCCGTTGACCCGCTGGTTCTCTTCACCATTATCACAATGGCCGCTGGAACCTATCTCACCAGAATTGCAGGTCTTATCCTGACGAAATTTGTCGTCTTTTCAGGACGAACTGAGGCTGCACTACAAGCTGTGCCTCCTGCTATCCTTATGTCAGTTGTCGCGCCAATGGCTTTCGCAACCGGCATTCCAGAAACAACAGCAACCGCAGCTACAGCCATTGCGGCCCTGCGGCTACCAATGCTGGCAGCTATGGCAATCGGGGTGGTTTGCGTAGTCGTTTTAAGAGCTGCTTTCCTTTACGTGTAAAGCGTATTCCCGAAAAGTGGCTCCGGTTTTCGGATAGGAATACGCGCAAATAAGATCAACAAAAAACCTCGCTCCAATCGAAGCGAGGTTTTTTCGATTCGTTATCCTGAAGTCGACAATCAGGAGACTGGGCGCGTGGTTTCTTCAAGCCATGCCCGAGCCTCGTCACCCAGCAACGGCCCAACCAGCTCGTTAACGCGAGCGTGGTAGGTGTTGAGCCAATTCAGCTCGAAGGGTGAGAGCAATTTGATGTCCACCATGCGCAGGTCAATCGGCGCCAGTGTAAGCGCTTCAAAGCCCAGCATATCCTGATCACCACCAGCAATACCGGCAGCAGCGCTCACCAACTCAAGGTTCTCGATACGAATGCCATATTCGCCAGCGCGGTAATATCCCGGCTCGTTGGAAAGGATCATACCCGGCTTAAGCGCGATGCTATTCGGTGCTTTTGAGATACGTTGCGGCCCCTCATGCACACCCAGATAGGACCCGACACCATGTCCGGTACCGTGATCAAAATCGAGACCTTGTTTCCAAAGCTCAATACGCGCCAATGTGTCCAGCTGCGACCCAACCGTTCCAACAGGGAACCGCGCTGTAGCAATCGCAATGTGAGACTTCAGAACCAGCGTAAAGTGCTTGCACTGTTCGCCAGTTACAGCACCAACAGCCAGCGTCCGCGTAATATCGGTCGTGCCATCCTCATACTGAGCCCCTGAATCGATCAGATACACGCTGTTGAGTTCAATCGGCAGATTGCTGTCATTGCTCACACGGTAATGACAGATAGCTCCATGAGGACCAGCAGCAGAAATAGTGTCAAAGGAGATATCCTTGAGCGCACCTGTTTCGCGGCGGAACGCCTCAAGCTTCTCAGCAACACTCACTTCGGTCAGCTCACCAAGTGGAGCAGTTTTTTCAAACCATGTAAGGAAGTTGGCATAAGCAACGCCATCACGCAGATGAGCAGCCCGTGCACCTTCAATCTCGGATGGATTTTTGATCGCCTTCGGCAGCAGAGTAGGCTCCTGCCCCTCAACAACCTTACCGCCATTGGTAGCAACCGCATCATAAAGCGCCTGCCCAGCCAAACCAGTATCAACCAGAACCCGCTTACCGTCTGTACCAAGAGCTGCCAGCGCACCCAGCAAGGCAGAAGGCGCTTCAATCTCTGTCAGCGAGCTCAACTCATCCCGCACTTCATTGGAAAGTTTGCGGCCATCAATGAACAGGGACGGTTTGCCTTTGGAGGGAACCAAAGCGAAAGAAAGCGGCAGTGGCGTATGTGTGACATCGCTACCACGAATATTCAACAACCAAGCAATGGAGTCCGGCTGGGTCAACAGCGCTGTATCAGCTTCACTCAAAGCAATGAGATCGCCAATACGTTTCAGCTTGTCCGCTGCGCTTTCGCCTGCAAACTGCATTCCATGCATAGTAACGGCCCCAAGTGGAGCCTCTGGCCGGTCTGGCCAAACCGCATCAATCGGATTGCTCTCAACACCAACCAGTTCAGCCCCGACCTTCTCAACGGCTGCTTTCAACACGCGAACCTGACGAACGGGATGAAGCATTGGATCATATCCAATCATCTGGCCTGCAGAGACGTTTTCACCAAGCCAGGCGCTCATGGGCTCATCATGTAAGTGGCGATAGGCAAACGCATCTTCTTCCACCTGCTCACGCACTTGAATAGTGTAGCGGCCATCAACAAAGATCGCGGCTTTCCCAGCCAGAACGCCTGCAACACCAGCAGACCCGGTAAATCCGGTCAACCATTCCAGTCGGCAATCACAGGCAGGCACATACTCGCCCTGATGCGCATCTTCACGTGGCACCAAAAAACCGTCAAGCCCGCGGAGGGCCAGCTCTTCTCGCAGAGCGGTCAACCGTACCGGCCCACGAGACTTATCATTTACTGTATTGAAGCTTTGAAACATGTCCGCGAGGCTAATGCTGATCGCGGCACAACTCAACAGATCAATTAAAAGCTCCTCAGAGCATTACTGTTCATTCTGCAAGCTCCTCTCAAATACATTGGTACACAATTCATGCAAAAAACGCAGATCTGGTATGCAATCCATGCATTTTAAGATTGTGACGTTCTTGAGACATGCGTGTAACGCATAGTCGCCATGCGAAACTATGTATTTTTTTACAAACCGAAATAATAGATAAGTCTGCCTGTCGACGAGACAAACCGCTGCAGCAAATGACCGTACGATGATGAAATTGAAAATAATTATTAAGGAACTAAATGATGATCCTCGCTGCACACCTTATGGCAATGCCGGTTACTGCAACATTCGACGTAAAAGTTACCAAAAAGACTTCTTTGATGAGCCGCGTATGGAAATCTATTCGGAATGCGCGCCAATCAGAAGCAAATGAAGTTGTAAAAGGCAAGCTCCACAGAATCTAAAACAATATTGCACTGCAAAGTGCACAAAAATTAAGAACACAGAATACGGCTGGCAGCCCTGAGCCGCTGAAAAGCGCTTTTAAGCGGCTCACACCGCCAAACACCCCTCCCTGTGTTTGGCACGTCAAACAAACTCCTCCCAGTTGTTTGGCATACCAAGCAAGTTCCTCCCAGTTGCTTGGCACACAAAAAGACCTTTGCTTCCCCAGCAGTTTCCTCCCAATCTGCTGGAACCGGAAGCAAAGGTTTTTTGTTTTCTAAAGCGTGTTTCCCAAAAAATACTCTCGGTTTTCGAACAGCAAACGCACAAAACAAAAGATCAAAGCAGTTCGAAAAAACCAGGTTGAAGGCAAGTTGCTTTGCTGCGTATAGCCAACAAAAAACCCTCACAGCACGAAGCTATGAGGGTTTTAAATCTGGTTCAGCAACTTGCAGCTTAAGGTGACCAGTTGCCTTTAATAAATGTAAGCGTCAGCCAGCCATCAATTTCGTGGCGATGCGACAACTTCAACCCTTGCTGGCCGTAAGCGGAAATAATCCGCGGTCCATGCTCAATCCGCAACCCGGAAAGCACCAGCGTGGATTTATGCGCCAGATTACAACACAGCTTGGCAGACATCTGTACCAGCGGCTTTGCCAGAATATTGGCAACCACAAGATCAAACGGACCATACTCACTAAAGCGACGGTCTTCTAAACCAGCTCCGGTAAACGCCTTAAACAGCGGGCCGACATTGTTTTTGCGTGCATTATCGATAGCTGCTTCTACTGCGATAGGGTCAATATCCGTCGCAAGCACTTCTGAGCCGGTCAATTTAGCCAATGCGATAGCAAGAACACCGGTTCCTGTACCCAAATCAAGCATACGAGAATATTTGTGACGCTTCAGCAAGCGCTGAAGTTCCAACAAACAACCCTCAGTCGTACCATGGTGCCCGGTGCCAAAAGCCTGTGCCGCTTCAATCTCAATACCGATATGGCTGCTACCAACGGCATCCCGATCATGGGCGCCATGCACAATAATGCGTTCGGCACGAACAGGTTTCAAACCCTCAAGGGACTTAGCAACCCAGTTGATGTCAGGAAGAACCTCAACCTCTGCATCGCTTGGAATAACGCCGCCCTCAAATTGATCGAACAAGCGCATTTCGACAAAACTGGTGGCCTCATCAATGGTGGATTCCAGAATCAGCACTTCCGCTGTCCAGATCTCACCATCCTCGGAGTTTTCAAAGACAGCGACAGGAAAACCGTCATCTTCAAAGCGATATTCCATAACGTCAGAAAGTGCTTTGGCTTCCGCTTCAGGCGCAGGAATGCGAACCCGGATCGTGTCCATGCATAAACCCTTAGTTTTGGTGAGCTATCTAAACTCACCCAAAAAATCATTGAATAGGCGTATAGAATGCGCGGCATGGAAAAGCCAGTACTCAGGAGCGTTTCTCGCGCTCCTCTGCATATTCACAAGCAACAAGGCTAAGGATTATTGAACCTGAAACCGGAGTTCCATTCGGGGGGCCATTCAGCGGACGCAACTTCTTCTTAGGCTCAATCACCATGAGTACAATTGCCGTTTCTGGCAGTGCCTCCATAAACGCAACCCATCCATATGTTTCCGTCAACTCACTGGCTTTGATAAACCAACCCTCACACATCTTTGTCTCAAGATCATTATAGCTGTGCTCAGGTGAGAGAAAGGGCCTGCCGCCAAGCGTAACAACACGCCGAAAGCGCTCCTGCTCCCCCTGCTCCTCAGAGGGCGCGAACTGATACACCTCTCCGCGCCCGAACAATGGACCAAAGTTGGTTGCAACCAACGCGTTGTAATCATCATTATCGGTAAGTGCGAGAAGCGCGCTGTAATTCTCCAACGGCAATGCATTCTCAACTTCTTCAGAAAGCACCTCACCGTAATAATGTTCCAAGCCGGCATGACGGGAGAGACGTAACTTGCCCCAGTTTCGATCAACGATCAGACTAGGAACCTTCAGTGTTTTCAGCTTAGTCGCAAGCGCGACACTAAACCTGCTGGACCCAACAAGCAGCAAACCCGGCCCGGTATGACTGGAAAGCCCCAACCACCGCGAAAATGGGCCGAGCGTAAACCCATGCGCAAAAACAGTAGCCACCACAACCGCGAAGGAAAGCACAGCCAGCCGTTCGCCATCGGCAACGTCATGCTCAACTAAGGAACGGGCGAACAAGCCAGAAACCGCAACCGCCACAATACCGCGCGGGGCAATCCATCCAACCAGCACCCGTTCCCTCCAGCTCAAATGCGCGCCAATAGTGCCAAGCCAAACAGAAACTGGCCGAATAACAAACAGCAGAACCAACACAAAGGCCAGATCCTGCAATCCAAACTGAGCAAGACTGGAAAGCTGCACCGAAGCTGTGAGAACAATAAACACCGAGGAAACCAGAACAATCGTGATTGCCTCTTTGAAACGCTTCAACTCCTCAAGACTGGCAAGCCGTGAATTTCCAAGAACCAGCCCAAGAACGGTCACAGTCAAAAGACCAGACTCCTCCAGCACCAGATCTGAAAGGGCATAACAGCCAATCACACAGATGAAGATAAGCGGCACTTTGAGAAACTCAGGAACACGGCCACCCACAAACAGCCAGATCAATCCCTTCCCCAGTGCCCAACCACCAGCACCGCCCAACAGCAAACCAGCGATGGCGCGAACAGCCAAAATCTGAAAACCCTGCTCACCGTGATAAACCAGATATCCTTCGAACATCAAAACGGCGAGTAAGGCCCCAAACGGGTCAGCCAGAATTGCTTCCCACCGCAAGAGCGAGGCAACACGGCGCTCCAAACGAGCTTGCCGCAAAAGCGGAATGATAACCGTTGGACCAGTGACAATGAGGATAGATGCAAAGACAAGAGCCGAAGGCCAGCTGAGCTCAGCTACGTAATGAGCATTAAGGGCACCCAACATAAACGCGATACAGGCTCCAATAAGAACGAGTCGCCAAACGCCCTTATAAACACCGCTAATACGTTGAAAATTAAGGGAAAGACCGCCCTCAAACAGAATAACGGCCACACCCAGCGCAACAGTAGGACGCAATAAATCACCAAACAACGAAGTGGGATGCAAAATGCCTGTCGCTGGCCCGATCAAAAACCCTGCGACAAGCAAAACCACAATCGCGGGAAGTGCCAACCGCCAGGCGAGCCACTGTGCACCAACACCAGCAACAACAATCATCGCCAAAGCGATAACCACATCGTTCATTCGCACCTCCCAACACAACCATGAAGAGAGATAACACAAACTTCCGCAGAGGCAATTAACGCGTGACTTGAAGCTTATGCCCGGTCAACAAAGCCATCCAGCACTTTCTTTAGGCCAGATTTCTCAAAGTCGACGGTCAACTTATTCCCCTCGATGTCACTGATTATCCCATAGCCGAACTTCAAGTGGAAAATCCGCTCACCAATGGCAAAATCACTGCTGACTTCAATGACGCTTTTGGCAACAAGATCGCCCTCAATGGTCGTCGGACCAGCCTTTTTCGCTCTGCGGGTTTGGTTGCCACCATGCATACGGCCATACTGCTGACCAGAAGCCTGCGTTTTGCGGGCGCGCTGCCAGCCGGGAGTTGAGTAGGTATTCTGGAACGCATCGCTGCTATCAAAACGACTTGCCCCATATCCCCCTCCGGAACCACCCGAGTTATAGCCCCCATAGGAGTTTGAGGATTCAACAACTTCAACACTATCAGGGGGGAGTTCATCCAGAAAACGGGAGGGAATACTGGACTGCCAGGAGCCATGAATGCGTCGGTTAGAGGCAAACCACACCTTCACCCGCTTCCGTCCACGCGTCACACCAACATAGGCAAGACGCCGCTCTTCTTCCAGTCCCGCTTGCCCGGTTTCATCCAAAGCGCGCTGGTTTGGGAACACACCTTCCTCCCACCCGGGGAGGAAAACACTATCAAATTCAAGACCTTTTGCCGAGTGAAGCGTCATAATCGAGACCGCATCCTCATTGGCTTCACTATCCCTATCCATCACCAACGAGATGTGTTCAAGGAAGCCAGCCATGCTCTCGAACTCTTCCATGGAGCGGATAAGTTCTTTCAAGTTGTCCAAACGACCCGGCGCTTCAGCAGAACGATCCTGCCGCCACATCTGGGTATAACCGCTTTCATCAAGGATGATCTCGGCCAGCTCCGTATGGCTCATAGCCTCAACCTGATTGCGCCAGTTATCAAACATCCCCAGCACATCCGCCAGAACAGCACGCGCTTTCGGGCGAAGTTCAGAAGTCTGCACCATTTCAGCAGCAGCAGCCATCATCGGAATGCCCTGAGATCGCGCGTATGTATGAACCAGTTTAAGCGTAGCTTCACCCAAACCACGTTTAGGCGTGTTGACGATGCGCTCAAAAGCCAAATCATCAGTTGGCTGCAGCACACAGCGGAAATATGCCAATGCATCGCGGATCTCCATGCGCTCATAAAACCGCGGACCACCAATGACACGGTAGCTCAACCCAAGCGTAACAAACCGATCCTCAAACTCACGCATCTGGAAAGAGGCCCGCACCAGAATAGCCATCTCATTGAGAGAATGACCGTGGTTCTGCAGCACTTCAATCTCATCACCAATAGCACGCGCTTCCTCCTGAGAATCCCAGACTGAAGCCACCTGAACCTTTTCCTCGTCCTCAGACAGCGCTTGATCCGTGAACAAGGTCTTACCCAACCGACCTTGGTTATGAGCGATCAAATGAGACGCTGCGGCAAGGATATGGCTGGTCGAGCGATAGTTCCGCTCCAGACGAACAACCGTCGCACCGGGGAAATCCTGATCGAATCTCAGGATGTTATCTACCTCAGCGCCGCGCCAGCCGTAGATTGACTGGTCATCATCACCAACGCAGGCCACATTGGGATTGCCCTGAGCTAACAAACGCAGCCACAGGTACTGTGCAACGTTGGTATCTTGATACTCGTCCACCAGCATGTATCGAAACCGATGCTGAAAGCTCTTCAAAACATCTGGATGCTCTTTGAAAATGGTGATGCAATGCAACAGCAAATCGCCGAAATCACAAGCATTTAGAATGGAGAGGCGTTCCTGATAGGTCTCATAGAGCTTACGCCCCAACCCGTTTGCAAAACTTTGCGCATCTCCAGCAGAAATCTGCGCAGGCGTCTGCGCACGGTTCTTCCAGCCATCCATGAGCCCAGCAAAGACTTTTGCAGTCCAGCGTTTGTCATCCAACCCTTCAGCGCGAATGATCTGCTTGATCAAGCGCAACTGGTCGTCCGTATCCAGAATGGAGAAGGAAGACTTCAACCCAACCAGCTCAGAATGGCGGCGCAGGATCTTGACACAAATCGCGTGGAAGGTGCCAAGCCATGCCATGCCTTCAACGTGAGTACCGATATAGGCGCCAATACGGTTCTTCATCTCGCGCGCAGCTTTATTGGTGAAAGTCACAGCAAGAATTTGGCCGGGTGTCGCATGTCCTGTTGCAAGAATATGGGCAATGCGCGTTGTTAGGACACGGGTTTTCCCGGTTCCTGCCCCTGCCAAAACCAACACTGGACCGTTGATCGTCTCAACGGCGAGTTTTTGTTCGGGGTTCAAACCTTCCATATAAGCCGGCATGTCCGTTTGACGCGCAGCCATCGCTCGTGCCGCTATACCACCCGCCTTGGGCTGCGGAGCAACCGATGGATCAGCAGGGTGAAGAGGCATTCCGCGATGTAGTGGGCCAGAAGAATTTGCCATTGAACTCGTAGGATCCTTTGAACGCATTACCCTCAAAAATCAGAGGGAGAATCTTCAATACTTAATGAAGAACAATATAGCAACAGCGTTGAAGATGCGAGAGATCTACGAAGCGATACACATCGTTTTGCAGCACGGGTCACCTTCACTCAACTACTCTTGGTCAAATACTAATTTAACCTGCGGCGTTTTACTGAAGAGATCTTCAGAACACTGAAAAATAGGAAGGAGCACTTAGTAATTTAAATAGAAAAATACATTATAAGCTATTTCACAGCGGCACGCTCACTCCATACAAGGTCAAACCCCAAAGATATAGTTTGTAGACTCGTAACAACCTGAAAGAAAAACTATGAATACTGGTAAGTTACAAATTTCTCGTAGAAAAACACTCATCGGCTTATCTGGCGCTTTGCTGGCCACTCCCGCTCTCATCACCTCCGCCAGTGCGGATCATCATGCGGGAGGTGAGTACGTCGATAAAACACTCACAATTAGCCCGTTTTCCCTCGCGATCAGCGAGATGGCTGAAACAAAGGCATCCAACCCATTGGTTCGCCAGTTCGCCAAACTGGAAAAAGGCGAGCAAACAGCTGTGTCGCACCTGATTGAATCCACGGGCGCAATTGCACCGCCACGCCCGCCAGCACTAGAAGATATCTACAAAAAACTTGAAGCTGCCTCTGGAGAAGACTTTGACCGGCTTTATATCTCGACTGAAATTATTGGTCACGAAGACTTGTTGGCAGTTCAAATGCCTGAATCTGGTAAAAATCCGATCAACGTGAATGTTGCAACCGCAACTATCTTGGTACCATTCATCCATACGCATCTAACGATGCTCGCAGAAATTCGCAAACAAATCAGCTAGTTATCTAGCGACACATTGATTGAATCTATCCGTCAGGGTCAACAGTATTCTGATGGTTTCACTTGATCTTACCTTAGGTAAAAACCCCTCTATATTGAAGCTAAATTCAAATTGGATTAGTCGCAATAACCGTCAGTTTTCTAAACCCATTCCTATGCTTTTGTCTCCAGAATTATTGTTAGATCTAGCAGTATGCGAACCCAACCTTGATGGAGAAAAAAACATGCCGCAGGTATTGTGTAAATTCAAAAACTTTGACGACTTTTACGGCTCTTACTCTTCGCTTTGGAGCCAGATTAATAGCCGTGTCGGCCTGAATTCTGCTGATAAAGGACGCTTCGATAAAGCAATTTTTCAAGGCAAAGGAGCTATGCGGCAGTCCTATGACAACCATGTAGACGCAGCTCCTGAACTTGCCAAAGCACGCACGCAAATTGAAACTGTAGAGAAGAAGAAAAAAGCAGCTCTAACCTACGCTAATGCTTTGAGCCGTTTGGATTCTGAGATCAGTGCTAAAAAACAAATGCTGGATGTAATAGAAAGCAGGCTAGTAGAAAAAAAACTGGACCCTAAGAAAGATCAGAATTTTATAGATTCTCAAACTGAACTCAAAAAACTAATCAAAGCAAGACCTGTTGTGGCCAAGAAAAAGCTGGAATACGATAAACTTGCAAAGCTTTGTGATGACGTGACCAAAGCTTATGATAAACTCAAAAAAGACGTTTCCAAAAAAATTGAGATGAGCGTGCAATACGACAAGAAAAACCTGCTCGTTTACATCGGTAAAAAAGCGGAAGCCTCAGTAAAGCTAGTCGCTACACTGAAGTTCGGCCCGGGGTAAACCCCGGACCACGACTGAATTTTATAAGAGCCTGACCATTTTGCTTCTAATTGTCGCCGACAAGCTCGAACCAGTCGTCCTCTGAGATAACATCAATGCCAAGGCTTTGTGCCTTGGTAAGCTTGGAACCTGCTTTAGGTCCAGCAATCACCAGATCCGTTTTCTGGGAGACCGAGCCTGATACTTTCGCGCCCAAGCTTTCGGCCCGCGCCTTAGCTTCATCGCGGCTCATCCGTTCCAAACTACCTGTAAACACGAGTGTTTTACCTGCAACAGGGCTGCCTGAGCTATCGGCAACAACAACATTAAGTGGTGTAATTTCCGCCAGCAAAGCATCAAGGGCTTCTCGGTTATGTTCCTCCGCGAAGAACTCAACCAAGGCATTGGCAACAGTTCCGCCGATACCATCAATATCGTTGAGATCACGATAGGCATCCGAAGTCGTATCCGTCGCAGAATTCATGGCCTCATTAAAGCCAGTCCAGGAGGTATAAGCCCGAGCGAGCAGCTTGGCATTCCCCTCCCCGACATGGCGAATTCCGAGGCCAAAAATCAAACGGTTCAACTCAATTTGGCGTTTGCCATCAATAGCATCGAACAGTTTACGCGCCGAGACAGCGCCCCACCCTTCGCGGCTCCTTAACTTGTTAAATGAGCTCTTATCCCGTTCTGCTAGCGTGAATATGTCGGCAGGGCTGCGAACACCGCCCTTGTCCATGTCATACTCATAAAACGCCTCAATCTGTTTTTCGCCAAGACCCTCAATATCCAAGGCATTGCGGGATACGAAATGCTTTAGTTTTTCAATAGCCTGTGCAGGGCAAATCAAACCGCCAGTACAGCGGCGAATGACATCAACCTTACCTGAATTCGGGTTTATTTCACGAACAGCATGAGAACCGCAAGCAGGACAGATTTCAGGGTATTCAAATGAAACCGATTCAGCAGTACGCTTGCTCACATCAACATCAACGATCTGCGGAATAACATCGCCAGCACGTTGGATAATGACCGTATCGCCAACCCGTAAGTCCCTGCCACCACGAATAGATTCGCCGTCCTGACCGATGCCTTTAATGTAGTCTTCATTATGGAGCGATGCATTGGAAACCACAACACCGCCAACGGTAACAGGCTCAAGCTTTGCAACTGGCGCCAATGCCCCTGTGCGCCCAACCTGTATCTCGATGGCATTGAGGGTAGTAAATGCTCGCTCTGCTGGGAATTTGTGCGCAATTGCCCACCGTGGAGATCGGGATACAAAACCCAAACGGCCCTGCAGATCCAACCGGTCCACCTTGTAAACAACGCCGTCAATATCATAGCCGAGACCAGAGCGGTCCTCTTCAATTCCATGATAGACTTTCAGCAATTCCTCGGCGCTCTCACAGCGTTTCATCAGCGGGTTGATCTGGAACCCCCACTGCCCGAACAACTCCACCATTCCCATCTGCGTATCAGCAGAAATGTCGCTCATTTCGCCCCATGCATAGGCGAAAAACTTTAGCGGGCGGGTCTTGGTGATCTCCGAATTCAACTGACGCAGCGAGCCCGCCGCCGCATTGCGCGGGTTAGCAAACACCTTGCCGCCATTGGCTTCCATACGGGCATTGAGCGATGCAAAATCAGCATGTGCCATGTAAACTTCACCGCGCACCTCAACCACATCCGGCACGCCAGCAGGCAACACCTGCGGAATATCCTGAATTGTCAGCGCGTTAGACGTTACATTTTCACCCGTGGTGCCATCACCCCGCGTTGCCGCATAAACCAACCTGCCGTTTTCATAGCGCAATGATAGGGAGAGGCCGTCAATCTTGGGCTCAGCCGTGACAGCAAGCGCGCCCATCAACGGATCATACTTCAGGAAGCGACGCACCTTGCCAATGAAGTCCTGCACATCACCGTCGGAAAAAGCATTGTCCAAGGAAAGCATGGGCACCGCATGGGTGATTTTGCCAAAGCCTTCAGAAACAGCCCCGCCAATCCGTTCGCTTGGACTATCTGCCCGCACAAGCTCAGGAAAAGCAGTTTCCAGCGCCACATTGCGGCGGCGCAAGGCATCATAGGTCGCATCGTCAACAACAGGCGCATCTTCGGTGTGATAGGCTTTATCGTATTCAGCAATCAGCCCTGCCAGTCGCTCAAGCTCAAGCGCTGCGTCCTCAGCAGTTAAGGCTCCAACGTCTTTCAAAGAAGTATCAGCAAGGCTCACCGGTCTACCCACCTGTCTCGTCATCTATAAGGGAATTATCCTTATCGCCCCTGAGGATTACAAGCCAGCAAGAACAATGGATTTGGACAGGAATTCACGTGTCTCACTTTGCAAGGTTTTGTGAATTGCTTTGCGTGGATCTGCGTTTTTCACGTTTTCCCTGCGTTCCTCTGAAAAACGGTCTTTTCTCAGGCCGCGCCCAGTTCTTCATCATTATTCCCATCCTCAGGGAAGTTATCCCCCTCCTCACCAAGCACCTCGCAGGAGCTGACCATACGCACAATCACAACCATCAAGGCCAAAGCAGTGAAGATCGGCCCAACGGGGAAATTATGCGCGGCAAGAGCAATGTTGATGATGGGCAGCAAATATACGGCAAACAGAAGTAGAGGTTCAAACAACGGCGAATCTTCACGGTTATCAAACAAACCGGTTTTCATGGCGTAAAGATAAAGCGCAGGCGAGACCACTGCATAATCCCAAAGGAACAAAAACGGCGTTGCCAGCAACACGCAAAGTGTGAAGGCCAGATTCCGCGCAACCGGATCGCGATCCCGCTGGAACAACCAATAAGAAACCACAAGGGCCATTATCGTAAACGGCAACTGCACCATATATCCAGAGGTCGCGGAAAAACCCAAAGCCCGAACAGCACCAAACGCAGAAGGCATCAGATAGAGGAAGCTGCCCTCACCTTTTTCCATCACCGTCGCAAGCAAGGACGGGACGGTCTCCAAATAAATCCACCACAAGCTGGACCCGAAGAACACCGAGGATGCATCCACCAGAAACGCCACAGTGGCAACGCAAGAGCAAAATGCTAGGATACTGCGGTGGGCAATCAGAACAATCGGGATCAGCATAAACAGCTCAGGCTTGATGGAAACACAGCCCAGCAAAACACCAGCCCATGCCGGATGTCGATTCATCAACCGCAAGCCGCCATAGAGGAACCCACCAGCGAGCATTCCAAACTGACCGTAAAACAGGTTCACCAACGTCGCAGGCGCAAGCAGAAAGAACGTGACGGCCCGAATAGGTGCCTTGCGGCTGAAAGAGACGAGTAGGGAAAACGCACCGCCCGCGCCCATCCACAAGCTGTAGGCTTGCAGGTAGGTGAGGCCAGAAAGCGGGACCAGAAACACAAGCAGGCTAGGCGGATGGAACCATGCATTAAAGCCGGACCCGCTCTCCACATTGCGCTGCATTTCACCGTAAAACCACTCTAAGTCATAGAGCTGAGCCGCCTGCCCGGAGACAGCCAACTTAGAGGCCATCAGGAAGGCATAGAAGTCACCCCCAATACGGCGCAGATCAATCGCATCAAGGCTTGGCGACATCCCAATCAAGTAGATCGGATAGACCACCACAATCAACAGCAAGGCAATAACAAAATAGATCTGCAAGCGGGCAAACGAAACAGACATCAACCGGCCTCCATTAGGATTTAGTTGATGAGGACTTTACATGATCCACGGTTAATTAATTGAATACGCTACGTAATTTAAGATTTCCTTAGGGAAATGAAACCGCGTATAAAAAGGGAAGCGGCACTCTACAAAATGGATTAGAACAAAGAAAGCTAAGGAGACTCGTCAGGTTTCTGTGTTGATCCCATCATGAAAGCATCCGCAGCCCCTTCTCTTATGCAATCAACTACGCCGCAGCTAACACGTCCTTCATGTGGCGTTTTAGCTGCCATAGTTTCAGTCGTTGGAAGAGATTGCCGTTTCCGGCAGGCAGGCGTTTTGATACAAACTTACCTTCATAGGCGTCAAAGTGGTGGTACCACGGAGCCGGTTTAAGCGGGCCTCGGCCTAAAAGAAGTTTGACGGTTTGCGCGCCCACAACACCAGCGGCCAGTTGGCACCCCGCAGCGGTGGAAGGTCCGCGTCTCTCACCAAGATTAAGCTGCGTAGGATCAACAAGTGAACTGCGATGCAAGGCACTGGGAGCAAGGCCCAGCATAAATTTCAAGTACTGATGAACCTCTTCCTCACCTTCAAATTGAAAGTAGTCTTCAAACGGCATGCTATCCGGCGTAAAACAAAGGTAAGCCGTTCCCATACCCAGCGGGGCTGCTGTCACAGCGGGTATACCAAGGTCGCGGCACCGAGCGAATACCTTTCGCCGTATCCCTAAAACGAAGAAGTCAAACCCGTCCACAAACAGGTCTACGCCGTCCAGAAACTTCTCGATATTGTCGTCGCTCACTCCTTCGGAAAAGACCCGCAGATCCACCTCTGGGTTAATGTTACGAACCTGCTCGGCCATGACAGAAACCTTGGGCTCATTCAGGGTACGTACAGTGGCCCCGATTTGGCGGTTAAAGTTGACGATATCGAAGCGGTCAAAATCGGCAACGCTGAAGGCTCCAATGCCAAGCCGGGCCAGCGTTACGGCGTGAATTCCACCAACACCCCCCATCCCAGCAATCGCAACGCGTTTCCCTCTCAAGGCTTGCTGTTCATCCGTGGTCACCCAGCCAATGTTGCGAGAAAACGCCTCATCATAAGAGAAACTCGAGCTCAATTGCCCATCGGTTGACGACTTCTCAGATTGAGATGCAATAAGTACTGCCAATAGCTTCCTCCACAAAATTGAAGATAAATTCCAGAAACCGGTAATTAAATTTCTGAAATAAACGATTATCAGAGTTGTAATAAAAACAAACTCACAACTTGAATAAGATAAATTCCAACTTTATCAATCTGATTTAAATATAAAAAAAAGATTAACGTTAATAATACTTTAGTTATATTTAATCTTTACATTACATCGCGACTCACAACCCTAAGTTAAGTCATGATTATTTTAATAACTAAACTTGATTTTACATGTGGGGGATTGAATAATGCATAATCAGAAGTCCGCGCCAGCACTTAACGGAGAAGCAAAGCTGAGGGCTCATTCTGCTTACACAAGCAGGTTTAACCTACAGTCGAAGGCACCTGAGGGCATCACATTTAAACTTGTCGAGACAGTGGATGAGCTCACTCAGACCTGCAAGATCCTCTATGATTCTTACACCGAGGTTGGCTATATGAAGGTCAACGAGACCGGCTATAGGTTTACGCCATTCTACGTTCTCCCCTCCTGCTATACGCTCATTGCAAAGGCGGGCGATACTGTGATTGCCACCACGACCATAATCATAAAATCACAAGAGGAGTTGCCCGTCGAAAGTATCTTCTCCCTAACGGATCACTTAAAATGGGATCGCCGAACAGCAGAAGCATCCTCCTTCACCGTACATCCAAACTACCGTTCCCACCCCGACAACATCAAACACGCCATGTTAAAATACCTATTCCAGATTGCAAGAGACACACTTGGCATTCATGACCTGGTCATAGCCTGCACGCCCGAGCATATGGGTTTATATGAGGACGTCCTCTTATTCCAGCGACTGAGCGATGAGGTTATCGACGCCTATGACTATGTAAATGGAACGTCAGCAGTGGGCGCTCGTCTGGACCTTGCGTCCATGCAGGCAGATTACGCCAACGTGTATGCGCAGGCTCCTGAATGGCGAAATATGTATAAATATCATTTTGAGAGCGACTTTGAGAGCTTTCAAATTCCCCGCCATGCAGCGACTGTTTACAGCGGAAACCTCTGGTCACCAGAACAGCTGGAGGCCCTCCTCAAGGGACCCATCAAAGGGGCAGCGGCACTTTCTCCAGATGACCTCAACCTGTTGCGGCAGCATTATGCTTCCACCGAATACGACAGCGTTTTCAGTTGCTATGGAGTGAGCAACCCAGCTCCGGTTCTCGATACAAATATTCAGGCGGTCGTACGGCTTAAAACCAACAAAAGCGTACCTGTTGTGGTTCAGCGCCTAGAGGGTAATCAAATAATTCTCTCAGCCGAAAACCCATCTGCCTTGCTTGATGGTAAAACACTCCAAATAACCACAGGTGATCACAACACGGCGCAAGCTCAGATTCGGGTAACTTCGCTGGGAAATGGGGTCAATGCAACCCTTCAGGAATACCCGTCTTCCATGCGTTTCATCGATCTATTGCTGAAGAATAAAGGGGCTGCAACCCAAAGCCCTCGCCTGACTGAATACCACCTAACAACTGATCTTGATGAGGAAGACAAAGTTCATTTCGGGTCGTGAGGCCTAAAGGTTGCCTCGCAAAATTCCAAACTAGGAATTCAAGATACTTCTCACCAGCTGCCGTGCCGCTCTTTTAGCTTTAACGGCAGCTGTTTTATCACCCTGCACACGCGCTTTGGAAATAGCGCCGTCCTTCAGCAGGCACAAAGCCTCTGTAATTTCTTCAGTCTTCTCCGCTGACAAGCCAAGCGTTTTCATTGCGGTGAGAACAAGCTCTTCAACATCCGCTTTGTGTTTTGCGCATTGCTGGTGAATAGCGCTGTCTGGCTCTCCACACTCACCACTCACGTTTATGAAAAAACAACCGTGGAATGGAAACAGGGCCTCTTCGCGGTCATGAAACCAATCATCCAATGCATCAAACAACGCATCGACCTGGGGCAGACCAGTATCCGCTGTGTCCAACCGCCGTTGTAACCAACTCAGATAAGCTTCATTGCGGTGATCCAGCACCGCAGAGACCAACTCGTCCTTGCTTGCAAAATGATTATAGAGCGTTTTCTTGGCAACACCGGAGGCCGCGAGAACCTCGTTTATGCCAACTGCGTGTACGCCCTTTTCATAAAACAAACCAAAAGCACTCGTGATGAGCTGCTGACGTTTCTCGGACATCCCAAACACTCCGTTGTAGTCGCTATTGACAGTGGTAGACCGACTTGTCTATTTATACAAGTAGACTGATTGGTCTACCTACAAATTACAGTGCACCCACCGCGCATTACGTCAAAGAGAAACGAGAATCCTGATGCCGCAAATCCAAGACCTCTTCAAATCAACTAGCAGCCCACTCCCACCCAAACATCCCTCGAGTCATATTCTCATCGCAGGACTTGGAGGTGTCATTGCCATTACTTCCTTGGCAATACTTGATGGCAGTTTAGAAGCAACCCTACTCCTCGGCTCGTTTGGAGCTTCCTGCGTCCTCATCTTCGGGTTCCCGGAAGTTCCATTCTCTCAGCCAAGGAACATCATTGCTGGCCACGTCCTAAGCTCATTCGTCGGCTTACTGTTTCTAACCTTGTTCGGGCCGGTCTGGTGGGCTCTTGCCTTAGCAGCAGGGGTTGCAATCGCTGTAATGATGGCAACGCGAACCGTACATCCACCTGCTGGCTCCAATCCGGTAATCATCTTCCTCGGGCAACCTGCGTGGGACTTTCTGATATTCCCAACCCTGACAGGTGCGATACTGCTGGTAGTCGTATCATGGATATTCCTGCGCCTATGCAAGCGCGCGCCTTACCCCAGCTACTGGTGGTAAGGACAAGGCTTCAGATTGCCATTCGGTGAGGAGAAACAGAGGGCAAGACCTGCAGCTTATAGCAACAAACCGATTTCGCCGGTTTGCCCCATCAACCGCTTGGCAGCGGCGCGGGCTTCTTCTGTAATGGTGGAACCGGCAAGCATACGGGCGATCTCTTCAAGGCGATCTGCAAGCGCAATCTCACTCACTTTTGTGGCAACGCGGTTCTTGGCAACCTCATCCTTGCGAATGAGGAAGTGCCCCTTGGCACGAGCTGCCACTTGCGGTGCGTGCGTTACAGTCAGCACCTGAACACTTTCAGCAAGGCGAGCAAGACGCACACCAATTGCTTCAGCAACAGCACCGCCCACACCTGTGTCGATTTCATCAAACACCAGCGTTGGAGAAGAACCTTTATCAGCCAGCGACACCTTGAGCGCCAACAGGAAGCGCGACAGCTCGCCACCGGACGCAACCTTGAACATCGGTCCGGGACGCGTGCCCGGATTGGTGTGAGCCCAAAACTCAATCGTGTCGATACCAGACGCCCCGCGCAGCGCAGCATCACTCTCAATGTTGATGATGAATCGCGCCCGCTCAAGCTTCAGGGCTGGCAATTCGGCATGAACAGCATTCTCAAGGGCTTTCGCTATCTTCTGACGCTTTTTGGAAAGGGATACCGCCAACTTATCGTAAGTCTGCTGAGTGTTCGTCACGCCAGCCTGTAGTGCCAGCAACGTGTCTTCACCCGCATCAAGGTCGGAAAGATCTCCGGTCATCTGCTCACGCAGCTTGGCAAGATTATCAGGCTGAACCGAGTACTTACGTGCGGCAGCTCTCAAAGCGAACAAACGCTCTTCCGTTTGCTCCAGCTCACGAGGGTCAAAATCCGTATCACGCAGCGCTTGCTCCAAACCGGCGCGCGCATCCTCCAGCTGATCAATGGAGTTGCCAATCGCTTCCACAACACTGGTCAGATAATTGGGTGCCAGATCAACCTTGCGCTCCAGCCGGCGCAACAGGCTGGAAAGTTCAGGGATCGGCGAGCCTGATCCGTCAAGCGCCTCATACCCATCACGCAGATCACCAGCAACCTTCTCAACCTGCATCATGTCCTGACGACGCAGAGAGAGCTCGTTCTCTTCCCCATTACGAGGATCAAGCGTGCTCAGCTCATCAACACTAGAGCGAAGATAATCCGCTTCACGGCGGGCTTCTTCAATCCGCGCCACATGGTCTTTGAGGGTCTTCTCAGCTTTGCGGACGGCTTTAGCACACTGCCCCACCTTGTGCGCATCACCTTCCAACCCACCAAAGCTGTCCAACAACCGGCGATGAGTTTCAGGATCGACCAGCGCACGGTCATCGTGTTGCCCGTGAACCTCAACCATCATGGAGCCGATCTGCCGCAACAAGCCAGCGCTCACAGGGGAATCATTCACATACGCACGGGTCCGCCCGTCCGACGCCTGAATACGGCGCAGGATAATATCGCTGTCGTGCTCTAATTCATTTTCTTTGAGAAGCGCCCGGACAGAATGGCCCATCGGAACGTCAAAAACCGCGCTCACCTGACCGCGGTCTTCACCATGCCGAACAAGACCGGCATCGCCTCGCCCACCAAGGGCAAGGCTCAAGCTATCAAGAAGAATGGATTTACCGGCACCCGTTTCACCCGTAAGCACGCTCATCCCATCACTGAAATGCAAATCCAGCTTGTCGATAAGAACGATGTCCCGAATAGAAAGTGATGCCAGCATAATTCTTCAAGTAACTCCGTATCCGTTAACGGCTTATAGGAGTTTCATATCGCTAAACACGTTGGTGAGCCAGCTACCACTGCCCGCTTTCGGCTCAAGACCACCCTTTTTCAAAAGAGAATAGGAGTCATTGTACCATTCACTCTGCGGGAAGTTGTGACCCAGAACAGCTGCAGCCGTCTGCGCTTCATTCACAACACCAAGCGCATAGTAGCTTTCGGTCAGGCGGTAGAGTGCTTCTTCAACGTGACGGGTTGTCTGGTAGTTGGTGACAACTGTCTTAAAGCGATTGATGGAGGCAAGGTAGTTTTTGCGCGCAAGGTAGTAGCGACCAACTTCCATTTCCTTACCAGCCAGCTGATCTTCCGTCGCGCGGATACGCTGACGTGCCTGCTTGGTGTATTCGGAATCTGGGTAGCGCTGAATAAGTTCACGCATCGCCTGCAACGCTTTGGCAGTCGCAGACTGATCACGACCAACATCAGGGATCTGGCGGAAGTAGGATTCGCCAATGATGAAGAGCGCGTAAGCGGAATCTTTGTTACCTGGGTAGAGCGAGGTAAACCGGTTGGCAGCAGAAATCGCTTCAGGATACTTGCCCATCTTGAAATTCAGATAAGCAATGTTGATGAGCGATTTACGTGCAAATTCTGAGTAAGGGTAAACACGATCCAGTTCAGCGAATTTCTTCTCTGCACTCTTCACATCGCCAGAAGCGCGAAGAGCAAGAGCCTGGTTGAACATAACTTCTGCAGGGGTATCATTCAGCGCAAGTTGATCAATATCATCCTTGGCCGCACAACCCGCAACAACGAGCGCAACAGCCAAACTGGCGTATCTAATAACTTTGCCGAGGCGATTGGTCCCCAAAGCATTCCGAGCAGCATCTGAACGCAGCAATGTCTCCGACTCCTATCGTGTTGGGATTCGGGTAAAATCCCTCCCATTTCACGCTTCTATCTCAATGTTTGGATAACGTCACGTAGTACCACAGCATTTGCCTCGAATTTATGTCGGAATAGAGGCAAAAACCGTTGAATAACTATTTTTGCCTCAAGAGACGTTAGGCCCGAATGCAGCAGCCTGCAGTCCACCGATCAGCTCTGCATGGCCTTTTTCGCGGACATGACGCTCTTCCAGAGCAACGTCAGCTTCAACCACTTCAAAAGCATCTGGATTCTTGAAAAGCTCAACAAGAATGCAGTGGTTCATGCGGTGACCGCCTTTATAACTGCGGTACTCACCAAGAATCGGCAGGCCAGCAAGGGCCAGATCACCAATCGCATCAAGGCTTTTATGGCGAACGAATTCGTCAGTCCAGCGTGTGCCTTCTGGGTTCAGGATCCGATCACCATCCAGAGCGATGGAATTATCTAAAGAAGACCCCATAGCGAAACCAAGTTTCCAAAGCTTCTCTACGTCCTGCACACTACCAAATGTACGAGCGCGTGAAATGTCTTTGCGGAAAACGTCAGGTGTCAGGTCAAACGTGAGCTGCTGACGACCAATCTTCGCATGATCAAAGTCGATGGTGATGTCAAAGCGAGTGCCATCATGTGGGTTCAGTTCACACCACTGATCACCAGATACATACCGCACCTTTTCTTTGATGCGGATGAAGCGACGCTTTGCATTCAGGGTTTTCACGCCAACTTGTTCGATTGCTTCAACGAAGGCTTCGGAGCTACCGTCCATGATTGGCATTTCAGGGCCATCAATGTAAGCGGTCACATTATCGATACCCATGCCGCGCAAGGCAGCCATCAGGTGTTCAACAGTGGAGATACCGTTTTCATGAGGATCACCCAGTACGGTGCATAAAGATGTTGCAGTTACATGCTTCCAGTTTGCTTCCGTCTCAACATAACCATCTCTGGTGCTGCGATGAAAAACAATACCGGAGTTCGCGTCTGCTGGGTGGAGCGTAATGGAAGCTGGACCGCCAGAGTGAACCCCAATGCCATTCAGGGTTACACTATCTGCAAGCGTGGTCTGTTTTTCGACACGCATTCCCATGGTTTTCCAGCCTTTATATTTCTGCTCTAGGTCCATTGCAGGTCCCCATGAGCCACTACTTTCGAATACCCCACCGGGATGACCGGAACATAGCCCGAGGGTCTTACCAAATAAAATAAAGCTTTATTACGGTTTGTAACGCACTGATAATTTTAGGCATATTTACGGATAATTTATAAAAAAAGCGCAAAGCAGCAATCCGGAAAAATCCGGATTGCTGCTCGAGAGGCGCGAGTTCTGTTGATAATCAGGTGGCCTGACGGCGAAGGAACGCCGGAATCTCCAACTGATCATCTTCCATCATCTGTGTACGGGCAGGCGCAGGGCGTCCACCAGCATCATGATTTCCGGATGCACCGTGATTCTGTGGTTCAGAAATACGCGGTGCTGCAGGCTGACGCGGCGTTTCCACAAACGCATCTGCCTGTACTGGCTCATGGTGTTGTTCCATGTGGTCGTCTTCACGGCGGCCAAGACCACCCGTCAGACGGCGCAGCAAGCCCATTGGACGACGGTCGTCCTCAACATGTGCCTCTTCCATAGCGTGAGCTGGCTGCATCATAGTTGCAGGAGCTGGCTGTGGAGTTGCACTTGCAGGCTGTGGAGCTGGTGCGCTTGTTTCTGGTTGTGTACGTGCACGGATTTCACGCTGTGCAATAGGCGGGAAGTCTTCAACACGTGGCATACGTGATTGAGGCTCTGCCCGTTGTGCAACAGGTGGAATGAACGGCTCAGGAATTGAAGTTGGCTCTTCATAGGCCTGAGTTGGTTCGTCCAATGCGTCATATTCCTGCACAGGCTCATAACGGCGAGCCTGGTATGGAGCAATCTCAACTTCCGGATCCGTTGCAGAAGCAACTGGTTCAGAATGCATGTGAGTGTCCAAAACAGATGATCCCATCGCGCGCATCGCACGAACTGGGGTCGGTGCAGGAGCTACTTCTATCGGCGCAGCTACCGTGGAACTGGGCGTAGACATTGTTGCGCTTTGCAGACGCTCTGTCAGTTCAGCCATACGAACTTCAGCCGGGGAGATGTCTTCACGCAGTTCCTTGTCGATGCCAGTAGCAACAACAGAAACACGGATGATACCGTCCAGAGATTCGTCGAAGGTCGCACCAAGAATGATGTTTGCTTCTGGGTCAACTTCTTCGCGTATACGAGTTGCAGCCTCGTCCACTTCAAACAGCGTCAGATCGTTACCACCAGTGATGGAGATAAGCAGACCGCGCGCGCCCTTCATGGAAGTCTCGTCAAGCAACGGGTTCGCAATCGCAGCTTCAGCAGCCTGAATGGCACGCTGTTCGCCGGAAGCTTCACCGGTACCCATCATCGCTTTACCCATGCCACGCATTATGGAGCGTACATCGGCAAAGTCGAGGTTGATGAGACCTTCTTTGACCATCAGGTCAGTCACGTTCGCAACGCCGGAGTACAGCACCTGATCAGCCATGGAGAAGGCATCAGCAAAGGTTGTCTGCGCATTGGCAATGCGGAACAAATTCTGGTTTGGAATTACAATAAGAGTATCAACATTACGTTGTAACTCTTCGATGCCGGCTTCGGCAACACGCATACGACGGGACCCTTCGAACTGGAAAGGTTTGGTAACCACACCTACCGTAAGTATCCCCTGCTCACGCGCAGCACGAGCAACAACAGGTGCAGCACCTGTACCGGTACCCCCGCCCATGCCCGCGGTGATGAACACCATGTGCGAACCGGACAGATGATCGTTGATCTCGTCAATAACTTCTTCGGCTGCTGCTGCACCAACTTCAGGTTGGGAACCAGCGCCCAAGCCTTCTGTTACAGCAACGCCCATTTGAATAACACGTTCAGCCTGGCAAAGAGCCAAGGCTTGTGCATCCGTATTAGCAACAACAAAATCGCAGCCCTGAAGGCCACTTGTTACCATGTTATTTACAGCGTTTCCGCCGCCGCCACCAACACCAAACACGGTGATCCTGGGCTTCAATTCCTGAATATCAGGCATTTTCAGGTTGATTGTCATATTAACCTCGCGACCCTAATAACATGCCCGAATTCGGGCATGTCGTTCTTCCTCTCGTGCGTCCGCCGCATCTGGCGAAACTTGTAGTAACGGGGGTTATGCGTTCCCCGCCTAAAAACTTTCTCGAATCCACTGACCAACTCGAGCCAAATAGCTCCCGCGCCCGGAAAGGCCGCGGCGTTGGTGCCGGGGTTCAAATTGTTCTATCTGCGCAACCTGCGGATAAATCAGCAAGCCCACAGCCGCCGAGAAAGCCGGACCCTTGGCTTCCTCTGGCAAACCGGAAATACCCAGCGGACGCCCCAGACGCACGTTGCGTCCAAGAATACGTCGTGCCGTCTCAGAAAGGCCGGTCAATTGACTGCCCCCTCCTGTCAACACAACGCGTTTACCCACTCGGCCAGCAAAACCGGAAGCGACAATCCGGTCTCGCACCATCTCCAATATCTCTTCAACACGCGGGCGAATAACCCGCGTTAGCATCGCCCGTGGGATCTGCGTTGGCAGATCTCCATCTGTATCAACAGGCGGTACCTGAATAAAATCACGGTCGTCCACCACACTTGGCAGGGCCGACCCATGTAAAACCTTAAGGCGTTCCGCAGCTTCCATGCGTGTTGAAAGCGCCCGCGCCACATCCATCGTTACGTGATTGCCACCAACTGCCAGCCCGTCCAGATGAACCATCTGGCCATCCACGAAGATGGAAATTGTCGTCGTACCGCCGCCCATGTCGATGCAGGCAACACCTAGTTCTGTTTCATCTTCCACCAGCGTGGAAAGTCCAGAGGCATAGGGCGTCGCAACAAGTGTTTCCACATGCAAATGACCGCGCTCGATACACAGCTCCAGATTACGCACAGGCGGCACTTCCGCAGAAACCACCTGCATATCAACGCCCAGCTTGCGGCCCATCATGCCGCGCGGATCACGAATACCCCGGTTGCCATCCAGCGCGTACGAGATCGGCAGCGCATGCATCACCGCCCGGCCCTCAGTGGCTGTATGCGTGGAACCTGCAGATAGAACCCGCTGAATGTCAGCTTCTGTAACACTTTCAGTTCCAAGAGGTACAGTCGCAGAGAAAATCTCACTCTGGAGGCGACCACAAGTCACAGTCACCAGCAGTGTTTCCACCATCACACCAGCCATACGCTCGGCCTGATCAACGGCGCGGCGGATCGCCTGCTCCGCCTGATCCATGTCCACCACCACACCGGACTTGATACCAGCAGAGGCTTGATAGCCGTAGCCAAGCACCTCAATGCCATGAGAACGACCCGGCATCAGGGCCTCCTCTTCACCAGGCACCAATTTCGCTATAATACAACACACTTTCGTGGAGCCGACGTCCAGAACGGAAACCACAACAGAGCGGCGGCTTGGCAAAGGCCGCATACGCGGTAGGAAAATCACATTCTTATTCGCGTTCATGTGTCCCTCCCATTCTTTGAGCGGTTAGGACGTCCCTTAATCGTTGTCTGGCGGCGCAAAGCTGCATCCTCGGAAAGACGTACAACAACACGATCTTGCAATCGCAGGTCCACCGCAACAATATCACGAGAGAGCAATCCACCCTGATCATCGAGCTTTTTGAGTTCGGCCAGAGCTTCCTCAACTTTGAATTCCGGCAACCGCACCGTAATTCCATTTTCCATGGCAAGATCCCAGCGGCGTTCGGAGCGCAACTGCGCTGCACGAACACGGGCTCGGATGCCCGGGAACTTTTCCAACTCACTCATAATTTCGCCAGCACGCAACTGCGCACCGTGGTTCACCACACGAAGCAAATTCGCATAGCGGCCATCCACTTCATCCGTGATGACCTTGCCCTTTTTATCAATGACCGACGTAATGTCACCGCGCTGCCAAAGCGCGTAAGGCACTTGCTCTTGAACCACGACCCGAAGAGTACCGGGATAGAATTTTTGTAAGGATGCACTTTTGATCCATGCAATGCCTTCCAGCCGTGTTTTCGCCTCACCTGCATCAAACAGCAGCAAGGAAGGACGATCATGAAGTTCCAGCGCTTCAAGCACCTGAAACTCCGTTACGCGCTGCAATCCATCCATTTCGATCTCGCCAACAGCAAAACCAACGGCGGAGGTAACTGATTCGCTCACTTCACGGACATGACCGCCCAGTGTAATCCCGTAGATAGCGGACAAAGCGAGGAAACCCAGAGCGCTTGCAGTCGGCGCCCAGGAAGGAATAACAGCAAAAAACCCAGTAACCCCCCAAGCGGATTTCTGGTGCAGACGCGATACGCCACGGCTTCTGAAGCGCGTGCTCCAGCCACCTGTACGATCTCGCATCGCAAACAATTTCGCCTTTATCTTCCGCAACTTGCGTCCTCCACGATCCAACTGACCAACTCTGGGAAATCATGTCCGGCATGTGCCGCGATTTCCGGTAGGAGCGATGTTGGCGTCATGCCGGGTTGAGTGTTTACTTCAAGACAAATCAGTTCTCCAAGGCCACCGGGTCCTTCGTTAAAACGGAAGTCGGCACGAGTAACACCGCGGCAGCCCAGAGCCTGATGCGCCCTGAGACTTGATTTTTGTATTTCTTGGTAAACAGATGGTAAAATTTCCGCAGGAAGTATGTGTTGTGAACCGCCTGGGACGTATTTTGCAGCATAATCGTAATATTTGTGACCCAATGGCACAATATCGATGATGCCCAAAGCCACATTACCCATTACCGCGCACGTCAACTCGCGACCGGGGATGTAACGCTCTACCATCAACATTTCACCAAATGCCCAATCTTCGCGGGTCAATTCTTGCGGTGGGTACTCCTGTCCCTCTTGCACAATAAGCACACCAAAGGACGACCCCTCACTAATCGGCTTGATGACATAAGGCGGTTCCATCACGTGGCGGCGCGCTGCATCAGCGCGGCTCACCACCATTGAATTGGCAACAGGCACACCAGCCGCTTTCATCACGGCTTTGGCTTTTTCCTTATTCATAGCAAGTGCAGATGCCATAACGCCGGAGTGCGTATAAGGAATGTCCAGAACTTCTAAAATACCCTGAATGGCACCGTCTTCACCAAAAGGTCCGTGCAAGGCATTAAAGGCAACATCAGGTTTCAGGTCTTTAAGGACTGCGGAGATGTTGCGGTCAACATCTACACGCGTCACCTCATAGCCAGCCGTTTCAAGCGCAGTGGCACAGTCCTCGCCAGAGGCAAGGGAGACCGGACGCTCTGCAACCCATCCGCCCATCAAAACTGCTACATGCTTGGCCATCACAAAACCCAATTCCGATTAAAACACCTAAAACAACACATGGTCGGAGTTAGCCCGCGTTACCCAAAAACGGCTCAATCGCCGCACCGTCTACAAACGCCCCAAGGCGCTTGATTTCCCATTCCAGACGCATCCCTGTCTTGGCCAAAGCCTCAGAGCGAACAGTCTCGCCAAGCAATTCCAAATCGTGGGCGGTAGCATCAGCAACATTCAACATAAAGTTGCAGTGTAATTCCGACATTTTTGCGCCGCCGATCTGCTTTCCTCGGCATCCGGCCTCATCAACCACCTTCCAGGCACTGTGCCCCTCGGGGTTTTTGAAGGTTGAGCCACCGGTTTTCTCACGAATTGGCTGCGCCCGTTCACGGTGAGCAACCACCTCTGCCATCTCAGCACGGATCTCGTCTTCGCTCTGCGCAATGCCCTCAAATACCGCTGAGGTAAAAATCAGGTCTTGGGAGGCCGAAGAATGACGATAGGCATAGCCCATGTCCTCATTGGAAAGCGTGAGGAGTTCACCAGACCTTGTTACCGCGTTAACGTTAACAACCCGGTCTTTTGTCTCAGTTCCGTGTGCGCCTGCATTCATCCGCAGCGCTCCACCAACAGCACCGGGAATACCGGTGTAAAATGCAAATCCACCCGTCCCCGTCTTCGCTGCTTCTTCCGCCAGCTTCTTGTCAGGGACACAAGCCCCTGCCCTTAGCTGATGTCCGCCCAGATACTCAACCTGACCAAACCCACGAATTGGCAGTCGAATAACAACACCTTCCAACCCACCATCACGAACCAGCAGATTGGACCCAAGCCCAACCACAGTTACTGGCACGTCTTCTGGCAACGCCTTCAGGAACACAGCCAGATCAGCTTCATCAGCAGGCTGGAACATCAATTGCGCAGGTCCGCCAACACGAAACCACGTCACAGCAGAAAGCAGCTGGTTCGGGATCAAACGACCTCGAATATCGTCGATAGCATCACCCAGAAGCGGTGTCAGATCGGGATAGCTCATGCATGCTCTCCATCTTTGGCGGAAAGCTCTTCCAGTTCTTTCGGCAGGCTGTAAGCCCACTGCGTAATATTGCCAGCACCAAGGAACATAACAATATCGCCCGGCTCGGCCATCTCAGCGATAAGACCAGCCAACTCTTCCGGCCCGGCCATGCTGTGAACAGAACGGTGACCACCCGATTTGAGACCAGAAACCAAGTCCGACTGATCAGCACCCTTGATTGGCTGCTCACCCGCAGCAAACACAGGCGCAATGATCACACGATCTGCGTCATTGAAGCAGGCACAGAAATCATCAAACAAGCTTTCCAGACGGGAGAAGCGATGCGGTTGCATCACAGCAATCACTTTACCTTCGCTGGCGTCCCGCGCTGCATGCAACACAGATTTGATCTCGACAGGATGGTGCCCATAATCATCAAAAATCTCAACGCCATTCCATGTCCCGGTCTGCGTAAAGCGGCGCTTCACACCACCAAACGAGGCAAGACCATTGCGGATACACTCACCGGAAATACCCAGCGTATGCGCCACCGCAATTGCAGCAGTCGCGTTGGAAACATTGTGCAGACCCGGCATAGGCAGCACGAGGTCTTTCAACTCAATTACTTTGTTGCCACGGCGATCATGAATAGTCACGGAGAAGATGGACTTCCCGCCCTTGGTCGATACATCCGTAAACCGAATGTCAGACTGCGGGTTCGTTCCATAGGTCACAATACGGCGATCTTCAATCTGCCCGACTAGGCTTTGAACCTCAGGATGATCAAGACACATCACCGCAAAACCGTAGAACGGCACATTCTCAACAAACTGCGCGAACGCTGCCCGTACACCATCAAAATCACCATAGTGATCAAGGTGCTCAGGGTCGATGTTGGTCACAACAGCAATATCTGCAGGAAGCTTGACAAACGTCCCATCAGACTCATCCGCCTCAACAACCATCCAATCACCCTCACCCATACGAGCGTTGGTGCCATAAGCGTTGATGATGCCGCCATTGATAACAGTCGGGTCCATATGACCAGCGTCCAGCAGCGCCGCAACCATAGAGGTTGTCGTCGTCTTGCCGTGAGTGCCGCCAATGGCAATCGCCTGTTTAAAGCGCATCAACTCCGCCAGCATCTCAGCACGGCGCACAACAGGCATGTTTTTTTCACGCGCAGCTTTCAGCTCCACATTACTGCCTTTGATCGCAGAGGAGATGACGCAGATATCGGCACCGTCAAGGTTCTCGGCATTGTGCCCAACCATGACCTTGATGCCTTTTTCGCGTAAACGTTGAACGTTCGCGCTCTCAGACATGTCAGAGCCTTGCACACGGTACCCGAGGTTATGCAGAACTTCTGCAATACCGCTCATGCCGATGCCGCCGATACCGACGAAATGCACACCACCAATATCTACTGGCATTTTCATGAGGTGGCCTCTTTCTTTGTCGTTGTCGGAACAGAGCCGACAAGTGTTTCAGTCAGGTCTGCAAGGCGCTGCACGGCATGCGGCGCGCCTTGCGCCAATGCTGCTTGTGCTGCCAAAACCAGACGGCCCGGATTATCCATAAGTTCTTTCAACTCAAAGGCCAGTCTTTGCGGATCCAGTTCTTTTTGTGCAATCGGCCATGCCCCACCTACTTCAGCAAGCACTTCAGCATTGCGGCCCTGATCATTATCCAAAGCACTCGGCAGCGGAACCAGAATGGAGGGGCGCCCAATGGCAGCCAGTTCACAAACAGTTCCAGCACCAGACCGGCTAATAACAAGATGTGCCGCAGCAATGCGCTCCGGCAAGTCGGTAAAGAAGGACGCCACTTGAGCAGCAACACCCATCTCACGATAGGCCGCTTCAACAGCATCAAGGTCTTCCGGCCGTGTCTGCTGTACGATCACCAGCCGCTCGCGGTCTTCCGGCGCCATCAACTTAAGTGCCTCTGGCAAAACTTGAGAAAAGACGCGCGCGCCCTGCGACCCGCCAAACACCAACAGATGGAAAGCACCACCCTCTTCCGGTGAGTTATAAGCATGCCCACAAACCGCGATCACATTATCGCGCAAAGGATTGCCGGTCATAACCGCCTTTGCCGCCAGATCAGCAGGCAAGGACTGCAACGGGAAACTGGTCGCAACAGAACGTGCCCCTTTGGCAAGCATCCGGTTTGCGCGGCCCATCACTGCATTTGCTTCATGCAAAATAGAAGGCACACCAAGCAAACGCGCAGCAAACATAGGCGGAAAAGTTGGATACCCACCAAAGCCAACAATCGCAGCAGGCTTAGCCGCGCGGATTGCCTTCATCGCCTGTAATGTGCCAAGTCCAAGCTTAATGGCCGTTTTGACAAGAGAGATCGGGTTTTTGCTGCGAATGGTATCGCTCTTCACCAGATGCACTTTATCAGCCGGAAACGCACTGCCGTACCTGTCAGCTCTGCTGTCAGTGATCAGCTCAACACCATACCCACGGCGCATAAGCTCACCGGCTAGCGCTTGTGCAGGAAACAAGTGACCACCCGTTCCTCCAGCTGTGAGCATAATCTTCGGCTTCATTTCACTCTCCGACACAATAAATAATCTAAGCGTGCTGCGCAGGGGCAGCACGCGGAACACTAATAATCGGGTTCTTACGCGGGTGAGGCCGCTTACGCGTCAACGCCAGAACAAAACCCATAGTTAAAGAAATCGCCATCAATGAAGACACACCAGAAGAAATCAACGGCAACGTCATCCCTTTAGCAGGTATGAGATTGAGGTTCACAGCCATGTTAATGCAGCTCTGCAACCCAAACATCACGATAAGACCAGAGGAGGCCAAACGGCCAAACGGGTCCTGATCCTGCGTCGCCATGTAAAGACCGCGCAGAACAACAAACGCGAAGACACTCACCAATAAAACGCAAACAATGATGCCATATTCTTCCGCCGCCACCGCAAAGACAAAGTCCGTATGACTATCTGGCAAAATACGTTTCACAGTGCCTTCACCCACACCGCGACCCAGCCAACCGCCCGCAATAAAGGAGTCGATGGCCTTATCAATCTGGTAGGTATCACCACTAGAGGGATCAAGAAAACGCATGATACGGCCACGCACATGCGGCAGGTAGGTAAACCCAGCGCCAACCCCAAGAATGCCAAGAAGACCAAGTGGCACAATCGCCAACCACGAAAGACCGTTGAGGAAGAACAGAGCAAACAGCACGATTGTCAGCAGCATGGTCTGACCAAAGTCAGGCTGAGCAACCAACATGGCAGCCACAACAGCAAACAGAATAATCGAGATCAACTGTCCCGGTACGCCTTGCGCTTTACGCCCTTCCGACAAAAGGAAGG
Organism: Pseudovibrio sp. Tun.PSC04-5.I4; assembly: GCF_900104145.1. NCBI lineage: Bacteria > Pseudomonadati > Pseudomonadota > Alphaproteobacteria > Hyphomicrobiales > Stappiaceae > Pseudovibrio > Pseudovibrio sp. Tun.PSC04-5.I4. Next base: position 4,051,807 of record NZ_FNLB01000006.1, on the reverse strand, counting down.
AGATGATCACAACAAGAGCTGGTTTAATAAACTCGGAGGGCTGAATAGAGACCCCAAACAGACTAATCCAGCGCCGTGCACCCTTAATATCAGCTCCAAAGAACAAGGTCCCCAGCAGCAAAACCAGCATTGCGCAAAACACGAGCAACGCAGCTCGGCGCACATAGCGCGGCGATAAGGCCGAGATGCCAAGCATCAACGCAATACTGGGAATAAGGAAGGCCGCTTGTTTCTTCACAAAGTAGAAGCTTTCCAGCCCGATCCGTTCTGCAACAGGCGGACTGGCTGCAAGCGACAGAACAAGACCCGACACCATGAGAATGAAAATTCCCACCAGCATGTACCGGTCAATTGTCCAAAGCCATTCAGAAAATGCACTGCGATCTACGCGCGAAACCATCAGCTAGCCCCCTCACCAGTCAGCACTTGGGCAGCTGCAATCGCAGCACTCTCAAATGCATCACCGCGAACTTCAAAGCTCTTGAACTGGTCAAAAGAGGCACAGGCAGGGGATAACAACACCACGACTTCGCCGTTCTCATCACGAGCTGCATCTTTTGCAGCAGCTTCTACAGCCAGAGCAAGGCTTGCAAACTTGTAAACCTCAACGGAGCCATCCAGCTCCTGAGCAAACTCATCAGCCGCTTCGCCAATCAGATAAGCTTTTGCAACCTTCAGGAAGTATGCCCGCAGGGAGGAAATACCGCCAGCTTTCGGGCGTCCACCTGCAATCCAGTAAATCCGATCGAACGCCGCCAATCCATGGGCTGCCGCTTCTGCGTTGGTGGCCTTGCTGTCATTTACAAACAACACCTTGCCCGCCCGCGCAACCAGCTTAAGCCGATGTGCCAAACCGGGGAAGGTCAGCAGTGCCTTCGAAATCTCGTCAAGCTCAAGACCAAGCGCACCGCAAACAGCCACAGCCGCCGCAGCATTCTGGCCATTGTGCGCTCCACGCAGCGAGTTGGAGGAGGATAAGTCGGCAACTTCAACGCCCTCACCTTCAAACATCTCGTAAACGCAACCGTCTTCCGCATAAACGCCTGTCTCAACTGCACTCTGGCAGGAGATGCATTCAACCGGCTCTTCACGCTCAATCAAACGCTGTGCGACAGCTGCACTCAAGTCATCGTCTACACCAACAACAGCAAGACGCGCCGCCTTCACAAGCCGCTCCTTGATGGAGGCGTAATGATCCATATCGCCATGTCGGTCCAGATGGTCCGGTGACAAGTTCAGCATCACACCAATATCGGGGACAAGGCTTGGCGCAAGGTCAATCTGGTAGGAGGAGACCTCAACCACATAAACACGATCCTCGGACAAGCTATCCAGGTCCAACACAGGGCGACCGATATTGCCGCCCATCTGCACGTCCAACCCGCATTCTTTGAGGATGTGAGAGATCAACGCTGTTGTCGTAGATTTACCGTTGGTGCCGGTGATCGCCACAAACGCAGCTTCTGGACAAACAGCTTCCCGCTCGCTCACGAAAAGCTCCACATCACCAATGACAGGAATGCCAGCCTCCTGCGCCCGAACCACACTCCAGTGCGGCTCAGGATGAGTAAGTGGAACACCCGGAGCGACAACAAGCGCTTCATAACGGGCCATATGCGCTTCTCGCAGATCAAGGGTCGCAAACCCCTGCTCTTCAGCAGCGGCAACGCGGTCAGCATTGTCATCCCATACATCAACACGAGCCCCACCAGCCTCAAGCGCGCGCGCAGTGACAAGCCCGGACTCACCGAGTCCGAACAATGCAACTTCTTTGCCAGCCATATGACGAATGGGGATCATCTTGGTCTCTCCTAGCGCAGCTTCAGTGTGGCAAGCCCAACCAAGGCCAGCACAACAGCAATAATCCAGAAGCGAATAACCACCTGACTTTCAGTCCAGCCCAGATGCTCGAAATGGTGATGAATAGGCGCCATGCGGAACACACGCTTACCGGTCAACTTAAAGGAGGCCACCTGTACAATCACAGAAACAGCCTCAAGCACAAACAAACCACCAATAATTGCCAGAACGATTTCGTGTTTGGTCGCAACAGCAATCGCGCCAAGCATGCCGCCCAGTGCCAGAGAGCCCGTATCACCCATGAAGATGGCGGCTGGAGGCGCGTTGAACCACAAGAACCCCAGCCCGGCACCAATCACAGCACCACAAACTACAGCTAGTTCACCTGTCCCCGCCACATAATGGATTTGCAGATAGCTGGAGAATACCGCGTTACCCGTCAGGTAGGCTACCAGACCAAACGAGCCGGCAGCAATCATCACAGGTACAATTGCCAGTCCATCAAGACCATCAGTCAGATTCACCGCATTGCCCGCGCCAACAACCACGAAAGCAGCGAATGGGATGAAGAACAGACCAAGATTCAGCGTGAGCTCTTTGAAAAACGGAAAACCAATGCTGGTAGAAAAGGGTTCAGCATCCAAAAGCGTCACAGCAAAGGCCGCTGCGCCAGCAATCAAGAACTCAAACCCAAGACGCGCCTTACCGCTAAATCCTTTATGAGAGGAGCTGGTGACCTTCAGATAATCATCATAAAATCCAATCAGGCCAAAACCAATGGTCACACCCAGAACGATCCAAGTGTAAGGATTACCCAGATCAGCCCACAACAGCGTTGCAACAATCATCCCGGAAAGGATCATCAGGCCGCCCATGGTTGGCGTGCCCTTTTTGGTCAGCAGATGGCTCTGAGGTCCGTCTTCACGAATTGGCTGGCCGTGTCCTTGACGCGATCGCAAAGCGGTAATGATGCGTGGGCCAAACAAAAACACAAAAAGCAACGCAGTCATAATCGCTCCGCCGGTGCGGAACGTAATGTATTTGAAAACATTTAATGCGGAAAAGTAAGGGTAAACCTCAGCAAGCTCCGCCAGCAAGTATAGCATTATACAACCTCAGGACTCACCGGCTGAAGCCGGCTCGGGAAAACGTTTCTTCAAAGCATCGACCAGAGGACCCATACGGGTCCCCAGTGAGCCCTTAATCATAACGATGTCGTTGGGACGCACGTCCGACAGCAGGTGTTTTTCCAGTTTATCGGAGGTCTCTGAATAAGCGCCTCGGGACGGTGCAGGCAACCGCTCCCACAGCACCTTCATGTGAGTTCCCACACAATAAACGATGTCGATCTTGCCTTGATCCAGTTCGCGCGCAAGGTCAGCGTGCAACTTGTCAGAATTTGCACCTAATTCGAGCATATCACCCAAAACAGCAATGCGCCGGCCAGACCGTTTGACAGGCAAATCAGCAACCAGTTTGATCGCCGCTTTCATGCTGGCAGGGTTCGCATTATAGCTTTCATCAATGAGTAGAGCCAAGCCGCCGTTCATATCCAGAACCGACTGCGCCCCTCGCCCTATGGGTGCTTCCATTTCCGCAAGCGCAAGACCGGCAAACGCAAGGTTTGCGCCCAGTTCCATCACACCCGTCAAAACCCCGAGAGAGTTGATGACATGGTGCGCACCGGGAGCACCGATCTTGTAGGATATTTCCTGCCCCAGAATGCTCGCATTCAAGCAAGAACAATCAGGGTTAGCTGCAACCTTCTTGGCAATAGATTGCGCGCCCGCCCGCATCCCAAAGCTGACGATGTTTTTCACACCAGACACAGCTGCCAGATACCGCAGCAAATCATACTGCCGGTTGTCACGGTTCAAAATAGCCACACCACCCCGTTCAAGGCCGGAGAAAATCTCCCCTTTGGCACGGGCAATGTCTTCGATAGAGTTGAAGGCTTCCAGATGGACCGGCTCAACAGTGGTCACAATCGCCACATGTGGGCGCACCATCTTCACCAGCGGCGTGATCTCGCCGCGGTGGTTCATGCCGATTTCAAAAATCCCAAACTCGGTGTCAGCATGCATACGCGCAAGCGTGAGAGGCACACCCCAATGGTTATTGAAACTGGCAACGGGCGCATGTGTAAAGCCGGATTTAGACAGGCAAAGCCGCAACGCTTCTTTCGTCCCGGTCTTACCAACAGAACCAGTCACCGCAATAATACGGGCCTTACTCCGGGCACGAGCTGCAACACCAAGCCGCTCTAGTGCCTTAAGCACATCATCAACGACCACATAACGACCGCCTTCAGGCAACTCCGACAGTTTTTCACGTGAGACGACAGCAACAGATGCCCCCGCTTCCACCGCTGCCACTGCAAATAGATGTCCATCAAAGTTTTCGCCTTTGACGGAGAAATACGCATCACCGGGCTGTAATGTCCGGCTATCAATGGAAATACCGGTCACATCAGTTGTCACGTCACCAAGGACATCCCCGTCCACGGCTTCAAGAAAATCTGTAAGTGTCCATAGCGGCCCACGATCAATATCAGGCAGTTCAATCATTTGCCGCTCATATTCCGACTTAACTTCTGAATCCAACAGGTTGATATGGGGAACGATAGTCCACTTAGGCTTGTCTATCGCTGACTTAGGTACGGATTTTTTCGCAGGCGTTTCATCAGATTCAGCAACAGGCACCGGAATGTCCAGAACAGGATCTGGTTCACTTGGCGCTTCTGGCTCACTCTGTATTTCTGGTTCACTCTGGATTTCAGGCTCAACAGGTAACTCAGGTTCAGGAGCTTGCGATACATCCTCTGCTGCAATGGGGGCAACCTCTTCAAGGCCTTCATCCGCAACAATCGCTTCTGCTTCTGCTTCTGCTTCGATAGCCACTAAATCACCCAGCAGCTCATCTTCAAGCGCATCAGGCGTATCCACGGCAACAGTAGGAAAAGTTTCCTTGGCAAGCTCTGGATCACGAGATTCAGCATCCGCCAACTCAGCATCGGCAAGATCGTCGCTGCCAAGCGCGTCTTCCTCCAGCACAAGCCAATCTTCTTCAACCTGATCTTCGCTACCATCAGGGTTTTCTGGCAGAACAGCTTCAAGTTCTTCAACACCAACCTGAACAGCAGCCAGTAAATCATCATCGCTCAAATCAGCTGCCGCATCATCCTCACCGTCCCCGGCAAGTAAATCCATTTCATCGAGGTCTAAGGAGAATTCAGAGGCTTCTCCCTCTGAGGAGGCCGGAGCATCCGCTTGCTCGCCTGCAAGTGTCAATGCACCTTGCACCGCTTCATGATCAGAAAATGGCAGAACTTCAGATCCAACAATCTGGCCGGTTTCATGCCCTTTACCCGCAATACAAAGCACATCACCTGCTTGCAGCATGCCAATGGCCTGCTGGATCGCCACAGCCCGATCACCGATCTCCAATGCACCCGGACAAGCTACAACAATCTCAGCACGAATAGCATCTGGATCTTCAGTACGCGGGTTATCATCAGTCACAATGGAAACATCGGCAAGGCGAGCAGAAATCTCGCCCATCAGCTGACGCTTTCCTGTATCCCGGTCACCACCACAACCAAACACGCTGATTAGACGCCCAGATGCAAACGGACGCAGTGCCGCCAACACATTTTCCAAGGCCTCCGGTTTGTGGGCATAATCTACAAACACCAGCGCGCCGTTTTCGCGCGAACCAACAAGCTCAATACGCCCCGGTGCGCCTTGCAACACTGTCAACGCTTCCAACACTGTCTGAACTGGAATACCAGCAGAAATAGCCAGCCCCGCAGCGAGCAGCGCATTGGAGACTTGAAAATCACCAGCAAGCGGCAATGCAACAGAATACAGGCCTTCAGCTGTTTCCAACTGTAAGACCTGACTAAATCCTTCCGGCTCAACACTAAGGAGCTTCAGGTCATCGCCAAAGTAGCCAATGGTGAATGTCTTGAGCCCGCGTTCTTCGGCAATCGCAAGCACACGATCAGAAAACTGAGTTTCCGGATCAACAACAACCACACCATCATCAGGAAGAATCTCCTTAAACAAGCGCAGTTTGGCTTGCAGGTAATCCTCAATGGTCGAATGATAGTCCATATGGTCGCGGCCAAGATTGGTAAACCCAGCAGCACAAATACGCACCCCATCCAGACGAAACTGATCCAACCCGTGGCTGGATGCCTCCATGGCAGCATGGGTAACTCCATCGTCTACCAGACGCTTTAAATCCTGATGCAAGGAGACAGGATCCGGCGTTGTCAGGCCGCCATAACTCTGGCCCGTAGACGTAACCGTGCCGATCGTCCCAAGACTGGCAGAAACGTGCCCCGCATATTCAAAAATCTGGCGAATGAACACAGCAACCGACGTTTTGCCCGCTGTACCCGTCACAGCTACCATTCGCTCTGGTTGTTCACCAGAAAACGCAGCAGCCATCAACGCAAGTTCCTTACGCGCATCCTCCGCAGCGATCAAAGCAACCAGCTTGGCTTGCCCGCGAATTTCATCGGTAACACGTGCAGCATCTATCAAAATTGCAGCAGCGCCAGCGTCCACGGCCTGCGAAATAAACCGCGCACCATCAACTTTGACGCCATCTAAGGCCGCAAATACAAAACCTGGCTCAACTGCCCGACTATCAGCAGTAAGCCCTGTAATAGTGAGAGTATCAACGCTGTCTGATCCATCAGCTTCAGCGGATTCTATCTCTTGTTTTGTAAGGTCTTTAAGCAACATGATGTCGATATGTCCGGCCTATGAGACATGAATGTGGCAAAGTGGTCGATGAAAATTGATGACTTCAATTCCCCTCAATATGACCATGTACTGCCTCATTCAATTGGCTCTTGTTTAATTCCGGCTCTGATAAGAAACCGGAATGGTTTCTGCGTCATCCACGAAATCAGGCACCACACCCAACATCGGTGCAATTCTGCGGATAACAGATGCTGTGGTTGGCGTCGCATTCCACCCGGCTGTCGAGTAGCGTTGACCTTCCACTTTTTGCGGCTCATCCAACACAATCAAAACAAGGTATTGGGGGTTAGACATGGGAAAAGCAGACAGGAAGGAATTCAGATAAATACCCTCTGCGTAGCGGCCGTCGACCACTTTCTGTGCCGTCCCTGTCTTTCCACCAACATCGTAACCCGGCACCGCAGCCCGGCGACCTGATCCACGCAACACGTTTTCACGGTTAAGATATCGAAGAATTTCGCTGGTTTCAGGAGCCAGAACTTGTTTCGCTATCTTGTCCGCCTGCTCAACAGTGCGTGGCAGAAAAGTTGGTTGGAGGTACTTACCGCCATTCACCAGAGCAGCACCAGCAACGGCCATCTGAAGCGGGGTCACGCCCAAACCATGACCAAAAGAGATGGTCATTGCCGCAAGTTCACTCCACTTTGGAGGAAGCAAAGGACGCGCAACACCCGGCATTTCCGTTTGCAACTTCTCTGTCAGCCCGATCTTCTTCAAAAACGCTTTTTGAGCAGGAATACCCGCCTTCTGCATCATCTTGATAGTGCCGATGTTGGAAGAATAAATGAAAATTTCAGGCACCGTCAGAACCCGGCGTTTACCGTGGAAATCATCAATCTTCTGACCCGCAATACGGATAGGCTTTGTGGCATCAAAACTATCCTCCAGCTTCACCTTGCCGCTATCCAGCGCCATTGCAACAGTAATGCCCTTAAAGATAGAGCCCATCTCATACACACCGCCCGTAACACGGTTCATACGCTCCGCCTCAAGCGCTTGCTGACGGTTGTTCGGATCAAAATCCGGCAGTGAGGTCATGGCGATAACTTCGCCAGTATCCACCTTGAGCACCACACCCATAGCCGCTTTGGCTTTGTAGTACTCCATGGACCTAAGCAGCTCATCTCGCACCGCATGCTGGACGCGCAGATCAACGGAAAGCCGAACCGGCTCCATAGTACTATCCTGCGTAAAGCCAAGGTCCTGAAGATCCTTCAGCCACGCCTGATCAACGTATTTCTCCATGCCGGAAAGGCCTTGGTTATCTACGTTCACCGTACCTAGAATATGGCTGACAGTTTGCCCACCGGGATAAAACCGTTTGTTGCTCCTACGAAAGCCAACCCCTGGCAGGCCAAGGCCATGGATCGCCTGACGTTGCTCAACAGTGATCTCACGCTTAAGCCACGTAAACAGCGCATTGCTTTCAAGACGTTTCTTGATCGCAGGCGTATCGAGTTCAGGCAAAACAGAGATCAGCCCGTCAAACACTTCATCGGTGTCTGGAATTTTGCGTGGTTCCGCATAAAGCGCAGCACTCTTGATATCGGTCGCAAGAATTTCTCCATTGCGATCAACAATATCAGGGCGCGATTGCGTACCACTGTTTTGAGCTGCCAAAAACCGCTCAGCCGGATCGCCATCCTGCAAACCAAGCAGAACCAGACGGCCCGCAATTGCTCCGTAAACACCAATGAAAAGCACCATGGCAAAGAAGATACGCGAGCGTCCGGGCCCACGTAGCCGGATCGCACTCGTGCCATGTTTTGGACTGGACTTAGACCGCCGCAAAAAGGAGCTGTCAGCTATTCTGGCCACAAACCCCTCCTATTACTGTACGGATGTGAAGCGACTGGCGTATCCGCTCATCGCATCTGCAGAAACCGGCTCCATGAGCACAGGTCTAACGGGCAACGCTTTCAGAGTTGTAATCTGCTCTGCGCGCAACGGCTCTAACTTCAAAATATCATTATAACGATCAACAATACCCTGCAGGCGCCCCGGTTGGTTCAACACACTCCACTGCGCTTTGTAGTAGCGGATTTCGTCCTTTTCCTTAGCGATCTCGTTAGAGAGCAGGCGCACCTGATCCGCTAGGTTTTCGTTGGACATTTTAATGTCGTAAACAACCGCAGCACCAATAACCACTGCAATAACAAAGAACAGATTGACGAAGCGTAGCATAATAAACCTAGCCCCCTAGTCCGTGGAATGATGCCAGACGTGGAACGCCAGCAGCATGAATGTCTAATGTTCGCTCAGGAGCTGGCAACCGCCGTGCGGCACGCAACCGCGCGGAACGCGACCGAGGATTATCAAAGATCTCCTCAGCACTAGCGTCCTGATTACCCTTAACAATGAACTCAAAGGTTGCAGGAGGAACCTCCAGCTCCGGCATGTGGCGCGAGCCACCCGCAATGGTCCGGCACCGATCAGCAAGAAACCGCTTCACAATACGATCTTCCAGGCTGTGGAACGTAACCACAACCAATCGCCCGCCCGGACGCAAGATCCGCTCAGCCGCAGCCAACGCACCCGCGGCCTGATGTAACTCACCATTCACATAGATGCGCAGCGCCTGAAAGGTTCGCGTTGCAGGGTGAATGCCAGCTTTTTTCGGATTGCGTTTAACAACCTTCTCAATAACACGAGCAAGCTCCAGCGTTGTCTCAAACGGCTTTAATTCCCGTGCCTGACAAATGGCATGTGACACACCGGAAGCCCGCTTTTCTTCTCCAAGCATACCGATGAGGCGCGTCAAATCTTTACGCTCCATCTGGTTGACCACATCCGCAGCACTTGGACCATCCTGCGCCATGCGCATATCCAACGGCCCATCATTGCGGAAGGAAAATCCACGCTCAGCCTGATCTATCTGCATGGAAGACACGCCAAGATCCATCACAACGCCGTCGACAGCATCATAACCAAGGTCCCGTGCATGATCGTCCAGATCAACAAACTGCCCATGCACCAATTGCAGCCGCCCATCAGACGCCTGCTCCAAAGCACGACCATCCCGGATCGCATCCGGGTCACGGTCAATGCCAATCACTTTGCTTCCCGCATCAAGGAAAGCCCTGGAATAACCACCGGCACCAAACGTGCCATCAATAATCACATCACCCGGGGCGGGGGCCATTGCCTCCCGCACCCGTTCCAGAAGGACTGGGATGTGACGCGCTGGTCCGCCAGCGATATCGGATTTGTCTCCGTCGCCGCCCGTCATCATAGTGCCCCTCCGGCTGTTGCCCCTGGCACTCCGCCAGACGACAATACAGCAAGCGCCCGCTTCATGGCCTCGTCGCGGTGCTTGCCAAACTTTGTTGGTTCCCAAATTTGGAACTTAAACCCCTGCCCCACGAAAGTTACTTCACCATCAATACCGGTGTGGTTGCGGATCATGTCTGAAAGAACAATCCGGCCATCACGGTCAATCTTAAGTGTTTCACTCGCACCATAAAGCGCGGTGGACAGAGCATCGTACTCCATTGAAAGCGTCGAAAACGCATCAAGTCGTTTCTGGATTTCAGCTGTCAAACCATTCCCGCCAGCATCGACAGCTCCTTGAAAAGGAGATGGGAAACAATAAAGCCCTTCAAAGCCATCCTTCGCCAACGCCGCACGGAAGGGCGCAGGGATCGATACACGACCCTTGGCATCCACCCGGTTGGTGAAGTGCGAAACAAAGCTAGCCATTGGTTCCCTCTTCAAAGAGCCAGATCTCCACGATCTAACAACTGCACATCAATAGTTCCGCCAAACACTCGGTAGGTCAGCGCTAAAATCAGGCAAAAACAACAAGATTACTGAAGTACACACCGGAATACTCCGGGAACCTATGGGATACCATGGGATCACATGGGACGTCAATGAACACGCCCTTCCAAATCGAAAGGAATGCCCCTTAACATCTGCTAGTTATCACCAATTATGGTAAACAAAGTATTGATAAGACTTTACGCAGGGATTTCTGTGACTTACACGTATTTCAAGAGCTGATACAACCCTAAGTACTCACAGTTTTTATAAATAATGTAGAAAGAAATATGGCCTGGCGACCCTAGGGTTTCAACCTACAGGCCAAAGGCATTTGATCCACATCCCAGTTCAGATCGCGAGATTCCATGGGCTCATCCGCATGTGTGGGGCAAATTTCCATGATTGCCCAGAACCAACATTCTTTCTGATTTGAAAAGCATGAAGAAGCAGTCACGCGGCCGCACATTCTTGGTTGTTTTTGCGTGCGACCGTAGGAGACTGCAAAATACGCGCAGGAAGAAGCCAGCTTCCCGCGCGAGTGATCTAACGAGCAACGCCCAGATTCACGAGATAATCAGCGCCCTTACGAAGCTTGGTTTCATCCATCACCTCAATAATCAGCCGTGGATTGCTCTCCAGCTTGCCAAGAGCTGAAAAAACCGGCTCCCACGCAATAGCCCCCTCGCCCGGGTTCCAGTGCCGGTCTGCATAGCCATCAACATCCTGAATATGCAGATGCTCCAGCGCGTTACCTGCTGATTTGATGAAACAATCAACCGGAGGCGCCCCATGGGAAACATGCATGTAATGCGCGTGCCCGGTATCGATGGAAACAGCAAGCGCCTCACTGTTGAAGCTCTTCACGATATCAAGACGAAAATCGGGATCCAGATCCTCGATATTCTCCAGCACCATAACACAACCAATATCTTCGGCCTTGGCAACAGCACCCTTCAGGTTCGCATGGATCATATCCAGCTTCACCTGACGCGCACCATCATAGGTAGCAAGGTTGTTGTGATCCCAAATCGTGTAGGGGCTATGAATAACCATATGGTCACCACCCATCTTGGCACAGGCATCAAGCCCTTTGTCCAAGCGCTTACGCACCACCTCCTGAAACAAGGGATCACCCGCAGCAAGATCCATATTCCAGAACGGGCCGTGAATACCCACACGGCCTTCATGCCCATCAAGAAGCTTTTTTGCGTCAGCAATCAACTCATCACAGCCGCTATCCAGCAAGCTCCAATTGTGAAAATCCTGAAGTTCAAGATCACGAGGCAGCTCCAACAACCAATCACGATGCTGGGCGAGATGTTTAACGCACATTGCTGCGCCTAACACTGGCAAATCACTCATGCGGCAAATCCAAAATACGGCCTGACAGGCACTACTGTTTGTAATGCCAAGGCCAATACACAGCTTGCATGTCAAAGGCATTACAACAAAAGATCATCGCACAATGTCAGCTCAGAACCTTCAAATCTACGTATTTTTGCAGAGTAAAAACGAGCATCAACAGAATAAATATCGAAGAGAATTCCTCCGTTGATGCTGCCTCGTTCAACATACGAATGCTACCTGCCCTGAGTGCCGATTGAGGCGGTCGTTGTGCTGCGCTTGCCAATCCAGATACGTGAACTCAGTGCAACAATTGCCATTCCGGCAAGCACCGAAGAAACAACCTGAAATGTACCGGTAAACCCGATGGCTGCGATCAGTGGGATACTTATGAAAACAGAGAGAAACTGACCCAAAAAGACTGAGGATGTCAGCACACCCCCTGCCATACCTCTGCGGATACCAGGTGCAATTTGCAAGGCAATCGCGGGGAAATTGGGCATAGCAAGTGCATAGCCTGCTCCCATGGCAGCAACACCGATAAACACGGCATAGGTTTCCTGAACCGTTAGGGTAATCAAACCCAGCGCCATAAACCCGTACCCAAGCGCAAAGGCCCCGCTATACCCGATCCGCGCCTTAAGTCTTCCGTACATCAGCGCTGCGGTACCGCCGCTGAGCATCAAAACACCAAGACCTGCGCCTGTCATGCTTGCACTGTCAAATCCACGGGCTTCCAGAAAAAACGGCAATTGCGTCGGCATCAGGAAGAAAATCATATTCGTCAGCATTTGTAGAACGGCCAGCGCAGCTAACATCCACGCCCATGCAGGATGCCCATCGGTTTGCACCTGACCTGTGCTCTTCGCTTTGGCCTTATGTGCGCCCGGCTCCACAATGTAGCGCCACAAAAACGGCAGATAAAGGAGAGCCAAACCATAAACCGCAAATGGCAGCCGTGGAGAACTAACAGCAAGGAACCCAGCCAAGGAGATGAAGAGGAACCCACCAAAGTTGCGGGCAGAGGTTTGCAACCCCATCAGGGAACCGCGTTGATTGCCCGTAAAATAATCTCCAATAAGAGCCGTCTGCGCCGTCATCACCATAGCAACCGCAACGCCCAGCCCCAGCCGACTAATCAACATAGACTTGAGACTTGGAAGAAACAGGCCTGAGCTACCGGCAACGATGAAGAGACAAACGCCAACCAGCAACAACGCCCGCCGTCCATAGCGATCCGCAATCAACCCAGCCAGCGGAGCAAAGATCACAACGGTCAAAGAGGGAGCCGATACGAGCAACCGCGTCAAGAAAGCCGCATTAGGCTCATTCATGAACATCTTCTCCAACCCTGCCAAAGCAGGGCTGATGGTTGCATTTGCCATCACTGTAAGGGTAGCTGCCATGAGCAGCGCGATCGCTCTGGGATCCCGCCAGACCTGTTGTTCAGGCCCTGTTTGGTGTTGTTTCATTTTTGTATTCCTCTTGCAAAATTGCTCAGTTGAAGTCAGGATACGACTTGAAGTCAACTTGAGGTCAAGTATGAAACTGTTGGATATTGGAGAAATTGCAGAACGCTCCGGCGTGAAGCCCTCAGCCCTGCGTTATTATGAGGAAGTTGGACTGATTCAATCCGTGACCAGGCATGGCCTCCGACGCCAATATGAGCCGCACGCCCTCATGAAGCTTTCACTGATTGCTCTGGCGAAATCTGCGGGCTTTTCACTCGCTGAAATTGCCGGAATGTTTAGTGAGAATGGGAAACTTCAAATCCCACGAGAAGACCTCCGCGCTCGGGCGGATTTAATTGATCAACAAATCAAAGAGCTGACAGCGTTAAAAAACGCACTGCACCACGTCGCTGATTGCCCGGCACCATCCCATCTGGAATGCCCCTCCTTCCAACGCCTGATCAAAGTCGCAAGCAAAACGAAGTCGGCAAACAAAAAACCGCTGACCAAATAACCAGCGGTTTCCATAACTTCATCGAAAGAGAGCAATCAAGCAGCTGGTTTTGCAACGCGCTCAACAAGCTTTAGGCAAACCTGTGTCGCCAGTGCCATATCCTGAACGCTGATCCATTCAAGCGGACCATGAATTTCCTGCATACCGGTGAAGATATTTGGCGTGGAGACGCCTTTTGCCGTCATCGCAGCTCCATCAGTTCCACCGCGAATTGGCTTGGAGGACACGGTAAGCCCAACCTCTTCAAACGCAGCCTTCGCAAGATCAACCGGGGTCATATCATCGCGCAGCCAATGATGCATGTTGCGATATTGCTCCCTAACTTCGCAGGTGATTACAGCCCGCGGTTCTGTCGCCTGCACAGCTGCACACACCTGCTCCAGAAGATCCGCTTTCGCTTCAAGGCCTTCCAGCTCAAAATCACGCAGCACAAAATGCAACTCAGCTTCAGCCGCCGTGCCATGCATGTCGCTCACAAAAATGAAGCCTTCACGTCCATCCGTTGTTTCCGGTGTCATTATCGCGTGCGGCAGCGTGGAAATGATCTTGCCCGCCAGATGCAGAGCATTAACCAGCTTGTCCTTCGCATAGCCCGGATGCACAGAAACGCCAACGATCTTAACAACGGCCCCATCAGCGCCGAAATTCTCATAGTTCAGCTCACCCACTTTGCCGCCGTCCAGCGTATAGGCAAAATCAGCACCCATCGCTTTTGGCAGATCGTCATGGACACCGCGACCGATCTCTTCATCCGGCGTAAAGGCAATGCGCAGCTTTCCATGAGGAATCTTAGGATGCGCCAGCAAATACCGTGCAAGACACATGATGATCGCAACACCGGCCTTATCATCCGCACCCAAAAGTGTGCTTCCACTGGCCGTGACGATGTCATCACCAATCTTGTCTCCCAGATACGTGGAGAATTCTGGAGAAAGCATCAGTTCAGGCGCATCAGGAAACGCGATTGGAGACCCATCGTAATCACGGTGAACGCGCGGCTTCACACCAACGGCATGATATGCAGGAGCCGTATCCACGTGAGCCAGCAAGCCAACAACCGGCACATCACCCTCAACAGTTGCTGGAATTGTCGCAAGCACAACACCGTAGTCAGTCAGCTCAATGTCAGACGCGCCAATTTCCATCAGCTCCGCACGGAGTATGCGCTGAAGATCCAACTGGATTTGCGTGCTCGGGGACGCATCGCACGTTTCATCACTTTGCGTATCAACGGCAGCATAACGCACCAAACGCTCTTCAAGCTCTCTATCGAATTCAGTTCTCATCACATGTCTCCTTGTTACCTCCTGTTTGGGGGAGGCAATCTGGAGTTTCAAGAAGGAAGGGCGGAAACGCACAGAAGTGCACCGGTTTTGTAGAGCACTGCCGACAATCATAGATTGACGATGTACATCACCACGACCGATAGTCAGGCCATAAAATTTTGGAGATAAATGTGACAGATATCCCTGTGCTCGATAAAATCTTAGATACTTCAAACGTTTGGGGCGACGATCTCTTAGGGCGAGCTAATGATGCTGAGTTTCTCGAAGTTTTCCTACTTGGGCAGACAAAGCACAACAAGGGAAGTTTCGTCCTAAACATCGATTCTAGTTGGGGAGTTGGGAAAACATTTTTTCTTAAACGCTTCAAGCAACAGTTAGAGATTTCGGGACAACAAGTTGCTTTTGTGAACGCTTGGGAAGATGACCATACAGATGATCCACTCGTTGCCGTCATGTCAGAAATTCAACGCACAATTGAAGAAGATGAGAGCTTTTCCGATGAGGCCAAACGTTCTTTCAAAAACACTCTCTCATCCATGGGAAAGCTCTCTTTTTCCTTTGTAAAAGCGGCTGCCAAACATCAACTCAAAAAGCACATAGGGGAGGCTATTGATACTTTTGATACAGAAGAAGAAAGTGCCTTTGACAAAGGCGGAGACGAACTGATCAACGGATTGGAAAACTTTGCTGCCGCTTCACTCGAAAATTTTAAAAGTAATCAAAGCGCTATTTCATCTTTCAAAAAACAACTCGCTGCTGCCATCACCCAAGATAAAGACGGGAAGACCCAACCGTTCTTTGTATTCATTGACGAGCTAGATCGATGCCGCCCAACCTACGCCATTGAGCTTCTAGAACGGATCAAACACCTCTTCGATATTGAGGGACTTATTTTTGTTCTCGCGACAGACACAGGACAATTGGCAGAGTCTGTTAAGGCAGTGTATGGCAGTGGCTTTGATGGCAAACGCTATCTTCAGAGATTTTTCGACCAGACCTATAAGTTTGAACCTCCGAAACTAAGAGCAAGTGTTGATGCTGCTTTAGCGGCAACGAGCTTCAATACAAGTGCATTGTTATCGCTTGATGGTGTGGAACTGGGAGAAATAATAACAAATGGTCTGGAAGCTTACCAAGTAAGTACCCGCGAAGCTTTGAGAGCTATCGACCTGCTGAAAATTTGTACTCAGGCATGGCCCCACCAAGACATTCAAATTGTAACCTTCGTTATTTTGCCAATGATTGTGGCCCATCTCAAAGGCGAGCAGATACCAAAGTCAGAAGATGATCTAAAAGATCACCCCGTACTCACATTTACCGACAAAAGCCACTACGAATGGATTCTGACATCACCCAATAATTTCGAAAATACCATTTCAGCTCACCAAATGATTGAGCAGTTTTTTAATGCTGCGAGAGACATTTCTAATATTCAAGCTCCACCTTCGAACAAAGAAAGACATTGGTCTAGTTTGCCAAAATTCAACCTACGCAGGGAATGTCAGAAAAGATTTCCTCACGGGTTAACCCAAGGACAAAAAGTACCTTCATACATCCTCGATTACCCTGCACTCATCCGCAGCGCGGGGCGATTAGTTCCAAAATAGAAAAAATACCAGTCGGCCTATAAGCCGGGTTTTGTAAGGCACAGGCTTTAACCCCTGTACGCGACGGCAATTCATCTGGGACGCCCATTACTGGACGCCTCTAGCGACCTACCCGGGCGGTCAGGTCTGAAAACGTGACTGGAAGTAAACTTCCGCGCCGCCCCTATTCGGTCTTGCTCCCGGTGGGGTTTACCATGCCGTTTTTGTTGCCAAAAACGCGGTGGGCTCTTACCCCACCCTTTCACCCTTACCAACGCATGCGCTGGCGGTATACTCTCTGTGGCACTTTCCCTAAGGTCACCCTCGCCGGACGTTATCCGGCACCGTGTTTCCATGGAGCCCGGACTTTCCTCCACTGCGGCCTTTCAGCACTTGCAGCAGCAACCGTCCGGCCGACTGGTCCGCATCAAGTACGGAGCTAGCCGGAAAAGGTCAAGCAAAGAATTACGCTTACACAGCCTGCCCTGCGCAGTTCATCGCCTCAATCAAGGCTGTCACAAACCCTAGTCTCCTTCGTTCATCCGCTTCTGCAAAACCAACAATCAAGCCTTTAACCGGCTCACCAAGGTAAAAACCAGAAAGTGGATTAACCCCATACCCCTGCGCGTTCATGTAATCAGCGATCTCGACATCATCGCAATACTCTGGCAAGTACAGCGGCATTTGCAAACCACCCGTGGGCATCGAAACCCCAATTTGATTGCCAAACCGCTCCCCAATCAGCTTGCAAAGAGCGCTGCCATTTTCATGATAAGCACTGCGGATTTTATTCAGATGCGCTCGAAAATGACCGCTCTCGATAAAATCAGCAAAGGCAAGCTGAACATGCACATTTGCAAGTGCGCCCGATGTCCGCTGCGCCATCGCCAGATCAAACACATGTGCTTTGGGCACCACAATATAAGCAAGGCGAATACCGGGCATCAATGACTTGGCAGAGGTGCCGATATAGATCACCGGACTGTGCGCACTGAGCCCCTGAAGCGCCGCAATAGGCCGTCCCTCAAACAAAAACTCGCTGTCATAATCATCCTCAAGGATCACCGCACCTTTTTCACTGGCCTGTTTCAACAGAGCCAGCCGCTCAGTCATCTCCATACGTTTGCCAGTTGGGTATTGATGAGAGGGCGTCACGTAAATGAGCGAAGCGCGTTGAAACTGCTCACTCTCGGTCAGAGGTTGAACATCCAGTCCGGCAGAAACAAAGGCGGATTTTGCGCCCAGATACCCCGGTTCTTCCAGCAAGGCCACATCGCCCTCCTCAGAAAAACACTGAGACATCAACGACAGCACAGACTGAACACTGGGGAACACAAGGATTTGCTCTGGCGCGCAGATCACACCGCGTTCCTGTGCCAAGTATTGAGCCAACACACGCTGAAGCTCAGGCAACCCGGAGGCATGTTCATAGCCAAGCGCATTCCCGCTCAGCATCCGTGCAGCCCTGCGTAAACTTCGCGCCCATTGCTCCTTGGGAAACAGCTCTTTCGAGGGTTCGCCCGGCTGCATATGCGCTCCACGACCTGTCGCGCAATAATAGCGATGGTTGGTGGCAAATCGCTTTCCTCGTGAGGACAAAGGCACAACACCCTCTATGTTCTCCTCTTTGAGGGAAGACCGCTCTACCACCGGCAAAGCAACAACCTCAGGTCGCGCACCAGAGCGCACGTCCACTAAGCCTTCAGAGCGAAGCAAGTCATAGGCTGTATTCACGGTATTTCGAGAAACAGATAGGCCAATAGCCAGTTGACGGGAGCTTGGTAAGCGCTCCCCTTCAGGAATGCGACGCGCAAGGATCGCCTCCCTATATTGCTGGTAAATCTGGCTGGAAAGCGGGGCATTCTCCTCACGAGATATTGCAACCACATGCTCAAACAAACTGGCACCCCAAACTAACATTAAGCGGATCTATATTTAGGACCAGTTTTGCAGAGAATACACAGGAACACAACGCGCCTCACTGATTCAAATCAGTAGGAACGCACGAATTTAAACGGAAAACCCAGCAAACAGAAGAACCTGCGAAGGTGCATTCCATTTGCTGGGCCAACTGGTCCTATATTGCCGACTTTGCTCAAAACCGAGGACCAGAAGCGGTTAAGAAAATGACAGATGATACGATGACAATCGCCAAGGCTCCGATTTCAGAGCCTCAAAGCACTAAACCACCCAAGTATGCCCGTGTGAGAAACAGTCTCCGCGCTGAGTACGATTGGGAGACAATCCAACCCATAATGGAAACCTCGCTGGTGGTTCATGTCGGCTTTCTGGATGGAGATCGCCCAATCGTAATTCCGATGGCCTTCGCAGTAATTGAACGCACCATCTATATCCACGGCGCAAAAGCTGCCCGCATCGTGAAAAAGACGTCCGATAGCTCACCTGTATGCCTCACCTTCACGCATGTAGATGGCATCGTTGCTGCACGCTCCGCTTTCCATCACTCCGTGAACTACAGAACAGCCATCATTCACGGCAATGCCCGTGTGCTAACGGATGAGCAGGAAGCTTACGACGCGCTCAAAGCGGTAACCGAGCATCTGCTTCCGGGTAGATGGGAGGAAGTTCGCCCAATGACGCCGAAGGAACAGGCTGCGACGGGTGTCATAGCCGTGGAGATCGAACACGCTTCTGCAAAAATCCGCCGAGGTGCCCCCATTGATGATGAAGAGGATTACGCGCAACCCTATTGGGCGGGCGTTATTCCTGTCACCACATCCCTTGGGCAACCGTTAGATGATGGAAAAATCTTGGAAGGCGTAAAAATCCCCGGCTCCCCAGCAAAGGCCGCACAAAAGTTCGCGTAATTTTCGAGAAATTTGTCTAAAATTTTAAGAATTGAGATGGTTGACTTTGCCCGGTCAACCATCTCTATGTCCCTGCAGACAGACTGACCTAGGGTCAGACATTCGTAAAATTCTATGAAATTTTGTACAAGAACTTACCGTTCCTGGTCCGAAAATGCAACATGCACTTAGCTGCGAGCGATAATGGCCTTAACGCGCTTACAGTACTTGGCGCTTACTCGGTTCATTCTTTTTGCGTAGTGACCAGCATTGTAGCGCAAGATTGTGCCACAGAGATCACCGCCCGCACGTTTATATGCACCAGCGAGATACTTCATTCCCCATTCGAGGTTATTTTCAGGAGAGTAGAGGTTTCTTGTCGATCCACGGTAGCCCATACCACGTGCTGTAGAAGGCTTAATTTGCATCAGACCAACTTCACCAGCACGGCCTCGTGCTTTTTCATTGAAGTTACTTTCCACTTCAACCACGGCCTTAGCAATTGATTTTGGGACGCCGTGTTTTTTGGCTTTCTTTTCAATCATCTTAACGTAGCTAGATTTCTTTGTCGCTGCCGCAGCTTCATCAGAAAAGACGCTTGTATTCACAACTCCGCCGAGCATTACACTTAGCGCTAGAGCTGGAATTACTACAATATTTTTTATCTTTGTGAGGTTCATCTTCATTTCCTGGCAATCATGTTTTGAGCAGGAGTGTTTATCTTCAGAAGATGCGACGAAATTCAGACGATGCTGATCACGAAAAGTTACAATTTTAATGTTTAAAAACTGGCATAAACCCCGGTTCATGGCAAAAAAGAGACCACCGTATGTCACGGTGGCCACATATATGGATTCATTTAAGCAAAGGCTTCATCTTCCCCTAGGGAATGCATTCATAAAACCACTAAGTGATAACAGTCATTTTCATGATATATCAATGACATCCATCACACTCAGTCGATTTTTAGCTTTTTAAGGAGGCTATGCAGGGTCGCTATGCTTTGCGGATCTGCAATCCCATCCACTTTGCTGGGTCTAAAATGGCGCTGAAACGCTTCCATCGCATACCGTGTTTTCTCATCAAATACACCATTTACAAGAACATCATACCCATAGAGCCCCAACAGCGATTGCAGAGCTTCAATAGGCTGGCCTTCATCGCCTTCCTGAAAGAAGCTGGACCCATCAATATCGACTGGTGCAAGGTAATGGCCCACGCCAGCCTCTGCCAACTGACTCCATGGGAAATGCTTTCCCGGATCCTGCTTACGGGCAGGAGCAACATCAGAATGACCAAGAACACGTTCCGGAGCAATGTTGCGACGCGCGCAGATATCCTTCGCCAGCGCAATAACAGCTTCGATTTGCACCTCAGGATAAGACTGTGTGCCCGTCTTCAGATCCCCGAGGTTGGAAATCTCAATACCGATACTGCGGGAGTTTAGATCCTCTTCGCCTTTCCAGCGAGAAACCCCAGCGTGCCACGCTCTCCGGCTTTCTGGCACCATCTGAGTAACAGTGCCTAGCTCATCAACGAGATAATGACAGGACACTTCTGAGCGAGGGTCACACAACCACGAAACAGCCTTCTCGGCACTTTCCATAGCTGTGTAATGCAGGATGAGCATATCAATCTCACCAGCACATCGCTCATTATGATTAGGGGAGGGGCGAAGGCGCGCAGGCACTGCGCATTCAGTTTTAACGCTCATATTCCTCGTTCTGCACAAATCTGCGCATACGTTTTATTAGTGAAGCCAATCGTTATTCCGTGCGACCCAAAATTCAATTCGAGAGGTGTCAAACAACATAACCACCGCAAAACAGATTCATACCTAACAAATCATTTATTAAACCGAGTAGTCTGTTTCCTTTGGGTTTTAAAGCACATGCAGCACAAACTAACGTGGAGCCAACAACGATAATTCCATTGCCACTCGATATTTAACCCTGAAAATACAAGCAATGAAAACATATGGGTAATGTTTTCCGGATAAATTGATTATCAATTATGTACACATACCGGCAACAACAACGATCTTACAGTTGCCGGGTGCCAATGCGCAAATTTTTCTTGCGTTTCGGGATGGGGATTTTCAAGTGGAAACTATACCTCCACATCGCAAAATATTATACGCCACCATGGTTGTTGCTGTTTTGGGCGCCATTGCTATTAGTTTTTATGCCATTGATCAGGCAACTTTATTTCATTTATTCAAAAGCGAAGCACAAAAAGACTTTGAAGCAGCAGAAGAAATAATCGCAAAATATAAGCCCTTTGAGGCACCTACAATTCAAAAGCCACAGTTACAATCAAACCCTTCCCCGCTAAGCTTTGGCTTACGTGGTTCTAGCATCGCTCTCACCTCTGAACTTGTCTCCCCAAGTTGGAAGCTTCCCCCTAAAAGAGCGATAGCTGTAAAACAAGCACTCTCAGAGCGGTTTGAAAATTTTGAATTACTGGTGCTCAACGTTCCTGGCCGTCCATTGGCAGTTCATCCTCGTGATATGACCACACAGCGGGTGGATGAAATCCTGTCAGATCCCGCCGCTTATGATGCTTGGCATTCCTCCTTCAATTCAGGTGAATTGCAGATCTACTCCAATTTCGAGTGGCTGGATTGGAAGATCCCGAGGTTTGGCGTAATCGTTCCCTACGTAAATGAAGCAGGAAAACCACGCGGCGGCTTTATCTTCTCTGTCGATCCAAACCTCAACACGATC
The DNA here is from genome assembly GCF_900104145.1 of Pseudovibrio sp. Tun.PSC04-5.I4. Lineage (NCBI taxonomy): Bacteria > Pseudomonadati > Pseudomonadota > Alphaproteobacteria > Hyphomicrobiales > Stappiaceae > Pseudovibrio > Pseudovibrio sp. Tun.PSC04-5.I4. Next base: position 4,029,756 of record NZ_FNLB01000006.1, on the reverse strand, counting down.
GTTTTTCTGGAAGTAATCGCGTTTGGCTCCGCCTTTGCCTTTCTTTTGGTCATGGTCGTCGCGCTGGTTTCCATCATGTTTGCATGGAAAGGCCTGCATGATCGCTGGAAGACCTCCAAGACCATCCGTTTTCTGGCGCACAACGATCCCCTTACACACTTGCCAAATCGCGCTGTCTTCTCTGACGAACTCAACAAGGCTTTGCGCAAGGCCTCTATCACCGCTTCCAATGTCTATGTAATCGCTATCGACATCGACAAGTTCAAGGATGTCAACGATAACCACGGCCATGCTGCAGGTGATACTTTCCTGCAAATCATCTCCGACCGCCTGCGTTTGGTCTTTACTGACCACCTTGTCTCTCGTTTGTCTGGTGATGAGTTTGCAGTGATGATTGAAGGGGATTACACCTACCACGACGTTACTGTCCTTGCCCAGCGCGCGCTTGCAACCACCAATCCAAACTGCACCATTGATAGCAAAGAGATTCAGATTTCGTTCTCTATGGGTATCGCACAAGCAACTGACGCGGCATGGAGATCTTCACGCTTGCTCCATTGTGCTGACCTTGCCCTTTATCGTTCCAAGAACGGGGGCCGCTCGACATATACGTGGTATGAATCCAGCATGGACGAGGAGCTGGAACGCCGCCGCGAATTGGAAACCGAAATGATCCGAGCTCTAAAGCTCGATGGATTCTCTGTCGTTTATCAGGCACAGGTTGGCCTTGCAGACAACAAACTCAAAGCTTTTGAGGCTCTGCTCCGTTGGGTACATCCTGAAAAAGGCCGAATTTCCCCCGAAGTCTTCATTCCAATCGCTGAGGATACCGGTTTGATCGAAGCATTGGGTGAGTACGTGCTGAAGAAAGCATGTACCGATGCAGCTGCTTGGGCGGATCCAACACTAAAGGTGGCAGTCAACTTCTCACCGGCCCAATTTAAAACCGGCCTCATTGAGCAAAAAATCTCAGAAGCCCTTGAAGAGTCTGGCCTTGCCCCTGAGCGGCTCGAGATTGAGATCACCGAAAGCTTGCTGATCGCAGACACAAAGAGTGTGGTGAAATCACTCAAGAAGATCAGTAACATGGGTGTATCCATTGCAATGGATGACTTTGGGACAGGATATTCCTCATTGAGTTACCTCTCCAGATTCCCGTTTGACAAAATCAAGATCGATCGCACCTTCATCATGAACATCGGTAAGGATGCTCATACAGATGCAATTGTTGCAGCCATTATCGGTCTGGGTCGATCTCTGGACGTGCTGATCACAGCTGAGGGCGTGGAAGAGGAAATTCAGGCTCAGATCTTACGGGCTGGCGGCTGTGACATTGTTCAAGGCTATTATTTCGGAAAACCTGCAAATGTGGACCCCGCCAACCCGCACGCAAACATCCGGTGTATATGGGGAACGGATGACGCCAGATTGATCGAAGCAGCCTACGCGGGTTGACCCTCTTAAATAGGCCTAGCGGAAATAGCAGGATATCTCTGGAGGCTGACTGTACGTTACCTTGACACAACTGACCCGCTAGTCGGGCTTGCTTTGTGAGGTAGATATGGCGAAGAAGAGCACAACCACACCGGATGAAATGAGCGAGCAAAACGATCTTGCAGAAATTGCTCGTCCATTCCATTACCTCTCATTCTTCCAACTTCTTCAATCACTCATAACCGCTCTTCTTCTGGGCGTAGCAGCACTCATCTCACTGGAAGTACTCATGTCTCCCATTCCGGAAGAAGCCCTCAAGCCATTGCTGGTGTGGCTTGGTCTGGCTTTTTTCTTTGTAGTGATCATCGTACCAAGAAACTTCACCGTCGGTTTTCTCTGCGCAATGCTGTGTCAGCTCATCGCATGGCGGATCGCATCGCTTTATTATGCCTACCTATTAAGCTGGCCGCTGGCTTTTGTGTTTTTCATCAATCTGATGTGGTTCCTCAGCACAATCCAGCGCAATTCCTTTGAAACCGCAGGCCGCGGCCTCACTTTGTGGCAATGGCAACTGACCTTCTTCAGAATGCTGGTCGGCTTTATCATGGTGCCGCACTTCACCGATAAACTCTTTGCAGGCCCCTTACCATACATGGAGCACATCGAGTTCTTCTCCCTGTTGGGTTTCCAAAATCCAGGAATGATCATTGATGCAGCCGGCCTTGCGGAGTTTGCAATCGCCATAGGTGTTGGTTTAGGGCTCCTTACTCGCCTATCTTGCTTCCTCGGGGCAGCCTTCATACTCTTCGCAGCCTCCCTAAGCGGCGCGCTGGAGCATGGCTTTGTATCATTCGCCACTGCTGTCTCCTGGGAGCTACCTTTGATCCTGTTTGCGTCCTATCTCAGCTTTACAACAACAGGAGCTGGAGAGTTCTCAATTGATGGAGCACTGCGCAGAACAGGCAAGATGCCAGTGTGGATCAAGCTTCTAATGGGCGATACAGCACTCGCTCAAAATGAAAACATCGACTGATGTACAGAAACCAAACGATCTGCTCCAGCAACACTACATCGCTGCAGCAGATCGCGCCGCCTGATCATAATGACCTGAAACAGATCGCAAGATAGAAGCCAGACGGGAGAGTTCCACCTCATCAAGTCCCAGTTCTTTCACCGGCTTAACCAGCAAGGCGTCACGCAACTGTTTATAGGCACCACACAAATCATGGCCCGCCTCGGTGATTTCAGCGGTCTTCTCTTTCCCGCGCTTACCAGATCGGATCAATCCCGCCTTCTCCAGCTTCTTCAAAGCATAGGAGACTGTGTGCGTGTCTTCGATGTTGAGCACAAGGCATAGGTCAGCCTGCGTTTTAGGGCGCTCACGGTGATTAACCGAATGTAAGACCAGAGTTTCCAGTGAAGACAGCCCCTCCTGCCCCGCCGCAGCCATACACCGCACCATCCAGCGATGATAAGCGTTCACCATCATCGTCACAGCAAACTCAATCTCAGACAGCGCAGGCAACTCGCCTGAAGCAAGATGAGATGATGAAACGACGGGCCCAACCCCAAACGCCGCAATATTCTTATGGTTCACCGTATCACTCATATTTGACCGCGCCTCCTAGCCAACAAGAAACCGTAGATTTGATCGCCCTCAAATCGTCCAATGTCAATAACTTAAGCCAGATTGACCGGCAGTCATCAAAAACAGCACCACCATACCCAAGCTCCAAATTATCACATACCCCTTCTAATGGACCGCCATAAACACATTGACAATTTATCGACATTTTGTAGATGTATCACAGTACACATATTGAATAGCTTTGTTTTGAGGGCACTTATTATGACGGTAGGCAACTGGGATTTTTGGATCGATCGTGGTGGCACATTCACTGACATCGTAGCCAGAACACCAGAGGGCAAAATTCGCGCCCACAAAGTTCTCTCCGAAAATCCAGAAGCTTACAAAGATGCCGCAATCCAGGGCATCCGCGATCTGATGGGAGTGGCAAAGGATGCCCGTATCCCATCCGACCAGATCGCGACTGTCAAAATGGGCACTACAGTTGCCACCAATGCCCTGTTGGAACGGAAGGGAGACACTACGCTTCTCCTCATCACCAAAGGGTTTCGCGACGCCTTAGAGATCGGATATCAGGCTCGTCCCGATATCTTCGCAAAAGAAATCATCAAGCCTGAACTCCTCTATGATCAGGTCTTGGAAGCAGATGAACGCGTCCGGGCAGATGGCACCGTTGAAGCTGCTCCAAATCTTGACCTGCTGCAAAAGCAACTAGCGCAGGCTTACGAGGATGGTATCCGTTCTCTGGCAATCGTATTGATGCATGCCTACGCCTACCCTGAACACGAGAAGCAGATCGCGGCAATTGCGAAGAAAATCGGCTTCCCGCAAATTTCAGTCAGCCATGAAGTCTCCCCTCTCATGAAGCTGGTGGGCCGCGGTGATACCACCATTGTCGATGCGTATCTTTCGCCAATTTTGCGTCGCTATGTTGATCAGGTTGCCAGCGAGCTTGATATAAAAAACACCGGCTGCCGCCTCATGTTCATGCAATCCTCCGGTGGGTTGACGGATGCCTCTCTCTTCCAGGGTAAGGACGCAATCCTCTCCGGTCCTGCTGGCGGCGTTGTGGGCGCAGTTGAAACCTCCAAGATGGCGGGTTTTGAAAAGCTCATCGGCTTCGACATGGGCGGAACGTCAACTGACGTCTCCCATTTCGACGGTGAGTTTGAACGCGCCTTTGAAACCGAAGTCGCTGGCGTTCGTATGCGCGCTCCTATGATGATGATCCACACCGTTGCAGCTGGTGGTGGCTCTATCCTCCACTACAAAGATGGTCGCTTCCAGGTTGGTCCAGATTCCGCTGGCGCAAACCCCGGTCCAAAATGTTACCGCCGTGGTGGTCCGCTCACCGTGACCGATGCCAACGTGATGACCGCCAAGCTCAACCCAGACTACTTCCCGAAGATCTTCGGCCCGAACCAGAACGAACCTCTGGCGATTGATGACGTTAAAACCGCATTCAACACCCTTGCCAATGAAATCGGCAACGGCAAAACCGGCGAAGAGGTTGCCGAAGGCTTCCAGAAAATCGCTGTTGAGAACATGGCCAACGCCATCAAAAAAATCTCCGTCCAGCGCGGCTACGACGTTACCGAATACGCCCTCACCTGCTTTGGTGGTGCTGGTGGCCAAAGCGCCTGCATGGTGGCGGACAGCCTCGGCATGAAAACCGTAATCGTACATCCGCTTTCCGGCATCCTGTCCGCTTACGGCATGGGCCTTGCGGATATCCGCGCAACCCGCCAGCAGGCCGTGGTGCGCGAGCTGAACACTGACAACCTGCCCGCTCTGGACAAACTCGCGGCTCGTCTTGCCAATGAGGCAAAAACCGAGGTCGAAAATCAGGGTGTTCCTGAAGACGAACTCACCCTCATACCGCGCGCTCATCTGCGTTATGATGGAACCGACACCCCGATTGCCGTGGAGCTGAACACCAAAGACCTCGCTGCGATGATTACTGCGTTCACACAAAACCACATCAAGCAGTTCGGCTTTGCCTATGAGAATAAATCCATCGTAGTCGAAGCGCTGGAAGTCGAAGCAATCGGCGGTGGCGCTGATTTGCAGGAACCAGACCTAGCGACCTCCCAAGATACTCCGGTTATAGCTCAACAAACCCAGTTCTACGCCGATGGCCAATGGCAGTATGCCGCGGTTCTCAAACGCGATGCATTCCAACCGGGCATGAGCTTGCAAGGTCCTGCCCTTATCATGGAACCACACGCAACCATCGTTGTGGAACCGGGCTGGTTGGCGGAAGTCAACATCAAGAACCACATCATTCTCACCCGCAACATACCGTTACAGCGCAACATGGCGCTTGGCACCACGGCTGATCCTGTGATGCTGGAGGTGTTCAACAACCTCTTCATGTCCATCGCAGAGCAAATGGGCGTGACGCTTCAAAACACCGCCTATTCGGTCAACATCAAAGAGCGTCTGGACTTCTCCTGCGCCGTGTTTGACCAGAACGGCGCGCTGGTTGCCAACGCTCCGCACATGCCGGTGCACCTTGGCTCCATGGACCGTTCCGTTGAGGCCATTATTGCCCTCAACAGAGGCACCATCAAACCGGGCGATGTCTACGCACTTAACGCACCTTACAACGGCGGCACACACCTGCCAGATATCACCGTTGTCTCTCCGGTGTTTGATGACGACAACACCGAAATCCTGTTCTGGTCCGCTTCCCGTGGTCACCATGCAGATGTTGGCGGCTCCGCTCCCGGCTCCATGACCCCGCTCGCCACCGTGGTGGATGAAGAAGGCGTGTTGATCGACAACTTCAAACTGGTCGATCAAGGCGAGTTCCGCGAAGAAGCGTTGGTTGAGCTGCTCACCAACCACAAATACCCGGTGCGCAATGTTCATCAGAACGTCGCTGACCTGAAAGCCCAGATCGCCGCCAATGAAAAAGGCGTTCAGGAACTGCGCAAGATGACAGACCACTTCGGTCTGGAAACTGTGCAAGCCTACATGGGCCATGTGCAGGATAACGCAGAAGAAAGCGTCCGCCGTGTCATTGAGGCACTCTCTGACAGCTCCTACGAATACCCAACCGATCAGGGCTCAACCATCAAGGTCAAGATCACCGTTGATAAGGCCAAGCGGGAAGCCACCGTTGATTTCACGGGCACCAGCGCAATGCAGCCCAACAACTTCAACGCACCAGAACCTGTCACCCGCGCGGCGGTGCTCTACTGCTTCCGTGTGATGGTTGAAGGCCACATTCCAATGAATGCAGGCTGCCTGCGGCCAATCAACATTGTGGTGCCAGAAGGCTCCATGCTGCGCCCGCATTATCCGGCGGCGGTTGTGGCGGGTAACGTGGAAACCTCACAGCACATCACCAATGCGCTGTTTGCAGCACTGGGCGCCATGTCCAACTCGCAAGGCTCCATGAACAACCTGACCTTCGGCAACGATACCTACCAATACTATGAGACCCTGTGTTCCGGCTCTCCTGCTGGTCCGGGCTTCAATGGCACCGATGCTGTTCATGTCCACATGACCAACTCTCGCCTCACGGACCCGGAAGTGCTCGAATTCCGCTACCCTGTGCTGCTGGAGGACTTCCACATTCGGAAAAACTCTGCTGGCAAGGGCAAATGGTCTGCTGGTGAAGGTACCTCCCGCACCATCCGCTTCCTTGAAAAGATGGACTGCGCGATCCTCGCCTCTCACAGAACCATCGCCCCCAAAGGCCTACAGGGCGGGGAAGACGGCCAGATGGGCCGCACTTATGTGCGCCGCAACTCAGGCCAGATGGAAGAGCTAAAAGGCTGCGACCAGACCATTTTAGAAGCCGGCGAAGCCATCACAGTCATCCCCCCAACCAGCGGCGGCTGGGGCAAAGCTGAATAACGTCTGTTTGACGCCAACGAAACACCAAACGCCCGGCTATATGTCGGGCGTTTTTTATGAAGAAGCCTCAACCACTCACACACCCAAATCAAAACACAAACATCACCGCATGGCATTCCATGCAGTGTTGTGTTTGAGAACCCGGAGAACGGGAGGGGTAAGGCGAGCAGGCAAGGCCTGCGCATAAGTGTTAGATACGAGTCTTCGGCATCGGCTGATCGCCTTACCCGGACGTTTTTGCATGAAACAAGGCCATCCCCAAAAGGCGTTGAGAGCAGTTGCAGACACCCTTCAGGTTGACCAGCATCCACCTGGTCCCTGCATTGTTGACTATCAGGGGGTGTTTCAACGGACCCGCCGAAAGATGCGTTACCTCTTCCGGTAGCCCCGCCCAGCCCACGCCGCACTGACGGACGGCCCGCCAGCTGCCCGGTTACGTGAGCACTCCATAAAGATAGGGCAGATCTACCCAAGGGGGATAAGATTTTGAAGTCACTAAACTCTCCACTGCCATCCATGAGAGAATGAAAACCACGCACTCTCCCTATGCCGTCTTCCCGCATTTACTGCGGGATCCAGAGCGATACCCACTAACGCCTGCGCTCTTGGCCCTAGACACCTGATCGCGCAACGCTTGTCAGGGATGACGGCAATACTCGTAGAAAGAAAACACAAATCACATCATCGGGTGCAACCACAATTCCTTGATAATCAGACCCGCGCCTGAGAAGGCCATCATCGTCAAAACGCAGTATCGGAACACCGAGGGGCTGAAGCGTCGACCTAGGTAATTACCGGTTTTGGTACCTATATAAACAAAGACCAGCCCGACAAGGGAAAGCGTGAGCACGCCGAAATTCAGCATACCCATTAAATAGAGACCGAGGATCATGGTGATTGTGACGACCGTGAAGAAGGTGTTGATCGCCTGCACAAAATAATCTCGCGGCATGTTAAGCGAAACGAGGAACGGCATAATCGGCATTAATTGAGATCCGGTCATGCCAGTCAAAATACCTGTCGTAAAACCAGAGATAATACAGGCTGTCCGCTCCCAACGGGTGTGCAGCTGAAGGTTTTGAGAGAAGCTGGCAAACACAACAAAGGCGAAGATCACAAAGCCCAGCAGAATTGTTAAAATATAGCCTGACACCCAACCCAAAAACCACAGCCCTATGGCAACACCGGGAATAGCAAACAGATGAATTGGCCAGAACCGCCGAGCTGAGCGTTTGAAGTTTCCGGCCTCATAAACGAGGATCACGTCGCTAATGAGTGCAGGGATAAGGATCAAGGGAATGCCTTTTTTGATCCCAACAGAATACGCAAGAATTGCAAGGCAGATGGTCGTGAAGCCCAACCCAGCCATTCCCTTCACAAAGGCTGCAAAAAAAAACGTGAACATGATGATGGCAATTTCAAGCACTGTGTAGCCAAGATATTCTGTAGCCATGGCCATGTTTGCGTCAACTTCGGTCATGCCGCAAAGCCTAGGCACTAACTCAAAACAATTCCTCACTTCACCCGGTACAATGCGAGGGGAAGCATCAACCAGTCATTAGCCTAAGTGTTCAGGAGGGCTAAAATCCCTTTGCCAGCAAGCTAACTCCAAGCCCAAACAGCAACAACAAAACACTGTTTCGAAACACGGCAGGGGACATCATACGGCGAACAACAGAACCCAACCGTGTTCCCAGATAGACAAAAGCAAGACCGAGAGCGGAGACGCCAACTGCACTTAAATCCAGCAATTCCAGATAGTAAAGCCCCCCGGCCATGATCAGAGAAGAGAGGGTGAACGAGCAATTTATTGCTTGAACAAACCGCCCGCGGTCCAACTGCAAAGCCATAAGATAAGGCATAACCGGCATGATTTGTGAGCCGGTTATACCGTTGACAACGCCTGTAACAAAGCCGCTAACAGGCCCAATTAGCCTCTCCATTTCATGTGAGAGCTTGAGATCGGGGGTAAACGCGGCAAATAATGCGTAGCTAATCAACACAGCGCCGAGCACCATAACCGCTTGTTGAGCAGGCGCTGCATCCAGCAGCCAAAGCCCGATCAAAACACCGGGTACAGTGGCAAGGAGCATCCAACGAAAACGGTGCGCGATTTCCTTGAAATGCCCGACATCCATCATCACAAAAATATTGCTGGTAATACTGGGCAGAATAATGAGCGGAATTCCTCTTTTCAACCCGACCGCATAAACCAGAAACGGCAAGCAAGTGGTTGAAAAACCCAGACCTGTCGCCCCCTTAACAAAAGCTGCAAAGAAAAAAGTACACGCAATTGCTGCAAGCTCAGTTGAGCTATATGCAATCTCCAACCCAAAGAGATAACTAGAAAAACCATCAGACATCTGGCACAACACACCTAACGTATTAGGAAAGAGAATATCCTATTGGGAACACCTGATGCCTATGTCACTCATAGATCAAGCTATTCGAGTAACGGGTAATCGGGCAAACCTCTTTAAAAATTTATGAAAGCTGCACAAGCTTTCACTTGGAGAAATTATGCAGCTCTGGTTTAGACTTATACTCTATTTTTTGAAGTTACCATTCCAGCAAAAACTCACGGATATGCTCAGCAAGTCAGTTGTGCGTCTGCGTGTCTTGCCGGGTGATATTGATATGAACTTACACCTGACCAACAGTCGCTATCTGGCGATGATGGATTATGGCCGCGTAGACCATATGAGCCGCACCAAGCTCGGCAAAGCGATTTTCCGCAACAAATGGACCCCACTTGCAAACCACGCAACTGTTCGTTTTCGCCGTGAGCTGCCATTTTGGGAACCATTCCGACTTGAGAGCAAAATCGTCTATTGGACGGAAGAAGCATCGGTCATGGAACAACGCTTCATATTCACGAAAGGTCCAAAGAAGGATATCGTCGCCGCAACTGGGTTGGTGCGCATCAGCATGTACGACCGCGCCCAAAAAGCCTTTGTGCCAACCGCCACAGTGTTGAGCGAAACCGATACGCCCTACAGAGCGCCGATGCTCCAACCACATATTGAAGCCTTTTTAAAAGAAGAGAAGGCAATCCAGGCCTATGAGCGCAAATCTGCTGGCATAGCCCCAGTAGACACTTTAGAAATACCAGCGGCTGAAAACGATCTCTCAACTGCAGAAACCAGAAAACATGGCTGAACAAGCGCTCCTTCCAATCCTCTATTCCTTCCGCCGTTGCCCTTATGCGATACGCGCCAGATTGGGGTTGGTGGCCAGCGGTATAAGTGTTGCCTTGCGGGAGATTGTTCTGCGCAACAAGCCCGCACACATGTTGGAGATTTCCCCCAAAGGCACGGTTCCAGTTCTCCAGTTGAATGACGGGACGGTGATTGAAGAGAGCCTTGAGATCATGCTCTGGGCCCTTCAACACAACGATCCTCAAAACTGGCTCAAACCGGAATCAGGTAGCCTTGAGGAAATGCTAGATCTCATCGAAGAAATAGATGGGGAGTTTAAACGCAATCTGGACCGCTACAAATACGCCACGCGCTATGAGGAGGCTGACCCAGATGAGCATTACGCGCTCGCCATTAATGAACTCTCCAAGCTCTCAGAGCGGTTGGAGAAAACAACCTATCTGTTTGGAAGAGGCCCATCCTTAGCTGATCAGGCTCTGTTTCCGTTTATCCGTCAGTTTGCCAACTCGGATAAGGACCGTTTCATCAGTCAGGCACCCAAAGCTGTACAGACCTGGCTCACCAACAGAATTGAGCAACCAGACTTTGCAGTCGTCTTTGGCACCAAGTGGAAGCCATGGTCGCCCGAAGATGACCTCGTGGTATTCCCTTAACAGGCAGCTACACACGCCCTGTAAACAGCGCGACCTCACCCACAACCTCAATTGAGACATCTCTGAACTGCGTTTCCAGACCGGCGCGCAAATCATCAAGGTTGTCTTGCGTGTTAGAGAAAATGCCTTTGCTATTGTAAAAAGTCATCAGTTTTTTCGCGGCCCAGTTTGGCTTTCGGCCCTGCCCCAAAATAGTTGACCCAAACAGCACGCCACCTTCATTGAGAAGCGGCTTAAGGTTGTCAAAAACAAGATGTTTCTGCTTCATGGTACCCGGCAAACAATGCAGCAGATAGCCCAGATTGATGCTGTCAAACAACTCATCAGACCACGCGATAGGTTCCAAAACATCCGCTTGCGTACACGTCACATTGTCAACGACTGCTCTCTGCCTGGCATAGTCAAGGCAAGTCGGATTAAGGTCCATCAACACCAAACGGGTCTGGTCATGAAAACGGCCATGCTCCAGAAAATACCCACTCCCAACCCCAACATCCAGATGATTGCGGCTCGCATTTCGATTGAAGAATTGCAGGGCTCGCTGAGCAGAACATTTCCAGAGGAACGTGTTTGAAAAACGCAGCACCAAAAAATCATAGATGCGCAGCATACGGGGAGTGTAAACCGCTGCACCTGCTGTGCTGTCCAAATTTTCTTTGTTCATACTGGCACCAATCTAATTTTGCGGTGAATATGACCACTCACCTATAACAAGACCAGATATACAAGCAAAACCCTACGTAATAGTTTTAAGCGGAACAACCAAGGGCTTGGAGGAGAACCGTTTCAACACTCTCTTGTGTCACCACACTGCCAAATAAATGCCGATGAACAGCTTCTCCATCAAAGAAATCTGCTCCCTCAGTATCTGCGCTCACCAACGTCCATTTCGCGGCATTGGTTTTGAACGTAGCAACCGCAAACTCAGCGAGATGCGTTGAATGTTCAGCGTTCATCATCTCCACCAGCTTGTGGGTCTGAGCTGAAAAATGGGCCTTGTCGGGGAGAGAGGAGAGAATATCCTGATCATTCATCAGGTACGCTTTGCCAAACCCACCGTTCATATTCACACGCTCAACACGCAGCGGATACCAATCGAAATCCGCAAAATCTACGTAGAGCTTGGCCTTAGGGTGCCGCATGAGATATCGATCCCGCAGCTGAACACAGTCAGGATCCCCTTTGCTCAGCTTTTCCAGATGGCCAATCACAGTCAAACGTGGATGCGCCAGCGGATCTCCCTTTCCCGGCTCTCCAATCAAAAGAGAAACGCGGCTGTCCTGTTCCAGGCATTGCGAATGGTTGGAAAGACTGGATGCCAGCATAAACGGAGCGCCCGCAACATCAGCAGCAATCCCCACACGGCTGACAATGGGGTATCCAGTCTCAGGCTCTACAACAGCAAGAGAGGCAAATCGTGCGGAGCGGATCAGTTTTTTTGCGAGGGCTCGCGCATCCTTTGTGGTTTCGCGAATGGGATCAATCTTCTTTTCCATAGCAACCTCTCTTGGCTCGGAGAAATCTGCTGAGATTCTCCCGTCCTATCCATCAGTCGTAAATAATATGAAATTCATATTCAACTTATATTTTGCGGGCAAAACAAGTTTCTGCACAACAAGGAAAAGTATTATCACGTTGATATAACTTAATTATTCGCCCATTATTTTACATGAACAGAAGATGAATAAGACCCTCAAAGTTGGTTCAGCCCCCATCTGTTTAAGTAGTCTCAACAAACACGAAATACCGGTTACGGAGACGAGAATGGCTAAAGCAGCAGCAGTAATTTCAGTAGCACTCGCAGGGGCAATGATGTTGCCAGTTGTTTCCGTGGCTCAGGCAGGCTCTTCCCGCCATAAAAACACTTATGTTGAGAACAACAGCTACAATTACACCTACGTGGAAAACAACCATCGCCACAAGCGTAAGAATCATAAGAGAAAAAAGCGCGGCATCAATGCAGGTGAAGCAGCAGCAATCGGTGTAATCGGTCTGGCAGCAGGCCTCATCATCGGCAACGCGGCAACACAGCCACAGTATGTTGCACCGCCACGCCCCACTTATCGCCCGCCTGTGCCAGCATACCGTCCACCTGCGTATCGCCCGCCAGCACCAGCATATCGCCCACCGGTGGTCGCTTACCAACCAGCGCCAGTTTATCAGGCAAGAGCTGCAGCACCAGCACCGTGGTCACCTGCTTGGTACGCTTACTGCACAAGCAAATTCAGAAGCTTTAACCCGAACACGGGGACATACCGCACCTACTCAGGTCATAACCGCTTCTGTCAGTAACCTATAAAATCACAAGAACCGCCCGTTTGACTGAGACAAATCCCGTTCTCAGTCAAACGGGCGTCCCTATTTGCAAACACGGTAAGTGCAGGTCTTGCCGTGACAGCCTTGGTCAAAGTGCAAATGATCTTGATGATAACGATCAGCATTAGGGCCAAGAACAGTCGTGAACCGTTCACATGCGCCCTTGTGCAAGCTGGTCAGGAAGCGAACTTCTGAGGAAGATCCATCCCACCCATCCTCAACTGTAATTTCCCGGCCATCGGAGAGTTGAAACGCAGCAACATCAATTGCATTGCCTTTTCCATGCTCCGAAAGCTTTGCGCCCTTCTTGTTGTTACGCCCCCGGCAAGCATAGCCCGCAGCAGTTCGAAGCTTCACGATGGAAAGGCCAAACTCTCGCTGAGCAGCCGGTTGAGCAACATCTCGCATCCAGCGTTCCAGCTTCTGCGCAAGGGAGCATTCAATCTGTACCGGAAGTGTAAAACCAATTTGTCGCCCTTGGGAAACCATCGCACTTAGAGAGACTGGTTTTTTAATCCCACATCCGCCTGAGCCATTAACACTGGCTTCCATCTTCACCTGCCATGCACCCATCGTACACATCGCCACGTTAGATGTGGGAGCCGGCACCTTTACACTGCCCAAAGACGAAGGGATCAGAGACAACGGTTTTTGCGGGGGCAGCAGATAAAGCGCATCTTTCGGCTTCGTCAAAGGCCTCTTGAATGTTGGGGCAGCAAACGGAGCAACCACATAAGGACGCACTTTAGGTACAGGCGTAGCTCGCACCTGTGCAGCATAAACGCACATGATTGCCAGACAAACTCCCGCCAAGAGTCGCCCGGTTGCCCGGTACCCCATCTCGTAAAACAACTCAAAATCCCCACTGTGAACAGCAGCAAGCCCGACACCGCTCCTGAATCATTACTGAATAATTCTATTTCGCGGCCCTATTTGTCATGAATGTTTAAAACTATCCACGCCCAATTCACTGCAAATTCAGAGATATCACAACTAACAAAGTATTCTAGGGTACACAAAAATATCGTTTCTTGATTTGACAGAGAAAACACAAGTTTTCCCTTGGTTGTAGCCAGAAGAGCACATGAGCACTCAACAGCTTTACACAAATATTTTCATGTAGGTTTTTTCATTCGTCTCACACTATTTTCTAACAGCACTAAGGAATGTGGCAAATTTTTGCTTCCTAATCTCTCTTCTGTCACATAAGCTTCACGGAGCTAGTGAGTATCGGGAGACGAAACCATGACAGTCACAAGAAGCTTTAACGCAGTTGCAATCACTCTTGCTTTTGCCTTTGTAGGTGCCGTCGTGTTCGGCCTGCTTTAGTCACCCACTCTAAGACATGAATAAAAACCAAAGTTAAAAGACAGCGCAGGCGAACGAGCTGCGCACTGGGACAAAGAAAACCCACCTTGCTGTAACAAGGTGGGTTCAAAGCCTTCAAAAGACAAGTGTCGGCTTTAAGCAGCGACCGCTGACATCACAGAAATTGAGTTCTGTGCTTTTGTAATTGCGGAGTCGCGATCAATCGCAGTCCCTTCCGCCATAACAACTTCCACATCGGTGATGCCGATAAACTTCATGATCTGTTTCAGGTACGGAATAGCGAAATCAACGGGTGAATCCGTCAGGATGCCTCCACTTGCCACAACAATATAGGCTTTCTTGTTCTGTAGAAGGCCCACAGGGCCGTTCTCGGTATACTGGAAGGTAACACCAACGCGCGCGATTTGGTCTACCCACGCCTTTAACACCGCTGGAACAGAGAAATTGTAAACCGGGGCACCAATGATGATCACATCTGCCTCTTTCAATTCGCTGATAAGCTCGTTTGAAAGGGCCAGACCCTCTTTCTGCTCAGCGGAACGCTGATCTTCCGGGGTGAATGCAGCACCAATCCAACCTTCGCTCAGGAAGGTCAAAGGAGTATTCAGATCCCGCTCAACAACAGTATCTCCTTCATTGGAAATCTTCGCGACAATCTCAGCCGAAAGCTGACGCGTGATAGATGTTGACGTTGCTGCAGAACTTTCAATCTTCAAAATCGACTGTTTCATTGATCGTCTCCTATGCCCTTATCAGGCCCTATTGTTTTCTCTCGAACATACATAGTCGAACCACGGAGAATGATTAGACCACTAATTGGAAACAGTCTTTGCACGCTCAAGCAACAGTCTCCAAAAACAAAGGGCCGCGTAACCATACGCAGCCCTCTATCAAATCATAATTTCAGGCTGCTTATTCAGCCGCGACCTGAGCCATAGGATTGTAGTTCAGGATAGGAGCGAGCCAACGCTCTGCTTTTGCCAGTTCCCAACCCTTGCGCTTTGCATAATCTTCCACCTGATCCCGCTCAATCTTGCCAACACCGAAGTAGTGGCTATCTGGATGAGAGAAGTAGAGACCAGACACAGCAGACCCCGGCCACATGGCATAGCTCTCGGTCAGGGAAATACCAGTCTGCGCTTCCGCATCAAGCAACTCCCAGAGTGTGCCTTTTTCCGTGTGATCTGGCTGAGAAGGGTAACCCGGCGCAGGACGAATCCCGTCGTACACTTCCCCAATCAGGTCCGCGTTAGACAGCCCTTCCTCCGGTGAATAAGCCCACAACTCAGTCCGCACCAACTGGTGCATATGTTCCGCAAGTGCTTCTGCCAGCCGATCTGCAATCGCCTGACTAAGGATCTTGTTATAATCATCGCCAGCCTCGCCATAACGCCGTGCGATCTCATCCTCGCCAATACCTGCAGTCACAGCAAACGCACCGATATAATCGGGGATGCCGCTTTCAACTGGAGCAACAAAGTCAGCCATCGCCACGTTGCCACGATCAGAGGAGGAACGGTCCATCTGCTGACGTAACGTGTAGAGGCGTTTCAGCTCGGTACTGCGGCTCTCATCGGTGTAAAGCACCAGATCATCACCATCCTGCGCACACGGCCAGAACCCAACAACAGCGTTCGCCTTCAGCAGCTTACCTTCAACCATTTCCTTCAACAGCTCTTGCGCATCATCAAAAAGAGCCTGAGCTGCCACACCATAACGGTCATCAGTCAGAACAGCTGGATAAGCTCCTTTGATCTCCCAGGTGGAGAAGAACGGTGTCCAATCGATGTACTTTACCAGTTTTTCTAACGAGACCTCTGTGAAGGCCTTGGTTCCGATGAATTTCGGCTTTGTTGGTGTGTATCCCTCGAAGTTCGGCTTGAAGCGATTTGCTCTGGCTTGCGCAATAGGTGCACGAACCTTTTTGCTCCGGGACCGGGCGTGCTTTTCCGCAACCTCTACATACTCCGCCCGCGTCGCCTCATAAAGAACCTCACGGCCACCTTCACTCATCAAACGCGAGGCAACACCCACGGCACGGCCAGCATCCGTCACATAGATTGTCTGCCCTTTGGAATAGTTCGGGTGGATCTTCACCGCTGTATGAACCCGCGATGTGGTCGCACCGCCAATCAGCAGTGGAATATCCAAGCCCTCACGCTCCATCTCGGAAGCCACATGACACATTTCGTCAAGCGAAGGTGTGATCAAACCAGAGAGACCAATGATGTCCACGTTGTGCTTACGGGCTTCCTCAATGATCTTCGCAGTAGGCACCATCACCCCAAGGTCAATGACCTCGAAATTGTTACACTGCAAAACAACGCCAACAATGTTCTTGCCAATGTCGTGCACATCACCCTTAACCGTCGCCATCAGGATTTTGCCGTTGGAGGAGCTTTCATCAAGCCCAGTCCTGCGTTTTTCCTCTTCCAGATAAGGCATAAGATGAGAAACCGCCGCCTTCATCACGCGGGCAGATTTCACCACCTGAGGAAGGAACATTTTGCCAGCACCAAACAGATCACCAACCACGTTCATGCCGTCCATCAACGGACCTTCAATAACGTGGAGAGGGCGATCATAATTCTGGCGCGCTTCTTCAGTGTCCGCAATGATGAAGTCAGTGACCCCGTGAACAAGGGAGTGCTCAAGACGCTTTGCAACATTCGCTTCACGCCATGTCAGGTCAACGACACGCTTCTTACCGCCCGGGCCTTTAAACTTCTCTGCTGCATCCAACAGCCGATCAGTGGAGTCCGAGCGCCGGTTGAGCACAACATCTTCACAACACTCGCGCAATTCAACCGGCAGGTTATCATAAACAGCCAGCTGCCCCGCATTCACAATGCCCATATCCATGCCTGCCTGAATGGCGTGGTACAGGAACACGGAATGCATCGCTTCACGAACCAGCTCGTTTCCGCGGAACGAAAATGACAGGTTGGAAACACCACCAGAGATATGAGCGTATGGCAGGTTCTCGGAGATCCATTTGGTCGCGTTTAGGAAATCCACACCGTAATTGTCGTGCTCTTCAATACCAGTCGCAACAGCAAAGATGTTCGGATCAAAAATGATGTCTTCAGGCGGGAAGCCAACTTTATCAACCAGCACATCATAGGAGCGCTTACAGATGCTAGTCTTACGCTGCAACGTATCAGCCTGACCAGTTTCATCAAACGCCATCACCACAACAGCGGCACCATAGCGGCGGATAAGCTTGGCCTGCGCAATGAAGTTCTCCTCTCCTTCTTTCAAAGAGATGGAGTTCACCACAGCCTTACCCTGCACACATTTCATTCCAGCTTCAATCACAGTCCATTTAGAACTGTCGATCATGATTGGAACTCTCGCGATATCCGGTTCAGCGGCGATCAGGTTGAGGAACGTGACCATGGCTTCTTCACTTTCAAGAAGCCCCTCATCCATATTAATGTCGATGATCTGCGCGCCATTTTCCACCTGAGAACGGGCAACATCCAGCGCAGCATTGTAGTCATCGTTTTTGATCAGCTTGCGGAACCGCGCAGAGCCCGTCACGTTGGTACGCTCACCCACGTTCACGAAGTTCACTTCCTTGGTGAACGTGAATGGCTCCAGTCCAGAAAGACGCATCAGGCGCGGAATTTCTGGCACGCTCCGCGGCTTCAAACCGACCATGGCATCTGAAAGCGCTTTGATGTGCGCAGGCGTCGTACCACAACACCCGCCAACCATGTTGACTAGACCAGAGACGGCAAACTCCTTCATGAGACCGGCCATGTATTCCGGGCTCTCATCATATTCGCCAAACTCGTTCGGCAGACCCGCGTTCGGGTAAGCACACACAAACGTATTTGCAACACGAGAGATCTCGTCAACGTGCGCGCGCATTTCCTTTGCGCCCAGCGCACAGTTCAAACCAATGGTGAACGGGTCAGCATGGCGAACAGAGTTCCAGAATGCTTCGGGTGTCTGACCGGAAAGTGTACGACCGGACAAATCCGTAATCGTGCCGGAAATCATAACCGGCAGTTTGATACCCTTTTCTTCAAACACCTGATCAATCGCGAACAAGGCCGCTTTCGCGTTCAAGGTATCAAAAATGGTCTCAACCAAAATGAGATCACTGCCACCATCAATCAGACCACGGATCGCCTCGGCATAAGAATCCTTCAAACCATCAAAGGAAACAGCACGGAAACCCGGGTTGTTCACATCAGGAGAGATAGAAGCCGTCCGGTTGGTAGGCCCAAGACCACCCGCCACAAAACGTGGACGGGAAGGATCAATCGCCTTCATCTGCGCTACAGCTTCACAACAAAGGCGGGCACCCTCTTTGTTCAGCTCATAAACAACGCTCTCCATTGCATAGTCAGCCTGCGCAATGGATGTAGACGAGAACGTGTTCGTCTCAATGATATCTGCACCAGCTTGAAGGTATTGTAGGTGAATATCGCGAATGGCATCCGGTTGTGTCAGGATCAAAAGGTCATTGTTGCCCTGCAGATCCTGGTTCCAGTTCTTAAAGCGCTCACCACGGAACTGAGCTTCACTATACCTAAGATTCTGGATCATAGTTCCCATGGCGCCGTCAAGCACAAGAATACGTTCCTTGGTCGCCGCTTCTAGGGCTGCAAAAATGTCCTGACCGGTTTTTTTGTCCTGCAAACTCATGGGATCTGATCTTCTCTGGTACTATCTATTCAGCGGGTTGCGTATGGGCCGCAGCTCGCCTTGAATTTTCATATTTCAGTTTGGCTTGGGAAGCTTAAGCAGCCACTGACTCAGTCAATGCCCGTTTTTCACGCAGTCCAAGCATGTGGCAGATGGCATAAACGAGGTCCGCTTTGTTCATGGTGTAAAAGTGGAAGTCCTCTACCCCATCATCAGCAAGGCTCATCACCTGCTCAGCAGCAACCGCAGCAGCTACAAGTTCACGTGTCCGTGGATCGTTATCCAATCCGTCAAAGCGGTGCGCCAACCAACCCGGAACAGATGCACCGGTTTTCTTCGCAAAGCTTGAAATGCCTTTGAAGCTGGTAACAGGCACGATGCCCGGAATGATCGGAATAGTGATGCCAGCGGCACGAACCCGATCAACATATCTGAAGTAGTGATCATTATCGAAGAAAAATTGCGTGATCGCCCGTGTAGCACCCGCATCAACCTTTGCCTTCAGCACATCCAGCTCAACATCCCAGCTCGGGGACTCCGGGTGTTTTTCAGGGTAGGCAGAAACAGAAACTTCAAAATCACCAATCGAGCGGATGGAAGCAACCAGATCCGCAGTGGTCTGATACCCACCATCATGGGGAGCGTAGGTCTCACCAAGACCAGCAGCCGGATCACCCCGCAGCCCTACAATGTGGCGAACGCCAGCATCCCAGTAAGCCTGAATGACTTCATTCACTTCTTCCTTGGAAGCATCAACACACGTCAGGTGTGCAGCCGGTTTCAAGGCCGTTTCCTGCACAATGCGGGAAACAGTTGCGTGGGTACGCTCACGGGTAGACCCACCAGCGCCATAGGTAACAGAAACGAAGGAAGGGGCCAGTGGTTCCAACCGTTTGACTGCAGACCAAAGCAATTGCTCCATCTTCTCGCTCTTAGGAGGGAAAAACTCGAAAGAGACGGAGATGTCAGAGGCTCCATTGAGCCGAAAACGGCGATCTATACTGTGTTCGCTCATAACTAAGCAAGCTCCTTGGTCGGATCAGCTACAGGCAAGTCGGTCACAACCCGACGATCCTGAGCGAGCCAAAGGGTAACGGTTAATTTGTCTTTCTCCCCCGCGCCCGGGGCGAGATCATTCGTTGAAACAAGGTCAAGGCCTGCGTCCGCAAACCAGCGCTCAACCTGTTCCTGAGAGAAACCCAAACGCCGATGCGCGTGCTTCTCTCGCAAAAACTCGAGTTCATGTGGAGCAAAGTCCACAAGAAGGAGACGCCCACCAGGACGTAATGTGCGAGCTGCCTCTGAAATTGCCCGGAAAGGCTCTTCCAGATAATGCAGCACCTGATGAACCACCGTCAGGTCTGCCGTATCAGGACGGATTGGCAGCGCATAAATATCACCTTGGCGAACCTGCGCCTTCTGCAAACCAGCCTTATCAAGATTAGCTCGCGCAACCGAAAGCATGTTCTGGCTGGTATCTATGCCGATGCCTCTTGCGTATTGGTCATTGAACAACTCAAGCAACCGACCTGTGCCAGTTCCAAGATCCAGCAGTGTATCAAAGGCCTTATAGCCAACGATCCCACGCATGGCTTCTTCAACCGCGATCTCGGGAACATGGAGACTACGCTCCTTATCCCAGTTGTTGGCACGCGCCGCAAAAAAAGCCGCCGCCTCCTCCGCTTTCGCACGTCTCAACCCAGCCAAGCGTTCATGATCGGCAGTCAGTGTAGGGTCATCATCACGGCTTTGCGCAACAATCCGGCGCGCAAGCTCAGCCGGCCCACTTTCATTCAGGCGATAGTAGACCCAAGCCCCTTCCGGATACCGTTTGATCACACCAGCTTCGCACAGCAGTTTCAGGTGCCGAGAAATACGAGGTTGGCTCTGTCCGAGAATTGTCGTGAGATCTTTGACAGTCAGCTCCCCGAGTACCAACAGAGCCAGCAAGCGAATGCGCGTTGCTTCCCCACAGGCACGAAGACAGCCCACCAGATCCTCAACAGGCAACTTCCCTCCACTTTGATGTTTTACAGTCGTTATCAAGCTCAGTCCCGCCGTCAGCAGATCGAATAATATGATATAAAGATATCTTTATACGTAAAATAATCGAATAACAAGGCGACGGTTCCTCTTCTCCCGCTGAAAGAGGAATAGTTTTTCTGAGTTTTCCTTGAAATTAGAGTGACTAAAATTCAACATTAACTGGCGGAGCTGTGTTCTCTAACGAGAAGAGCTCACCCCCTCTTATAAGCCCTGAATCCAGCGCTCCCCTGCATCGCCAGTTCTTGTGTCTCAGTCATAGGTACAGCAGTAATCGGGCGCTCAACCGCCTCAGGCTGTGCAGCAACAATGCTGATGTGCAAGAGAAGCCCCATGCCCGCAAAAACAAGCAATGCCAGAACCGAAATAAGAAAATTCAGAACCCGGTCTGCCTTGGAGCTATCAAGAGAAACACGTTTGGGTTTTCTTATTTGCATCTACCCTGCTTTGGTTCAAATCCGATGTGACAGGAGTAAACACGAGTTTCACCTAAGGTTACCCCGGTAGAACTACTCGACTTTTGGACTAAATTGACAAAATAAAAGGGCCGACAATGCGACCCTTGAATTCATAGGATATTTGGAACGGACTTTAAGCCATCCATTGCTCTTTCCAAGTAACGAACTGTTTATATGCCTCTTGCTGATCCAGCGCTTGATAGGCACGTAAGGCTATTTGTCGTTGAGAGTTAGACAGCCGGTACCGCCAAGGACCAATTTTTAACAGCGCCTGAACAGTCATCATCCCGAAGCCTGAAGCCCGGCAAACAACAAGGAAGGGCTCGGTATCGTTGCGAACAGTCCAGTGCTGTGCTTCAGAATGACCAATACCAGCAAGCAACGCAAATGCAGCAACAGCTTCAGCAAAACGATCTTCCTCGGCAAAACCGCGTAAGCTGTTTTCACTAAGCTTACCTTGGCGCACCAGTTCCATCACACGGCCACGACCTGTCTCAAAGTCATAACGACCGAGCCAGAACTCGTTAGAAAGCTTGCCAGCAGCAATACGAGCCGCCTTTGGCAGCTTACCAGCAACATCGTCAGCACCTTCTTTAATCAGCTGCTTGCGAACCTGTTCACTTGCAAAATTAATAAGCGCTTCAATATGAGCGTCAGCAAGATCAGCACGTTGCCCAAGAGCAAGCTGAAGAACCTCATCACCGCGCGCCTCACCCATAAGCGAGTTGACGCTGCGCTGACCAAGCACTGCGCCTTCATTGGCCGCAACAGTCTGCTTGACCTGAGTGTTACCAAGGTTCACCAGCACATCACTAATACTCTCGGAAATCACTTCCCGCTTGGCAATCGCAAGACGGTGATCGTCAGTCTTACCACGCGCAATGCTGAGGAGATCTTGCTCCTTCAAAACATTGGATCGACGCAGCAACGGTTCCGCCACATCAATTTCATCGAATGCAAGTCTGCGAACTGTCTGTTCCGGGGCACGCCGCACTTCAGACAAGCGATCTGCCATATAACTGAGTGCTTGACGTTCAACCACTTCAGAGAGCCGAAGCATAACATTATCGTAAATATCAATCTGATCATCGGAGCACCGCTCCCATGTTCTAGAGAACAGCAGAGCCACATGACGCGCGAGCTCTGAACGTCGCTCAATATTATTCTCAAGAGCAAGAGACTGGAAGTCAACGATATGAGAAGCCAAGTCAGATGACATTTAAAACACCAATGGGATACGCAACTAATTAAATATCTATGGAACAGATCCTAATAAAAAATAACTCGATTTGATCTAATTTTAGTTAATTCCAGCAAAAAAACATGCATGGCACATCTTATTTGGAGCCTTAATATCCGAGGGTTTGATTAACTTTTCTCCGGTAATTGAAATTTTAATAAAAACATAAGCGCCACCAGTAAGTTACTGGCGGCGCTTATTCAGCTAATGTATGACGCTTGTATTCATGCTGTCGCGAGGGTCTCTACTTCACTTACTGAAACCCCCATTCTTTTTGCAACACCTTCCCCATATTTCGGGTCTGCGCGATAACAATGCATGGCCTGTCTCTTAATGATTTCCTCTGGAACACCCTGCATAGCAGCTGCCATATTGTCCATGAGTCGGCCCTGCTCCGCTTCATTCATCAGGCGGAAGAGATCTCCAGGCTGTTTGTAATCATCATTACCTTCCCGGTGATCATACTTGTCGCCATCCCCAAAAATCCGGAGAGGAGGCTCTGAAAATGATTTGTCCTCTTTCGGTCCATGGAAAGAATTTGGCTCATAATAAGCGTCCGGATTTGAGTTATTCGGCTCAAACCGCATCGGACCATCCTTGTGATAATTGGTCACTGGGCACTTAGGTCTATTCACTGGCAACGCTTCGTAATGCGTACCCAATCTGTACCGGTGAGCATCTGCATAAGAGAAGATACGCGCTTGAAGCATTTTGTCTGGTGAGAAGCTGATCCCAGGGATTACATTGCTTGGTGAAAGAGCTAGCTGTTCGATCTCAGCAAAATAGTTCTCCGGATTCCGGTTTAGCTCCACAGTCCCTACCTCAATAAGTGGGTAGTCTTTATGTGGCCAAACTTTTGTCAAATCGAATGGATTGTACGGTGTATTCTCCGCTTCCATTTCCGGCATCACCTGAACGTAAAACTTCCATTTCGGAAACTCGCCTCGCTCGATGGAACCGTAAAGGTCTTCCTGCGTACTTTCGCGGGTCTTCCCAACAACCTTCTCAGCTTCACTGTTCGTCCAGTGTTTGTGACCCTGCATTGTTTTGAAGTGGAACTTAACCCAGAACCGCTCACCATCCTTGTTCACGAATGAGAACGTGTGAGATCCATATCCATTGATGTGGCGAACATCAGTCGGCAAGCCGCGGTCTGACATGAGGATTGTCACCTGATGCAGACTCTCCGGAGAGAGCGACCAGAAATCCCACATGGCAGTTGGCGAGCGCATATGTGTTCGAGGATGCCGTTTCTGAGTGTGAATGAAGTCTGGGAATTTAAGCGGATCGCGAACGAAGAACACAGGCGTGTTGTTGCCAACCATGTCCCAGTTGCCTTCCTCGCTGTAAAACTTGAAGGAGAACCCACGAACATCACGCTCCGCATCAGCTGCACCAAGCTCGCCAGCAACTGTTGAGAACCGAGCCACGCAAGGCGTCTGTTTACCGACCTCGGAAAATAACTTAGCACGAGTATACTTGGAAATATCGTTGGTCACGGTCAGCGTGCCATGCGCACCCCACCCCTTAGCGTGAACGGTACGCTCAGGAATTCTTTCACGGTTCTGGTGCGCAAGTTTTTCCATCAACTGGTAATCTTGCATGAGCAATGGGCCGCGAGGGCCTGCTGACATGGAGTTCTGATTATCGCTAACCGGAGCACCACCTGTCGTCGTCAATGTTTTATCAGCGCACATTTTTCTACTCCCTAGATCTGGGTAAAGCCTTCATTTAATGAATGAGGCTGTTGAACTTTCGATAAGAAACGTAGGCCTGTTTGCCCATAAGCGCCAATCAGATTGATTTCTGCTACCGATAAGTTATTCTTATCGATATGACCAGTTTCAAACAACTTCGATACTTTGTCGCGCTCCAGAAACACCGCCATTTTGGCAATGCCGCTGATGAAGTGTGTATTTCTCAACCAGCTCTTTCCATGCAAATACGAGACTTGGAGAAAGAGCTTGGCATAGCTCTCATTGAACGCAACGCTCGCTCAATCTATTTGACACCAGAAGGTGAAGAGATAGCTCATCGAGCCCGTCAAATTCTAAGAGAACTACAAGACATAAAGGACTACGCGGAACACGCAGCCTCTCCACTCAGTGGAACAATTCGGCTTGGCGTGATCCCATCTCTTGCACCTTATATTCTCCCAAAGCTTCTGCCAGCCCTGACTTCTCAGTACCCGAAACTACATCTGATATTACGCGAAACTATGACGAGGAACTTAATCGAAGAGCTAAAGCAGGGGCATCTGGACGTTGTTCTTGCTGCTTTGCCCTTGGAAGAATCTGAACTGGAAGAATTGCTAATCTTCGAGGATCGCTTTTTGATGGCTGTGTCCAGCGCTCGCCATGTAGATGAACGCAAACGAGTGAAGCCGCAGGACTTAACTGGCGAAAACCTCTTGCTACTGGAAGAAGGCCACTGTCTTCGCGACCAAACACTCAGTTTTTGCAATGCAATAGGCCAAAATCAATCAGCTAATGTTGGTGCCACAAGTATTGCAACAGTCCTTCATATGGTAGCAGCTGACTACGGGATTACCGTCCTGCCGGAAATATGCGCTGATACTGAGATAAATGACGAACGCATTAGCCTTTTAAGGTTTTCAGAACCTCAGCCTTCCCGAAGGATAGGTCTAGCATGGCGTAAAAACTCACCTAAAAGAGACGATTACATAGCCCTCTCTAGGTGTTTGCAGGCGGTTACCAATTAATGAAAGCACTTAATTCATCCTGATGCTGTGAATAAACACATAAATTGATTTATCAGTGCATACGTATTATCGATTTTTCACTAAACTACTATCTGCAAATTATAGGAACGACTCTTACATTGTTAGAATTCCTATAATAGTGTCAGAAATTATCATTGAGCCAGACTCGATGTATTTACCAAATATAAATTCAGGATAAATTTGCTTTGAATGATGTCGTCAGCCGATCACTAGACGAAACCTGTAACAAGCTTTTAGCTGAGTGCTTGGATCGGCTACACAAAGGGGCTGCACTTATTCAGGCAGACAGTACCATTCTGCGCTGCAATGCCTTTGCAGAAAAGTTGTTTGCACGTACGCCTCAAATAAAAATCAACGCAGGCAAACTGGAATTTACAGATCTCAGTCATCACCGAGATTTCCAGAACGCACAGAGTTTAGCAACAGCAACAATTGATCTGGATGTCAAACAGGAACTTATCATCCGCAGAGATGACGCGTTCCTTCGTCCAATTCACATCGATATTCGACTGATCGATACAGATACTGAGGATCTGTTTTTCCTTTTCATCACCGATATGGAATTTCAACTGCAGATCAATATCCAGAAGGCCACCACTCTCTTCCGCTTAACGGACAAAGAAACAGTGGTGCTTGAGCAGCTGTCCGGCACCAAGACTGAGCCTCAAATTGCCGCTGATATGGACATCACGACAAATACATTAAGAACGCACCGCAAAAACATCTATGCGAAGCTCAACGTCGGCAGCCGAGTGGAACTTGCTATGTTGCTTTCAGTGCTGGTTTAAATCGATTACATTCATGCCGCACTATTATTTACATTGAGAAACTTTGTAGAGACAACGACGGTCACCATTGAGGATATGCTCCAAACGTTCAACTTGAACGTCATCACCCAGCACTTCCTGAAACAAGTTAAGTTCTGCCTTACAAAAGTGCTGGCAGGTCACCGCAGCGGCACAAATGGAACAGTGGTTTTCAGCAAAAAGAAAACTCTCTGCCCCATCTTCCAAGACCTCTGCCATATACCCTTCTTCGCTGCGTTGTTCAGCAAGGCATTTGAGTTTTTCCGAAAGGCTTTTTGCAGGTTTCATTACGGCGAGATAGGACTGTCTGGATTGATCGGCTCTCGCATCAATCAATCGCTGTAGGCCTTCTTCGCCATATAGGTCTTTAATGTTGCCCAGAAGATCAACAAGCACACCACTATGATTGTCCGGAAACTTGCTGTTGCCTGTCTCTGAAATCCGCCAGGTGCGCCTTGGACGACCAACCGTACCCCTAAGGTCTTCAAACTCAACGAGGCTTGCTTCCAAAAGAACATCAAGATGCTGACGAACAGCAACAGCGGTAACCCCAAGGTGTTTGGCTAGGGTCGCAGCTGTGTTGGGCCCGCGCGATTTCAGCGCATACAACAATCGATCTTTGGTGCGGTCACTCATGAGAAACACATAACACAACGGGAATCATATGAAAAGTTTCCGCTTTTCAAATAAAATCTCCTACAAATTCCAGAGCAAAGTTGAGGTCTACGAACAGGGTGAAACACCGAATTCTTACCCATAAGATAATAATGCTTGTCATAAATAGGGAGTTACGCAGACAATTCGCTCAGAAATATATGTAACCTGCAAATAACAAATTTCACTTTTCATATATTGATAAGAATCTCCACTATTTTATCCCCGTTTTCCTAAATATTATCTAGTATTTTTCTAGTATTCCTCATAACACCCCCTCAATTATCAGAGAACAGCACCGTTTCCTTTTGCCTACTCGCATATAATAACTATCAATTAAGGAGTAAGTAATAATCGAGCAATAATGGTGGGAATAATGTCGAAAGCGGGCAATACAAAATTCAGCATGGATCATGCACTCCATAAAGCCAGCCACGATCATTCTGAAAATCCGCCACCGCATTTTGCTGCATCAATCCTGCGCGTATATGAGCGCCTTTTCGAACTGCCGACATTTATTCTGACGGAGGTCGGCACAGAAATGCTGCCAGAGTCATTCTATTTATCTCAGCCCATAGAGTGTCATCGCAATCAACTGGCTGAACTTTTGCAAGAGTTGATTGAGACCCCTCCTTCAAAAGAAGAAGTCTTGATTGTTCCGCTCAAACAAAAGAAACCACACACCTACAGCTCTGCTCAAAAAGACCCTGCATCCATTCAGTTTGCCGCCATCATGCCGCTTATCAGAAACAAGCAGATTATTGCCATTGTTGGTGCTCTTTGCCAGGCTGATGTAATTGAAAACAACGGTCCCTACAGCTGGCCATCAAACTCCATGTCAGAGAGTGGAACCACGCTGATGGATCCACCAATCAATCTTCCTCAAAAGCTAAAGAACTTTAAGGGCCTCGCAAAGATACTAGCTCCCGGCTTGCTCCGCATCCTTTCACATAAAGAGACGGCCCAATCTCAACCCATACTTGAGGGCCGTGAACCCCAATTGAATGCGCACAAGACTGGGAAGGCCAAAGAAGTCTTCACGGTTTGCAACATAGATCCGCTCACGGGCCTGCGAAACAGAGACAGCTTCGAACGCTCGATCACCAACGCAATTGAGAGCATAAATCATCCTGACCAACGGGTCGGTCTCTTTTACGTGGATCTGGACCACCTTAAAGTCATCAATGATGCTCATGGCCATGCAGCGGGAGATGCCGCCCTTGTCGCTATATCTGACCGCCTCAAGCAATTGGAAACAGACACGATCTCAGCAGTTCGCATAGGCGGAGATGAGTTTGCTCTCCTTGTTGAAGGAGCGACCTGCAGCCAGATACGTGCGCTCTTGGAAGAGTTACCGGCTGCTCTCAGTTGCCCTGTTTATTTCGACCACTGTGAGATAAGACCCAAAGTCAGCATCGGCGCTGCAGTCTACCCTCGTCATGCAACAAACGTGAAAGAGCTTCTGGAAAGCGCCGATACAGCTCTATATCACGCAAAAAAACGTGGCCGAAATCGAGTTAGCCTCTTTAGTAAGGCCATGCGCACCCGTCTTGAACGTCAGATGGCTCTCCAACACACCGCAAAACAAGCATTCCTGCAAAAGCGTGTTGGCACGAAATTCAGGCCCATACTCTCACAGGAAGGCAAGCATTTGACCCTTCTGGAAGCAGTGCCAGATTGGCCTCCGCAGATCCTCGAAATAGCGCGTGGGAACGATTTACAGCGCATTTTTGATAATGCCAGCTTCAGCAACATTTTGGGCGACACCGCAATTGCAGCAATCATAAACACCATGAAAACCTGTCAACGCACCCCAATGAGTGAATGCAGCTTCATATTCCGTATCCCAATCCCCTCACTTTTAAAGGAGGGGTTCTGCGACGACCTTATTTATCTATTGCAGGACAGTGATGTCGATCCCAAAAAATTTGTACTCGAAATCCCCTCTCAAGTGTTATTGCGTGCGAACGCCCGCATTCTCATCACCCAACTCAACGCCTTAACGAAGCGCGGCATTAAAATCTGCGTCAACCATTTTGAATCGAGTGGATTGAAGATTGAGCACTTTCAAAAACTCAACATCACCTACATCAAAGTTCATGCAGGGTCGGTTGAGAAGTTGTTTGAAGACACCAAGACAGCGCGCCTGCTCACCGCGGCAGCAGAATTTGCGCACGCATTAAATATCAAGATCATCCTCTCGGAAATTAAAACTGAGAAAGCTGAAGCCATAATGCAAGAACTGAAAGTTGAGTTGGTTCAGGGAGATTACCACGCCCCTATGCAACGTTTTTCGGACATCTACCGGGAGCATGTTCTAAGCCTGTCACCAGAAACAAATATCACTCAATCTGCTCACATCCCATCTAATCCGGTAAAGCAGGACTTACCCGTCCTTCCTCATTCTATGATAAACTACCATTACTGAGGCAGATTAAAGAGATCAAAAGTGGGAAAGACAAAGCGACAGCAAGGCGTAACACAAGCTTTGCAAGCTCAGGTTCCCTTTGTGCCGTATTCTGATGCATTGGAAATTCGTAGAAAAGCGAACCAACCACACCTGAGAAAACTTCCCGGACATATTGCAGTGTTTTTGGCTGTGACGAGCTATGTCCGCCACCAATATACCGACTACGACCAGCTTTTAGATACCGGATTGGACAGAGATGCCGCTCGTTATTGTGTCGCGGCTGACATGGAAACCGTTATTGCAGATTGGGGCGGACGAATAACGGCAGAAGAGCTGCTCGCCACTTCGCAACAAAGCGGCGAACAAGACCAAAGCATTTTATCGACAAACACCAATGATCCAGACAAAGGCTAGAAAAACGAGAGAAAGCGCAGGGATAATAATCGCAGGGTATCCGAAGAGGGCAATGGCCAGACCCCAGCCAACAAATATATTGGCGCAGAAATAGTATTTCGCTTCGCTATTTCCATAGATTGCATCTTTAAACATCCAGCCTAATACCGGCACAAGAAACAGTAGTTTGAAGAAAAGGGGATCTTCATCCTGCGCAGATGCCGCAGAAGACAGAGTGATATCGCTCATTGGGGTGCCCGTTATTTTTATGGGGTAAACACTGGCTTGACTTACGTCAATTTAACACCGCCACGTATGCGTCACATCGGCACATCTACGTATGTAGCGTAAATGTCAGGTATGCGTGATACGCAAAGCTCGGCACCCCTTCCTGAGGCCAGATCAGAAATCTAACAGGAAATTCGTGATTCATTAACTACACCACACCATCAAGATCACACCACTTCTGCAATTTCGTCAATCAGTTGCAATCACTTCGGTTGTGAAAAGAAAAGGACGAAAGATGCCGAATAAAGAAATAGTTGGCTATGCTCTCAGCACCGACGCAAATCTAATCGCACAGATGGCTCAAAGTGACTACACAACTGTGATCCTTTGTTTTATCATTGTTGATGCCAGCGGAAAGCTCACACCAAGTGTCGAACTTCAGGCCATGTTCAACGCTCCCAATTTGATCAGCGATCTCAAAAAAGCAGGCAAACGTGTCCTTGTTTCCATTGGAGGTGAGGTCTTTACGACTACCGCTTGGGCAGCACTCGCAAATGATGTAGATGGGACAGCCCAACAAATTGCAACAATGGTCAAAGCTCAAAACCTTGACGGTGTGGACATCGACTGGGAGGATACAAATTACACCGGATACAATGCCCCTACATTCCTCGTCGATCTATCCAAAGCTCTCAAAAAACAACTCCCTGCCGGTCAGAATTTTGTAACCCACGCACCACAAGCCCCTTATTTTTATGGCGGCGCTCCGGGTTCTTTCACACAGATCTACGTTGACGTTGCTAAAAACGCAGGGGATGCAATCGATCTCTACAACATCCAGTACTACAACAATCCTTGGTACGTTGGCGACAATGCAGAGCAGGAAACAGCCAAAGTTGCTGGCCTGATCCCAGTCACCGAAACAACCTTTCCCTCGAGTATCTTGGGGATAGCATCGACCGGTGTTCCCTTTTCTAAACTCATTTTGGGAAAACCAACAACACAAGAAAACGCGGGAACCGGTTACCTAACATCAGGTGAGGTTGAACGTTACCTGGTCACTCCACTCCTCCGAAAAAACCCAGACTTCGCCGGCGTAATGGGCTGGCAGTATCCCACGTCCTACGGCTCCAGCCAGGGTACAGACGGCTGGGCAGCGGTTATGGCACAGGCACTAGGAAACGATACGGGCAATTAACGAGCTATATCCCGCTAAAATAGAGGGGCATTCCTGCCCCTCTCAAAGGTGAGGGCCATGCAGTTTTGCGCTAACAATGCGATGTCTTAAATTTGATGTGTCCAGTTTAGCAAACCAGACAGGTTTTTCCGCAAATCACCACCAAGGCTAATTCGAAACTAAAAACATTGTGATCAGTGCCAGCCGGCACGCCATGCGCGTTGCATGTTTTGTAGCCTTCTCGCAAGGGCTGCAAAACATAAGCCCCCTAACAACACGCGTCTGCTTATCGCGCAGCCTTCACAATTGTTATTTGGAGAAAATCTAGTGCCCAAATTTCCCAGCGGCCTGTCACTCAAAATGCCGGTTGCCCCTTCACTGCTCAACCAGCCTCGTCAGCAAGCTGCTGCAAATCCGCAAGCCAACCAGCCAGGCGGTTTAGCAGGCAAACAAGATGCGATCTCTCAGCAAATCAAAGATCTGCCTGCACCTGTATTTCGTCCTGCATTTAATGCACCAACATTTGAATCTGCTAAGGGCAGCGGTTGGGGTGCAGAAAACAACGGATGGCAGACCTCCAACATCGAAAATCAGGACAGCTTCATCCACTCAAAACGCGTAGATACCAAAGCACAAGGCAAATACGCCGGTGATAAAATCCACCTCAGCATACAGCCAAGTCAGGTACCCAAGGCTTATGACGCAATAAATTCGCTTCTCTTTTCCGAGGATTCTCCGGTCGATAAATGGAAAGTGACTGATATGACCCGCGTGTCAGAAGGCTCCCGTGTTCAGCAAGGTGCGCAATTTACCCTTTACCTCCGCCCAACTGCAGGAGATTCTCAGTACACCGCCCAAGATATAAAAACCGACAAATCCTTCATTGAAGCAATCGAACACAAGCTCTCTTTGGAAGGTTTTGAACCTGGCAAACGGCCAGATTCTGATGTCTCTCCACACCACTGGGATTTTGCGAGCTATCGCAATGAGGAGCGCAGCACCCGTGACGGAGGAGTTGCTCAAACCGAGGCCTTGAAAAGAGAGCCAGTCTTTGAGCTGTTGTCCTTGTAGGACTGATAAAAAAGGCCCGCATGTGCGGGCCTTAATTCTTTAAGTCAAACCACACTTATCGAGTAAGCGGCTTGTACTTGATCCGGCTTGGGTCAGCAGCGTGTGCGCCCAGGCGACGAACCTTGTCTTTCTCATAGTCTTCAAAGTTACCTTCAAACCACTCAACATGGCTATCGCCTTCAAAGGCCAGCATGTGTGTCGCAAGACGGTCAAGGAACATACGATCATGCGAGATAACCACGGCACAACCGGCGTAGCTCTCCAACGCATCTTCCAAAGCAGCAAGGGTTTCGGTGTCAAGATCGTTGGTCGGCTCATCGAGCAGTAGAACGTTTGCACCAGTCTTCAAAACCTTAGCCAGGTGAAC
Organism: Pseudovibrio sp. Tun.PSC04-5.I4; assembly: GCF_900104145.1. NCBI lineage: Bacteria > Pseudomonadati > Pseudomonadota > Alphaproteobacteria > Hyphomicrobiales > Stappiaceae > Pseudovibrio > Pseudovibrio sp. Tun.PSC04-5.I4. Next base: position 3,997,162 of record NZ_FNLB01000006.1, on the reverse strand, counting down.
GCGGTTACGCTGACCACCGGAAAGGTTGCCCACTTTGGCCTGTTGGCCTGGGCCTTTGAAGTTGAAGGACGAACAATAAGCGCGTGAGTTGATCTCTTTCTTATCCAGATAGAGCACTTCGGCGCCGTCTGAAATTTCTTCCCAAACGGTCTTATCGTCTGCCAACTTATCGCGAGACTGATCCACATAACCAAGATGAACGCGGTCACTTACAACCACATCACCGCTGTCTGGCTTTTCCTGACCAGTCAGCATCTTGAAGAGTGTCGTTTTACCAGCACCGTTGGGTCCAATAATGCCAACAATACCACCGCGTGGCAGTTTGAATGACAGATCGTCAATCAACAGGCGATCACCAAAGCCTTTGGACACACCTTGAACATCAATGACGTTGTTACCAAGACGCTCACCAACCGGGATCAGAATCTGTTCGATGGACGGCATACGCTCGTCCTGCGCAGTCAACAGAGCGTCATAGGCATTGATACGAGCTTTTGATTTGCTCTGACGGCCCTTCGGTGACATGCCCATCCATTCCTGCTCGCGCTTGATCGCGCGGGAACGGGCCATGTTTTCACGGCCTTCCTGCGCCATACGCTTGGTCTTCTGACCCAGGTAAGTGGAGTAGTTGCCTTCGTAAGGGATGCCCTGACCACGGTCGAGCTCCAGAATCCAGCCAGTCACATTGTCAAGGAAGTAGCGATCATGGGTGATGATCAAGACTGAACCCTTGAACTCACGCAAATGGCGTTCCAGCCAATGCACGGTTTCAGCGTCAAGGTGGTTGGTAGGTTCATCAAGCAGCATCAGGTCAGGCTCTGACAAGAGCAGCTGACACAGCGCAATACGGCGACGTTCACCACCGGAAAGGTTAGCGACAGCTGCGTCAGATGGAGGACAGCGAAGCGCTTCCATTGCCATCTCAACCTGGCTTTCCAGATTCCACAGATCCTTCGCATCAATGACGTCCTGCAGCTGAGCGCCTTCATCGGCAGTCTCATCAGAGTAGTTCATCATCAGCTCATTGTAGCGATCAAGAATAGCCTGTTTGTGCGCAACGCCTTCCATGACGTTTTCAAGAACGGTTTTGTCCTCGTTCAGCTGCGGCTCCTGCGACAGGTAGCCAATTTTGGCACCCTCTGCGGCCCAAGCTTCACCGCTGTACTCTGTATCCAGACCAGCCATGATCTTCAAAAGAGTAGACTTACCTGCACCGTTAGGTCCCAGAATACCGATTTTCGCATCTGGGTAGAACGACAGGTGGATATTATCGAGGACTTTTTTTGTACCGTAGGCCTTGGAGACCCCGTGCATATGATAGATGAACTGGCGCGCCATGAGGTGCCTGCATCTCCTGATCTGAGTAAACTAAGAAATCTCTGAGGAGCACTCATAATAGAAGCTGCGCCAAGGGGCAATCCATAACACTTCAGCAGCGCTAAAAACCGCCATTTTTTGTTGGTGACTTGGGATATTCATCCCGACATTAGCCGAAGCGTCTGCCTAAGCAAAAAAGGCGACTGCTCTGCGCAGCCACCTCTTTAAAGTCTTAGTGATCAAAAACAGCTCTTAAGCTGAACAGATTCACGCAAATTTCAGCTGCGGAACCACAGTCAGCTTTTGAACAATCGCATTGTCTTCAACTGCCTTAAGTCCCTTCACAACGCCAAACGTTACAAATGGTTCCAGTGCAACAATGGCAAGGTAAGACAGTGCAAACTGACCCCATGCCGTAAAGGGTGTTGCCACTTCGCCAATCATCAGCCAGAAGCCGACCATGCCGGTGACACCCGTGTAGTAAATGGCATCCAGTTTGAGGATCTGAGCAAAGGTAACGCGCTGAGCAAGCTTTTCAGCAAACAGCTTGCGACCAGACAGGTAATGAACGGAAACCAACGGCAACATCAAAGACAAACTGTTGATGCCGAGGTGGTAAAGGTCCTGCGGATCAAACACCATCGCTTGAAACAAAAGCCCGACAGCAAATCCAAGTAAGACTGGTGTAAAGCCAAGTGTCAGATACATCGCCATAGCACCAACAAAGTGCAATTCAGATGGCCCTACGCTCATATGAAAGCTCTGCATAAACAGAGAGAAGAACCCTGCAGCCAGCAGAGTTTTAACTGGCATCAACGGCTTTTGGAAAAACTCGGAAAGTTGCTGTTTGCACCCCCAGAGAAAGAGGCTAACAACGCCCACATTGGCAGCAGCAACCTTAGCTGCGGAAACGTAACCCGGTTCAATATGCATATTATATGCTCCTCGCCGCACCCACCGTGCGATAGTGCCCATAAGGGCAGAGTTTATGTCATGTCGGGCAGGTTTCCTGGCTTGTGGCTTATTGCGTATTTCGCCTTCCCAGAGGGTTCCTCCAGTGGCTTTTATGAAAAACACACCACGTAACAGTTGCGGGGGCAGCTGCGGTTCGGGCCCATTATTTGGTCATCCCTACCGCATTCCCTTTTCGTCCATGGAGCTTTGCTCCTGCGGAACCCAACGCCGCGAATATCAAGGAAAAATACGCAGACTACAACCTTCAATTCCAAGAGCTACACACTTGCGGTAACCGAGGCGCAATTTAGATCTGAAGCAAAAATTGAAGATAGCGCAAGACCAAACAAAATTTTGGGCAAAAAAAGAGGCGTGCACCCGTTGGTACACGCCTTAAGATAGTTGACACTCCCCCATCCGAGTGTCAGCCGAAGCTGAACACAGAGATATCAGAGCGCCCCATTACTTCATTGATATTCATCAAATTTAATAAATTTACCTATCTGAACTGCTGAAATAAATTAGAAGCACACAATAGAGTTATTTTTAAATCGATTAAACTAGAAAGAAGGAAAGACGTAACTAAATAAATCATACGAATGTCTGAGTTTTTGCGATTAATTCTTAGTTAAACCTACAGGATCAACCGGCTGCCATGCATAAGTCCTTTGCCAATGCGTTTTTGGGGAAAGAACGAAGTCCCAGGTATTCATCAAATCACTCTTTAAATCGTAGGTTGAAAGCACTGGCTGGTTTAAGGCTTTAGCGGGCACGCTCATTTGAACTGTCAACGTGCTCAGGCCTTTGTCGGCAAGGTTGAATAGCGCACTATCGTTCTTAGCTCTCCCCACGAATATACGAGGCACCCTGCCAATACGTTCCCAGATAACGTGTTTTAGGGCTGTGGTGGCTTTCTTCATCTCCAGCTCAGAAAGGGCAATGACGCGATCACGTGGAACATCAAAACCCAGCTTTGCCATCGCGCGATCCACCTCGTGATCGCCACTACTGATAATCCATATCTGGAATTTCTGTGCTCTCAAGTAGCCAATCAGCTCCTTCAAAGGCAAATACGCGTATTCACGATATCTAGGACCAACAGAAAGAGGGCCTTCCGCAATGAGGTGAGACCGCACCTGTTTTGAGTAGGCTGCAAGGTCTTCAAAGGTCCCTTCGGTCCCTGGGAAATTAACCGCAAAATCAGCGCCCCCAGTCTCATCCCCCAAAGCACACCATCTCCAACGAAGATAGCAACACGGTCCTCCAACATTACATAGTCCGGGCTACTCTGCCGGCTCATTCGTTGCACTGCCTCAATAATGCCATGCCGGGTAGGACTTGTTTGCCAGCTCGGCAAAATATTGTCACGCTCACCACCAGTTGGTTGCAGAACTGTAAGGGCGGAATAGAAGAACAAGCTGGACCACTGCATAACCTGAGATCACCTTAGTGCCGTTTCTCGCGTATATGAAGAGACACAATGCAACTCAAAAACGCATAAAAAATTAATCGATTAGCTTTGTGAAATAAGGATAGAAACACCGTTGATACCCGTGGTAAATTATCTATCTAAATTTAGATAAATACGGTTAGATACTTACTAAAAATCAATATATAAATAAACACATACATTTCAAACAAGATGATTCATAAAATATTCAAATTATTATTTAGATAACTTCAAATAACGCTACAAAATATCCTAAATATACATCAAAAAATAATAACTTACTCCTTTTTCTAAATTCATTAAGAGATGCGAAACAATTGCGGTCAATTATTCCCAAGTGTATTGGAGTGGCCAAGTGCCCATTCAATTCACCGAGTTTCATTTCTTGCCCCTATTCATTTCAGGTAGCTTTATCAGTCTCATGTCAGCTTTTTTCAATGCGGCTTTTGCAGCCTCTTCTGCCGCTCCAGCCAGTACCCTATTGCACGAAACCATCAATCAATCCCAGCTTCTCTCTCAGCAACAAACTTTGTGGTCGTTTCTGTCCACCGGCCTGTTTTGCTTGGGAATTCTGGGCGTTCTGGTTGTCTATTCCAGTTTATTCATACAAGAGCGAGGTCGAGCTTCCCACTTCCTAAACAGAGCATTCTTGCTGGTCTTCACCACATCAAGTGCATATTTGTTATTTGGAACACAGCTCCACTTTGAACCCATTCTCGCTGGCTTGCTGTCATGGTCAACCGAGATTAAGCTCTCATCGGAGACAACCGGATATTCAGTCGCACACCACGCGGTTGTAGCAGCAATGGTGGCGGTGTTGACCTACCTTCCACTGTCTCATCGCCTTTGCAAACGAGCGACTATATTATTGGCGGGCACCATTGGTGGCATCATCTATCCAATCTTCCAAAACAGTGCGCAGGGGCTGGAAACACTCCTTACATATCAAGACACAGCAATTTTGGTTGGATTTGCCGAATTTGGTGGCGGCACAGCGGTAACTCTGTTGGCAACAGTCCTCGCTTTTGTCGGTATTTTGATCTCAGGCATAAAGAATACCCCTGCTCTTCCAGAGTACATTCTGCGCAATACCCAAAGCTACAATATACTGCAAATCAAAGCCGGCGTTGCTTTGATGGCGATTGGCGGGGTTGGATTTTCCGTTGGCACCACAAGTGTTTACTCAGGCGAGCTTAACAACGCGATCTTCAACATCTTGATCGCCATCACTATCTCCATTCTGCTTGGAGTTTTTCTGACATTTCTCTCATCACGCCGCATCATGTATCCAACCATTTTATTGAGCATGATAGGTGGCTTATCGGCGGTACTCGGCAATGCACAGCATCTGACGGTAGAAGGGACAGTCGTTCTCACACTTACCAGTGCTACTCTGTCTGTCGTAGTGGCACGCTTCATCTACAACTCCTCAAAAACCCATAGCGTCATTATTTTGTATAGCAGTCTTGGCATTGGCTCAATTATTGGAATCTTAGGCTTCACAAGCGCGCTGCCAGCCGGTCACATCCTCTCCAATTACAATGCAGAGCACCTCGTCCTCCGGTTAAGCGGAGCATCTCTCACAATCATTTGGGCGGCAATGACGGGATACATCGTTTTCGCCATCATCAAATACACCGGCCTTTTTCGAACCATCAATCTCAACTTGCCCCAAACCGTCAACACCACCAATCAGTTAGAAAACCTGATCAGTAAGTTGGTCTGGCATGACGCCAAGCTGGATGAGCGCCTTCCTCTTCGCGACGACGACCCTCAAGAACGATTAGCTTCTTTGTTCAACTCGTTTCTAGACAAGTTGCAACATGACGAAAAGCGGCGCAAAATCAACTCCACCTCCAATAAACAACAGCAAGAACTCAACAAACTGGCAACATTTGCAGAAGGCGCATTTGAAGGCCTTGCAATCTCGACTGATGGCATCATCGTTGAGTGTAACCATGTTCTATACGAGCTCCTTGGTTACGCCGCAGAAGAGATGCGTGGAACCAGCTTGCTTTCTCACGTTGCGTCAGATTACCGTGAGTTGGCGCGGATCAACATTGCATCTAACGCGCCGACTCCGGGCGAAATCATTTTGGTTAGTAAGTCCGGAGAACGGATCCCCATCGAAGTCCGTGGCCGCCTCATGGATGTTGCGGAGGAGAAGCTCCGTGTATCCGCTGTCCGCGACATGCGGAAGCAAAAAGAAGATGAAGCACGCATCTTGCACTTAGCTCAACACGATATGCTAACAGGTTTGCCGAACCGCACATTCTTCCGTGAACGCTTCCAAAATGCCATCGAAACACAACTAAGCAGCGATAATAAATTGACTGCGGTGATGCTTCTAGACCTTGATAGGTTCAAGGATATCAATGACCTATACGGCCATCCAGTGGGTGATAAACTCATCCAGACCGTCGGCCGCCGCCTCAACGCATGTGTGACGCACCATGATACTGTGGCTCGTCTGGGAGGCGATGAGTTCGCAATCATTCAAGTCGGTCTCAAAACGACTGCGGAGATTGGTCTACTGACCAACAAGATCCTGGAGGTTCTTGCCAAACCAATCCATGTTGGTAACAACATCACTGTCCGCACCAGTGCAAGCATTGGCATCGCGCTCATCCCAGATCATGGGTCCGGTCCTGACGAGCTTATGTCCAAAGCGGACATCGCGCTCTATGAAGCAAAGGAAGCTGGCCGCAACACATTCTGCTTTTTTGAAGAAAGGATGGAAGAGGCAATCCTGCTGCGTCGAACCATGGAAGCCGACCTTCGGAGCGCGTTGGAGAACGAAGAACTGCAACTTTACTTCCAACCGCAAGCCCGCTCGGACACACGTTCCATCGTTGGCTTTGAAGCTTTACTGCGTTGGAATCACCCAACAAAAGGCCAAATTGGCCCCGATGATTTCATCCCCGTTGCGGAGGAAAGTGGCCTGTCGCCTGCGCGATTGGAGCTTGAAGTCACAGAGACCGTGCTCATCCACGATGACCGCCGCGCACTCAATACCCTTAGACATCTCAAGGAGTTAGGCATCACGATTGCCCTTGATGATTTCGGTACGGGGTACTCTTCCCTAAGCTATCTGCGTCGCTTCCCATTTGATCGTTTGAAGATTGATCGCAGTTTCGTCAGCGGTGTTACCAAAACACCGGAGCTGGCGGCGATCATCCGCGCCGTCATCGATCTTGGTCAGGCGCTGGGAATGGAGGTTATTGCAGAAGGTGTTGAAACTGAACCTGAATTGGAGTTGCTCCGTAATGAATCCTGTGACGAAGTTCAAGGCTTCCTGATTGGGCGTCCGGCAGAGATGGATGGAGAAATGGCGATGCAAGTCAGCAAAGCTAATTTGGAAATTCAGGCACTAGATCAATACATTGCAGCTTTGCAGATGGCAGCTCGCAAGCTTAAGGAATCAGAAGAACAGGCGGCTTCAAAGGACAAAAACCTTGTCGACGCAGGTGATTAACTGGTCGACATCCTAGCAATAATGGGGAAGCCAGCAGGACCTATTACCATCCTGCTGGTGCATTGATGGCAATACGGCTGCGTCCTGATCCCTGCCTAAGAACTTGAATTTGAACAGGTATCCGATCTTTCAGCGCTTCAACATGGCTAATGACACCAACTTTTCTCCCCTGCCCCTGCAACATCTCCAGTGCATCAATGGCAAGGTCAAGGCTTTCTGCGTCTAATGAACCGAAGCCTTCGTCAATAAACAGCGTATCAACAAACGACTGACGGCCTTCCAAACCAGACAGAGCAAGGGCAAGGCTGAGCGAAATAAGGAAGCGTTCTCCGCCACTTAGCGAGCGTGTAGAGCGTGGGGCATCGCCCATATCGCGGTCAATCACGAAGAGTCCCAAGCCCGAATCAGCGCGTTTGAGTTGATAACGAGGTTTGAGCTGCTGCAACTGTTTGTTTGCCAGCTCGACCAGAAGATCGAGAGTAACTCCCTGCGCCACCTTCTGGAATTTGGAGCCATCAGCAGAGCCAATAGCCTCGGATATGGCGCCCCAAGTGTTCGCAGTCTCTTTCGCTTCCAGCAATAAGCCCATGATCTGTTGAGCTTTTTTGCGAGCTTCCTCATCCACGCGCAGTTTTTCGGCACTCACCCCTTTGCTCACCTGAAGCTCAGAGAGCGCAAGCCTCAATCCTTCCAACTGAGAGGATAACGTATCTCGTGGCTCTTTCGGCAACTCCAGTGCCTGAACCGAAGTCAGCTCTTTTTCCCATGTGAGAACAGCAGTTTGCGCGGCGGCATACGCATCATCCAGCTCTTTTAGCACGGCAACCAGTCCATCCCACTCTGCAAGGCTGCGCTCATGCAAGCCCTGATAGGCATCCAGCGTCAACCCAAGGATGGCGAGCTCCGAAATCAAATTGTCCATGCAGTGGGTTAGAGCAACCTTCGCTTTCTCTTCAGCAGCCTTAGCCCCTATTAATCCAGCCTCCAGACGCCCCCATTCTTCTCTTGCAAGGTTTTGTGCGTTGGTTGCGTTGGTTATGCGTTCTTTTGCGTTGCTATGTTTATTTTGGAAGGCTTCGCGATGTTCCGCAGTTGGTACGCCGCCCAGCAACAATTTCCGCTCCGCAATCCGGTCCTGATGCGTCGCGCGCAGCGCGTCCAAATCAGCCTGAAATACTCCGGAAGTTTTCACCAGAGCATCCCGCTTTTCAGTGAGACCACCAGTCTCTTTTTCAAGAGATTGCAGCGCGGCGGAAGTTATTCCCTCTTGCTGTTCCAGTTGTTCCCATATGGCAATACGCTCTTGCAAAGTTGCCTTCAGACTCGACAACTCGCCACCGAGGGACCCGTATACCAAACCACCAGCCAGCAGTGTTTCGCCCAGCCGCTGCTCAAGACGCAACCGAACGTCCTCATTGCTGGTGTGACGGGTTTCAACCTTCGAGAGTTCGACGCGATTAGTTGAAACAGCTTCAGTTTTTTGCTGCTGGTCCTGTGTTGCTTTCTGGTGCGCATCCCGAAGGTCACGAAGCTTGGCATCCACCTGCTCCAAATCCTTACGCAGCACGTCTTCAGATGAGAGAACATCACGCAGAGAACCAGCCTTGGCATCCACTTGCGCCAACACAGCGTTCAACACATCTGGCTCACCCAACACCGCAGCGAGAGCGAGCTCAATTTGAAACGGAGCATCCAACGCAGACCATGCAATCTCAATGCCGGAGTAGAGCTGCGCCGCTTCCTGCTCATACTTTGTGCCCTGAACAGAGGCAGTCTTCAGTGAAGCCTCGCAGGTCGCCAAATCACGATTGACTGTATCTAGGTTTCGCTGCGCAGCTGCGCGAGCTTCTTCCGCTTCTTTGCGCTGTAGAAACACGCTGCCGAACAGCGTATCCAACGCAGCCCGGCCCTCCTGTGTATCTATAGGGTGTTGGTCAGACCCGCAAACTGGGCAGGGTTCATCGTCAACCAATTCCGCCCGCAGCGATTTCGCGTGGTCACCTTGTGCCGCTTCCGCAATGGTAGAAAGGCCTCTGGCTTTCTCCAGCGCAACATCTCGAAATTTTAGCTCTGCAACAGATTTATCTCTGGTTTGCTGCAAACTAGCCATTTGCCTTTCCAGCTTTTTCCAAGCCGCTTGCTCTGCGTCCTTATCCCGCTTAGCCCGCAAAAAGAGACGTGAGTTTTCCTGCAGCTTTTCAGCACGTTGACGGAAGGCCGAAAGCCGCTCCATGTCCTTACGCGCGGCCTCAGCACCAAGAGCAACAAGTTTGCCCTTTTTCACAGCAAGATCTTGCTCACAACCTGCTAGCTCGCTCACAAACTGTTCCAGCTGAGAGGACAGTTTGCTCTGGATCTGCGAGAGTTCCGTTTTCCGTTTGCGGGTTTCAACCAGTCGCTCAGCATCTTGGGAAAGCGCAACCTGAACCCGGTCAAATTCATCCAGATCAGCAAACAGACTGTCGCGGCGATCCTTCAAAACCTTGGTCGCACTGAGCCGCGCCATCTGCTCTTTGACGCTCGATTGCAAAGCTTTCTGCTCGTCCAGTGCTTTATCATGCGCGGTGAGCGTATCAGCAGCTTGCTTGGCTTCTGTAATTGTAACTTCAGAGCGGTCACGCAGGCGTTTGCCTTCCGTTTCCAACTCACCCAGTTTGGTATCCAGCTGGTCTGCTGCACTCCAGTCCGGCATGAACTTGGCAAGCTCTGCTTCCAGCTCATTGAAGACCACAGAAGCTTGGCTCGCTTGCTCCTGTTTCGCGGTAAGGCCAGTCTTCACAACTTCCAGCAGAACCTGACTGTTTTGCGCGGCAGAAGAGGACTTCGCAACCTCCACTCGCGCTTCCACAACACGCTGGTTCACCGGTTCCAGCGCTTTGATACGCTCAAACTGTGCCTTCAAATCACGCTTGGTCTGAGCCGCTTCAGCGCGCGCCTTCAGCACAACAAACTGATCCTGAGCCGTGTCCAATCGTTTCTTCGTATCATCCATTTTTTGCAAATGTTGCAAAGACGTGGCAATGGCATCCATATCACGCTGGAGGGATTTGGATTGTTCATCCATCCCTGCCTGCTGCGTTTGCAACGCAGTGCGCTCGTCTTCTTCCAAAAGACCGGCGACCTCGGATTTCTCTACCAGCTTGGCAACAACATCTTTCGCTTCCGAAGAACGTTGGAAAATTTGCCGCGAGATATCGCGATACTTCTGCGTGCCCGTCACTTTCTCAAGCAAAGCGGCACGTTCATTGTCGTTGGCTTTCAAAAACGCATCAAAATCACCCTGCGCCAGCAGCACAGTCCGCTTAAACTGCTCGTAAGTCAGACCGAGGCGCGCTTCAACAGCTGCGTCAACCAGCTTGATACCGCTTTCAATGGCTGCATTGTCGCGAATGCGAACAAGAGACCGCTCCACATTTTGCAACTTCCCAGAAGCTTTGTTACGAGCACGGCGCACAGTCCAGCGCGCGCGGTAAGCCTCGCCATCAGCACCAACGAAATCTGCCTCCGCAAAACCAGAAGCCGCACCGCGAGTTAACACCGTGCGCGGGTTGGTTTCTTTCAGCTCCGCTCCGGCAACATCCGGCACGCTGTCGCTGCTACCAGCTGCGCTCAAACGCGGACATTGCCCAAACAAAGCCAGGCACAACCCATCCAGGAGCGTGGACTTGCCCGCTCCGGTTTCTCCGGTAATTGCAAACAGGCCTGCGCCGTTAAGCGGCTCTTGTTGAAGGTCCACCTCAAATGGGGCAGCAAGACTGGCGAGGTTTTCACCACGCATCGCTAGAATACGCATTACTCAACCTCTGCTTCTGCGATAGCGCGATAAAAATAGTCCAGATGTTTGGCATCCGGCTCAATGCCGTGCACCCGCTCAAAAGCGGACTTAAACAACTCATCTGGTTTTACTTCAGAAAGACGAATGAGGCTCTCAGCCTCTGCACTTATGATTTGCTCGCGTGGGGGCCGCAAAACAGAAACACCAGCACTACGCACCGGATACTCCGCAAGGATCTGGTCCACCTCAGCCTTAAGCCCACTGGCAGAAACCTGCGGCTTCAAATCCACATGCACAAACGGCTGCCGCTCAACAGGTAAGTCGGCGTCCAGTCCCAACGCATCCAGCGCGGGCACCAGCTCTTCCAACAGCAACCCACCATCCCCTTTTAAGCGATGGAACGGTACATGCCGGTTAAGGCCAACCCGCTCAATAGAAAGCACACCCGCATCAGAAAAACTAAGCAGGTTCACACCATGTTTATAGTGCTGCTCAGTGACAGAAAGCGGAAACGGCGAGCCCGAATAACGAATACTCTCCTTGCCCACCTTCTGCGGTTTATGCAAATGCCCGAGCGCCACATAAGCAAGGTCATCGGGAAACTGCTCCCAAGGCATTGCGTGTTCACCGCCAATGAGAATACGCCGCTCCGCCCCTTCAGATTCCAAACCGCCTGCAACATGCAAATGCCCTGTCGCGATCAACGGCAACTCACCAATTTCCGCTCGTGCTTGAGAAACCGCAGTCTCATAAAGCTGGGCAACGGCGCGCACAACTGGGGACCCTTCTTCCTTGGAGGAGAAGCTCAAACCCGGAAGATCCGTTGGCCGAGGAAACGGCAGAGCCAACGCATAAGCTTTGATCTCACCATCGCTGGTTTTGAGGGGAACAAGATGATGGGACAGGTCCAACGCACCATCCAACCGACGCACCATACCAACAGCCTGCACGCCAATCTTTTGCAGCAGCACACCCGGAGCTTCCACGCGCCCGGCAGGGTCATGGTTGCCAGCAGTGAGTACGGTTACAAGATGAGGCCGTTTTTCATGAAACCGAGCCAGAGCCTCATAAAGCATCTGCGCAGCTTCGGCAGAGGGGTTCTGGTTGTCAAACACATCTCCTGCAACAACAAGCGCGTCCACCTCATGCACAACAATCAACTCTTCAAGCTCTTTGAAGAATTGTTGATGTTCAAAAGTTCGCGACCAGCCATTTAGGCTCTGGCCAATATGCCAGTCCGCTGTATGCAGGATTTTTAACGCCATACTACCTGTTCCACATTCCAAGACTCAACACACGGCCCTTGGAAGACCGTCGCATCATGACTCAGAAATCTCTCATTAACCAATCCGCAAATTAGGCACAGGGTTTACACAGAAGTCTTTATAGCGCGGCGTATACCCACAGATTTGAGGGCTTAGCCACAAGTAGCGCACAGGAATCTGTAGCGCATCCTCACCTGACGAAATTTTCGTAAATTTCTCGCCTCCTTTCGGCAGCTTCCGCGAAGGCGTTTCGAATTCAGACGTTCACATATGGTGAACAATCAAATCACCAATGCGCAACTTGTTCAGCTCAACAATGGGAATATCTTTAAGCTCAAGACAACAAGCTTAAATCCCTTAAGAATTTTGGAGCACCCCATGTTGAACACAGCATCCGATTTAAAAGTGAAGGTCCGCCCCGGCAGCGAACGCGGTCATGCCAATGCAGGCTGGTTAAAATCCTCCCACTCCTTCAGCTTCGCCAGTTATTTTGATCGCAATAACATGCACTTCCACAACCTGCGCGTGATCAACGATGACTGGATCGCAGGCGACAGCGGCTTCCCCATGCACCCGCATGAGAACTTCGAGATATTCTCTTACATGCTGGAAGGCGCGCTGGAACACAAAGACACCATGGGCAACGGCAGCACCGTGCGCAAAGGCGGCATTCAGTTTATGAGCACCGGCAGCGGCGTGCAGCATTCGGAGTTCAACCCATCCGAGGAAGACCCGTCCCACCTGCTGCAAATCTGGCTGATTCCAGCCCGCAAAAACACCACACCGCGCTATGAAATGCTGGATCTGGATGACACAGCTCGGGATGGCAATCTGCAGCTGTTCCTCTCGCATGATGGCCGCAACGGCTCCATCCGCACAGAAGCATCTGCCGATGTTTATTCCGGCAAACTGGATGGCTCAGACCAGATCAGCTTTGAGTTGAGCGACCACCGCGCTGTATACGTCCACGTTGCCCGAGGCGAAGTGCAGATCAATGGCGAGACCCTGCAAGACGGCGATGCGATCGAGGCAGAAGGTCACGGCACATTGCTCCTGAACAACGGAAAAGGCGCGGAAATCGTCCTGTTCCACCTCTCTGACCGCCCCTAATCAGAGCAGGCAAACTGCTGGTTCTTATACAAATTAGCACCAGCACGAAAGGAGGGAGGCGCTCCTCTAATGCGACATTAAGGCCTCCCTTCTCTTTCCCAATCGTCCAGTATCAAAATTTTCATTGCAATACTACAAGGATATTTGTAGTATTTTCTCATGGCTGATAATTCACTAGGAGACTTCCCTGCTGATATGCAACAGGACGCCGCCGTTGCGGCCCTCTCCGCATTGGCCCACAAAGACAGGCTCGCCGCCTTTCGTCTGATCCTGACCGCGATGCCAGCTGGCCTGCCCTCCGGTCAGATCGCGAAGGATCTCGCCATCGCCCCCACACGAATGTCCTTCCATCTCTCCACGCTGGAACGCGCCGGTCTACTCACCGCCCAGCGCGAAGGGCGTGTGGTGCGCTATGCCATTGCCCCGCAAACCATGCGTGGCCTGCTTCGTTTTCTGACAAAGGATTGCTGCAACGGCGATCCAACTCTCTGTCAGGACCTCAACCTTTTTTCCTGTCGTTGACCGACCCCATCAGAGTGACCCACATGCAACCGATCATCTACCACAACCCCAAATGCGGCACCTCGCGCAACACGCTGGCCATGCTGAAACAAGCCGGGACTGAGCCAGAGGTGATTGAGTACCTCAAAACGCCACCCTCCCGCGAAACGCTGGAAAAATTGATTAAAGACAGCGGCTTAAACGCACGTGAGGTGCTCCGCAAGAAAGGCACACCCTACGAGGAGTTGGGTCTAGATGATGATAAATGGACCGATGCACACCTCATAGACTTCATGCTCGAACACCCAATCCTCATGAACCGACCAATTGTGGTCTCCGACAAAGGCACCCGCCTGTGCCGACCATCAGATATTCTCTTGGAAATTCTGGATGAAGACCAAATCGGTGCCTTTACCAAAGAAGACGGCGAGACCGTCATCCCAGCCAAAGGGTAAGCGCGTGACTGATACTGAGTTTGATTTGACTGATCTGCCAGAGCTGGAAACAGAGAGCTTCCACCCCATAAAATCCTCCCAGCTGCAAAGCAAGGATGCCCCGGACCACGCTCCACGTATCCTGCTGCTCTACGGCTCCCTGCGTAAACGCTCCTTCAGCCGCCTTGCAGTGCTGGAAGCCCAGCGCATTTTAGAGCAACTCGGTGCACAAACCCGCATCTTCACCCCCAGCGGCCTACCCTTGCCAGATGATGCAGAACCTGACCACCCCAAAGTTCAGGAACTGCGCGAGTTGATGATGTGGTCCGAAGGTCAGGTTTGGTGCTCACCGGAACGCCACGGGTCAATGACTGGCATCATGAAATCCATGATTGACTGGGTGCCGCTGTCTGTGGGTGCCGTCCGCCCAACCCAAGGCAAAACACTGGCACTCATGCAGGTATGCGGTGGTTCACAAAGCTTCAACGCCCTCAACCAGATGCGTGTACTGGGCCGCTGGATGCGGATGATCACCATTCCCAACCAATCCTCCGTTCCCAAGGCATTTTTGGAGTTCAACGCAGACGGCCGCATGAAGCCCTCCTCCATGTATGATCGTATTGTGGATGTGATGGAAGAATTGATGAAATTCACCCACCTCACCCGCGGCCATGCAGAGTATCTCACGGATCGATATTCTGAGCGCAAAGAAAACGCGGAAGAGCTCTCCCGGCGCGTGAACCAGAAACAAGCTTGCTGACGAACAATCAGACCCCACAAATGTGTCAGGCGAACATGCAGCATCCAAAACCATATGATTTGCCTGACACCCTTATCGTCAAAAATGCCCAAGCCAGATGATCTACAACAGCACCGCTTCCGTAATTCGCAGTCAAACAACAGCAGGCATGGGTATTTTCCCAATCCTCAACCATGCATTAAACACCTCCTGCCATACACTGCTCATATACCGGGCAAGGAGAGGCAAAGGTTGATGGATTATATTCTTGGCGTAGATGGCGGCGGCTCCACGTGTAGAGCTGCAATTGCAACAGCAGATGGACGCTTGCTTGGCCGTGGCAAAGCAGGCCCAGCGAACATCTACAGCGACCCAACTGCCAGCCTTAGTTCCATCCTTCATGCCTCAAAACTCGCCTGTGAAGATGCCGGACTAACATTAGACGCCCTCCACCAAAGTTTTGCAGTCCTCGGTCTTGCAGGCGCAAACGCTCATAACGACCCAGACGGCGTTGCCCAAAACCTGCCCTTCGCTGCCGTTCAGGTGGTTTCAGACACGTTAATCGCATTGGAAGGAGCCCATGGCACAGATGACGGCGTCATCGGTATTTTGGGTACGGGCTCCAACTTCATGGCCCGCAAGGATAATCAACACCTGTATCTCGGCGGTTGGGGCTTCCATTGCGGAGATCAGGGCAGCGGTGCACGTATGGGAGAACGTGCTTTGGAAGAAGCTCTACTCGCCCATGACGGTCTGCGCTCTCTTTGCCCATTGACCGAACATATCCTACGCCAGTTTGAGGATGATCCGCGCAAGCTTTCAGAATTTGCACGCACTGCAAAACCAAGAGATTTTGGCGAATTCATGCCTATCATTCTCATTTACGCCAAACAGCAGAGTCGGCTGGCACTCGATATTGTCGAGGAAGGCACAACCTACGTTGCCTCGGCTCTCCGCCTCTTGAGTGAAGAAGGCAGACTGCCCATTGCTCTGCTTGGCGGCTTAAGCCATGCCTATGATGCCTTCCTACCCCCAGACCTGAAGAAGATCATCATACCCGCCAAAAACGATGCGTTACGTGGTGCACTTTCAATGGCGGAGCGGGAAAACGCTCAGTACAGCTAAATCAGCCAACCTGCCCTATTGCTGATGAACAGACACAGTCCGCCCGGGAGCATAGACTGTCAGCATATTCCCGCTGACATCAGGGTTTCCGGGTGCGAGGCTTGCGGTTTTTAGCCCGTTCCCGTTTTGCGTATAAAGAACTTTCGTTCCATTACCGACAACAGCAAGACCGGCCTGATTATCATTGCCCCGCTGCCAAATCGTGCCTTTGGCATTGTTACCCGACACCTTCAAGACAGCAGAGTTGTTGTTACCCGTTTGAAAAAGGTTCGCGGCCGAATTGTCTCCAGTAACAATAATATCACCAGTATTACCTTGAGAAGCTGTTGTGCCTGGAAACGTATTTGCCCCTAAGATCGCATCAGCGGCAAGAGTGTCTACACCATCCAGATATGTCTTACTGTTTTTAAGAAAGGGAACATTCCAAGCAACCTTAAAAACATTCTGTCCCAGCCCAGCACCAACAAAATCACCTTGTTGGATCACCCGAACATCACTGTTGTTGCCGGATTGGTTGACACTCACGTTGTGTAGATTGCCTATCTGACGAATATAGGCCTCATTGCTATCAGCAAATGCGCTTGACCCAACAAGCAAACCAAGCAGTACGGGCAACCAACTCAATACCTTAAACATAAAATCCCCCACAGAACCTCTCGGTCCCCATTAAATCGTGACCTACAACGCCGAACAAAACAGCAATCAAGCTCACATATGAGCGCCGTTGTACAACACCCTCGTTCAATCAGTTTCCATAGCTATAGGGTATGTACCCAAAGCCAGACCCACTACCAGGTGCCACATAAAGAACGTCCGCTCCATTCCCGATAATCAGGCCCTCACCTTTGATTGGTGATCCATACCTGACGGTAAGATCCTGAGGAGAAATCGGTGTCTGCAAGACCCGCGTTGCCGCAGAAAGCTTAGAGAGTGAAATTAGGTTACCCGCTTCTTCAGGCACTTGTTCTATCCGCCCTCCAGCAAACTGACCCATGACAACAAACTGATGAACATGGGATGCGCCAGAAAGCGTTCCTTCAACACCCCTGACTTGAGGCAGGGTGCTCTCATAAGCTTGCCCATCAGCAACAGAAACCACCAACACCACAAGACAACCCAATATTCTCAAATGCATTAAACGCTCCGAAGCCAACCAACAGGTGCTTCATTGCGCCACAAACACATCTAATTTCTGCAAGAAAAACATCTAGAACTTGAATGGCAAAAAACCCCGGCTCGTAAGCCGGGGGAAGTTGATTAGAAGGATTGGCTAAATGGAGCCGCACCAGTGTGAATTGCTGGAAGCGGAGCAGCCCCTTGCATCACATTAGCGGAGTTGCCATTACCGTTCTGGCTCACGTCAACCATGTTGGAGTCACCACCCTGCTGAACCTGAATGGTGTTGTTGTTGCCATCAACATTTGCGTAGGTTGTGTTGAGATTTCCAAGCTGAGAAATCTGCATACGATTGGAATTACCCGTTTTACCAGCGGAGATTTTGCCAACACGTCCTTCAATCAAGTTGCCTTCACCATCTTGAGTGAAGAACAATTTGTTGTTGCTGCCATTCACATCACCCCAATCGACAGTGTTGTTGTGAGCACCCGTTTGGATGAATTCCAAGCGGTTGTAACTCCCATCAACAGTACCAACTGTAACAGTGTTGTCATTGGTATCTTGCAGAACGTAGAACTTGTTGATTGCTGGACCATTTAAGCCTGCAATATCAACAGAGTTACCATCACCTTCTTGCTTGATAGCAATATGCTGGTCAACACCGCTTGAGTTAGCAGTGACGGAGTTGGTTGCGCCGCGCTGCTCCATATAGATGTTACCGTTGGAACCTGCACCAGCGAAGTCAACAGAGTTAGAGTTACCCCACTGGCCCATTTTGAGCTGGAAGTTGGAACCAGAATTCAAAGTGGAGAGAATATCGTTGGAATCACCGCTTTGAATATAAGTCGCTACGTTGGCATCACCTTTCAACGTTGACCGAGTGTAGTTCTCGTTTCCGGTCTGATCCAGATCGATAATATTGCTATTACCTTTGGATACTAGGCGGAAGTTATTGCGTTCACCCGCCTGGTTCACGTTCGTGTCGTTGCTATGCCCATCCTGAACCAGACGAGCTCCGTGTGGGGCGGCTGGGCCTGGAGGCACGGAACCGCGATTAGCACCGTTCCATTTTCCATCCTGTCGAATTACAGCAACGTTTTTGGTTGCAGAACTATGCGCAGTCATTGTGTTGTTCTGGTAAACAGAAGCCACAACATTTTGCTCACCAATCTGATCAATATCGAGATCGTTGGCATCACCGCTGGCAACACCAGTAGAGCTGGCAGCAGACTTCTGCTTCACGTTCCAAACACGGTGGTTAGGAACAAACCCGCTAGGTGTTGTTGAAGCAGGTGCATAGTTACCTGTCTGGTTCACATCCAATTTACTGAAGTTACCAACCTGGCGCACATCGCGGACCATCTCATGACCGTCTTGATCGACATTGATGTCGTTCATGTCACCGTTTTGGCGAAGTTTGCCGCTGTAGTTAGCCCCTAAAGCACCGTCAGAACCAGCAATGTTCAAATCACCACTCTGGCTAATGACAGCATTGTTACCAGAACCAGAAAGTGGACTAATCTGCTGCAACTCTGATTGATTGAAATTCCCGGCATGTGCAGTTGCGGCAGTTAGGGCCAGAACTGAACATGACATGATAAGAATATTCTTCATAATTATGAGCCTTCACATATAATAGATCGGGTGAGCAAAGGAGATTGTAACCAACCTGCTTTGCTCCGTTGCGACGTGAGGGTGTGTGAGTTTTTGCGAGGTCCCACACCCTTATTTACCGACAATGCGGTAACTTATTTTTCTTGCCCCTAAATCTTATAGATTATGATTTTCAATGAGTTATAAGATTTTTTTTGGCAAGAAAATTTGATGAATGCAGTTCTAGAACTGCTAGGCGTTTCGCGACATCCTAAGATTTCTTATTCGCCCACAGGTTTGCACGTGCCAGTGGAACATTGCCCCGGTACGCACCGGTATTCGATGGGGGACGAGCTCTTTTGCTCTTTACACGCTGCGTGACCTGTGCCTTCTCGGATGTGTATTCTTTATACAAAGCATTGGCTTGTGCCGGGTTCTCAAACCCCCAGGCTCCAACACGCGCACCTTCCATGACGATGGAATAAACGGCCTTCTCAATCGCTTTTTGAACAGCCAATGTAACCGGTTCGTTTTTAGTGATGCCCGCTTCTGCTTCTAAGATTTCATCAAGCGCAATGTAACGAAACGCACCGCCTTTTATGCCAACGGATACAATGGATTTTTGGACCATCACGTTGGCCATAACTTCCCCGGTACGGGTACTGACTGCACGCAAGGAAACGGTTACATCATCCTGACGATAATCTGCGTTGCCGCCGATACCCAAATACCGGGCACCTATGCCTCCGGTGCGGGTATTGCTATCGTACCCGACAATGCCGCCTTCAAAAATGACACCTGCGTAAAGCAGTGGCGGCAGGACTTTGGGATCTACTTTGTCTTCACCCAGGTAGATCTTACGAATTTGCGTTACGATCTGGCGCTCTTTAAGCAGCGCATCCAGATTGCCACGCTCAACAACGCGGAACCAACTGCGATCACCTGCATCCTGAAGAGCGCGAACCAATAGGGTGTCAGCACCTTGAGTTACGGACCGGGACAGGGTCTGTACCTTGTCAGAAGGCTTATACTGCCCCGTCAAATCTTGATAACTATAAACGGCAGCGTAAATAGGCTGTTTAGGCGGAGGCAGCATTTTCAGTTTACTGGCTTGCTCGGTAATAGTGGCAAGTTGCGGGCCTGGACTGAACGCCATTCGCGAAATCGGCCCACATGCAGACAACGACAAAGCCATTGCAACAACAAGTGTTTTCTTAATCATAACAATAACCTAATTTATGGGAGTGGCTGTTTGCAGGATAGGAACCGTAATATCGGTAACCGCACCTGTACTCTCGTCGATGATCTGCAACTGAATTGAGCCATCTCCGCGTACAAATGTTACTTTCTGATCACCAAAGCTGACTGTGCCGCTATCTTTCGGGTCTTCGCCAAAAATGGCCTTGGAGACTTGATCTGCCAGAGAATAAATCAGACGGTTTTGCAGTTGCCGAACGAACAAGTCAGCCAGACTATTGCCAGAACCGTCTGTGCCATCCCCTGAGCCAGTGCCGTACCCTTTGTTCCCGCTGATCGTTGCCGTTTTCTGCGCATTTGCAGTTGCGAAAAGATGCGTAGTGTTGTTGGCGTATCCGCCAAAACTCGGATTAACTGGCTGATAAACTAATTGTTGTGAATAAGCAGAGCCAACACTGAGGGCACACCCCAACGTGAGCCCGAGGGCAAATTTAAGTCTCATAGCAACCCCTAACCTGACGAAGACTTCACGATTATTTTGTGAAAAAGAAAGTGTCTGTTTTGTCGATGTAGGATTGGTATATTCATCGATGACTATTGTGTCATCTCGCGACATATCAAGGTATTAGTTTCTTTTACCATGGTAAGAACCAAGTAATTACTTTGACGTCTTTTCACTCAATAGATCAATGGGATGATTTATCACCTATGATTTCATGCTGGCGTAAATACCACATCCAATAAAGCCACTGAGAATACATAAATGACGATGGAATACATAAAAACTTCACGCGCAGAGAGCAACCAAGCGCTGTTGAGCTAAGCTTATAGCATTAATTAAAAGGGGAAGGTGGTAGGCCCGGAGGGGCTATCATAGCCATTGGAAGTCAAGCAAAAACAATAAGAAGGTAACCCATGCAGAGTGCAAAGTGCCGCGTTGAATTTCAATGGGTTAGAATGAAAGTGTCCCACGCAATCGCGAAAAATATGTGACGTGCTCATAGGTTAAAACACGCCATTTTGTCTGACCAAAACCTCACGCCCATTATCGAAGGTTAGCAGCTAATAACCAACGAAAAATGTGCCCGCTTACGTTTCCAGTACGTAATGAAAAGAGAACGACATCACATTACTCGGAACCGACAACATTAGGTCTGCGATTATTCGCGGGTTCGATGCACATGAACTACGCCAGCAACCAACATGTAGGCTCGCATACACCACTTAACAGCCGTCTACTGCCTATCGCCTGCATTCAGTTGTATCGCTACCGACGTTAAACAACAGTCTTTCATTGTCAGACACTAGGAGTTTCATCGAAATGGCTCATGTCCTAGGAATTTTACAAAGCAAAGGCGGTACAGGAAAATCCACACTTGCCGTGTCCATCACCGGCTCTCTGGCACTGGAGGATACAAGCGCCATTCTTGTAGACACAGACAAACTGGTCTTGTCACGGTTACGTTCCAGTCTCTTTCGAGCAATATTTGCTATGAAGGAGATAAGGAATGGCAAAGAGATACACAGTTATGCGGCCATAGGATCACTTATACAACCTGCCCGAATTTCCCAAGCCTGCTCTCGTCCTCACTGGACGAAATATACGGCAGAAGCGGATTCATGCAACAGCGCCCAAAAACGTCGGAATTTCTCAACCAAACAGATTTCACTTTGCATTGTCCGTGTT
Source organism: Pseudovibrio sp. Tun.PSC04-5.I4 (assembly GCF_900104145.1). Lineage (NCBI taxonomy): Bacteria > Pseudomonadati > Pseudomonadota > Alphaproteobacteria > Hyphomicrobiales > Stappiaceae > Pseudovibrio > Pseudovibrio sp. Tun.PSC04-5.I4. Next base: position 3,975,424 of record NZ_FNLB01000006.1, on the reverse strand, counting down.
CCTCCGGAACCAAATCAGAAATCCTATGCCTACTCCTATGAGAAATATGCCGCTTTTTTGCGTGAGTGACACCTCCTCATTTAAAAGTGGGGAGGCGATCAAAACCAAAAATACCGGACTGGCAGCTGAAATAAGTCCACTGTAGACAGCTCCAATTGCACGAATACCAATGCAAATCCAATAGCCGGAAAGTAAAGTACAAAAAGCTGCAGCCGCTGCCAAAGCAAACAGCTTGGGGGAGTGAGATGAGAAAATAATATCAGGCTGAGCAATAACAATATGTGTAGCCGCCAAGCTACTTCCACTGAGCATTGCAATACCAGCAACAAACCAGGGGTCAGTGAGCTCAATTACTTTCTCGCTGATTAGGAAGAAGGCGGCGCATGTTGCCGCGCTTAAGAGTATTTCGGATGACCCAAACAGATATGAGTGAAAGGCTTTATCGTCGGTTAGGGAACTATATCCATCAAAGAATAATAGCAGTACTCCGGCGTAAATTGAGGAGAAGACAACCCAAAAAACATGGCGGGGAATTTGCGAATGGGGATGAATTAGTAATCCACCAAGATAGATGAAAATGGGATAAACACTAAATAGCGACCGCTCAATTGAGACCGGGACCACTGTTAGACCAAAAAAATCTAGCGTCATCGCTAAGTCATAACACAAGAAGCCGGCAAGTACGCTCAACAGGATTGTTTTTCGCCTGTAATGAAGCCGACCTCGCTTTATATAGTGGCCGATTACAATAATGGCCGCAAAGGGGATCAGTACCAATACAAAGATGATGATGAAATATTCGGGAGAACTTCCTTCCCGGTAAGCGGCCTTGGCAAAAATTTCTTTAGCTGCAAAAAGAAAATTGCAGGCCAAAATCAAAAAAACACCAAAGGTAAATCTTCCGATTTTCACATTGCCACCCAAAGTCAGAAGACAAATTGTATCGAGGCTTATCCATTGGAGAAGTGCCACCCCCCCCCCTGAAACCCCTCGCAGAGCGGGAAAGAAAAAGTACAGTCTCTGCCACAACTATTTCGCATGATGCGCTGTGATGGAAAGCAACATATATCTATTCGTAGCCTTGCAAGTATATCCTGCGAGTTCGGTAAAGGTGCTCACATTTGAGGTAAAGTCATACAGGGTTGGTAAGCAGATTGATGACCTCACTCCGCCCCATTTTCCGCCTTTCAAAATCCTCCACATAGTGTTGATGCGGTTGGAACTTTATGCCGAGGTTTTGGAGTTGTTCTCGAACATTAACGACATGCCTTTTGATGTGTGTGAACTGCTCACCGCTTATGCGACCTAACCACTCCATCACCAACATGGCTGGAACGTCCTCATGAATAAGACGGCAGACCTTGAGACCTTCAATCGACTTGGGCGATAAAGACCGATAGATACCCTTTGTGCTTTTCATCATTTCCAAGAAGGTCGGTTGCTTCGGCAAGTTATATTGTTCAGTTAAGATATTGGAGAATGACCGTGTTGATGCATTATAACACTTTGCCATTTGAACTCTTTCGAGATCAAGATTTTCTATAGTATCAGCGTTACCTTGATGCACTCCATCACAATAATGGCTGTATTGAATGCCCTGGCTTGTTAGTTGGAGGTTCATTTTATCTAATACTACAGCCAGGTGAATGATATATCCAAGAGGATCGAACTGTAAATCTAAAGGCCGAACCAGAGAAAATTTGTGAAATCCCTCTGGTATTGATGGCCCACGAAAAAGCTGCGCCAAATTATTCGTTATATCATCTGGCCTTGGTCCAATTACACTTACATTTGTGAGCTGTTTTCTTTTGAAGGAGACTTTATTATCTATGAAGCGCGTACCGTAAAAACTGTCTTCGACGAGAGCTAAGCTAAATTTTTGGAAATCAGGATCCTCGCGCCAAGCATTGATCGTTGCAATAAGTCCTCCTTGTCCTCCCCTCACAAACACAACGTAAGCCTCAGCGGGTAGCGCGTGAGATTTTACCCACTCAATCATACGAAATCTGAGACTTGGAATATCAGGCACCGTTATAATTATGGCCCTAGTGTTTGGGAGTACATTACTTAAATCGCTGTCCAATTTATGAACATGCTCTTTTGGAAAGCTACAGTGTTGTATTTGACCGGATATGACGTCTTCAAAGTCAATGTCCGCCTTTCCGGAAGAGCCATTCAACAGGTGCTCTTCATCTCTTACTAGAATGAGGTGAGGCGAACAGCCAGTTTCCTGCTTGCGCAGCTCCAAATCAACTGCCAAAGTTACGCCGACATGCCCCCCTCCAATTATCAATATATTGTCCATGCCAGATATGCTCCATACTGACAAACATCCGATAGAAGGAAGTATTCTCAGTATAGATGATGACAGATATGTATATTGTTTCTAAAGTCGGAGAGAAACCATCGTGTTTCCATGGTTTAACTTAACCATCTCCTCAGTCATAATATATGATCTCAATAAAAGTCGATCCATACAATCACCAGAATAAATATCTCTCCCATGAAGACAGTAATCATTGGGTATTAGAAGCGCCTCTCCTTTCAAAATTTGATGCCCTTCCATCCGCCCGATCAGAAGAGCTTCTTGGGCAGCTTGATCTAACGCGTGACGTGCGAGGTTTGCTTCTTCAGGGTTAAGTGTGGGGATTGGGCTGACGTTATTAAAATTGAGGCGAAGGCGCTGTACCCCATAAGCATCATAGTCGATTATGCTTATACGTCGGATCTGCTCGCATGGCCAAAGTAGCTTTGCACCGGATCTGATCTCAAAAATTCTTTGCTCCAATATATCAATAACGTCTTGGGGCAGAGCAGAAACAATGGCTTCTGTCGTCGCTATCAGCGTTTTGGGTACTGTGTTGTCGGCGATGTGAGGAACAAGTACCAACGCTGCAGGACGGCAGCCATCTGTTGCAAATGCAAGATCATTGTGCATTGAAAGCAACTCAGTACCGCTACTTGCCTCTGCAGACTGTTTCGTGGGGCGTATATCGGTAATGTAACTCTGGTTGTATTCGGAGTAAGCAGCACACTTTCCTATGCTCTCGCCTAGTAGCAAGAGGAGTATTTTTGTATCCTCAATATCAGAAAATTCAGGAAGGCCTTGCACAACCATTGGTCTTTTCGTTGCCCAAAATGTCTCTTTAATTTCATTCAGCATCTCTCCGCGATGGAGGTTGATGCATGAAATATAACGACTTTGGATTTGGCCTGGTGTTTCAGATCGAATTGTATCAACAAGCTGCTTTAAAGTTTTACACGTGGCTTCTGAGAGTTCGGTCTTATCAAGAGTTACTCTAATCATCAGATGTTGGCCCTTAAAATTAGAAACTCGGTTAACCTCACCAGCGTATGAAAATGCTTCTGTCCATTCACTGTTACGTTGAAAATAGATCCATAGCAGCGTTTCTTAAATCTGGGTAATTTTGTGGTGAGAGATTTGACCACGTTCATTGATTGAGAGAAAGCGGTGTCTGTGAAGGCATAACCATGGGTTCGTTCTCCTACGCCATCAAGTGCAAACTTTGGCCAGTGGAATGTCTCACGCTTATTGGCATGGAGGGTCTAGAGAAATTGCAACCCTCCATGGTAATGCTCGTATGGCAGCTTGTGGCCGAGGCTGTGTGAAAACGCGAAATCTCGGAGAGCCGTTAGAATGGTTTTCTAGGATCGGGTAATTTTCTCGTACTCAAGAGATAGATGTTTGGCTCTTGGTCGTTTGATAGAACCACATCCTACTGAAAATTCTTCAGCCCGGGTTTTCACACAACCTCGGCCCTACGCGTTAGCAATGACCTGCTGTTGACCTAGATTTTTGCACAGCAGCGAATGACCTGAATGTCTGGTGGGCTCAACTAATCGCTACAACACATTCAGCAAACTTCTCAGCTACAAGGGGGACGTTGATCTGGAGGCAAAACTCGACCAGTGGGAGCTATTTTACAACTTTCACCGGCCGCTTACGAAGCACTCAGAGAAAAGCTTACAGTCAACGCCTTAATCGCCTCGTGAGTAGCTGCACCTTACAGATCGGTTGAATTGCGACAATCGGAATGCTGTAAACGTGCAAACAGCAGGAAGCGCGGTTCGAAGAAAGGGAAACGCTAGAGCCGTTTGCCATTAACATGATCGATTACGGCGTTTGAGTATATCGCGAGAACCTTGAGATGCGGCAAGTAGATGCTGCCATTAAAGAGGTCGTTAGTATTCGCAGGCGTAGCATGTTGCAGTATGACCATACCTGCCATTCACCCTAACCCCGGCACCTCCAGCTAAGGCGTTCTTGCTATTTTTAATTATTTTCGCGTCAAACAGACATTGAGATAGGAATGAGCCGCTCGCTTAGGCGTTGGCAAGATACTACTTCGGGACAAAGTGTGTATTCGCTGCGATCAAGACGAGCGGCCTCTTTTTGCCGAGTTCGGATTATCAGCACTCTCCGTACAGCGGCTAATAATGATGACTGTAAGTCCGGCGCTATGAGCCAGTTACGATCCTAGTGGCCGTATCGAGTAGTACTTTCGTACCCGCAACCAGAGCCTCGTCTTCTGTATGCTCTAACGGGTTGTGGCTGATGCCGTCGCGACTTGGGACAAAAATCATTGCGGTTGGGCAAATGCGAGCCATCATTTGCGCATCATGGCCTGCTCCGGAGGTCATTCGGCGACACGAGAACTGTTGTTCAGCAGCAGCCTCTTCAATCATCTGAACGATGTTTTCGTCAAAGACAACCGGTTCGAAACGGGCCAACTGCTCGGTTTCAATGGTGACGCCATCTGATTTTTCCAATTCAGCAAGAAAATTGACCAGCGCAGCCTGGCGTGTTTCCCAGACCGCTAGGTCCGGATCGCGCAGATCAACCGTAAACTTAGCGAAATCAGGTATAACATTGATTACATTGGGGCCGAATTCGATGGTGCCGACAGTCGCCACGCTATCAGAATTATCCACAAGCCCACGCAGGTAGGTGATGACCTTAGCTGCGGCTAGTCCGGCGTCAGTGCGTAGGCGTGTTGGAGTGGTGCCTGCGTGATTGGCCACCCCTCTGATCGTTACCTTCTGCCAGAAAATACCCTGGAGGTTTGCCACCGCTCCCATCAATTTGCCTTCGACTTCTAGTACAGGGCCCTGCTCCACATGCACCTCAATAAAGGCTGAAGGTACTATATCCCCTGGTTCCATCTCACCGGCATATCCAATTCGGGACAATTCCTCACCCAATATCGTACCGTCAATGCCTACAGTAGTCAGGGCCTCATCCGCATCCAAGCCTCCCGCATAGACAAGCGACCCCATCATGTCTGGTGTGTAACGCACTCCTTCCTCGTTGGTAAAAACTGCCACCATTAAGGGGCGGTCAGGCTTAACACCCCCTGATTTCATTGCCTCAATCACGGATAGGGCAGACAAAACCCCATAGCAGCCGTCAAAGATTCCGGCATTAATCACACTGTCGATATGGCTTCCCATCATCAGTGGTGCGATTTCACTTTCGATCTTCCAAATGCCGAAGATGTTGCCGATTCGATCCACGCAGACCTCAAGTCCCGCGTCCTCGAACCAAGCGACGAGTTGGTTTCGGCCCTGTTTGTCAGCGTCTGAAGCGGCAAGGCGAGTAAGTGCACCATCGGCATTCCGGCCGATGTCACCCAATGAGCGGAGACGGGAAAGTAGTGCCGTTTTATCAATTGTTATGTTGTTAGGCATTTGGGGGTCCTTGTTGGTAATCCGGTATTTCCTCAGCGCAGTCATAACACTCTTATCCAAATGCCAAATTTCTATTTTCTTGCCAAAAGTTTCCAAAAATGCCACAAAATTCCTCAAATTAAGAAACTAGTGAAAAGGTGTGCCTTGAATAATTCTCTAGATGAAACGGATCGTCGAATTTTGAGTGTATTGCAGCAACGTGGAGATATTTCGAATCGTGCGCTGGCTGATGCAGTCGGTTTGTCACCGCCCCCATGTTTGAAGCGTGTCCGCCGATTGCAAGACGTTGGTGTGATAGAGAAGACAGTTGCTCTGCTGAATCCTGATCTGGTTGGGCAAGGGCTAATCGCATTTGTTGATGTGGAGCTGGAAAAGCAACGCGATGACTTACTTCGGCTTTTTGAACAGCGCGTTTCAGAGCGCCACGAAGTTCTGCAATGCTATATGGTCTCAGGAGATAGTGACTATCTACTGGTGATTAATGTGCTCGATATGAAAGCCTACGAACTTTTTGTTCGAGATGTTTTTACGAGAGAACCCAATATACTCAAATACAAGACACGTTTTGGAATGAGCCGTGTGAAGTACAGCACAGAACTTCAAATAATGAACAACGGACAACCATGAAAACAGCGTAAGCGGTGCTTCACTTGCCAAAATTCCATGGCAGTAACTGTTTGATGTCTATCTGCTTATGGCCTTGTGCAATGGCTGTGAGTACGCCGGTCAAATAGGCGTGTGGTTCGACTTTGTTCAACTTACAGGTCTCGATAATTGACGCAAGCATAGCCCAGTTTTGTGCGCCAGCATCATGGCCCGCGAAGAGCGCGTTTTTACGGTTCAACGCAATGGGACGCATGCAACGTTCCACCGTGTTGTTGTCGATCTCGACGCGGCCATCACTGAGGAATAGATTTAAACCGTCCCAGTATTTGGCGATATATTTTAGGGCCGATCCCGTTGGGGATTTTACTGAGACTTGTGCTCGGTTGTAGGTCAGCCACTGTTCAAAAACCTTCATGCGCGGAAGTGTTTTCTCTTGTCGGATGCTTTGGCGTTTCTCAGCAGTCATTCCCTTGATTTGAGCTTCAATCCGGTAGAAGGCTTTGATCTGCTTGATGCCCTCTTCAGCAATGGGGGCAATATTGTTGACTGTCAGCTCGAACAGCTTGCGCCGTGCATGTGCCCAGCAATAGGCCAACTCAATGGGGGCGTTGTCGCGCTGATCTTTTACTCGATTATATCCTGTATAGCCGTCGACTTGCAGAACGCCGCCAAAGCCTTGAAGTATCTCAACTGCGTGTTTGCCCGCCCTACTTGGCGCATAGGTGAAGGCCACACCTGGCGGAGCTGATCCACCCCAAGGTCTGTCGTCCCTTGCCAAGGGGTGGTCCAATCTTTATGATGGTAGTTGGGACAGCGAAAGCCAAATTGCATATGTTGGCGGCTACTACTCCCGCATGTTTGGCTCCTTGTTTGCGGACCTGTCTCTGGCGGGTGGTTACATGTGGCAGGATAACCCCCGTAGATTTATGGATAATACCGCAACAGGTGGTATTCGCGACTCTGCTGATCAAACCATTGGTACTGTGTTTGTTACCCCAGTATTGACACTTGGTTACTCCCAAGCCCTTAGCGAAACAACATCGCTCGCTCCAAGCCTCTCAGCCCGTTATACGTTCTCCTACCGTGATGGGTACGAGGAAGAGGCTGTCTCGGAAATTTCGCACGAAGCTGAAGCAAGGCATCGCCTAGATCTGCGTGCGCAGTTGGCATTTTCGTGGTCGGGCCTTGAGCCAAATGATTTTGGGGTTTGGAACACGCGATTGCGCGGTGGTCTCGATATTTCTGCTGAAGGTGGGGACGGTGCATCTAGTTCTGCATTCGGCCAGACCATGACCATTGATGAAGGTGATGATGACCTCGGTATCCGCCCGTTTATTGGTTTGGATGTGGCCTACAATATTTCTGAGCGCTTTGACTTAAACTTAAGCACAGAAGTGGCCTACGCGAGCAACGAAACGCTTTCTGCCAACGCAAAGCTGAATACCAGTTGGAAATTTTAAAGGTAGTCGGGTAGCACTTCATGCCGTGTGCCAAAGTAAAATATCAAGCGGGCGTCTCTTTTTTAAATAAGAAGAGTTCAGATTGGATGGGGCGTGTACTTAGTAAACATGCCCCTGAACCACCAGGTAAACTTGCGAGTTAACTACAGATAAAGGCTTTCTAAGGATACACTCCATCTCTAGTTTTTGCTCGATAAGTAAATACTTGTAGGTTTAAGTAGCTGTCACTATTAATTGCATTTACTTGAAAGTATTCCTCTAAATAAGCGACTGATAAACCCACCCTACTCGTTGTACAAGCTTTAAGTTACTCTGGTATATCAATTCAATACCAAGGTATAAGGTTGTCTAATTGGATGATCTCATAATTTGGCTCGTATTACTATCCGTAACTTGGAGAATCCTTAAGCCTTTTATGAGGTGGTCCTGGCAGTTAAACAGTTCATTTTTTCGCTCAACAGAAAATTAGATGACAAACACCTGAAGTTGAAAACTAGTTAAGGCTAGAGCTACTCAAAGACCGCTCGAATGTCCCCATTGGTCACACTGCTACATACATGTAATCAGGGTCAGAACTGAACATTTAGGAGATTCCATCAGGGGTGGAAAAACTGTCTTTGAAAATTCTACAGAAGCTTTCGTGGGTACCCTTTGGATTACTCGTCTTGGGTCAATCACGTCTAAATGCTGTTGCTCGCCTAATGTCAGCTCTGATTACGTCTGGCTGTAGCTGAGCTAACCGCAAAAGTTGGTGATGGGTTTCAGGCGGCGTGATTTTGGTTTGCATCACTCTCGATGCCATTTTTGAAGATGACACCCTGTATTATCTTAGGCAATTGATTTTTGCCTCTCAATTTCTGCCAGCGCTTCTCCGCTGCCTTGATCAGCATGAAGACCATTGGCATTGCAGTATCCCGGGAGAGGCAGTTCTTGGTCTGCCTTGTTCTGTGGCGCACAGTCGCAAAGGTTGATTCAATTGGATTGGTGGTTCTGATATGCCCCCAATGCTCAGCAGGAAAGTCATAAAAAGCCAACAGTTCGATCCTATCCTTGGCAAGGCATTGCGTGGCTTTGGGGTATTTGGCCTCAAATTTCTCTATGAAAAGATCAAAAGCCGTCTCAGCATCTACGCGGTTCTCTGCCATCCAGATATCCTGTAGATCTTTCTTTGCTTTGGCCTGCAAGGATTTAGGCATTTTGCTTAAGACATTCATTGTCTTGTGGACCCAGCAGCGTTGAGCTTTTGTTGTGCTAAAGACTTCCCGCAATGCCGCCCAGAAACCCAGAGCACCATCACCGACAGCCAACTTCGGTTCGATCTGCAAGCCGCGAGCTTTGAGAGCAAGCAGTAGCTCCCGCCAGCTCTGAGTATCTTCCCGGTAGCCATCATCAAAGCCAATCAGCTCTTTCTTGCCTTCCGGTGTTGCCCCGATCAACACCAGAATACAGCGACTTTCCCGTTCTCCCCGGGCTTTCAGATAGATGCCATCTGCCCACATATAAACGTAGTTGCGCGCTGACAGGTCTCTGGTTTTCCACTCTTCCCATAAAGATCGCCAGCTTTTGACAAGGCCGCGGATGACATCCGGTGAAAGGTTGGGGGCATCAACACCCAACAAAGCACTCAAAGCTTGCTGAACATTATTGGTAGAAACCCCACGCAAATAGAGCGCTGGGATCAATTCATCAAGACTGGTTGAACGGCGCAGATAATTAGGTAACAGATTGGAATGGTAATGAATTTTCTCTTCTGCATTCTCATCTCGATCCCGGATCCGAGGTTTGCTGACCGTGACTGGCCCAACGCCAGTCTGGACCTGTCGCTCTGGCAAATGCCCATGCCGAACCACCCGCTGACGGCCATCTGGTAATTTTAAGTCCGAGTAAAGCGAAAGCACGCTCATGACTTCACTCTCAATGGCCGCTCGCAAAAGTTGCTGTGCACCCGAACGCAAAACTTCCGTAAGTGCATCTTGAAATTCCCCTGGCTGCACAAGCGGGATAACACTATCATCTGTCATAGGCGTATCAGCTCCTCTGGAGTCAAAAGCAAGCCTCAATCACTTGCTATGATACGCCGCAATTCACTCCGTCACCAAGATTCACCGTTAGCTCGCTGTAGCTTCGTCCCATCCTTTCAGCAAGGTAGCGCGACGGCCCGGATATTTCTCACCAAGAACTTTCAACTCCTGCACGCGTTCGGTTTTGAAATGCCGGTAGTCATTTTTCGTCTCGCACCATCCGACGAGATATCGCGTTCGATCCAGAAATGCGATTAGGAGCGGCCAGGCAATCCGGTCGGTCGTGCTACCGTCACGGTCGGTGTAGATAAGTTGCAATTTGTACCGCTCTCGGATGGCATATCGCAGCAATGCGCTGTCGAACCGCTCAAACACCATCACACGCGTCTGTATTGGCTTTGAGCTTGCATCCAAAACGACTGGACGGAGTTCTTTCGGAATAGCGCTAGAAAGTTTAGCAACCAGATCACGCGCAGCGCGGGCCAATGAGGGATCCGCCTCGGACGCCACCCAAGCTGCCCCCAGAGCAGCAGCTTCCAGCTCATCCGCCGTCAGCATCAACGGTGGCATATCGTAACCACCGTCAAGCACGTAGCCCACTCCAGCTTCTCCGGTGATTGGGATACGTTGGGCGTTAAGCTCTGCCATGTCACGATAGAGCGTACTGAGAGAGATTTCCAATTCATGTGCAAGTTCCCGTCCGGTGATAGGTGACTTTGTGGACCGCAATATCTGGATAATCTGGAAAAGCCGTTCAGTGCGACGCATTTTTGCATCCTCCTATCACACTACTGTCATAACGGTGAGAGCAGAACAATTCTAAAAGAGGCTCAGAAAACAGAAATTAGGCGCGGTAATCGCGCAAATGGAACGGAGTTTTTGAATGATCCACTTTGAACGCAGCCTCCTTATTGATGCAGCCCCCGACGCGGTTTGGGCTGTTCTCAGCCGCTACATGCACATTGATGAGTTTGCGCCGCAGATCACGTCTGTCGACGCCCTGACGACTGGTGACATTGGGCTAGGATCAAAGCGCCGCAACAATTTTGCAAACGGCACATCGCTCGTCGAAGAGATCACAGCGTGGAAACCGGTTAAAGGATATACTGTCAAACTCTCAGACATGGCCGCAATGCCTTTGAATGAGGCGAGCTCTGAAATACGGACTACACCGACCGGCGGGCGCACTCGCGTCACTTGGACCTTCGATTATCGTGTCAAATATGGGCTCCTTGGATGGCTTATGGGGCAGACACTGATGAAAATGATGATGGGCAAGATAATCGATGGGAACTTAAAGGGGCTGTCCCAGAAGGTCCTCGCTGGGTAATCTAGAAATTAATCGGTGGTCGTAAAGCAGGCGTCAACTCCAGTGACTTGAACGCTTACTTCGTCAGATTTGGGGACATGGGCCATGCAAAAGTGAGTTGCCTTCCATACCTCAGGTCTGCTGGAAACGCGTACAACTAGGAATAGCAAGAGCGCTCTGACTGGGGTTGCCTATGCCACGCGGTCAATGACAGCAAAGGTCACCTTGCAACATGCTGCGCCTGCGAACACTAGCTACCTCACGAGTGGCAGCAATGGGCTCAACGAACCCGTGGCACATCCAGGTACAATGAGCGCATAGGTCCAACCCAAAAGTACTCGGGAAAGCGCCTGCAGTAACTTCCAAAAGAACTGTCTCAATCCTAGATGGAAATTCTTGGAAATCAGCTGCTGGCCCTGATTACAGGCATGTTGCTGTGTGACCATACCGGCCATTCGAGCGGTCTTTGAGTAGCTCTAGCCTTAACTAGTTTTCAACTACAGGTGTGTGTCATCTAATTTTCTGTTGAGCGAAAAAATTAGCTGTTAGCTGCCAGGACCACCTCATGAAAGGCTTAAGGATTCTCCAAATTACGTATAATAACACGGGCCAGACTATGAGATCATCCAATTGAACGATCTCATGCCTTGGTATTATATTGATATACCAGAGTAACTGAAAGCTAGCGCAACGAGCAGGACGGGTTTACCAGTCGCTCATTTAGAGGGGCACTTTCAAGTAAATACAATTAGTAGTGACAACTACTTAAACCTACAATTATTTACTTTATCGAGCAAAAACTAGAGATGGAGTGTATCCTTAGAAGGCCGTTATCTGTAGTTAATCCGCAAGTTTACCTGGTGGTTCAGGGGCATGTTTACTAAGTACACGCCCCATCCAATCGCAACTCTTCTTATTTTACAAAAGAGACGACTACTTGATAGTTTACTTTGGCAAACGGCATGAAGCGATACCCGACTACCTTTAAAACTTCCAACTGGTATTCAGCTTTGCGTTGGCAGAAAGCGTTTCATTACTCGCGTAGGCTACTTCTGTGCTTAAGTTGAAGTCAAAGCGCTCAGAAATATTGTAGGCCACATCCAAACCAATAAACGGGCGGATACCGAGGTCTTCATCACCCTCATTAATGGTCATGGTCTGGCCGAATGCAGAACTAGATGCACCGTCCCCACCTTCAGCAGAAATATCGAGCCCACCGCGCAATCGCGTGTTCCAAACCCCAATATCATTTGGCTCAAGGCCCGACCACGAAAATGCCAACTGCGCACGCAGATCTAGGCGATGCCTTGCTTCAGCTTCGTGCGAAATTTCCGAGACAGCCTCTTCCTCGTACCCTTCACGGTAGGAGAACGTATAACGGGCTGAGAGGCTTGGAGCGAGCGATGTTGTTTCGCTAAGGGCTTGGGAGTAACCAAGTGTCAATACTGGGGTAACAAACACAGTACCAATAGTTTGATCAGCAGAGTCGCGAATACCACCTGTTGCGGTATTATCCATAAATCTACGGGAGTTATCCTGCCACATGTAACCACCCGTCAGAGACAGGTCCGCAAACAAGGAGCCAAACATGCGGGAGTAGTAACCGCCAACATATGCAACTTGGCTTTCGCTGTCCCAACTACCATCATAAAGATTGGACCACCCCTTGGCATAGCCAGCCAACAAACCGCCTATTGCGCTGTCGCCAATTGATCCATCAATACCGACAGTCGCAATAGCTAAAAGGTGACCATAATCTTCATCGGAAGTACTATCCTGCGCCGCCACTGTTTTACTGCTCCACACACCCGTGCGGCAAACAATACCGGGGCTCCCACAGGTTCGCGTGATGCTCGAACGGTCTGCTACATCCTGAGAAACCGAACGAGTAAGATCGGCAGTCATGCGGCCTGCATTTTTCGATAAGGCGTTGGAGCTTGCCCCATCAAGAGAAATGACTTGATAGGCGCCACCACCAAGATCGCGTGTAATAAGGGTCTGTCCATCTCCGGTTACAGTTATAGCATCAAGTCCCGATCCAGCATTATTGCCAGTGATGGTCATCAGAGCATCCCAACCGGACCCCATATGGAGAGTATCCAACTTCCCGTCAATTAAGATCGCTCCCTGAATATTAGAGCCCTCTAGAAGGGACAGCTTAGTCAAACTCCTACCTATTCCTAAATGGAAGGCGGAGGTACCACCGATCAAGGTGCCGCTATTGACTACCTCATCTATAGCGGCACCTTGATCGAGGAAAATTCCGTTGCTGGCGGCCTCGATACGCCCGCTGTTATTTATTGCGGTAACGCTCGGGCCGTTGGTTACGAATATGCCAGAATCTTCGGCGGTGATCGTTCCTGTATTGACGATATTTCCCACGCTCCCGCCTGAATGAGCATAGATCCCATGGGTCTGGGCTTTAATTGCACCGCTGTTTAAGATCTCTCCGATAGTACTGCCGTTGGAGGTTTCAATACCGGACTGGGAGACATCAATTCCCCCGGTATTGACGATACGATCTATTTTTGAACCGCTCTGGGCGAATATACCGCTCTTCGATGCGAATATATTACCACTGTTAATGATCTGGTCTATATTTGGACCACCATTGGTGTAAATGCCGTATTCGCCAGCAGTAATAGTGCCGCGATTGGTTATGTCCCCAGCACTGCCTTTGATACTTATGCCAATCTCATCCGCGTCAATGGACCCGCTGTTGAATATGTCCCCAGCATTGCCCTTGATATTTATGCCAATCTCATTCGCGTTTATGGTGCCGCTATTGATAATATCTTCAGAGCCTTTATCAATAAAAATACCATCGCCTGTAGCGTTTATTGTGCCGCTATTGACTACCTGGCCAATAACAAAAATGAACCCTGTCTTGATACCGTCGCCACCATTGGCATTAATGGTGCCACTATTCGTTATGTTCCCAGACGAACCGTAGGCCCGAATTCCAGAGTTCCCGGCATCAAGTGTGCCGCTGTTGACGATATTTTCGAATTCTTTGCTGACATAAATGCCGGAGTGCTCTGCTTCGATTGTACCGCTGTTAATAATATCTTTTACGGCTATAGTACTCCCAGCGGCCTCAATGCCTGACGAAAGCGTTCTAATGACACCCGAGTTGCTAAAGCTATTACCGTCTCCCTCGACGTGAACTCCTTCTTGGCCGATGACTGTAGCTGTCACGTCAGCTGTGTTAGTCAGGGTAATATCGTCGCCACTGATCACAATGCCAGCATCATCGCCGGCGACTGTCGTGATAGGGTCACTATTGGTGACAGTCTGGCCGTCATAGCTATTGTCATACTCTTTTTGAGCTGACTGCGCAGATGCGATGCTAGCAAAAATTAATGGCAACACACTCACTGAAAGCAGAGTTACAGTACGCGTGGAGAAAAGAATGGATAGCATTAAAAGGTCACCTATTGAAAATAGTGTTCGCAATACCAATGAGTAATACTAAGCAGTAATGTTAATTTCAAACTCAATTTTATTTAGCGATTGCGATAGCAACAGAAAACTCCCAGACGTTGTTACGCCAGCGTGGCAAGAGGTGGCCCCTATATTTGGACAGTCAGAGCGCGGTCTCTATGTGGTTATAGGCATAAGTCACCAATTATAAATTGCCTGGTAAGGCCTGCGTTGTTGAATGTCGCGACTTGCCGTTTCTAGCCACCTCTGACATCTGCCCCATGCCGAGCCCAGATAAATATGAGCTCATAGGGCATTCGCGTAGGTTTAGATAAACTAAACTCAACCTATGATGGAAACATCCGAATGACCGCAGTTGGCCCAGGGAAACAGGCGTGTTGCTGAGTGACCTTACCTGCCATTCGCATTGCCTCTGGGAAGTCCATTTATTGCTAAGTTTCAACTCTAGATAAGGCTCAATCATCTTGCAGCGAAAGTAAGTTGGGGAGAGCTGCAGTTTCTCAGGCTTCATCAATCCCCCTGCTCATCATTCATGCATAAACTCTGCCAAGCTTCCGGACTGTTCTGGTTCCAACTCAGCCTGAGCTTTTTTTCGGAGCGATCGGGTTGAACCGGGAGTCTGCTTGTATTGCTTTTTGTAGTAGCGCGTGAGGTGCGACAGATCTGAGAAGCCACAGCCAAGGGCAATATGGTCTAACGGTTGCTCTGAATTATCGAGAAGCCATCGGGCATGACGAAGACGAAGGCTACGGTAATAGGCGCTCGGAGACATGCCTGTATGCTCTAAGAACAAACGGTTGAGTTGTCGTTGACTGAGGCTCAACGTGTTTGCAAGTTGCGTGATCTCAAGAGTATCTTCGAGGTTCTGCTCCATCAGGAACACAGCCTTGCGTAGTCTCACATCGCTGAACTGAGGGATGTCCAGATCAAAAGGTGTTTGAGACTGCCGAGCTTCTCTGGCAGAAATTAGGATCAAATGACGCAAGCATTTGATGACCTTCCCCTTACCCAAGTGTTTTTCCACCAAGTACAAGGCCAGATCTGAACTAGCCGCCCCTCCTGCGCATGTGATGATGTTACGATCTTCGATGTAAAGTTCGTCTGTAACCGCGATTGATGATGGGAAGTGGCTTCTGAACTCCTGATAGTGGTACCAATGCAGTGCCGTGCGCACATTTTTCAAAATACCCGCGCGCGCAAGAGCAAACGTACCGGTACACATACCGATCAATTTATTGCCTTGCTGACGGCAGCTTTTGATAAACTGGATATAAGCATCAGGATAAAGGCAATCCTTGGGAAGCTTTCCTCCGATAATAACGATGTAATCATAGCCCGTAAGATCGCATTCAAGCGTTTTGTTGGGTGTGACCGTTATTCCGGAACTGGACATGATTGGGTTGGTCGAGACGGATAACAGATCCCACGAGCAGTTGACCTGCCTGCTTTCATCACCATCGTCTGCAGCATGACGCAAGACCTCAGTCAGACAGCTCAGTGCAAGAAGTGTAAAATTGGGAAGAAGCACCATGGCAACTTTCAACTTACACTCCGCTTTCCGGCTTAATGATTGAGGTCTCATCTTCTTCACTCTTAAAGCAAGTCACGTACTTTTCATCGTGACTAAATCGGGAAGCACACCATACTCAGATTAATCCAAATTCCAAACAATGCGCTTGTGCGATGTCAGAAGAGACTTGCGCTTACGTTAGGCACAGGCCCCTTCTGAACTTCAGGATTATTCTCAGCTGACGGCTTCTGCTTTAACTAAAACGCTAGACCTCAAGTGTTTAACGATCATAAAGCCAAGCAATACAATACCGACATACCCGTTCACTACATAGACAACATTCAAAAGTTGATCAAAAGGTATGAAGAGACCGAGAGCACCACCAATAAGTGTCAGACCTGCTGTCACCATCTTGGATTTCGAAGTTCCCTCTGGAGTGATCCTGGCAGACACATTCCAAAGCAGCGGTGCAGTTGTCGTATAAATACCTGCAATGATGACGAATGAGAATGCACTAGCGATCATTGGACTTACATCTGCAGCCAATACAAGCATTGGAATTTGTGTGCCAGCAACATTGTTCAGTTGTCCCATCAAACCCAGAGCAACCACTATAATTGCCCCAGAGAACAACATCGCACCAAAAATACCGCCATATTTAACTTCAGCGTCACTTGAAGTTTCAGAACCAATTGCGGCCATGAATGCTCCGAGTAGCAACATGCAAAAGCCGACGTAGTTCAAAGCAGCTAAGAACCAGTTGCTGGAAGCTTGTAGGACAACACCTTCGCCAACCTTGCTTTCAATGAGCGGTATAACATCAGCTGGAGTTAAATTACCAAGATTGCTGAAGATGGATACCAATCCAAGTAGAATTGCAATTCCAGCAATGACTGGCCCCAGTTTGCCGATGATGTCGACGATGCGGTTCAGCCCCATAATTACTGTGACAAAAGCAAGTACAGCAATAAGCGAGCCACCAACGATCGTTGGTAATCCGAAATGCTGTTTCAAGGCAGCTCCCGCCCCAGCAACCATCACCGAAAATGTAAGGAAACAGAACAATGTTGAGAAGTAATCATAGAACATACCGACATGTTTGCCGCAATAGTACCGATACACATCATTTGCTTTAGAAAGTTTCTGATGACGTCCGACTGACATGAAGTTGATCGACACATACGCAAATAGAATAAGTGTGAGTGCTGCACCTAAAATGCCCCAGTATCCATAGGATACGAAATACTGAAGGATCTCCTGCCCCGTGGCAAAACCAGAGCCGATCTGGTAGGCGGTAAATGCTCCCGCAATAGTAATAACCTTCATCAGTGAGCTTGACTTCGACTGCATGACCATTCTCCCATAGGTTGTGCTGTTAGTTTAGTTGTGTGGTGTCAGGGCTTTGACATCTGGGCCCCAAGTGTCAGACATCGTGTAGCCAAGAGGGAAAGGGTCCGTCGGGTGGACACCATGATGCTCGATTGAATAAATCCAACAGCGCCCGGTCAATCGTGGAATGATCGCATCCCTATCACCAACCTTACAGGTCGAAGCTATTTCCGCTTCGAAACGACCACCAATTGTCGATTCCATGAAAACCTTATCACCGATTTTTAACGCACCACGCGCGTGCAAACAGGCCATTCGGCTTGAAGATCCGGTACCACAAGGAGATCTATCGACGCGACCAGGGAAGATAATTGTGCCATTCTTATAGACAGCGGTTTCTGTCGGATGGACCCCAGTAAACATGACATATTCAATATGGTTGAACTGCTCAATTTCCGGATGTTGCACTCTCACTTGGTCATCAATGGCTTTCTTGATCGTATGCGCAGTATCGACCATTAGCCGCGCATTCTCAGGTGAGATCTCAAAACCTAAGCTTTCAGCATCCACCATAGCAAAATAGCAACCACCAAAAGCGACATCGACCTTGATTTCATCAAAACCATCAACCTGAACCGGATGATCAAGGTGCTCTACGAAGCTTGGGCAGATGTCGATTGTAACCTTTTCGACTTTATGGTCTTTGCAATGAGCAACAACTGGAATAAGTCCTGCCGGCGTATCAATTGTTAGTGTGTTTTCACCATCCTTCATAGGCAGCATGCCAGTTTCAAAAACAGCGGTAGTCACACACATTGTGTTCGAGCCTGACAAGGCATGAGCAGCATCCGGTTGCATGACAATAAAGCCTACATCGGCTTTCGGATTTACGGGTGGAAGAAGCAGGTTTACTGACATCTGTGCGCTGCCACGAGGCTCCTGCAACGCGAAGCGGCGAATGCTGTCATCAACAGTGTTGATGTGCTGCATTTTGTCCAACATAGTGTCACCCGGGATATTGATTACTCCCCCCGTAATGACACGACCGACCTCACCCTCAGCATGTACGCCGAGCATGGTAATACTTCTATTCCAATGCATTGGATTTTCTCCAGTTATCGAAGAGTTAGTTGTTTGCTTTTTGTTTCAGGAGTTCCCGCGCAGTTGCAGTTACTGCGCATCCACCTCTGGCAGTGCAGAGCATGTCTGGATGTGTTTTGCTGGCCACTTGCATCATAGAGCCAATGAGCTCATCCATCGGCAGGACAGCTTCAAAGCCCCCAAGGACAGCAGTGACCGAACTGATGGCATGAGAAACCCCACCAATGTTTCTGGCATGACATGGTATTTCCACTTCACCATTAACGGGATCACACACCAAGCCCATGGTGTTCATCATGCAAATCGATGCAGCATCAAAAGCCTGTTGAGGTGTCGCGCCCATCACATGGGCGAGACCTACTGCTGCCATCGCAGCCGAAACGCCCGTTTCTGCATTACAGCCTGCAACTTCTGCAGCGAATGTGGCTTGCTGTGCGACAATTGCACCCGCCAAAGCAGCTACTTCCAAAAGATTGACGCAGTCATCTTTTGTGAAACCATTTTTCAGAAGAGCGTACGCAATACCCGGGACTATTCCAGCAGAACCGGCAGTTGGCGCTGCCACTACAATGCCTCGACTAGTACCGGACTCCATTGCAGCTAATGCCGCAGCAATAGCGCAGTTCAAGACTGGGCTTGCGATAGCAGAAGCGTGGGTAGATGCCATCAACTGAGACGCTTTGGGAGAAAGGAACTTCATTCCCTTTATGTTTTGCTCTAACGCTTCATCTATGGAAGCGAACATCGTTTCCAATCTTCGCAGAAAAAGCTCGCGCACTTCTGCTTTTGTCAAACCAAGTTGCTTGGCCTCATATTGCTCTGCAAGCTCATAGAGAGGCGCCTGATTTGCTGCATTCAGAATATCGCTGCAGCTCTCAAACAACGGCGCTGCATCTTTGATGATGTATTGTGCTGGTTTGCATTGTCTTACGCGAACAACATCATCTAATCGCTGTAGGTTCGCGGTGACATCAAGACTAAGAGGCTTCTGAGCTTGAACTTCGATAGTGTTACTCGAGCAAAAAATCGAGCAAACTCCAAAATCAGCAAGAAGATCATTTTGTCTGATATGGGCAAGTGTTAGCTCAACTACCCGCTGACTGTTGACCTCGACCAGCGTGGTGTAGAATGCACCACTGATCTGTAAGTCGGCTCCATTAAGGGATGTAAGCTGGAACATGCCGCCGCCAATTGAGACAGAACGCCAGTTCTCATGTCTGACTGAGTCATCTTGCTGCTTTATCTGCAGTTCAAACTCAGCATCATTGGGATGGCTTGCCGCTTGCAAAGGCTTGATATTAAAGCTGAGATCGAACAGCCTATCCTTCCTAATATCATCCTGAGCATGAGCGTAAGCTGGATGTGTCATTGCTCGACCCAGCAGTCCTGCCGCAATACCTTGGTCGGAACCCTGATTTTTATAAACACGCGCATAGGATCCAGAAGGATCGAAGTTGATACGTGCAGATAGTATTCGCTCACCGTCAGTAAGACTGAGCTGCCGAATACTATCTGCGATAAAAAATGGTCCTGCTGTATGAGAACTCGATGGTCCTCGCATAACTGGACCTAACACTGAGTTAAGCAAGCTGTAGCTCATAGTTAACCTACGAATCCCGCTATTGGGATCTCCATTCAGAACTGAACAGACAAAACAGGAAGATACAGCAGGAACGCAAATGTATCGATCCACCTGCCCTATACTTGCCTGAAGTCAGTTGATTATGTGTTCTTTAAACTAATTCTCATAATCACCCTTCAATATGGTCATATGAGATTCGTATTTGTTGCATTAATTTATAGATATACTTGATTTTCGATAATAGAACAAAACGGACATCATACAGAAACGATAGGACGTCTAACCCATGTGCAAATTCTGAGCAACTCAGTGGCTTGTTTGTCGTGGAAGCCTTCTGGACAGATCGGTTGAATCGAATATGGGATTGGAATGGTCCGAGAAAAATGGAGGGACTTCTGTTATATTGACAACAGGAGGACTTCATGTTGCGAACACATAATACGGGAGAGTTTAAGCATGAGGTGGTGCGACTGGTCGAAGTGAGTGGTCGGTCAGTGCCGGAGATTGCCGCTGACTTGGGTGTGGGGTGTGCTACCTTGAATCGCTGGATCAAGGACTTTCATGATCAGCATGGGTAATTCCAGATCGCCCATAAGAGCCACTGTAGAAGCCTTCGGGTGAGCGTGTCTCAACTCATGATGGAAACGCCCGAAGGTCCGGTTATGTTTAGGTTTCTCGTATGTTTAGGTTTCTCGGACGCCACGGGGTGCGTTTTGAATCAAGGCGAGGCGCTGCCTGGCGTCGGAGAAGCGCCAAAGCGGGAAATCGCGGGGTTGTTTTGGGCAAGTCAGTCGGGTCTATGGGTATTTGAATGCGTCTGTTGCTTTGGATCAGGTCGGAGGAATGCGTTTGCAGGGTTTGTATGCGCGGGTTGGGTCTGTGATTTGCGAGGTTGGCGGCGATATGTATTGCTTCCCATAGGTTCGGGCAGTTTTTGCGTCACAATGCGATAGGTTGGCACAAGTGTGCTGGGCCGCATGCCAGTGTAGCGTGAGGCTGAGGCAGGACTGAACAGTGGTCCCCATGAAGATGCTCGCGATGTCATAGGGCGGCCCTCGACGTGGTTGGTGGCGCTCTGGGCTGGTGTTGTGGGGCAAAAGTGTCCTTGATGATCAACTGGCCGCCGCAGCCCGGACAAGGGAATGCGAGCGTGCGGGGGGCTTGGGCGGCACTGCCAGCAGTCTCCTGATCGCTTTGAGCGTTATCTGGCGCTTTGGCCCTGAGTAATACCCTGATCCTGGCAATATTGGCGGCGCGGGTTCCATTACCAAAGAAGCCGTAGTGGCGGATGCGGTGTTGGCCTTTTGGCAGAACATGGATCATGAACCGGCGGATGAACTCGTCGGTTTTCAGGAGCATGGTCTTATGCCGTCTGGGACCAGTCACGCGGTAATCCTTGACGCGGAACGTGACACCGCGCTCATCGGCCCTGATCAAGCGGCTATTTGAAATCGCAACCCTATGAGTGTAGCGCGACAGATATGCCAGAACAGCTTTTGGTCCGGCAAAGGGTTGCTTGGCGTAGACGACCCAGTCTATTTTGCGCAGCGGCTTGAGGAAGGCCTCGAAGGCGTCCGGCTTGATGAGGTCAGCATAATCACCGAAGAATTGCAGTTTTCCAGCTTTGTGCAGCCTGACCAGCCCTTGCAGAATAAGACGCCGGTACAAACGGGATAAAACCCGGACAGACAGGAAGAAGTTTTTGCGGCAGGCGATCCACTTTTCTCCATCCGCCGAAAGCCCTCCTCCCGGAACGATCATATGCACGTGAGGATGGTGCGTCATTGCCGAGCCCCAGGTATGGAGCACCGAGGTGATCCCGACCCGCGCGCCAAGGTGCTTGGGATCGGCGGCTATTTTGATCACCGTGTCCGCGCTGGCCCGCATCAAAAGATTGTAGATCTTGCGTTTGTTCTGATAGGCAAGATCAGTGATCGGTTTTGGCAATGTAAAGACAAGGTGGAAATATCGCACAGGCAGCAGCTCAGCTTCCCGCGCAGCCAGCCATGTTTTTGCGGCGCCGGACTGACATTTGGGACAGTGACGGTTGCGGCACGAATTGTAGGCGATGTGCTCATGCCCGCAGTCGGTGCAATGGGCAACATGTCCGCCGAGCGCTGCTGTACGGCAGCACTCAATCGCGCTCATCACTTTCAATTGGCTCAGACTGACATGACCCGCGTTCGCCGCACGCCAGGCAGCCCCGTGATCACGGAGGATATCCGCAACCTCCACAGATGGACGGGGCATGGTATTCTACGAAGACCTGGCCTGGCCTTTCTTCCGACTGGACCGGCTCAGGTCATCCAGCGGGCTGGCCACCGCCGCAATCATGCCCGTGGCAACCCGTACATACCGCGCCGTTGTCGTGAGTTTAGCATGGCCAAGCAGCACCTGGATCACCCGGATGTCGACGCCGCGCTCCAGAAGATGGGTTGCAAAGGAATGGCGCAACGTATGCAGCGTCACGTGTTTGGTGATATCGGCTTGTCTGGCTGTCTCATGGAACAGCCGCGATAAATGCCGTGTTGAGAGAGGTTTGCCGCGATAGCCGGGGAAAAGAATACGCTCAGGGACAGGCACATTGTTATCCTGACCGGTTGGGCGTTCCCTCCACCACTCACGCAGCAACCCTAAAATATCCGAAGGCAGCATAACATTGCGATCCTTGTGTCCCTTCGCCTGGACAATGCGGATGATGTTCTGGGCGCTGTCGATATCACCAGCGCTCAAGCGAACAATCTCGCCCGCGCGCAGTCCGCAGCCATAGGCCAAGGATAACATGACACGCGCTTTCAAACTGGGTGCCAGGTCCAGAATGCGCTTGACCTCCTTTTGGCTGAGCACCAGCGGCACCCGGTCCGGTTCTTTGAGGTGGAAGATCTCTGCCACCAGATCATGTCGCCGCAAACTCACCTTGAACAAAAACTTGACGCCTGACATGGTCTGATTGCGGGTGCAGATGCTCACGCCGCTCTCGATCAGGTGCTGTTGGAACCGCCTCACATCATCTGCAGTTGCCGTCTGCGGAGATCGGGCGAGCCAGGCCGCAAAGCGCTTGCAGGCGCGCAAGTGACTGGTCTTGGATGCTGGGCCAAGATTGCGCGCACTCATATCCGCAATCATACGGGCGCGAAGTGGGGTCGTGGTCGTTGGTTTCTGGAGGGGCATGGAAAACCTCTGTGTTAATTGAGGCAAGATCACCTCGACCAACAGCAGCAGTTCTAAGGATGGAAATCCGAGAAACGAAAAGGTCTCAATTCGTTGCATATTCTAGGAGAACGAGCTCTATCGATTGTGTCAAAGGCACTTTCGGCGATGACAATATTCATTATGAGAATTGCTGCACCAACAGCACACACCCGATGCTAACCCCGTGCAATAAATTCATATCCAGTGAAATGCTCACAAACAGCGCCAGTATCGCAAAGCGATTTAGTGCTATGTTTAGGTTTCTCGTATGTTTAGGTTTCTCGGACGCCACGGGGTGCGTTTTGAATCAAGGCGAGGCGCTGCCTGGCGTCGGAGAAGCGCCAAAGCGGGAAATCGCGGGGTTGTTTTGGGCAAGTCAGTCGGGTCTATGGGTATTTGAATGCGTCTGTTGCTTTGGATCAGGTCGGAGGAATGCGTTTGCAGGGTTTGTATGCGCGGGTTGGGTCTGTGATTTGCGAGGTTGGCGGCGATATGTATTGCTTCCCATAGGTTCGGGCAGTTTTTGCGTCACAATGCGATAGGTTGGCACAAGTGTGCTGGGCCGCATGCCAGTGTAGCGTGAGGCTGAGGCAGGACTGAACAGTGGTCCCCATGAAGATGCTCGCGATGTCATAGGGCGGCCCTCGACGTGGTTGGTGGCGCTCTGGGCTGGTGTTGTGGGGCAAAAGTGTCCTTGATGATCAACTGGCCGCCGCAGCCCGGACAAGGGAATGCGAGCGTGCGGGGGGCTTGGGCGGCACTGCCAGCAGTCTCCTGATCGCTTTGAGCGTTATCTGGCGCTTTGGCCCTGAGTAATACCCTGATCCTGGCAATATTGGCGGCGCGGGTTCCATTACCAAAGAAGCCGTAGTGGCGGATGCGGTGTTGGCCTTTTGGCAGAACATGGATCATGAACCGGCGGATGAACTCGTCGGTTTTCAGGAGCATGGTCTTATGCCGTCTGGGACCAGTCACGCGGTAATCCTTGACGCGGAACGTGACACCGCGCTCATCGGCCCTGATCAAGCGGCTATTTGAAATCGCAACCCTATGAGTGTAGCGCGACAGATATGCCAGAACAGCTTTTGGTCCGGCAAAGGGTTGCTTGGCGTAGACGACCCAGTCTATTTTGCGCAGCGGCTTGAGGAAGGCCTCGAAGGCGTCCGGCTTGATGAGGTCAGCATAATCACCGAAGAATTGCAGTTTTCCAGCTTTGTGCAGCCTGACCAGCCCTTGCAGAATAAGACGCCGGTACAAACGGGATAAAACCCGGACAGACAGGAAGAAGTTTTTGCGGCAGGCGATCCACTTTTCTCCATCCGCCGAAAGCCCTCCTCCCGGAACGATCATATGCACGTGAGGATGGTGCGTCATTGCCGAGCCCCAGGTATGGAGCACCGAGGTGATCCCGACCCGCGCGCCAAGGTGCTTGGGATCGGCGGCTATTTTGATCACCGTGTCCGCGCTGGCCCGCATCAAAAGATTGTAGATCTTGCGTTTGTTCTGATAGGCAAGATCAGTGATCGGTTTTGGCAATGTAAAGACAAGGTGGAAATATCGCACAGGCAGCAGCTCAGCTTCCCGCGCAGCCAGCCATGTTTTTGCGGCGCCGGACTGACATTTGGGACAGTGACGGTTGCGGCACGAATTGTAGGCGATGTGCTCATGCCCGCAGTCGGTGCAATGGGCAACATGTCCGCCGAGCGCTGCTGTACGGCAGCACTCAATCGCGCTCATCACTTTCAATTGGCTCAGACTGACATGACCCGCGTTCGCCGCACGCCAGGCAGCCCCGTGATCACGGAGGATATCCGCAACCTCCACAGATGGACGGGGCATGGTATTCTACGAAGACCTGGCCTGGCCTTTCTTCCGACTGGACCGGCTCAGGTCATCCAGCGGGCTGGCCACCGCCGCAATCATGCCCGTGGCAACCCGTACATACCGCGCCGTTGTCGTGAGTTTAGCATGGCCAAGCAGCACCTGGATCACCCGGATGTCGACGCCGCGCTCCAGAAGATGGGTTGCAAAGGAATGGCGCAACGTATGCAGCGTCACGTGTTTGGTGATATCGGCTTGTCTGGCTGTCTCATGGAACAGCCGCGATAAATGCCGTGTTGAGAGAGGTTTGCCGCGATAGCCGGGGAAAAGAATACGCTCAGGGACAGGCACATTGTTATCCTGACCGGTTGGGCGTTCCCTCCACCACTCACGCAGCAACCCTAAAATATCCGAAGGCAGCATAACATTGCGATCCTTGTGTCCCTTCGCCTGGACAATGCGGATGATGTTCTGGGCGCTGTCGATATCACCAGCGCTCAAGCGAACAATCTCGCCCGCGCGCAGTCCGCAGCCATAGGCCAAGGATAACATGACACGCGCTTTCAAACTGGGTGCCAGGTCCAGAATGCGCTTGACCTCCTTTTGGCTGAGCACCAGCGGCACCCGGTCCGGTTCTTTGAGGTGGAAGATCTCTGCCACCAGATCATGTCGCCGCAAACTCACCTTGAACAAAAACTTGACGCCTGACATGGTCTGATTGCGGGTGCAGATGCTCACGCCGCTCTCGATCAGGTGCTGTTGGAACCGCCTCACATCATCTGCAGTTGCCGTCTGCGGAGATCGGGCGAGCCAGGCCGCAAAGCGCTTGCAGGCGCGCAAGTGACTGGTCTTGGATGCTGGGCCAAGATTGCGCGCACTCATATCCGCAATCATACGGGCGCGAAGTGGGGTCGTGGTCGTTGGTTTCTGGAGGGGCATGGAAAACCTCTGTGTTAATTGAGGCAAGATCACCTCGACCAACAGCAGCAGTTCTAAGGATGGAAATCCGAGAAACGAAAAGGTCTCAATTCGTTGCATATTCTAGGAGAACGAGCTCTATCGATTGTGTCAAAGGCACTTTCGGCGATGACAATATTCATTATGAGAATTGCTGCACCAACAGCACACACCCGATGCTAACCCCGTGCAATAAATTCATATCCAGTGAAATGCTCACAAACAGCGCCAGTATCGCAAAGCGATTTAGTGCGTTGGCCCGTTGTTCCAAGGGCACTGTTGCATCTTTCGGTCCTGATTACAGGCATGTTGCTGAGTGACCACACCTGCCATTTGCTCCGTTATCAGGTGCCGCCAGCTAAAACGGGTTTGCTACTGCTGATTGTTTTGTCTCACGCGGGCATTACCATGTTGTTTGAGGTTTGGAATACCCTAAGATTCCATCCGCCGACGGCAACATTTTTGAGGTCTGTAATCGCGTCTCTGCCACATTCTAATCCCATGATGCGGGATGGCGCCGCAGCTCACCAGAGGGGGTATCCCAGATCATCGGTGCATCTCGAACGGTCAAAGGTGGCCGCAACCGTTTCAGGTTACCCCAGTCGCTCGTTTCAATCGATGACGCAAAATCGCCTTTGACCTTGGGGGGAATAGGGTCATCATCACCATCGGTTTGATCAGTCCTACTTAGCATCCATGCAATCCGCGCAAGCGATGTTTGAGCTGATATAATTCGACCGGATTTTGCGACGCGGAGCGCTTCGAAAACGCAAGCGGCTATTACATACCCTGCTGCATGGTCCAGAGCTTGTACGGGCAGTTTTCCCGGTAGGCCATGGCCATCACTGCACAAGTCCGCAATCCCTGTGCTGAATTGAACAAGACTGTCAAAGCCACGACGTTCTGACCACGGGCCCTGTCGGCCATACGCGCTGAGGCTAATGCAGATGTGCGCCGGGTTAATCTGATCGAGACTGGCGGCATCAAAGCCAAGCCCTTCCAAAGCGCCGGGACGGTAGCCGTGCACAAGTACGTCTGCCTGACGCAGCAAGTCCACAAAGAGTGCCCGATCTGAAGAACTCGTCAGATCCAACTCGGCACAGTGCTTGCCGATGGTAGTGTCATGCAAAAGGCCCGGATCATCCCAGTCGGCAGGATCAATACGAAGAACTTGTGCACCATACCCAGCCAAAGTGCGTGTGGCCACAGGGCCTGCAAGGACCCGTGTCAGATCAAGGACCTTCAGTCCAGACAATGGTCGCTCCGAACTGTAATCCGCCTCTTGCAATTTCGTAGGCGCTCGCGCTGGTTTAGCTTGAGACCATTCCACCAAAGGGCTTTGCGAGATGACGCGCCCCTGTGGGTGTGCTTGCCAGTCATTCCATGTGATCAGGCGCGCTGCGGCTCCACCCGCTGCGATAAAATCGGTTTCAAGCTGCACAACTGATCGATTGGCAATCTCCGCCGCTGCGTCCTCTTGCGTGACAGTATTGCCAAGGAGACTCGTGGCGACTGCTTTGTGGTGGGGCGCGTTGGTATGGAGGCGAATCCAGCCGTCTCTGCCTTTAAAGATGGAAGATAGCGGGTCCCAAGGTTCTTGCGGGGTCCAATCGATTGGTTCGCAGGATGTCAGCCCCCAGAACGCGGTGAGGCGACCATCCACAAAGACGTCCTCCGATGATTGCCCGCGCAAGCACGCTAAAGCAACACCGGCGAGTCCGACGCTTTCGGCCAGCAACTCCGTAACCGGCAAAGGGCCAGGCAACCGTCCGGTATATTGGATCACAGGAGGGGCCGTATTTGCACCAAACACTGCCAGACTTAACTCATTCCAAAAGATTTCGGTCACACTAGATAGCTCCTTTCAGGATAGTATTGGTCGCCTTCCGAATGGAGTGCATTCTGTTTGGGAGATGTTGTCATCTGTTTACGCCGTGACGCAAGAACGCTTTTCTCAAAGCATCAAAAGTAAAAACGACAACCTGCCTTACAGAGGAAGTCAAAATCTGGCCTAAAAACCGACGATCCATCCGAAAACCTAAACCCGTTTTCAACGGTCTCGGCGGGTTAAGCTCACACAGAGCACTTGTAAGAGCGACAGCAAAAGGCTCCAAACGAACGAGTTCAACTTTTGATGGAACCGCAACTTGAGCGGACACTTACCCAAAAACCTTAGAAAATTTCGTTTTGAGCTCGAAAAGCTTGATACGTAGCAGTGCATATTGTGAAAAATATCAAACTACATATAGTTAAAGGCCTAAACTACTTCTCATTAAAATCGGGAAAATAATGGGTATCCATACGCACTTTTTGGATCGGTAATTTAGGCATCAAACTACTATAGGGCACAGGGAGAGTCCAAATGACCACTTTAAGAAACCCAAGAAAACCGAGCGTGCTGGAAGCATTCTCGTGTCTGGCAGTGCTGCTCATTGCCATCCTTGGCGGCGTTATCGGGTACGGTATGTCCATAGGTATCGCGATGATCATATCTGCCGCTTACACGTTACTGATCGGCCTTCGTTGCGGATATTCATGGAAAGATATTGAAGACGGCATCAACGATAAGATCAAGGACATAATTGACGTTCTGATTATCGTTTTGGGCATCGGCTTTGTAATTGCAACATGGATGTTCTCGGGCACCATTCCTGTTACAATTTACTACCTGCTGAAAGTTGTTGACCCAAGCTACATCGTTGCATTCGCTTTTGTTGCATGTTCTCTCACCGCCATCGCAATCGGCACCTCCTGGGGCACAGCGGGCACGGTTGGCGTGGTGATGATCGGCATGGGGCAGGTTCTAGATGTTCATTTGCCGCTTATGGCCGGCGCTGTTGTTTCCGGTTCCATGTTTGGGCAGATCTTCTCACCCATGTCCGACATGTGTAATCTGGCATCCTCAGTGAACCGTGTCAGCGTTTATTCCACACTGAAGGGCACCGCTATTGTCGTGTTCCCAACAGCTGCGATCGCCACCGTTGCCTATATTTTCCTTGGCATGTCGTACAGCACAGGCACTGCAACAGCTGATACAGCGCAGATGTTCTCAACTCAGATTGAGAGTCTGTTCAACACCAATCCAGTTGTCATCCTGCCGCTTCTGCTGTTGCTTGGGTGCAGTCTGAAACGCCTTCCAGTTGTTCCGTCCATGTTTGCCGCTGGTTTTCTGGCAATTCTGTTTGGCTACTTCTTCAACGGCTTCAACCTGATTGATGGCTTCAACGCTGGCTACAATGGCTTCAAACTGGACATGATCCCAGGTGCTGACATTGCTGCAATCGCGCCACAGGTAAAAAGCCTGGTTAATCGCGGCGGCTTGGACTCCATGGGCTGGATGTTCGTGCTGATGTTTGCTGCAATGACCTTCATTGGCGCATTTACTGCCGTTGGTTGTCTCGACGTGATCGTTGAAACACTGTTCGGCGGCGTTAAGAAAAAAGGTTCTCTGGTCCTAGCATCCGTGCTGGCCACTTTGACAACCGCGATCACCACCACAGAATCATACATCGCGGTTATTGTTCCAACCGAACTGTTCAGAGACAAATATAAGCAGTTCAACCTGCCGCGCGTGTCTCTCTCCGTTTCCACACTATCCGCTTCCGCCATCTTCATCCCGCTGATCCCTTGGGGCAGCACCGGTATCTACATGGCAGGCGTCACCGGAACCTCAGTTCTTTCCTACATCCCATTCGCGTTCCTATGCTGGGGTTGTGCCATCGTCACCGTTGTTTTTGGTTACCTGAATATTGGCCCAAAAACCGATGATGAGTTTGATGCAGCCGCTGAAAGCTTGGGACAAGAAGCACTTAGCAATGAGCCTGCAGAATGACATATGACCTCGATAGAATAGTTGACCGTACTGGCACCGACTCCATCAAATGGGAATACATTGAGCGCAATTTTCCAGATGCAAAACCAGACACACTTTCCATGTGGGTTGCGGATATGGATTTTGCCTGCGCACCGGCAATCGTGACGGCGATCAAGGATCGGGCTGACAAGGAGATTTTCGGCTACAATTACGCAACGAGCGAAGCCTATAGCGAGAGTGTCGTTGGATGGTTCAAAAGACGTTTTGACTGGGATGTTGAGCAAGAAAAGCTTGCCTACTCTCCCGGTATTATCCCAGCACTCAACTTCCTTGTGAACATTCTTTGTAATGAAGGGGAAGGAGTGATCATCCAACGGCCGGTTTACTACCCGTTCACCCGTATTATCGAGGAGAACAAGCGTAAACTGGTCAACAACAGTCTGCTTTATGTTGATGGCAGTTACGAGATGGACTTTGTCGATCTGGAGCAGCAACTCAAAGACCCGAACAACAAGATCCTGATGTTCTGCAGCCCACAGAACCCAACGGGCCGGGTTTGGACCAAAGAAGAATTGAGCCGCGTTATCGCTCTTTGTAAAGAGAACGATGTCTGGATCATTTCTGATGAAATCCACTTTGATCTGGTGAAGAAGGGCATTGTTCACACTCCTCTGGAGATGATTGACCCGTCTTACAAAGATAAGATCATCACCTGTACAGCGCCAAGTAAGTCCTTCAACCTTGCAGGCTTACAAATCTCCAACATCATAATTCATGATGAAGCACTGCGCACGGAGTGGAAGCAATTCACTCACATGCAGCTTGGCATTGAAGGTCCAAATTCCTTTGCCATGGCAGCAACGCAAGCAGCGTACAATGATGGAGAAGAGTGGCTGGATGAGGTCAACGCTTACATCGACAACAACTTCAATTACATGGAGGCGTTCGTAAAAGAGCACCTGCCTAAAGTGAAGATGGTTGAGCGTGAAGGCACTTATCTGGCCTGGTTGGATTTCCGTGGATACGGATTAACCGAGGACGCGCTTCGCCTTCTGATGATCAAGGAAGCAAACCTGACATTGGATGATGGGTTTATTTTTGGCGCAGAAGGCACCGGGTTCCAGAGGTTTAACCTCGCCTGTCCAAACTCCTTTGTTGTCAGATGCATGGCATCTATCCAAAAAGCAGTTTCCACACTTGGATAACGCTGAAAACCAAACGAAACTGGCCTGCGGCAAACCTAATGGTTGCCGCGGGTTTTTTCGTTGCTTATAGGGGAACGTGCCAATTTAGAAAATATTGCAAACCTATTAGTACATAGGTCATCAAACCGAAACAGTTCGAGAATTTTACGATGCATAATTATGAAGACATCATGCGAATGTTTGCAGAAATGCAGGCGATTGAACTGGTTTATGATCGTAAGACGCGCTCCTACGATGAGACAGACGATAAATATACGTCTCAGGAAGTCCACCTTCTAGAATACATTTGTGACCACCCAAAAATTACCGTTACCAAGCTTGCAGAGGTTTTCTACAAGTCAAAAAGCGCTATTTCTCACACCATGAAGCGGTTGGAGCAAAGCGGTTTAATCGATGTTCACAAAAACTCGGAGGATATGCGCTTCTTCGATATTTATGTCACCACCAAGGGCCACGACATCAACAAGGCCCACAAAGCGGTAGACAAAATGTACTGCGATAAAATGGATGACTACATCGGGCATTTCTCAAAGACGGAAATGGCAACTATTATGCAATTTCTGAATGATTATCATCGTTACAGACGCGATACTTCCCTTTAGTGGCGTAGAGCGAAACGGAACGGTATCCCATCATAGGGACTAATTTATCTTTTCAAAACATCTATTCGGAAGTGGGATCTCTGAGAGAGTGTCGGTCTGCCCTCTGCGACATTTTCAAGCAAGGCGATTTCGTACCTGTCCAGGAAGTTGATATGCCGCCAGAGAATGGGTGACAAACGCGCTATGTTGCGGGGCTTGTGACAAGGTCCTGCATGTAGATAACGTTGTTGCACGGGTAGGTCATTGGATGTAATTGGAAAGCTTGTTCGTCTTCATAAATTTGACAGGAAAAAGTATCGCGCCAGTCTCAGTTTAACGGCGGGTGTAATACCGCCGATGGCTATATTGGGTCGCTCATTGTTGTCAGTCCAGAGCCAATTGTTTGTTTGTGCCTGAACTTGGTCGATTATTTCAAAGCAATTGTGATCGCTCCACCCCAACCAAACGACCCAGTTATACCGCCCGGCACATGCATTCTGCGCGTCGCTGAACGAGATTTCTTCATAAAATTAATCCTCAATATGAGGCAACACTATCTCTACTTTCAAACGCGATCAACTTCAGAGGATTACCGTGTATTGGCATCAAATCGCAATTTTGCGACAGAACCTCAAAATGTGTCCATCCCCAATTGAGTAATCCCAAAGAAGACGGCTGACAAACTTGCCCGCATATTCTCCAGCCTGCTGCTTGCGATCTGCCTTCTTGCCTGCACCTACTTGCGATACTGCTGGTACACTAGACCCGCGCTGCGCAATCGCCCGCCGCCATAGCCGTCCGATCTGATCGCCCCAGCCTCGACCAGGCTCTTGAGCTTACCTAGACACTTGGCTTCCACCCGCGCCCGCGCGTCATCCTTGATTTTCAGCTGACGAAAATAATTCTTGCGCAGCGTCGGGTCAGTGATACTCAAAGCTGAAGGAATTTCACTTTAGGTTTCTTCGAATTTCAGTAACTGAATGATAAATCTACGTTTTTCGTCAGTCGACCTGTGAGGTGGTCGCCCTTGCCTTCCAAAACCCTCAGGTATTGGGTCGCCTAACAGCTCAAATTCAAAGGCGGACAAAAAAAATCTCTCCGTGAATTGGGGTCCGGTAAAACGCTCGAGCCCCCCGGACTTTTGACCCACCCCCCCGTAACTGAGCAGGTCAGAGTGTCAGCTACGGGTACCCCGCGTTTGGGTTGTTTTCCGGTTATGACATCCGATGCACACGCACTGGATATTCGCCGGTTCCAGTCCCTGCCCCGCTATCACGGCACTCAATGATGCGGTCAGATATCAGCTTGTCTTGCCGCTTGGAGAAATCAGCACCGCTGGTCTCACACGATAGCTGTAAAGCTGCTTCATATCGTGGGCCAGCGCACGCCATGCCTTCGTCAGGTAAAGCGGATCGATACTGACGATTAACGAAGTTCCACTTTATCAGCTGGCACAATTGCCGTTGTGGTTCGGCCAAACGCTTTCAGCTCTACCTTCAGCGTTTGTCCTCCCGCTCTAAGCTTGCTCACTACACCCTTGAGTGTAGCCCCAACTCCAGCCACAAGGAGGATATCACTTCCCACGCTAAAGAGCTGACCGGTCGTGGGCTTTTTACCGACCTGAGCTTCACAGGCGGTTTCCAGAATACGAAGCATCTCAGCGAGAGGTACACGGTGGGGAGCCTGCTCTTGGGAGCATGCCAATATCTTTTCCACACCGTCGCAGGACCGCACCTGATCACAGCTCCCCCTCTCATTACAGTCTAAACCAACAAACAGATAGCGCGGAAACATTGGGCCACTGACGTCAATAACTTTGCCGGATCGCTTCACTTTTCGTATCGCAGGTATCTTCGGCAAGTAGGCAATCGCACCCGTGGCAGTGATGCTTGCGTGTGCTCGATCCTCACAGTTTGGATTGGTTTGCACCACAATCCATTCAAGCGATGATTTAGTCATCAGGGCTCGTAGCAGCATGTAGTCCTGCTCGAGAGCTTTATTCCCGGCATTGGGCGCAGTCATCTTCATTCAGCCGCCTCCTGTTTCGTCGTTCTCTCACCCGTAAGCCGAGCATGTGCGACCTCAAAGCTCGCCAATGCCGCGCTCACAGCCTCAAGCGTTGATGGGAATTCCCCGGCAAGCGGCTTGGGCATGTACGCCCAATCAGGCAGATCGCGATCAGGTCCAAACCAAGGCCAGCCGCGTTCTTCGTGAAGCCGCTTCCAGGCTTGCCAGACCTCGTTGCCAACCCGCACCGCTGCAAACTCATCAGCAAGTGGTGCCAAGTTTGCCTTTGACGGTAATGCCGCTACCTCGGCGGGAGGCCTGATTGTGCATATCCACCACCCGAGGCCAGCCATACAGCGCCAACCGCCGGAGCTTTTCCAGCCGCGCATCTTCGCCGCCGCCACGCAGAATTCCCTCAATGAACGGGGTTGGTTTGGAGAATTTCCCATAGGCTGGTTGCAGCAGATCAGCAAACCGATAAACACCCCAGAGCTTGCCGTAAGCCTTGGCAACCTCAACAGAACCGCCGTTGCTCCCACCCACTTCTGGAAGCTTCTCCCAGCGCTTTTCTGAGAGATAAACCGCAAATGCGCAGAACTTCTTGCGCCCCTCGGATTTGGCGTGTTTGACATAGGCACCAACCAATTCCCCAGCCTTTTCCCGATCACCACCGTTTAATCCAAACCAAGCTTTCTCAGCCGTATCTGAACTGTCGCTCACAAATGTTGGCCACGTCGCATGAGCCCTTTTCAGCCTTCGAACCCACGTTTCGTGAGTGACAGTGCCGCTATTGTCATTTTTATCATTTTCAACTTCACGCGCGCACTCTCTCCTCTGGACTGGTATTGGATTGGATTGTTAAGTGGACTGTTCTTATCTTGGTCCACCTCGTGCACCGCCTTAGGTCCACCACGTGCACCACCTTCATCCACCTCGTGCACCACCTTTTTTGAGGGAGCTGGTGCAGGAGGTGCACCGCCTTTTTTCTCAAACTCAGCATTTTTGACCATACGCTCAGATGTGCTGGGAGCGACTAAATCACGCTCTGGCCACCGCGCGACATACTCTTGGCGCTTCCATCTTTGCCCTCGAAAGCCATGCTGTGAGACCTCAATCCAACCAGCCTCTTTTGCTATGTCGATATGCTTCAAAACTGCATTCTTGCTGTAGCCGCTGTACTCCACCAAGTCCTCTATG
This sequence comes from Pseudovibrio sp. Tun.PSC04-5.I4, assembly GCF_900104145.1. Classification (NCBI taxonomy): domain Bacteria; kingdom Pseudomonadati; phylum Pseudomonadota; class Alphaproteobacteria; order Hyphomicrobiales; family Stappiaceae; genus Pseudovibrio; species Pseudovibrio sp. Tun.PSC04-5.I4. The sequence continues at coordinate 3,940,579 of NZ_FNLB01000006.1, read as the reverse complement.
GAAGGGTAACAACTCTCGCCAACCGCATTCATGAACATGCTCATAGCTTGCAATACGGCTCTTGTCGGCCCCTGAAGATCAGACTTGCAGAAGGCTTGCCGCCAACTCCAGGCCTTTCGGTCTTCGCTCATGTCCAGCCCTCCACTTCCATCTCTGGAAGCTTGGGCATGTACTCGTTCCGCTTCAGCTTCTCTCCCAAGGGCCCATACTTGCGAATTCCCAACCACCCACAACGCTCGGCATTTCTAAGATGCTTGGTCACAATCGGCATGCTCAGGCTGGTGTGCTCAGCAAGATCACGAACCGAAGGCGAGCAAACTTCGCCAACGCCCGCCGCAAACAGACTGATTGCGTGCAACACCAGATTAGTGCTGGAAGGCAGATGACATCGCGAAAACTCACGCCGCCAGTCTGTGAGAGTCTGGACTTCACGCATTACAAACCTCCGTTGGCTCAGTTCGGGAGAACAGCGGACCAGCATCCAAATCAGTCGCTGCTTGTTGTGATTTCAGTTCATCAGGCCCCATCCAATCTTGCGCGATGCGCTCCTGCGCTATCGCTGCGTAGTCTGGATTGAGTTCAATCAGGATCGCCTGTCTGCCAAGACGCAGCGCGACAAGGCCAGTTGTGCCAGCCCCGCCAAACGGATCGAGGACAACGCCGCCTCTTGGGCAACCCGCCTTAATACACCGCTGCGCCAACTCTGGCGGGAAGGTTGCAAAATGAGCCTCGGGAAATGGCCGCGTTGCCACATTCCAAACTTCAAGTGGAGCAGGTTCAAAGTTACGAAGATTTCGATGCGTCCTCTTCTCAACTTCATCCCCCATATAAGAACACCAATTCTTATGGCCCTGGCCTGCTTCCTCTATCGGAGGGCGCCGCTTTATCCCTCTCGATTTAGTTCCGCCAGATACTGGCTGTCGAACCGCTTCGGCATCGTAGAAATAGCGAGCCGATTTAGTAACGAGCCAGATTTTCTCATGAGCACTTGCAGGCCTGTCACGAATGCTTTCAGGCATCGGATTAGGCTTTGCCCAGATGATCTCACCGCGCACCCACCAGCCCGCATCTTGCAGCGCAATTGCCAGTCGATTGGGCACCATGCAGAGATCTTTCGGCTTCAAGCTGCCTTGAATTGTCGAGAAAGGTTTTTGCGTGAAAGTTCGGTCATCTTTTCCGCTTCGGATCCGCCCATCAGCATTCGCTTTGTGCCCTGCCGGAGTGGTGGCGTAGCAGTCGCCGTAATTGATCCAGCAGGTGCCTTCTGGTTTCAGTACGCGTCGAACTTCCTCGAACACCTCAACCATCTTATCGATATGCTCTTTAAGCGTTGGCTCAAGTCCCAACTGCCCTTCAACGCCGTAATCCCTCAAGCCCCAGTAAGGTGGCGAGGTCACGACGCACTCAACGCTGTCACCAGGCACCTCGCGCAAACGCTCAAGCACATCACCCAACCGAATTTGACAGGGCAAATCACCAATACGGATGGTTTCAGGAGAGGTCATGCAACATCCCTCCCAACCAATTCCGCAGATCGACGTTCAGCCGATTGCGTGATGCAATTGGCAACGCAAAAAGTTGCAGAGAGCCTTGCCGGATGCGCCAACATAGCAAAGCTCTCTGCGCACACTGGCAGGAAAGGAACAGCCAGCATGAGTGAGATGGAAACCGAGGAAAGACCAACTGCACAAAAAGCAAAAGAGCTTATAGACTTATTTGCAGAAGCAGATGAGAGCACAAAACATCTCATTCCTAAGATAGTTAGCCTTAGTGAGGAGATCGATGCAATTGAGGTCGTCACTAAGAAAGCAAACGATGCGGTTACAGCATTCAACCAACTAGTTCGCCTCAGCGACAACGAGATGGCGAACTTTATGATATCTACAAATAATAGAAAAAATCTCCCGAATTTTCTCATCAAAACTAAAGATGAAGAAGAGACATACCGCTGCATAAAGGAAGTTTGCGACATGTCCTTCATAGCCCATGTCACCCTGCTTTCACTTAGAGTTAACATCGGTTCTAGTTTACTAGAATATCTAAAACACCTGCCCAAACTCGCCGGTTCAAAATTCGAAAAACCGGAGATCAGCATGACCATAAAGGTGGCGGAATAATCTGTACCGGAAGCGCCAGCGCTCGGCATAGCTAGCAGCCGCCAACGAGATGCCAGAAGGAAGAACTTTGCAACGGATCGGTGTTCACTTGACATCCCCTAGCCCTCACCTGCCCCGTCCGAGATGGACGCTTTATAGGCTGAGAGGTACTTGGCGTATTCGCGTTGAGCGACTTCGAACATGCCGACTATGCGGTTGTGTTCGGCTGGGGTGATTTCCCAATCGGCGGCAGCTTCCGTGGCGGCTTTTATCGCATCGCATGCCGCCCTCACCATATCTAAGGCACATGCTGCAGGGACCTTGCTGGTTGGCGCATCCAGTTTGGTGGCGACGTAGCCAAGGGCTCGCAGATGTTCCAATGTGAACACCGGATCGCTCCCTATGGAGACCAGCTCTTCCTCAAGCTTTACCAAACTCATCAAGGTGATGTTGCCTGCTTCATTCACATCCGGCCATTTTTTGACGGTAGTCAAACCGAGATCCAAATAGGCAGCGGTACATTCCTGCCCACCAAATGCTTTGATGAGCTCTCTAGTTTGGCGGCAGATCCAGACCTTACGTCCGTAGCCAGTTCTGGAATTACTCATGTGTACCCAACCCCCTCTTGCAGCCCAAAGATCCTTCAACCAGCAAACGATAAGATCATAGCCATGATCAGATTTTCCATCCGCAGGGCGTGGCCGTTCATCAATTGTGTTTGCGGTGGTTTAGAGACATAAAAAGCATTCAGAGCAGCAGACCGAATACCGCCAATCAGTTGGCACTCTTAGAATACGCCGTGAGTACCAATCGCTAATGGCCTTGCATCACGCATTTTGCCTGCGTTTTACGTGCATTGACGAAGTTAACCAGTCCCCGGAGTGTAGAAAGCCGAATATCGCAACCATCTGAGAGGTTCTTATGAAGCTTGGAATACCCAACAGACTCCTGCCCCAACGCGGTGCGGGAAATTCCAAGTTCGAAGCACGCCGCCTCAAAATATTCCAAAACCTGCGAGCGGCTTGGAATAGACATTTCAGCCCCAAGTTTTGTGTGTTCTTCGTTCGCCATGGTACCTCGCAAGTCAGATTGCGAGATTAAAATAAGGAGTATACTCCCTATTTGTAAACATATTATAATCCCGTAGACACTTATAAACTAATGGATTAATTTCCACCCATGCAGAATTGGCGAGAAAACCTTAACAATATCATGAAAGAGCGCGGCACAAACGCCCGCCGAGTTTCGCTATCCATCGGCAAGAGCGAAGATTACGTCACTAAACTTCTAAAGCTAAACACCCCTTCAATTGAGGCGTTTTCAGACTTAGCGGAGCACTTAGGCGTCAGTCTTGCTTCGCTCTATTACGGCCCCACAAGCGACGAGTTAACAACGCAGCTGATTGATGAATTTTCTAAGCTTAACGAAGAAGAAAAAAGATATGCCTTGAAAATACTCAAAGGCTTTTCGAAGACTTAGGGCGCTCAATACCTTTTCTGGAAATCAACTTAATCACTTCCAAAAAAGCCTGCTTCTCACCTCTTGTTAGCCCTTGAAGTAGCCTTGCGAATTCCAGATCATCACACCTACACATAGCGACACCCCTAAAATTACCCTTGCGTAAATTCACATGATTTGAATTCCAAATCAAATTGACCACCTTCCCAATTTGAGCACCAAAGCAACCACACAGTGCTGAAAATCCTAAGAAAACCGCCAATACGTCAGGAAAATTAGGAGTAAAACCTCCCCAAAATGAAGAAACGCCCTTAAAGTTTTGCCATTTTTGTTATTGCCATCCCCATTTTTTCCACAAGCTGATTGATACATGCATCTAAGTCACAATCAGCGCTTGCATCACCCCCTCCTCCCAGCACCAGCTCCGTGAGCTCATAGACATACCCGCGAGGCGTCAGCCCCCTTTCGAGCAAACCTGCCGCCACAAATTTATCCAAACTTCGCTGCACAGTAAAAGTGGATATGGAAGTAAGCTCACTCACTGAAGCAACCGTAGGCAGATTATCGGAGCGCAATTCAGCAGCCACTGCAAGCAGAACAACCACCTCACCAAAACTACTTGCGCCACTTAGTTTTCGAACCTCAAGCATACCTTCAAGTAGAGCATCAGCCACAAGCGAAACCTTCGCCCGACGCTCCCGGCAACAACATTCCATCGCGCCCATTTAACATATCAAGTTCGCAGGCTGCATATAAATATCGCTCACAACAGCACTTCCCACCCCCCTTAATATCCATATGTCATATTTTGACATATGGATGATACTCCAGTTTATAATTTACATATGGATAATACTCCATATTGTAAGGGCATATTCCAACTGGAGTTTTCTCGATGCCTAGCGCCCACATCATCTCATTTCCCACACCTCATAAGCTTTGCCCTCTTCGCGTTGTAAAATCTACAACGGCGATTGGTGAGGAGGCTCTTGTTATCTCCTCCGAAACACATTCAGAACTCTGCTTTGCCCGCGATGACTTGCGCGAAATGATCAAGCTCTCACCCGATAAAGCCGCACCCATTGCAAACCGCATCTACGCCCTGCGCGAGACCCTTGATGACGCGCAAGTAGGTCTCACAAAGCTCCTGCAGAAAATGGGCCGTACTTAGGAGCGCATGATGCCACGCAACATGTCCTTCTCCATGACCACCCAGCAAATGCGAGAGCAGACCAAGACGGTAACCCGTCGCTTCGGTTGGAACTTCCTGAAAGCTGGAGAGGTGGTCAACGCCGTTGAAAAAACCATGGGGCTGCGCAAAGGCGAGAAGATCAAGCTCCTCTGCCAGATCAAAATTCTGAGTGTACGCGGTGAGCCTTTGAACGCAATCACCCAAGAAGATTGCGCACGTGAAGGCTTCCCAGACATGAGCCCCGACAACTTCGTGCACATGCTGATGCAGCACTACCGTGTTGACCCTACACAGTCCGTAAACCGCATTGAGTTTGAGTTTCTACCCTGAGGAACTGACCCATGAATAGCATTGATAACGACGTATTTAGTGATCGCTGCAACGTGCCTCTGTTCCTCTTTAGCGAGAGCATAAAACTGGCGGTTCTGGTTGCTTTAGGTATCGGCCTTCTCCATTTGGCACCCGCTCTCGATGATGCGGTAATCCAAGCCAAACAGCAGAGCATTCCTTCAAGTTTTGTCACCTCCCAGATCGCCTCTTTTGATCAAACTTCCAGCCGCTAACTCAGGGTATTGCAATGTCAGTTCAAACCATCAGTGTGCCCAAAGCACCGCTATTCGATCACATGAATATGCCGCTCGATCAGATCCCCACACGAGGGCAAGAGCTCATCATTGACGCCTTTGCGGGCGGCGGCGGAGCCTCAACAGGTATTGAGATGGCTTTGAGGCATTCTCCAGATATAGCGATCAACCATTGTGTGAAAGCCCTCGCAATGCACGCACAGAACCACCCGGACACCATCCATTTGCCGGAAAGTGTGTGGGAAGTTGATCTCATGGCCTACACGAATGGACGCCCAGTAGGTTTGCTGTGGGCTTCTCCAGATTGCAGGCATTTCTCACGAGCGCGGGGTGGGAAACCAACCTCCAGTTCGGTTCGGATGCTAGCCTGGTCCGTGGTGAATTTTAGCCAGAAGTTAGGGTCTAAGCGACCCCGCATCATCATCCTTGAAAATGTGCCTGAATTTAAAGGATGGGAAGATTTTGATGTATGGAAAGCTGCTCTTGGTAAGCTTGGCTACAAAACGGAATTCCGTGAACTAAAGGCTTGTGATTACGGCGCTCCAACCATCCGCAAACGCCTGTTTATGGTCGCCCGGCGCGATCGCAAAGCTATTCGCTGGCCTGATGCAACTCATGGGGATCCAAAGAGTGAGGCTGTTTTAGCCGGCGAGCTTCTGCCATGGAAAACGGCAGCGGATTGCATTGACTGGTCTCTTCCTTGTCCCTCAATTTTTGAGCGCAAACGCCCACTGGTTGATAACACAATGAGCCGCATCGCTGCGGGTATCAAAAAATTTGTGATGGATACGCCTGAGCCGTTCATTCTCAATATGAGCCATAGTGGGAGCCTTGAGCCACTTACGAAGCCATTCAGCACGATTAAGACTGAAAAAGGCGGGTGCAGAGCACTTGTTGCACCGTATCTGCACAAGTACTACGGACCAAAAAAAGTGGGAGAAGTTCGCGGGCACCTATTGAATGAACCTGTGCACACCGTGACGACAGAAAATCGTCACGCGCTTGTTGCTGCCTTTTTAGCTCAGCACAATTTTGATGTCGTGGGACGGGCAGCGGATGCGCCACTTTCTACAATCACAGCAAGGGCAACACAGCAAACCCTCGTCACCAGCCACCTGATTAAAATGCGCGGTACCTGTAGGCATGGACAAACAGTTACAGAGCCAATGCCGACACTTACCGCTGGTGGAAACCATGCAGGTGAAGTGAGGGCATTCCTGACCTCTTACTATGGCTCCAGTATTGGACAAGTTGCTGATACGCCGCTTGGGACCGTGACCACCAGAGACCGCCACGGATTGGTGTGCGTTGATGTCGGCGGTGAGCCTTACATCATAACAGACATTGGCATGCGCATGCTCACACCGGCAGAACTCTATAGAGCGCAAGGTTTTCCAGAGGATTACCGCATCAGCTTTGACTACAACGGCAAGCCTTTTCCGAAAACAGAGCAGACAGCAAAATGTGGCAACAGCGTTTGCCCACCAGTCGCCAAAGCAATTGTCGAAGCCAATCTTCCTGAACTCATTTCTCATGAGGTCGCAGCATGACTATGATTGCCACTGACCAAGCCATTTTAGCACGTGTTCGCCACGGCATGAGCCTCAACCGGACCGCTCAGATTTACGGTGTTTCCACGCGTTATGTCGCTGCACTCTATTCTGCGTCCAAAGGTCTGCCCTCTGCTTTCCCCGCTCCTAAACAGGAGGAAAAGCAGAGAGCAATGTGCCCTGTGTTTTTTGATATGCCGCTGGAAGCACAAGACATTGTACTTAAGGTCAAGGTGCAAAACGATACATCGCTCGATGCAATCTTCAGAACACACTGCAACATCCCGGCAGCAATATCAGCGCGCAAGCAGCTCTTTTATGAACTGGCAGGCAAGCTTGGCTGGTCCGTGCCCACAATTGCAATCCACACGCAATACTCAGAACCATGTGTTCGAGGCGCAATCAAGGATCACTGCAGGGAAAATAACCTCTCTCAACCCACATCATGCCGCACCAGACCACGTGAGGTAAGCAATGCCCTATAACCCAGTCTTCTTGCCGCTGATCTGCTGTGTGAACCTTATGAGGATGTGGCAAATCTGCTTGTTTGGTAATCAGCCAGTTCTCTATGGACGTTCTTTGCAGCAGGAGAGCAAAAAATGAAATGCATCTCCTGTAACGGATACGGCACAACAGACCACTGGGGTTTATCTATTAGCTCCTGCGAACGCTGTAATGGCAAAGGGTCGCTGGACATTGAAGAGCTAGATCCAAAGGCTCTAAAACCCGCTGCAAGAGTGTACTGGCAACTCATTCGCTCAAGCCCTGAGCAAGCTTTTGAAGACCTTTCAAACACTGAGCAAATCAACCTTGCATGGGATGCCGCCGCAATTGTGCTGGCTTACCAATCCAGTGCAGTAAGGGACGCTTCATAATGACAAATGCCTTATTCGCATCCGGCCTTTCCAGAAATGAGCAAAAGCAAGTCCTGAAGCACGAGAGAACCAATCGAAAGGTTGGAAGGTGGGGAGCGTGGGAGCTTATCCAATTCCAAAAGGGCTCAATAGGCCGCAGCTGGGCAGCAGATTTTGCTCAGGCTCACATAAACAACGTCTTCAGCGTACTCGACCGAACCCTCGCAACTGGTGTTCGTCATCTTGCAATAACGTCCCTCTCAGGAATCCGCCCATCTTGGCCTGAAATGCAACGCATCAAGGATGAACTCGCCGGACCAGAAGCCACCGCTGTAGAGGTTTATCCACCCAAGGAAGAGATCGTTGACGGAGCAAATATGTACCACCTCTGGATCGTAACAGCTCCTCTGCCCTTCACTCTTCACGGAAGAAACAGGAGCACACCATGAGATTGGAAACAGAGGTCAACCCCATTCACATCGGCATCAGTTTAACCTCCAAACCCGAAGCTTTGGCAGAGGTACTCAGCGCCATAGCAGTTAATGCCCCCAGTGGCCTGGCAAAGCAGGTCAATGAGCACATGCCGGATGCCCTGCGTGATCGCACATCAAACCTGCTTGAAAAGCTCCTAATCGCAATTTCGACTTAAGTCCGGAGAGATGTTATGGCCCGCAAGCCAAGCATTACACAAGCTGAGATGACCCGAGTAATAAAGGCAGCAAAAGCTTGCGGCCTAACATTACACGAGTGCGTCATAACCGGCTCCGAAACAAGGCTGGTCTTCTCCAAAGTTGACGCCGGGAAAGCCTCCCCTCAAAATGGAGCACCTAAACCGTGGCCAAGGCAATCAGCATGAAGATCAAATACCCCGGTCTAATACGAGAGGTTCTACCCTCAGGGAACACTAGGTGGCGCGTCAGAGTTGAGAGACAAAAAACAAAAAGAATTGTCCTACACGTAGCCCCAGGAGATCAATCTTTCCAAGAAAACTACCTTGCTGCAAGGCGCGGCATTGAAATAAAGCCAGAGATGAAATTAGAAGATCGCGCCCTAAAAGGCTCTGTGAGCTGGCTAATTTACTGCTATCTTGAAAATCTTGGACAAGACGTTAAGGAAGGCGTGTACTCTCAGGCCACATTGAAACAACGCGAAAACCTCTTAAGCCGCCTTCATAGTGACTATGGAGATTACGATCTCAATATGCCTCAAACGGCAGTTGTCCAAATCCGCGATGGTATGAGAGCAACACCGGGCGCGGCAGACAACATGACCAAAGCTTTACGCTCGATGTTTACATGGGGAGGATCGGTAGGTCATTGCACGTCCAACCCAGCAGTAGGGGTCGGCAAGCTAAATAGGAATTCCAAAGGCGCAACACCTTGGACAATTGATGACTTGAAGAAATACAGGCAGGTACATCCACCCGGCACAACAGCACACCTCTGTTTAACTCTTTTTATGTTCACAGCGTGCCGCATCTCCGATGCAATCTGGCTTGGAAGAGAGCTTGAATTTGAAAGATCTGGAATCCTTGGATTAGGCTGGCAACCACGCAAGAAGGGCTCGGCATATGTAGAGATCCCAATGCTCCCCCCACTACTGCAGGCGACAAGAGCAGCCAAGATCCAAGGCAAAACCTATCTTCTAACAGAGCACGGACAACCATTTGCTTCACCAGAAAGCCTTCGTAATCGTTTCAAAAAGTGGTGCGATGTAGCTGGATTAGCAAACCGTAGCTCGCATGGTATCCGCAAAGCAACAGGACACCTCCTAGCACAAGAAGGCTGCACCCAATACCAGATCATGACTATCCATGGACATTCAGAAGCTAAGACATCTGAAATCTACACAGAAGGTGTCGAGAGATGGAATCTCGCCCGCGCTGCTATGGACAATCTGCGTGGCATGGAATGGTAAAGTGTCCCACGCACTTATTTTTCGTGGGACCCTTTCGGGGCAACTAATTGTTTCTTATATATAAATATAGAGAAGTGGTAGGCCCGGAGGGACTTGAACCCCCAACCAATCCGTTATGAGCGGACGGCTCTAACCAGTTGAGCTACAGGCCCTTACCAACGACAGGTTCTACACCAACATGTGGTAACTAGTAAATTGATTAAAGCTAAGCTTTGCACAGTTCCTGTTGAAACTTGGAGATGTGCCTTTTCCCCGCCATATCAACGATGCTGGCATCACAAAGCTTTATAAATACCTGATACTAAGCGAGGATGCGGGCACATACACCGCTCTCAACGGCCAGATTCTCTGGAGTACGCCATGCGTCAGCCCCTTATCAAGTTCACCGCCTCACTCTTTCTTCTTGTCATCATTGGCTGGTTACTCTTTATAGGGCGTTCGCTGATCATCCCCCTGATAATCGCATTGGTGCTTTGGTACATCATCAACTCAATGTCCTCCGCCCTTCGCCATCTACCGGTTATCGGCACGTACCTGCCAAAGCCGCTCACCATCATCATGGCCCTTATTGTTATCTTCTATGTGATTGGCATTCTGTTCAACATCGTGTCAGTCAACCTGCAACAGCTGGCGTTCGATGCACCGACATATCAGGGACGGCTGGATGAGATCCTCCTCAAATTTGCAGAACAGCTGCATATGGAAAAACCACTTCAGCTCTCGGATATTCTACCCAATTTCTCTCTAAGTGCCGCCCTGAGTACGGGGGCCTCGGTTCTCACCAGTTTGGCAGGGTCCGGCTCCCTCGTCTTCATCTATGTGCTCTTTATGATTTTCGAAGCTGCGACATTTGATAGGAAACTGGCCGCTCTTTTTGAAGATTCAGACCGTGCACAACTCGCATTTGCCATTCGCGAAGAGATCGGGCGCCGCATGCGTCACTACATGGGCATAAAAACCGGCGTGAGTGTTCTCACCGGACTGCTCACCTACGGCATTACAACCTGGGCTGGTTTGCCGTACGCAGCTTTGTTTGGGTTCATTGCCTTCCTGCTCAATTACATTCCCACAATTGGGTCTCTTATCGCAGTCATCTTCCCCAGCCTGCTTTCCCTCGTATATTTCGATAGCCTTTCCCCGTTCATTGCAATCACTCTTGGCCTCGGCGCTGTCCAGTTCGTCCTCGGCAATCTAATAGAGCCGCGCTTGATGGGCACACAACTAAACATTTCACCCTTGGTTATTATGATCTCCTTGAGTTTTTGGGGCGCATTATGGGGCGTCATCGGAATGGTACTGTGCGTGCCGCTTGTGGTGCTCGCCATCATTATCTGCGCACAGTTCCCCTCTTCTCGCCCAATTGCGATCTTGCTTTCAGGAGATGGCAACGTCGGCGAGCCGATAAATTTGGATCGCTAAGATCAAATCCGTGAATTGACACGATCACGCCCGAGAGCCGCCGCAATTGTAACCCTAAATTGCAAACTAGGATATTCGGTTGATCACAAGAGGCAGTATAGAACTGCTAAATCACAGATCCAGTGACAGCCAAAACAACTTTGACTATGGAGAATTTTATGCAGACCGAACAGAAGAAATTGCGTCTTCCAAGCATGAGCGCTCTGGCCATTGCCGGACTTGTCGCCGCCGCTCTTGTTGTTTCAAGCGGTGTTAATGCCAAGGCAGAAGCACTTGCTGGCAAAATCACAATTTCAGGATCAGGGTCTGTCAACGTCGCACCAGATATGGCTACGCTTGTTTCCAGTGTCATCACACAGGGTGATGATGCCAAATCAGCACTCCAGCAGAATTCCATCACCATGCGCGGTATTCTGGACGATGTTGAAAGTGCAGGTATCGCCAAGAAAAACATCCAAACCACTGGCTTCAATATCTCACCTGTTTACGACAACATACGCGTTAAGAATGGTGAGCGCAGAGCACCGCAGATTGTTGGGTATCGCGTACGAAACGGGCTCCGTATCAACCTGCAAGACATCACAAAGATTGGTGCAACATTGGATATGCTTGTGCAGAACGGCTCCAACGATGTTGGCCAGGTCCAGTTTGGTGTGTCTGAGCCAGAAAAATATATTGATGAAGCCCGCGAAGACGCTGTCAAAGACGCAAGGGCAAAGGCCGAAATCTACGCAAATGCTGCAGGTGTGAGCCTAGGCAAAGTTTTGAGTATTTCCGAGGCAGGTTACAACCCAAGCCCATACCCGGAAATGATGATGCAGAGATCTGCGAAAATGGATAGCGCCCCCCCAATCGCAGCAGGTCAAGAAACCCTCTCGTCATCCGTAACAATAACATATGAGCTGGTGCAGTAACACAAGCCTCCAACCAAACTTACAAAACCCCGCCCCGAGCGGGGTTTTCTTTTATGCCCGTAGGCAAGTACTAAACGCATTCACCAGTCCGCTTCATAGTGTAAGCCCCACACCCGCTGGTAAAACACGCAACACTGCAAAACGTCGTTAGCACATATTCCAACGGTCCTCTCTAACCCTACCCAATTTTCAGCTCAACAAAGGTGCATGCGTAAACGCAAAGGTCCGCCAACCTGTTTACGTCAAACAACACCATTCAAGCAGCATTAGCATTTACTGAAAAAAGGACCTCCTCGTGATGCTCAAAGGCTAAGCTCTCGAAACAAAAGGAACAATCCGCTAATTTATGCGGGGCCAATTTATGGAATACGCGCAAATGAGTAATTTAATAAGATAATACTTTACTTATTAAATTCCACAAATTAAGAAAGATATATATTTCTAAATAGGTGATACTCGTGACATTATCGACACCAACACCTTCTCCGGCAGTATCGCCGCTCAAAAATTTAACAATGGACGGTCGCTGGCTTGCCTCCCTCATCATGATATTGGGTGTTGGGTCGGCAAGTATGAACTCGTTCCTCTCCTCCGCCATCATGCCAGAAATCATTCGAGATCTCGGCGGCCAACAACGCGCCTTCTGGGTTCTCAGCCTGTTTCAGATCGGTTCCATATTGGCGGGTACTGTCACCGGCTCTCTCAAGGCGAAGTTTGGTGCGCGCCCGCTTTTTATCATCGCAGCGCTCTCCTTCCTTTTAGGCTCTTTTGTAGCGGGCAATGCCGACAGCCTGGAGGAACTGCTGCTTGGCCGAATGCTTCAGGGTCTGGGCGAAGGCATGATCGTCTCTCTCTGCTATACCCTCATTTCAGATCTGTACCCGGAAAACGCAGTCTCCTCCGTCTTTGCGCTTCTGTCCGGCGTCTGGGCGGTATCTGCCGGAATTGGCCCTATGGCAGCCGGTGTCCTGACTCAGAGTTGGTCATGGCGCGCTGTGTTTTACGCAAACCTTCCATTGTCCCTGTTGCTGTTGGCGCTGGCCGTCACTGTTATTCCCTCTACCAAGCGAACCAATGAGAGTGCATCCAGCGCATCGAGCAAAATGAGCGCTTTCCCACGCCTCGGCTTGCTGGCCGTTGCTGTTTTTCTCATCGCAGTTGTGGGAGAGCTACGCAGCACACTCGCAATCACCTTGTGCTTGTTTGCTGGAATAATCCTGCTGACAATTGCAGTGCGATGGGACAGGCACACCACAAACCCGTTCATTCCGCGTGGGGCTTTCGCTCTCAAAGGCGTATTGGGTCTTGGTATGTGGGTCATGTTTTTGCAGTCCATCTCCAGCGCCGCACGCGTGGTCTATGGCACAGCGATGGGGCAAACGATTTGGGGCCTCACCGTCACACAGGCCTCTTATGCGATGGCTATCACCGCGTTTACGTGGACGACCCTCGCGTGGATTGTAGCCCGTGAGCAAAACAAGAACAGCCAGAAGTGGCTCATCCGCATCGGCTCGCTCTGCATCATTTCGGGCGCCATGCTGGGTGCTCTGTCACTCTACAATTATTCGATGTGGGTCTTTCTGCTGTCAGCTGTGTTCAACGGCGCTGGGTTTGGCATAAGCAGCCAGTTCCTGAAAAAAGCAATGATCTACGCGGAAACGAACGAAGAACGAGACAGAGCCTCAGGCTTCATCGGCCCGCTCCAGTCAGCAGGCATCGCCATTGGGGCAGCCTTAGCTGGATTGCTGGCCGGGCTTACAGGTTTTTCCGTGCCGGGAGCAAAAGAGCTCATCACATTGGAAGCAGCATCAACCACTGGCCCAATAATCTTCCTCATCATGGCAGGGATCGCAGCAATCGCCTCCCTTGCCGCCTTCAAAATGCCGACGATGAAATAGCATGTGTTACGAATGCAAGTCCTCCGCGACCAGGAGAACCTCCATAAAGCAAAGGCACGTGCTGGTGCACCGGCTCAAGCCCCTCATCATCGCGGAAGAGGTTGCCCCGGAGGTGGCGGCGGTGGAGGCTGCTTAAAGGGCTGATCTAAAAGCCGGTCAGGAACATAACCGCGCCAATCCATACTCCGCATATGGTTCATCATCATAAACATCATAACCCCAGCGATTAGAACTAGGACCAGCAGAGTGGAAAGGATGGAAGCTGCAATCACCCAACCACGGCCCGGCTTACGACGTATCGATGCCTTAATACCCTCCAACTCCCTGCGAATATCATCCGTTTCCATCGGTTCACTCCGTTAAGTTTGGAACCCAATATTGCAGAAAACCAGCAAAATACCCTTTCAGGTTTCCCTCGGATTGAGCGGGAGTTTTAACAGAACCACCAGCGGCATCTTTCTGTTCAGCCGAACTTCTTCAGGAGATTGATGTGGCTTAGAATAACCTGACCCTCAATGTTTTTGCCGTAGCCAAGAACGTTTTTGACCTCTCCATCTCGACTATAGCGCCTGATAATATCTGTCTCACCATCCTCCGGCGGTGCTTTCTCACCAACCAACTCCACAACGCGTGCAGGTTCCTCCAACAAGGCTTCCGATAGTTCCAAAAAACGCTGCTCAAAAATGATCCATCGCGCCATTGTTAGTTCTGGCAAACTGGGCTGATCGGCCCCAACAATGCTGCGACTGACGAGATAGATGGAATAAAGATTAATCATTCGCTTCAAACTACGCGGGTTGTTTGGCAGCACAGCACTCAGCTGACTGAGCAAATGTTTAGCTTCCTTGTCAGCACGCCCCGAAGCGACTTGTTCGACAACTTCAGCAGTTTGCCTTCTTTGATTGGAGAGCGCATCAGTGCCCTTTTTGTTGAAACTAGTACCTTCCTCATTGTAGTTTCCATGTGCGGCAGTTTCAGTGGGTTCTGTGCCTTCACGACTTTCTGCAGATATTTTTCCATCAGACTTATCGTCCAGCAAATGCTTCCAATAGGCATCAAGCGCCGCATCGGACGCATCAGGTACGCCTACCGAGAGCTGAAAAATCTTCTCCAAAAACAAAAGCCCTAGCGGATGCTCTCCCTTATTGGAAAGATCAGCTTTGAAACCCGAATAATGCTGCTCAAACGCAGAACGCAGCCATTTCCGGTCCGCCGCCACCACATAGAAAACATTGGATGCCCGAAAATGCGTCTGAATACCTTCCAAAAACTGCACCACATACTCAGCATTACAGCGATCAAGATCATCAATAAAAATGCAGATGGGTTGTTCTCTCGGGTGAGTAATACTCCGGAAGAGTTCACCCAAATGGGCCATCTGGCTATTGGAGAGGTCATCATGAAAATCGGCGATCTTCTTCGTTCCAAAAGCGATGCCGCGCCCGAGTAAATAGAGTGCTCCAGCAGAGAGTAACAATGCTTGAATGCTGCCCAAATAAGAACCAAAATTCTGTGCTGACAACTCAAAAAATGCCCAATAATAGCCCGCTAAGGCTATCCCAGAGAATAAAACAAACAGGACTGGGAACCATGGATACCTTATCTTCCAGCCGACCCAAATGTCCCAAATATTAAGATCTTTCAGCATCTTCCATTGAGCCGAATAGCCTTCTGAAAGTTCGGAATAGACACACTGAAGAAAAGGCCACCACGGCTTTTCGCGATGCTCATGATCCCAAGCATTAAATTCAACGGTCACCCACTTCTGGGTTTTTTCGAACGTCCCATCAACCGCGTAGGAAAGCTCTCCGCGCTTCAAATCTTCTTTCAGAAAATTCCATAAGCTAGTTTTACCTTTGCCCCAAGGAGCATGAAGAAGCGTTGCATAGCCTTGGGACTGCCCTCCCTGTTCTTCACTGCTATTATCACCAACCTGCTCCCTGCGAAAAAGCTTATCCCAATGCAACGCAAGCACGGAGGTGAAGGACTTACGATTTAGGCGATCGATAGAGGTTGGTTTATCATCGTCCAGTAGTGTAGCCGTTTTTAAGTAAACCTGAATGAATGCCTGTTTAACATCAAACCTACCCTCTTTTTCATACTGAACACGAACTATGTCGCAGAGTTTCTGTTCCTCTTTCCAGGAAGTTTTCTGGCCCTCCAAAACTTGCTTGTACCACGCACTCCACCGTTCATAGGATGATCCTTGACTGGCTATTGCATCCAATTCGAACTCAACTGCCAAAGCGTCTCGCCCCAGCTTACCAGCTGGTAAAAGTGGCAAATCAATTTGCTGAGTTAAGCTATGGTCACCCTGCGAAAAAACTTCAAAATCTGCAGTTAGAGCATTTGTAAAAACAGCTGACCCATCCGGAAATTGGAACAGTAACTCAAGTATTTTTTGTACTGCTCGAAAAATATCAGTTACCTCATCGGAAACAACAGCTTCAACTGAATGTTCGATGCAACTTACTGCCAACCCAATAGATTCTGCGTGCTCTAATTTGTGAACGAAAGGAAGAGATACATCTCCTGAGATTTCATCATAAGCGTTCTGAAAAGCAGGGTCTTCTCGATTGAGTTTCCCAAGAAGAACCAGTTGGGCCGAAATCATAAGTTGATGGCACTTCCAGAATAATGCCTCTGCATTCTTCTCCGCCAGTTCTGCCGGCCGCAATCGTAACATCGTTCGAAGTGCCATCCTGATGCCGATGAGAGAAACAACATCATTTGACTGTTTTTCCAGCCAGCCTTCAAACGCTACCCGATCAAACTCAACTACATCCACCATTGCCTGCCCTGCGCACTTCGAAATCGTTTAAAACAATAGTCACAACCTATGCATGTATGACAACGAAGACAATGCGGAGCTTGCCGCTTGTCGTTGCTATCCCCCTCATCCAGCAAGTCCCTCTGGCAGGTGACAGCGGAGTATGCATGGCACATCCCCCCACATGCCGCTGATAGGGGGAGCGGCAATGCATATCGCTCCCCCTATCAGCCGTCTTCCCGCACTTGATGCGGGATCTAGGGCTACGAGCACCAGTACCGTTACTCTTGGCTCTGGGTCCCGGGTCTGCGCGTTGCTTCGCCCGGGATGACACCGGTGAGGCTAGGTAATGCAACACACACGGTGTCATCCCGGCCTTTGAGCCGGGACCTATGAGGCATCTCACCCGCACAGCACCCGTGTTCGATGTTTGTTCCAATATGAAGCAGAACAGGAAGCAGGGCCCCTCAACCGTCTTCCCACGCTTGATGCGGGATGCCGATAGAAGGGTGCAAGCCAAAAACACAAAAAAGCCAGCCTCCTTACAGAGACCGGCTTTTTAATTCTCAAATTAGTGCAGCAGCTTAGCTGTCCAGGAATGACCGCAGCTTGCGGGATCTGGATGGGTGCTTCAGCTTACGCAGCGCTTTCGCTTCAATCTGACGAATACGCTCACGAGTAACGGAGAACTGCTGACCAACCTCTTCCAGGGTGTGATCGGTGTTCATGCCAATACCGAAACGCATACGCAGAACACGCTCTTCACGCGGTGTAAGCGATGCCAGAACGCGTGTGGTGGTCTCACGAAGGTTCGCCTGAATAGCCGCATCAATCGGCAGGATGGCGTTTTTATCCTCAATGAAGTCACCCAGATGCGAATCTTCCTCGTCACCAATCGGTGTTTCAAGGGAGATAGGCTCCTTAGCGATCTTCAGTACCTTACGAACCTTCTCCAGCGGCATCTGCAGCTTTTCAGAGAGCTCTTCCGGGGTTGGCTCACGGCCAATCTCGTGAAGCATCTGACGAGAGGTCCTAACGATCTTGTTGATCGTCTCGATCATGTGTACCGGAATACGGATGGTACGTGCCTGATCCGCGATGGACCTTGTGATCGCCTGACGAATCCACCAGGTCGCATAGGTGGAGAATTTATAACCACGGCGGTATTCGAACTTGTCTACCGCCTTCATGAGGCCAATGTTGCCTTCCTGAATAAGATCCAGGAACTGCAGGCCACGGTTGGTGTACTTCTTGGCAATGGAGATAACGAGACGTAGGTTCGCTTCCACCATTTCCTTCTTAGCAATACGTGCTTCGCGCTCGCCCTTCTGCACCATGGAAACAAGTCCACGGAATTCAGTAATTTCCAGACCGGTCTCGCTCGCGAGTGTCTGAATTTCCTGACGCAGTTCACGGATCATGTCGCCATCGTTGGTTACAAACTTCTTCCAGCCACGGCCAGAAAGGTTTGCCACCTTGCGGATCCAGTTCGGGTCAAGCTCGCTACCCTGATAATGCTTGATGAAGTCACCACGGTTCACACCGTTGCTGTCTGCAAGACGCAGTAGGCGACCTTCGTAACCCATCAGCATTTTGTTGATGCTGTAAAGCTGTTGAACCAGTGTCTCAATACGGTTTGTATTAAGGTGCAGGCTCTTCACTTCAACAATGATGTCGTCTTTGAGTTTTTTGTAGCGGCGCTCCTGAGACGGAGAGAGGGTCTTGCTGGCCAGCTTGTTTTCAACGAGCTGATCCTGAAGCTTGCGCAGCTTCTTGTAATCCTCTGCAATCTTGTCAAAGATTTCAACAACAACAGGCTTCAGTTCTGCTTCCATAACGGAAAGAGAAACGTTCACCTCGTATTCGTCGTCATCATCATCTGCGTTCTCAGCAGGAGCTTCGCCCGGCGCGCCAGCAACTGCCTCGCCCGGAGCGGCAGGAGCAGCAGCAGGAGCCGCCGCGCCATTGCCTTTGCGGGCTTCTTCTTCCTTGCGCTTGCGAGCTTCTTCTTTTTCCTTAAGGCGCTGAGCCTCAGGAACTTCACCCTCACCAGCTGTTTCCTGCTCAGAAAGGTCATCATCGGATGGACCATTTTTCCCGTCAGGGCCGGCATAGGTTGCATCAAGGTCAATGATGTCACGCAGCAGAACTTTGCCTTCAGCCAGCTCTTCACCCCAGATGATAATCGCCTGGAAGGTCAAAGGGCTTTCGCAAAGGCCAGAGATCATGGCTTCGCGGCCAGCCTCAATACGCTTTGCAATGGCAATCTCGCCTTCGCGAGACAACAGCTCAACAGTCCCCATTTCGCGCAGATACATACGGACCGGATCATCGGTACGGTCTGTAGGTTCGCGCGTCGTGGTTGTTTTTGTAACAGCAGTCGAGGAAGCAACCACCAAATCGCCGCCATCAACGGCTGCGGGTGCTTCTTCTTCCTCTTTATTTTCTTCCGATTCTTCCGCCTCAACAACGTTGATGCCCATTTCAGAAAGAAGCGACATGGTGTCTTCAATCTGCTCGGAGCTGACCTGGTCAGGTGGAAGAACTTCATTCAATTCGTCATAAGTGATGTAACCGCGCTTCTTGGCGGTCTTGATCATTTTTTTGACGGCGGCGACCGACAAATCCAAGAGAGGACCATCTTGTCCTTCTGCGCTTGCCGGTTCCTGCGTATCTTCAGCTTGTGTCGCCTTCGTCGCCATATTCTGCTCCAAAGTCGCTGGTCGTGCACCAGCGAACTATCGCGTTACGCCATCACTCACCCCTGTGCTTAGACCACACAGGCGGCATTTGAATCACATTTGACTTTGGGGTTTAACGCAAAGTCCCTTAAACCTGACTTAACCTTGGCACCAAAATGTTTTCACGGAAATGACAACCCAAATTCATTCGGGCAGGACTACACACCGGTATCCCTACCGTTTTAGGCCGTATCCGGCACATTCCAGGCGTCGACAGCGCTGATTATCCGATTAAGATTTCGCCGCATTAAAGACATCTATGGTCTACGGGCGCTAACATCGGCTGTCTGACCTAGTGTATGTAGCTCGCCTTTTGTGATTCGCAAGTGTGATTCGGCCCGGTCAATCTGATTCTAGGGGATTTTGGACAGTTCATTACTTATTTTTCTGGATAACTTTGAAAAACAAGCACTCTCGCACACAACCCACCCCCGAAATATCATCCGCTACGTCAAGAGAGAAAGGCGCGACGCATCCGCGCATTCCCATAAAATTGCACCAATACCGACCGACAAAAAGCGTCTGCCAATAATCCAGAGAGACACCGCCCCAAACGGGATAGGGAGGCTGTTTGGCGCAACCGATTTTAAGGCATCCTGCTTTAACCGCGCATGGCAGCCTTGTTAAGCTTCATCTTGGTTCCACGCTCCGCCAGCTCCTGCTCATCTCGCAAGCAGTCTTCCCGACGGCGAGTTAAATCCTGCTTCAGAGCCTGAAAGCGGCTCCAGCTCTCTTCAGTCAGATTTTCTTCCATAGCCCGCGTTTCATGCTCAAGCTCCATCTCCAGCATCCGCAGCTCAAGCATATCCGCATAGTTCAGGAACAGATGTTCGACAAAATCTTCTGGAGGGTCTTCCTTGAGGATCTGAAGTCGGTTGGTCAACGTATCCCAGCGCTGCAACGTACTTGCCTTGCTGCTGTCTTCATCTGGCCTCGAACTGACAATCGCTTCCTGAAGGATTTTATAGAAACGCTCATCCAGCTTATTATAGATCTGCGTCACAGTCCCCTCAGCAAGGTCAGTAGCAATCCGAACAAGAGCCGTCATAAACATGGAATGAAGTTCATTGGAATATGTCAGCTGCGAGATCCGCTCAAAGTGGCGTTCAAACAGCTCCGGGAACATCAGACACATGGTGCAAAAACTTCGCTCAACCCCATAAGCAGGCGTATCAGGCGCCTCCATGCGAGCGGTCGAGGCTCTGTCTTCATCACCACCCTGTTTGTTGTTACGCCAACCGCCACCGCCGCCGCCTTTTTGCGCTGGACCACGATTTCGGCGACTTTCCTCATAAAACAAGTTCGAAAGCTTGAGGCGCAAATCCATCCGGTAGCGCTTTTGAATGCGCTCATCTTTGATGGTCCCCACAAGATCTTCAACGGCCTTTTCCAGCGCGGCTTTCCGTTCCGGCGTATCAATCCGGGCCTGACTGGTCTCGCGCTGCCAAACAACCTCCGAGAGAGGAAGCGCCCGCTCAATCTCGGCATACATGGCAGAGACGCCGCCTGCATTAATCACATCATCTGGATCTTGCCCGTCTGGCAAAAACGCAAACTGGAAGGATTTACCACTTGTCAGCGCTGGCAAAATACGGTCCACCGCACGGTGTGCAGCAGAAATACCGGCCACATCCCCATCAAAACAAATCACGGGCTCATCGGAAAACTTCCACAACCGCAAAATTTGGTCTTCGGTAAAGGCAGTCCCAAGGCTCGCAACCGTCCCTTTGATACCAACCTGCGAAAGGGCGATGGCATCCATATAGCCTTCCACCACAATCGCCTGCCCTGCATCAAACGCAGGTTTACGAGCACGGTGGACGTTAAACAGCATGGTTCCTTTGTGGAAGATCGGTGTTTCAGGTGAGTTCAGGTACTTGGGTTGCCCATCAGGGTCCATCGTACGCCCACCGAACGCCACTGCCCTGCCCCGCTCATCATGAATCGGGATCATCAGACGATTGCGGAACCGGTCATAAGATGGCCGACCGTCCTCTGGCTTGATGAGCAGACCAACCTCAACCAACTCAGCCTCAGTAACATCCTTGGCCAGAAGTGCTGTCTTGAGGTTATCACGGCCCGGAGGCGCAAACCCGAACTGAAACTCACTCAATGTTTCAGCGCTCAGGCCACGACGCTGCACATACTCCTGCGCAGATCGCCCCGCTGGAGACTGGAGCACCTGCTGGAAATAGCGCACCGCCATCTCACAGATATCCGTCAGGGAGTTCCGTTTTGCAGCCTTAAATGCCGCCTGAGGATCCGGCGCAGGCAGGCTGATTCCCGCCGAACTAGCTAATTCTTCAACAGCCTCTGGAAAACTTAGGCCCTCAGTTTCCATTAGAAACTTGAAATGATCTCCACTTTCACCACAGCCAAAGCACTTGTAGCGGTTCCGGCGCTCATCAACGTGGAAGCTCGGGGACTTCTCTGAGTGGAAGGGACAGCAGGCCCAAAAGTCACCTTTTCCGGGTTGCGATTTACGCCGATCCCAGGTTACACGCCGCCCCACCACGTCTGACAAAGAGACGCGATTGCGGATGTCCTCAAGAAATTGCTGATCGAAACGCATGGTAGTCCAAATTCCAAGTTGACCTGAAAGCAGCCGAGCTGAGGGATTCTAGCGGCGGATGGCCACAATAGCCAGCAAATCCGCCAATTATTGGATGTCAGCTTCTGTTTGACAGAAGAAAAAAGAAAAGCCGCATCTCACAAGACACGGCAGTCATAAAGCACTCCAGAATCCACTTGTTATTGTGGAGCGCGTAACATCTGTTTCACCAGGCAGCTGGCTTTGGCAAAGTCCATCTGACCCGGATAACGCACTTTCAACTCGGCCATGCAACGCCCCATATCGCGCAGACCTCGAGCTTCAACACATTCCACAACTGTCTGACAAACAAGCTTCATTTCGTATTCAGAGAGCTGGGATGGCAAGAATTCGCGGATCATATCCGCTTCATCGCGTTCCTGTGCAGCAAGTTCTATTTTGCCACAAGCTTCGCAATGAGCGCCCTCTTGTTCACGTTGACCAAGCATGGTCTGCAAAAGGGTCATGAGCTCTTCATCGCTCAAACCATCACGGCCTTGCTCACGCGCTGCGATATCGCGGTCCATGATGGCCGCTGAAATCAAGCGTAACGTGGCTGCACGTCTTTTGCTTTTGTCTTCCTGCGCTGCTTTCAGCGCATTGGATATCTTGTCTCGCAACATACTAAAGGAACCCTGACGCGGAAACTCAAAAAGAGGCTCTATAAGACAAACAAATAGACCTCGTCCTTATGATTTAGGCTAATTTCCCGTAATTCTCGCAGTATTATTTCTACACGAGTGATATTGACCAGAGAGAACCGTTCTCCTATGGTCCCGGCCTTGATGCGACTGTGACGCGCCAAAGTCAAGTCCTTAGGCCGCGTTTCAGATGGACGCATATTGTCATCAACCGTATCAAGAAAGCAAGTGATGAAAGCTCAAGACGCGTGGTCTGCGCCAAAACCTACCGCCCTCCTCGTTCTCGCCGATGGCACTGTCATCGAAGGACGAGGCGTTGGAGCCCTTGGAAAAGCGTCAGGCGAAGTCTGCTTCAATACGGCTATGACCGGGTATGAAGAGATTCTCACAGATCCATCCTATGCAGGACAGATCATCACTTTCACCTTCCCGCATATTGGCAACGTCGGTACCAACCTAGATGATATCGAAACTGTAGATATGGAAGGAACGACCGGTGCACGCGGTGCAATTATACGCACTGACATCACCACTCCCTCCAACTATCGGTCCGGAAATCACTTCGATGAATGGCTCAAGGCCTGCAATATTGTTGGTCTGTCCGGCGTTGATACCCGTGCGCTCACGGCCTTCATTCGCGACAAAGGCATGCAAAATGCGATCATCGCGCATGATCCGGACGGCAATTTCGATGTGGATGCCCTAAAAGCAGAAGCAGCCAACCTTCCTGATCTGGAAGGTATGGATCTGGCGAAAGGCCTCAGCACTGCCAAGACTTACGACTGGAACGAAACCACATGGGCATGGCAAGAGGGCTTTGGCGAGCAAACACAGCCAGCCTATCATGTTGTTGCAATGGACTTCGGTGTGAAGCGCAACATTCTGCGTCTACTGGCTGAAGCTGGTTGCCGCGTGACTGTTGTTCCAGCAACCACCTCAGCTGAGGAAATCCTCTCTCACAAACCGGATGGTGTCTTCCTGTCCAACGGACCGGGCGATCCAGCAGCAACGGGTGAGTATGCGGTTCCAACAATCCGCGCACTTGTGGCTTCAGGTCTACCTGTCTTTGGTATTTGTCTGGGCCACCAGATGCTAGCGCTTGCTCTTGGCGGCACGACGCAGAAAATGCATCAGGGCCACCACGGCGCAAACCATCCAGTTCATGACTACACAACCAACAAGGTTGAGATCACCAGCATGAACCATGGCTTCTCCGTAAACGCAGGCAGCCTGCCAGAGAACGTGGAAGAAACTCACGTATCCCTGTTCGATGGCACCAACTGCGGCCTGCGTGTCAAAGATGCGCCGGTTTTCTCGGTACAGCATCACCCGGAAGCCTCACCGGGTCCGCAAGACAGCCATTACCTCTTCGCTCGTTTTATCGAGATGATCGAGAACCACAAAGCCTCTGCCGCAAAGTAAACTACAAGGCGGAGACGAAAAATTCAAAGCGGGGCCTCAGGCTCCGCTTTTTGTTTGAGCGCCAATTTTTTCTGCACCAAGACAACAAAAAACCCGGCACCAATGGAGCCGGGTTTAGCATCACAAAACCTTGTGATTTATGCAGCTTCTTTTTCAAGCATCGTGATGAGTGCTTGAGAAACACCGCGCACTTCTGCGATCTGCTCCTGCAAAGCCTGCTCTTGCTCATGAAGCAGCAGTTCTTGCGCTCCACAAATGTCCTGCAGCTCTGTCAGCTGATCAGCGCGTGGGCTGGTGCCCTCTACGAGTTTGATAATGCGACGGACCTCAGCGAGTGTGAGACCGATTTTCTTCGCTTGCAAGATAACCCGCATACGGCTGACGTCACGACTTCTGTAAAAGCGACGTGCACCACGGCGTACAGGGTTAAGAAGCCCCTTCTCCTCATAAAAGCGAAGTGTACGCAGAGTTACACTAAACAACTCTGACATCTCAGAAATCGCAAGCAGTTGACCGTCCCCATCATCCTCACGAATTGGTCCAGCGATATCTGCAGCGACATCAAGCCTACTAGGAATACTATTCATTTCCATTTGCCCGGTGGTTTGTATGTTAAACCTTAGAAGAGTTACAAAAGCTCATCATTTCCGCTCCCCACCCGGGGCGTCCATGAATTCCCCAAATAACTTTTGTACCCCTTCAATTCTCTACTAGTTATTTTGCAGCTTTAGGCACCCGCCTCATAGCAGCATGCTCCGAACACTATCCAAGGATAGGTGCAAAACGATTTTGCCGCATGATTTGAGTACCCTCACCTTCAAAATCCTCAATAAATTCTATGGTAATTCACCTTGGATAATTGATAATCTACACAAGGAGACTGACAAAATATAGCCCGTTATTGCAATTTTTACTTCGACTGGCCAACGTATACACTAGGTGACCTCCGCAATAATATTATAAGTATTTATACGGAATAAGTAATATATGAAAATATTGAGACTATATTTTTGATACAACTAAAACTATTCTCTAATTTTCATGCAAATTCCAAATATAATTCTGCGTTAAGCAGGATAATATACTACAACCCCATCAATTACATATTATCAATAATATGCCAACATGACTAAGAGTGAGACGTAAAGTCAAATTTGACGATTAACTACTCGGCATCTCTAGAACTACTTTTGCTCTATTCTTTCTCAAGAAAATAACGATTGGTCAGCCAAAGTGAGTAAGTTGCACATTTTTTGAACAGGCTGTTCATTTTTCGCGCAGCAAAACTATAAACTTACCTCGCGTACAGAGCGATCAACGACCGTCAGGATCTATAATCGGGCACATTTTGGAGACAAACTGCATAAGATAGAAACGCTAATCAATGCAAACTACACAAAATTGGTCCCACCAGTTCCAATTGAATGAAACGTCATCAATTTGCCACATAAAGCGAAAGCCGCAAGACAGCCCCTCATCTAAACCTAGAAAGTTGCACACCGACATTCTTCCATTTCCTTTGGCTTCGACATGGCAATTTCTGCGCTTGAAACTCACATGCCTACTTTTCAACGAATTCAACGCCTCAAGTGCGTTTTTATTTCCCCGTTATATGCAATAATGCCAAGGCAGACTGTTAAGTTTCAGCCTGTAGAATAACATTTTCCTATCTGAATCATCGGGTTAGTATCATGAAACCATCACAGTTTCGGGCATGGCGCAAAGCACTCGGCTACAAACAAAAAGAGGCAGCAGAACACCTCGGCCTAAAAAAACGGATGATTCAATATTATGAAAATGGCAACCGAGACGGTAAACCAGTTGAAATTCCGAAGTCTGTGCGCCTTGCTTGTTATGCCTTAAGCAAAGGAATTTCTGACTTTAATGGGCAAGAAGCCGTCATGACTACGACTTTAGCTGAAGAAACTCCCCCTAAGTCTTGAGAAAAAAAACGGATTATTTCGGAAATAGGCGTTCGTCGGGGTTTATAAACGCTCCAACCTTTTATATAACACGCGCTCAGCCGACATACTCCTATGAAGGATCCACCAGAGCACCATTCGGGCGCGCTGGTGCTTAAACGCGAGCATATGTGAGTCACCATGCCTAAACGCAATGACATCCAATCTATCATGATCATCGGGGCTGGACCTATCGTGATTGGTCAAGCCTGTGAGTTCGATTACTCCGGTACTCAGGCTTGTAAGGCACTGCGAGATGAGGGCTACCGCATAATCTTGGTGAACTCTAATCCGGCAACCATCATGACGGACCCGGATCTAGCTGACGCAACCTACATCGAGCCCATCACGGCAGACGCCGTTGAGAAGATCATCGCAAAGGAAAAGCCGGACGCTCTGCTGCCAACCATGGGCGGACAGACAGCGCTGAACTGCGCGCTGGAGCTTGATCGTCTGGGCGTGCTGAAAAAATACAACGTTGAGATGATTGGCGCCCGCGCTGAGGTAATCGACAAAGCTGAGGATCGCGAGAAATTCCGCGCGGCCATGGACAAGATCGGCCTTGAAAACCCACGCGCAGCAATCGCCTCTTCTCCTCCAATCCTAAACGATGAGGGTAACATCGTCGGGTATGATCGTGGAGCGGGCTACGCAATAGCCATGAGCCAGATTGATACCATCGGCCTGCCAGCGATCATTCGTCCAGCGTTTACCCTCGGCGGCACAGGCGGCGGCGTCGCTTATAACCGTGAAGAATTCGAACAGATTGTTCGCTCCGGTATTGATGCCTCACCAAACGGCCAGGTCCTCATCGACGAAAGCTTGCTCGGCTGGAAAGAATACGAGATGGAAGTGGTCCGCGATACGGCGGATAACTGCATCATCATCTGTTCCATTGAAAACATTGACCCGATGGGCGTTCACACTGGCGATTCCATCACCGTCGCCCCTGCTTTGACGCTGACGGACAAAGAATACCAGATCATGCGGAACGCCTCGATTGCTGTTCTGCGCGAGATCGGCGTGGAAACCGGCGGGTCCAACGTTCAGTTCGCTGTAAACCCGGCTGATGGTCGTCTCATCGTTATTGAGATGAACCCACGCGTATCCCGCTCCTCTGCTCTGGCCTCCAAAGCAACAGGTTTCCCGATTGCTAAAATCGCGGCAAAACTAGCTGTTGGCTACACACTGGATGAGTTGGAAAACGACATCACCGGCGGCGCGACCCCGGCATCGTTTGAACCAACAATCGACTATGTCGTCACAAAGATCCCTCGCTTCGCATTTGAAAAATTCCCGGGTGCAGAACCAACTTTGACAACAGCAATGAAGTCTGTTGGTGAAGTCATGGCCATTGGCCGGACCTTCAAAGAAAGCTTGCAGAAAGCCTTGCGCGGCTTGGAAACAGGACTGACAGGCCTTGATCCAATCGAGGTCGACGGCATCGGTCACGGCGAAGACTACACCGCTATCCGCAAATCTCTTGCTGTCCCTACCCCGGATCGTTTGCTGAACGTGGCCCAAGCCATGCGCCTCGGCACAACTGCAAAAGAAATCCACGACATCTGCAAGATTGATCCATGGTTCCTCGAACAGATCAAAGAAATCGTGGAGATGGAACAAAAGATCATCGAGCACGGCCTGCCAGACAATGCACAGGCCTTGCGCATGGTCAAAGCTATGGGCTTCTCAGACAACCGCCTTGCCGTTCTCACACAGACCACAGCAGATAAAGTTGCAGCTCTGCGTGCAGAACTGAATGTGAAACCGGTCTACAAGCGCATTGATACCTGTGCAGCTGAATTCGCATCTCCAACCCCGTACATGTACTCCACCTATGAGACACCAACTCCGGGCTTGCCGTCTTGTGAAGCAAACCCAAGCGATAAAGAGAAGGTTGTCATTCTGGGCGGCGGACCAAACCGGATTGGTCAGGGCATCGAGTTCGATTACTGCTGCTGTCATGCTGCGTTCGCGTTGAAAGATGCTGGTTATGAATCCATCATGATCAACTGTAACCCGGAAACAGTCTCGACCGATTACGACACATCTGATCGTCTCTACTTTGAATCACTCACTCCCGAAGACGTGCTGGAAATCCTTCACCTTGAAAACTCCAAGGGCACACTGAAAGGCGTTATCGTTCAGTTCGGCGGCCAGACTCCTTTGAAGCTAGCTCAGTCACTCGTCGACGCAGGCATTCCAATTCTGGGCACGTCTCCAGACATGATCGACCTTGCAGAAGACCGCGACCGTTTCCAGCGCCTGCTACACAGGATCAACCTGAAGCAGCCGGAAAACGGCATCGCCTACTCTGTGGAACAGGGCCGTATGATTGCGAGCAACCTGGGCCTGCCACTTGTTGTTCGCCCCTCCTATGTTCTGGGTGGCCGTGCCATGCAGATCATTCGCGATGATGAAGCACTCAACAACTACCTGCTCGGCACACTACCAGAGCTGGTTCCGCATGATGTGCGCGCCAAATACCCGAACGATAAAACAGGCCAGATCAACACCCTGCTCGGCACCAACCCACTGTTGTTTGACCGCTACCTTGAAGGCGCAATTGAGGTAGACGTTGACGCTCTGTGTGATGGTGAAGATGTCTTCATCTGTGCCATCATGGAGCACATCGAAGAAGCTGGCATCCACTCCGGCGACAGCGCGTGTTCCCTGCCGGCTTATTCTTTGAGTGATGAAATGCTCGCCGAGCTGGAAGAACAAGGACGCAAACTTGCTCTCGCACTCAATGTGGTTGGCTTGATGAACGTTCAGTTCGCCATCAAAGAGGGTGAGATCTACGTGCTGGAAGTCAACCCGCGTGCATCCAGAACCGTTCCGTTTGTGGCAAAGACCATCGGCGAACCAATCGCGAAGATTGCAGCTCGGATCATGGCTGGCGAAAAGCTTGCAAGCTTCAACCTCAAACCGAAGAAGCTCGACCACGTTGCAGTGAAAGAAGCTGTCTTTCCATTCGCACGCTTCCCCGGTGTTGATACAATCCTTGGGCCTGAGATGCGCTCCACAGGTGAAGTGATGGGTCTGGACACCGACTTCTCCTTTGCTTTCGCAAAATCTCAACTTGGTGGCGGAACGATCATTCCATCAGGCGGAACTGTCTTCATCTCACTAAAAGATGCGGATAAGGCAAAGATCGTTGAGTCGGCACGGAAACTTGCGGCATCAGGGTTTTCCATTATATCCTCCGAAGGCACGCAAAGATATTTGGAAAACCAAGGCATCCCTTGTTCAAAGGTCAACAAGGTGCTTGAAGGGCGGCCACATATCGTTGATGCTATCAAGAACGGGGAAGTTCAACTCGTCTTCAATACAACTGAAGGCGCTCAGGCACTTTCCGATAGCCGGTCACTGCGTCAGGCTGCGCTGATGAATAAGGTTCCCTACTACACCACTGTAGCGGGAGCCATAGCAGCAGCTCAAGGCATTGAAGCGTTCCGCGCGAAAACTCTTGAAGTAAGATCACTACAATCTTACTTCAAATAAATAACCTACAAGTCCGGGTTGAGGTTTACTCAGCCCGGTCAGTTTTTTTATTGTGATGGGCCACATCACCACATACTTAGAAAGGTGTACGAGCCATGGAAAAGGTACCTATGACGCCGGCAGGTTATACGATGCTCGTTAAAGAGCTTAAGCTTCGTACAACCGAAAATCGCCCGCGCATTATTGCCGCAATTTCCGAAGCCCGTGCTCACGGCGATCTTTCCGAAAACGCTGAATACCACGCGGCGAAGGAACATCAGAGCCTGAACGAAGGCCGCATTAAGCATCTCGAAGCACTGCAGAGTCTTGCAGAGATTATCGACCTCACCAAGCTGAGCGGCGATACTGTTAAGTTTGGTGCAACTGTTTCCCTCATAGACGAAGATACCGAGGCGGAAAAGAAATACATGATCGTTGGCGACATCGAAGCTGACGTGAAACAAGGCCGTATTTCGCTTTCCTCTCCGATTGCACGCGCACTCATCGGTAAATCCGTAGGAGACAGCGTTGAAGTTGCTGCTCCGGGCGGAGCACGCGGATATGAAATCACCAAGGTGGAATTCGTTTAATCCGCCTTCAAGCAGGGGCGCTAAGGATGCAAATCCGACGAGGTAAAGATTCTCGCAAACTGCACTAATCTTTGAAATGCCTCTGCGTCAAACAATATGCGAAATCAAGAAATGCCGCCGTGAGCGGCATTTCTTATGTGCGCTACATGTTTTATCCACTAAATACATATCAGATAGTCGAATTCTCAATAAGTTAACGAGCAAACTGAGGAATATCGGAATCCCCGTGGGAAACTCGCACATATCCTAACCTCCAAAACTCAAATTCAATCACAACCCAGGATTATCCACAGACGCCTGAGTGTATATCAAAAATTGAATCTAACTAAATCTACCTAGTATTAATATTTGTAATTGCAAAACATCTCGACAGATACACGGGACATTTGCTGCCACGACCACTAAAAATTCACAGGGTCTCACGAGCCAGCTCGATTTCTTTAAAATCGACAGCCAGACCATTTCAACACTTTCAGGTCTTTGGCCTATTATTGAGGGCCACCTACCGGCTATTTTAAGTGATTTTTATGCCCATATCGAGCGTGATCCTGACTTGAAGAAGAAGGTTTCCGGCAAAATTAATGGTTTAAAATCCGCACAGTCCAACCACTGGAAAGCTCTTTTCCTAAGCGGTTTCGACGAGGACTACATCTCTCGCGTTGATAAAATTGGCCGGGCCCACGTACACACCGACCTAGAGCCAGATTGGTATATCGGTGGTTATGCCTTTATTTTGGAGGAACTCACCAAAGTCCTTTCCAGAAAAATGCGCTTCTCTACCCGTCGTCTGACACGCAGCCTCATCGCAATGCAAAAAGCTGCCCTGTTCGACATGGGTCAGGCCGTCTCAGCCTATCATCGCCATCACACTGAAGAACGTGACCAACGCACGTCCCAACTTGAAGGCGCAATCAACCAATTCGAGCAACTTATCGGCCAACGTATTGAGCATGTCGATAAAGCTGGCTCTCGTGTTGAGAACTCCGCTCTCACCCTGCGTAAAGCCTCCCAGCAAAGTAAACTGGCAGCCGAAGCAGCAAGTCAGTCTGCGGACTATACAGCCGCTGACGTGCAATCCGGAGCAGCTGCCGTTGAAGAAATGTCCGCAAATGTTTCCGAGATTGGCACACAGGTCAACCGCTCAGCGGAAACAGCCCGCTCTGTATCCAAAGACGCAGAGCAAACGAACAACACCGTTCTTGGCCTGCAAACAGCGACCAACGAAATTGGCGCTGTAACCGAACTCATCAGCGCAATCGCTGAGCAGACCAACCTTCTTGCACTCAACGCCACCATTGAGGCGGCCCGCGCTGGCGAAGCTGGTCGCGGCTTTGCGGTTGTAGCAAGTGAGGTGAAGGACCTTGCCAGCCAAACCGGTCAGGCAACGGATGAGATTGCATCCAAGATCAGCGCAATTCAAAGCGAAACCCGCCGGTGTGTGGAGGAGATCTCCGCGATTTCACTGAAGATCGAAGAAGTCAGCTCAACAGCAACCACCATCGCAGATGCGGTCGAGCAGCAAGGGCTGGCAACCAACGAAATCTCCTCAAGCATTCAGTCGGCCTCACAAAATGCCAAGGGTGTCACGGACGAACTCACCAACATTCTGGCAACAGCACAGCAATCAGAGCAGGCTGTTGCAACAGCAGCTACAGCCGCAAATGAGCTAAACCAGCAGAGCGAAGCAATGTCCGGGGAGATCTCTCAATTCTTCTCCAGCATCCGCAATATCTAACTCTGCCCCCAAAGAACGAGCAGCATGACCAGAAAAGGCCTTCCAACGCGGAGGCCTTTTGCATGTCTGATCCCACCGAAAAGCAATTTACCCTCAAAGGCCCCTTGAGAACATCACTCACGAAATCAATGAACTGACGTCACTGTACAAGCTGACAAGCAAATTGGCTCCCCATCTCAGATCGATTTACAGGCGTTTGCTCAAGAGGGTTTTCATGTCTATCACTTTTAAACTTTTCGATGAAACTGGACTTTCCGAAAAATCAGCTTGCGTTTGGGTTGCCGGGTGGATCAACGGCGGCTCCTTTGATGCCTTCAAAGTATTGGACGCAGAGCAATTCTCCAGACCAAGCGCAACAACGCCGCCCTCATCAGTCCCCTTCCAAAAACTCTCTGATGTAAGTCAGGTCATCTTATCCGATGTCACCAACGGAGATGATCGGCTGCTATTTGTTGTGTCAACGGCAGAACCTGACGCCCTGACAACCACAAACAACAATCCAATTCAGTTTACCCAATACCCCTTTGCCAACGTACCTAGCATCGCCTCACCCGGCCCGTTTGACGTGTTCGAATTTGGGTTGAATGCCCAGCTCAATCTCACCGCGGTAAGCGGCTTTGGACTAAATCTACGGTTCACAGTTCAAGATGAACCCCTACAGGAATATGGAGTGCGCAGCGATGTATCCCGCGCCCAAATTGCAAAAGCCTTTGAGAAATTTATAAGGAACGAAGCAAAGAGCGACATCCGAGTTCTTGCATTCAAAGACCTCCTTTATTCTGCCCCTCTCACCCCCGGCGGCTACCAACCACCAGTGATTGACGACCAATTCTTTGCGATCTGTGATCCCAATGATTGGCTGGCTTCAAGCTCAGGCAATTATCAGGGTACAACCAACGATCCACTATCGACATATTGGGATGAAACACTCGCCGAGTTCTTCAAACTCGGAAACAGGTTGAGCATCAATTTGGGGTCAAGTGCAGCACTTCGGCTGTATGAAGGCTCTTGCAAGATGCTCACGCACCCCACAACAAATGCGGGGACACTTGGCTTCAGCCTGTCCGGCCCGCAGGGAACCTATCAATACTTCAAACCAGAATCCGGCCTTCAAAGCAGCCAGTATGTTTTCCAACAATCCTTCGGGGCGGGTTTAACACCAGCTGGCCCCGCAGATGATGCTGGCCTCCTTCAAGATTGCATTTGGGAAGCACTGTGCCGTGGTGTCGCTCAAAATGGAGTACAAGAAGCCTCGGAAACGACCAGTCTAAACGCCGGGTTCAGTACCGAAAAGTGGAATGACTGGACCCAGTGGTACAAGGCAGGGAAAATCTGTCACTCCTATTCTAAGTTCCTGCACTACAGCGATGTTGACGGAACCGACTCCCGCCTCTCCGGCAAACCTTCGATATTCCTGAGGAACGCAGTCTACGGCTTCAGCATGGATGAGAACCCAATTGGTCCTTACGATGGACCGGAGGTCCCGTCCAAAACGCGCAGTAACATCAGCTCTGGTACTGTTAATATCACCGTCGGAGCGTGGAACTGATCAAGTTGAGCTAATATCAGCAAAATACACCCCACAAACAAAAACGGCCTTCCAGTACGAAGGCCGTTTGCATATTCAGTGATGTGCTGAGAGGTAT
Organism: Pseudovibrio sp. Tun.PSC04-5.I4; assembly: GCF_900104145.1. Taxonomy (NCBI): domain Bacteria; kingdom Pseudomonadati; phylum Pseudomonadota; class Alphaproteobacteria; order Hyphomicrobiales; family Stappiaceae; genus Pseudovibrio; species Pseudovibrio sp. Tun.PSC04-5.I4. The sequence goes on along the minus strand of NZ_FNLB01000006.1, from coordinate 3,907,118 downwards.
TAGAATTACTCAGGCTTATCAATCGGCACATTCGGCTCATCTTTAATGCGACGAATGGTCAGTGCTGTGCGTACATGGTCCACATTATTTGTGGAGGTAACATCGCGGATGATAAAGTTTTGGAAGGACTCCAGATCTTTAGCAGTACAACGCATGATGAAATCAACTTCACCTGATACCATGTAGCTCTCACGAACCAATGGCCACTCTTTAACCTGAGCCTCAAACGCAACGAGATCGGCTTCTGTCTGGTTATGTAAACCAACCATAACAAAAGCGGTTACTTCATAGCCCAGCTGCTTTTCATCGAGTAGAGTACGGTATCCACGAATGAGTCCAGCTTCTTCGAGGGCTCGAACCCTGCGCAAACATGGAGGTGCAGAAATCCCTACGCGGCGGGCCAGCTCCACATTGGTGATGCGGCCATTCCCCTGCAACTCCTTCAAAATTTGCCAGTCGATCGAATCCAGACGCGCTTTCAAGCTCGTCTCCTTTGCTTGTCCTATTGGATTAACAGTTAACCTGTCTTACAACACTGCCTAAAACATGAAGTTAGGCAAAATGCTAGTTTATTGCTCATTGGCGACAGACTATATCAACAATTTGCATTTTGCAGACACTTCCCGAAAGCTGGGGATCAAAATGTCACAAAACCTGTGGGTTTTAACAGATGGCAAAATCGGAGACGTAGCGCAATGCATCGGCGTAGCCGAAGCCTTGGGAATGCCCTACGAAATACGAGTAGTTGCCCCCCGTAAGTTTTTTACTTTTGCGATGCCTTGGGGCCCAATAGACCCTAAAGATTCACCGCACAAGCCAGAAAGCCCACTTGCCCCCCCGTATCCTGCTGTCGCGATAGCCTCTGGCCGCAGAGCGGTGCCCTACTTACGCGCCTTAAAGTGGCTTTCCAAGGGCAAGACCTTTACAGTTTTCCTAAAGGATCCAAAGATTAACAGTAAATTTGCAGATATTGTTTGGGCACCGGATCATGACGCCATAAATGGCAAAAATATCGTAACAACACTTACGTCACCGCATCGATTTTCCGCGCAGAAACTGCAAGCTGCCAGACAGAATCCATTTCCTGAGATCGCGGCCCTATCAAAGCCAAGAGCAGCAGTGCTCATTGGCGGTAATTCTCAGCATCATCAATTCACAGCAGACGACATTACCTCTCTTCTGGGCGGCTTGAAGGATTTAGCGCAAACACACGCATTAATGATCACCTGCTCTCGTCGGACCCCGCGCGACCTTGCAACTGCACTTCACGATCTTGGCAAGTCAGATGAGCATATGTTCTGGAACGGGGAAGGCGAAAACCCGATCATCCAGTACCTAGCCAACGCTGAAATTGTTGTAGTTACAACAGACTCTACCAACATGGTGGGAGAGGCTGCCGCGACCGGAAAACCCATTTACGGCTTCCGTCCAACCGGTACTCACAAAAAGTTTGACTACTTTTTATCAAAAATGCAGGCCTTGGGAGTACTTCATCCCTTTCCCGGCGCCATATTAGCACCTACTTACGAACCCATAGACGCTACACCGGATATTGCAGATGCCATATCCAAAGCGATTGAACAAAAGCGAGCGAACGGATAGAACCCCCACTAACAAAGCGGTGAGACTATCCAACTGCGCACGAAATTTGAGGTTCTAGGGAAATGACTGTTAAGCACACCAAACTATTGATCGTAGGGTCCGGTCCTGCAGGTTACACCGCCGCTATTTATGGTGCCCGCGCAATGCTGGAACCACTTTTGGTCACCGGTGTGCAGGCAGGCGGTCAGCTGACCATCACAACCGACGTGGAAAACTACCCAGGCTTCGCCGATCCAATTCAGGGCCCGTGGCTCGTGGAAGAGATGCGCAAGCAGGCAGAGAACGTCGGTACCAAGATTGTTTACGACACAATTCTGGAAGCTGACCTCTCCAAGCACCCTTTTGAGCTCAAAGGTGACAGCGGAACTCTCTACACTGCCGATGCACTCGTGATTGCAACTGGGGCACAGGCAAAATGGCTAGGCCTTCCATCTGAGGAAAAGTATCAGGCAGGCGGCGTTTCCGCATGTGCAACATGTGATGGTTTCTTCTACCGTGGCAAAGAAGTGTTCGTCATCGGCGGCGGCAACACCGCTGTTGAAGAAGCCCTCTACCTTGCCAACCTCGCAAGCAAAGTGACGCTGGTTCACCGCCGCGATGCCCTTCGTTCCGAAAAGATCCTTCAGGACCGCCTGTTCAAGAACGAAAAGATCAACGTCATCTGGGACAGTCAGGTCGAAGAAATTCTCGGCACTGAAAGCCCAGCTGTTGTAAATGGCATCCGTTTGAAGAACCGTAAGACTGGCAAAACCTCTGAATACCCAACTGATGGTGTATTCATTGCAATTGGTCATGCTCCAGCAGTTGATCTTGTCAAAGATCAAGTGAAAATGAAAGATTCCGGTTACATCTGGACAGAGGCTGATTCAACTCAGACTTCTATCCCGGGTGTTTACGCTGCGGGCGACGTGACAGACGAACATTACCGTCAGGCTGTAACAGCTGCCGGAATGGGCTGCATGGCAGCTTTGGAAGCAGAGCGCTACCTTGCCGCAGTAGCAACAACAAGCGAAGCAGCTGAATAAACAGCTGTAAGAACAGGGGGAAAGACGAATGCCAGGGCGTTCTTTAGATTGGGACAAGCTGCGAATTTTTCACGCAGCTGCACAGGCAGGAAGCTTTACCCACGCAGGCGAAGCACTCAACATGAGTCAGTCGGCAGTAAGCCGGCAGGTAAGTGCGCTGGAAGCTGAGCTGGGTGTTCCCCTGTTCCACAGGCATGCACGCGGGCTGATACCAACGGAACAGGGCGAGCTCCTGTACCGGACAGCCCGTGAAGTTCTGCTAAAACTTGAAACTGTTCAGTCTCGCCTGACTGACTCCAAGGAAAAGCCAAGTGGCACATTGCGGGTGACCACCACCGTCGGCCTGGGCTCCACATGGCTCACACAGCGCGTCAACGAGTTTGTAGACCTTTATCCGGAAATGCAGCTGGAAATCATCTGTAAGGATGATGAGCTTGATCTAGGTATGCGCGAGGCCGATGTTGCGATCCGTCTACGCCAGCCCACCCAGCCAGACCTCATCCAGCGCAAGCTCTTCACCGTGCACTTCCACGTTTACGCCTCCCCGAAGTACATCGAGCGGTTTGGAAGCCCGAGCACTATTGAAGATTTAGACCATCACCGCCTCATCACCATTGGCGAAAACATGGCCAATTACCTGCGTGCCATGAACTGGCTCGCGACGGCTGGCCTGCCCAATGGCGAAAGGCGCGATGTCTCTTTGAGGGTGAACAACCTGTCCGGCATCAAGAAAGCTGTACAAACCGGTGTCGGCATCGCCATTCTGCCAGACTACATGGTGGAACCGAGTGCAGGTATCAAACAGGTAATGTCTGTCACACAGGAAGAGCTGCCAAGCTTTGACACTTACTTCGTTTATCCATCCGAGCTGAAGAATACGGCCCGCGTTACGGCCTTCAGAGATTTTCTCGTTTCCTACGCTGAACGCTGGACGCACTAGAGCTGAACGATCTTCAACCAAGCAGTCGCTTATGAGGCCTTCCCTAACTACTCGGATAACTCAGAAAAACGCTCTTCTGTTTTGCACTGCAAAAACTAGAATTACTTTGAAAGACACAAGGCCCTTCAGTCATGCTGTGGGGCTAGTTTTTCAAGTCGACTATCCCAAAATGACAATATCTTCCGTAGAGTTACCTACCCGATAGTTGTCAGATCCTGCAGGAAAACACCGCGGGAATATAGACCCCCTCAGAATGCATAGCTGCAATGCAAAAATTCACTATTGCTAGAACCGTGCTGCACTGCATATATACACGTGCTGTTGATCAGTTGTTGTCACACCTCTCCTCCCAGTGACATCGACACATGATCAGCTGTTCCCCTCTGGAAGGTGATTACACCCATTAGGTGCTTTATCATTCATCACTTCTAAACCGGACCTTTGGTCCGGTTTTTTTTTGCCCAAAGCCCAACGGCCCTAGCGGCCTTAACGCTTAATCAGGTGAGATAATGCATGAAGCACACCTATACCGGAGACAAACATACCCTCCGCCCGCACATCCAAGGCCGGAGCCTCTCTAGTTTTCACAAAAACACGCGTTCATTTTGAGAACCAGAAAGCGGCAAACCAGAGCTGCACAACATCTGACCTATAGTCGCCTAATTTTTGAGCAGATAAAACAATCAACTATTTGGAAAGCACGCAGAGACAGGCGGATTCACCAGGCTATTTCGCATGGCAACAGGTAGAAAACCCGTCAAAAACAGGGAATTGGCAGACATAGGAATTCAGTAGTTCCCGCAGGTTTTCCATAAATTAACTATAAATATCACTGGTAATTCTTCAAACAATGATATTTCACCAACTCTAATCAATGAAATTACAAACCCACATTCATCCGTTACTTATCGAATCATACCTATTGGTAAATATCTGAGGTAGTGGATGTGAATGACCTGAAAAAAGCAGTTTACACTCTCGTTGCCTGCGCACTTTTCGCAGCCTATGGCGAGATTTCGCATGCAATCGGCGAGGCTGACAGAGCGGAGCACTTGAGTACGCAAATCACGCTCCACATTCCGGCAAAATAAAAAACGGCCCGCCTCTTCATTTATTGACGAGGCCGGACCGTTTTTAGCTTTTCCACAACAAACAGAAAGTTATCCTTTCTGTCTGCTCTTGCACAAACCTACAACTCCAAGAAAGCACCAGGCGTTTTCTGGAAAGAACGCCTTTAAGTCCGCTTCAAGGCTTATCTGTAGAGGTTTTGCCCTTTTACATTTTTATAAAGATGCGCGACCTGTTTCTCATAACCATTGTACAGCTGCGTCGGAACGCGCTCATCCGTACCCAGCAAACGCTCGCTCGCCTGAGACCAACGTGCATGTGGCACGTCAGGGTTCACGTTAGCCCAGAAGCCATATTCACTCGGCCCGATTGTTTCCCAGAACCCAACAGGGCGCTGGTCAGTCAACGTGATTTTCACAATCGACTTGATGGACTTGAAGCCATATTTCCATGGCAATACAAGACGAATTGGCGCGCCATACTGCTTCAGCAGCGGCTTGCCATAGATACCTGTCGCAATAAACGCCATTTCGTTCATTGCCTCATCCATAGTCACACCTTCAACGTAAGGCCATGGATACCAGAACTGACGCTGCCCACTGGCCACATCAGAATCCTGGAAGGTCTCAAAGCGCACATACTTTGCGCCGCTCTGCGGACCTGCATACTTCACCAGCTCAGACAGCGGAAACCCGGTCCACGGCACAGCCATTGCCCATGCTTCTACGCAGCGATGACGGTACAGGCGTTCCTGCAGCGGCATTTTGCGGACCAGATCATCAAAGTCGATGGTCTGCGGGTTGTCGACCATACCATCAATGGTGATCGCCCATGGACGAATATTCAGAGCCTGAGCAGCACCAGAAATGCGCTTGTGGGAGCCAAACTCATAGAAGTTATTATAAACGGACGTCACGCTTTCAGGCGTAATTGCGCGCTTCAGCGTGAACTCTGCGTTTTGCTTGGCTGGATAAAGACCCAATGTTGGATCTTTGCTGTCCTGCGCAAAGGCACTGTTCATCATTGCCGGACCGCCTGCTGCCAGACCAAGACCAACAGCTCCAAGGCCCTTCATAAACCTGCGGCGGTTAAAGAAAACCTCCTCAGAGGTTGCTTCCCTTTCAGGAATAATCCACTCAGGCCTATGAATAATGTTCATTCTGCCTACTCCCGGCAATTTAGGGGTTCGATATAAACTAATAGTATTGACCTACGACTTAGCGGCGAAACCCCTTAAACTTCAAGTAAACCCCACGTGATATTGCGCGTGATCACATTTGCTCTGCCTAGCAAAAAGCCCAGGACGTAAATCCCGGGCTCCTGCAATTTATGCAGTCAACGCTAAGCTGATCACGCTGGCGTCATAGACGCGCCTTCAATCACCTTGTCCGCCGCCTTGCCAGACAGTTCAGCCAGATGGTCGAATTTCCGAGAGAAAGTGGCAACACCAGCAGTCGCAGACCGAAGCTCAACAATGAGATCACTCAGTTCGCTTTCCGGTATCATGGCCTCAACTTCATCCCAGCCATCCCAATCATCACGTGAGTCAAATCCAAGGATCTGACCGCGGCGACTGGAAACAATCGCGTTAATGCGGGCTGTCGTATCGGATGGGCAGGCCACCGTCACCTTATCGACAGGTTCTAGAAGAACCGGCTTACACTCCTTCAATCCATCACGCATAGCCAGAATGCCAGCCATACGGAAAGCTTGATCAGAGCTGTCGACAGAATGGTAAGACCCATCTTTCAACGTCACAGCTACATCAACAACAGGGAATCCAAGCGGCCCTTTCTCCAGCGCCTCCTTTACGCCGTCACCAACAGATGGAATGTACTGCTTCGGCACCACACCACCGGTGATCGTGTCACGGAAAACATGTCCCTCACCGCGCGGCATTGGCTGAATAGCCAGCACCACGTCGCCGAACTGACCGTGACCACCGCTTTGTTTTTTATGACGTCCGCGCAATTCCGACGTTCCGCGAATGGTTTCCTTATAAGGAATACGAGGCTCGAAGCTGCTGACAGCAAGCCCATAGCGGCCAGTTAGCTTCTCAAGAGCAACCCGAAGGTGCATCTCGCCCTGCCCTTCCAAAATAGTCTCACCCGTGCTCTGCACGTGCGTCACAGTCAGGGAAGGATCTTCATCTACGAGTTTGGAAAGAGCTGTCGAGAGCCTCACCTCATCCTTACGCTCAGCAACCTGAATGCCTCTGGAAAACACGGGGTCCGGGCTTTCGATATTGAACAGAGACGTCTTCGGCTTTGCACCAACTCCCAATGTGGCACCGGTTTCGATTTCATCCAGTTTACCCAGAGCCACCAGATCACCAGCCTTAGCACCAGTTACTTTCTTCGGTTGCAAACCCTGCATGTGGAACAAGCCAGAAGGGCGATATTCATCACCGGAGGCGTCCACCAGAATGGCACCTTCCTTCAGTTGTCCACCAAACAAACGCGCAACTGAAAGTTTGCCGCCATGAGACGTATGGAATGTTTTGAGAACCTGAAGAACAGCATCCTTCTCATCAAGACCAAGACGTTTTCGCGTTTCAACCACATCTGGCGCTTCATGGCGCAGGCACTTCAAAAGGCGGCGAATGCCGTTGCCCTTGTGCGCACTGCCAATGAAGACCGGGCAAATTTCACCGCGCTGCATTTCCAGCACCAGATCATCAAAGACAACGTCATTCTCAGGAGCTTCATCTTCCAGCAGCTGCTCCATCAAAACGTCATCATGGTCTGCGAGCATTTCCATCATGGCATACCGCGCTTCTACCTCACGGGCGCGCTCATCATCAGGAATTTCAATGGTCTTACTGGTTTCTCCATCCTGATAAACAAAGGCTCGTTCCAGCGCCAGATCAATGAAACCTGAGGTAACACCGTCTTTCCAGATCGGAATTTGCCGCAGAACCAGCGGTACACTCGATGCAGGCTGCAAAGCCTGAAGCGTTGCACGCACACTGCCTGTCGCTTTGTCGATTTTGTTGAGGAAGAGAACGCGCGGAATGCCCCGTTGTTCCAGCGCTTTCAAGATGAGTTGGAGAGCGGCTGTTTTCTTTTCATCAGGCTCAGCAACCACAACGGCAATATCCACACCGTTTAGAACGCTATTGCCTTCATGAAGAAATTCAACAGACCCTGGGCAGTCAATGAATGTAAAGTGATCGCCCTTATAGGTGCAGGTGGCAATGTTCGTTTCCACGCTCATGCCATGTTCTCGCGCTTCATCGCCGCTGTCTCCCAGCGAGCTTTTCGCGTCTACACTTCCCTGTCGTCCTATAGCCCCCGTTCGCGCAAGTAGAGCCTCTAGCAGTGTGGTCTTGCCACTCGCAAAAGGTCCAATAATGGCAACCGAACGAGGGCTGCTAACCCTGCCTCCGGAAACTCCAACATGCTTGTCTCCCATGATCCATACTCCCTGTTTGGGTTGGGAAGCAGGCACGGGCGTTTGCGCCGCGGGCGGCGCAAAATCACACGCGCCTTCCGGATAAATACTTGAATCCGGATAAGTATGGTCGCGCGGAACCACTGTGATATGCAAGTGCCAAAACGAAGGCGGACTGGACCGTGACAGTCCGTCGCACAATATAAACCGGCAGGTTTCAAGGGTATCAAGAGGTTAGAATTCCCAATACCCCCGATAATTCGTGGGTTACAGTCTATCCAGACGCAGACCTGTTACGCCGGCTGTAATGTTCGCACCGGTCTGTCCTTGCAGACTCAACGGCTGCAACGCGATGGAGCGGTTAAACCCACCCAGCAGAACATTGGCCTGTACCCCGGCACCAAGTGTGACACCGGCTGAAACACCCCCATATTTGCCAGCGAGAACGCCCGGCTTAAGGTTAGCCTTCGGAGCCAGAACACCCCATACCAGAGTGCCGGAGGTCACCGGACCGATATCAATGCCGTAATTGTTGATCCTGCCCGTGTACCCTTCAATGCGCTTACCGCTTGGGGATTTAAACACGCAGGACAATTCGTGGGAGGAACCAATAATAAAGTTTGTCCCGGCAACCAGATTACAAGTCAGGAGGCCAACTTCGACACCCGGACGATCCTTCCCTGTTTCAACAGGAGGTGGTGGAGGCGCAGGTTTATCCGCTGAATAGACAGAGGTGCTGAGACCAAATACAGCAACAGCAGCTAAGGCGAGGCATTTTCTCATTATTATTCTCCAGTGCGCAGCCATTAAGTCATCTTAGCTATGGGAATATAAACAATGAGATCTGTCAAAGAGATGCTCAAATCACGGTGAACAGAGCGCTTAGTCAGATTAGGATTTTTATATAGTGATATCTGTTAGAATACGTGATGACGGGATTCACCGAAATGCCCCTTAAATCCGTAAGCAGAGGCTCTTTCAACTCTCCGTATTAACGTTAAGTTTTTATGAAGGCTTCACGCGCTCTATTCTAAAAGCGCAACACAACGAATACGTTACAGACACAAAAACGATTCCTCAGCCAAAGCTTGCAAATATTGGCAGAGCGGAAACCCTTTATTAACCATAGATGTTAAGCTTAACGATTTGACCCATAATGGGACGTTTAGGAACAATGTTTTAAATAAAACACGAAACTCTGCGCTCAGAAACTGAGTACGGAGAATCAGCAATGCGCTCTCATTTGAAAACAACTTTGCTCGGCGTAACTGGTGCAATTATCATTGCAACTCTTCCAGCAGTCACGCAAGCAGCCCCAATCAACACCCGCATTACAGCCGCATTTGGCGCGCTGGAAGGCAAACTGCTTGGCATCGCGACGGGAACAGTCGCATTTGGTCAAGGCCCCGGTTTTGCGTCCCAATTTGACGTATCCGCAGGCGGCACGAAAGATTACGGGCTTTATTCCGCGACAGGCCGCATGGGCTTCCGTCGTCAGGATTATAACTACTTCGGCGTTGTAGCATCTGCCTCCCAGATCAACGGCAGCGCTGGATCCATAGGCTACTTGGGCGCTGAAACTCAGCTCCACTTCGACAATCTGTCTTTGGATGGCTTAGTCGGCGTTCAAATGATTGACGACAACGGCGCTCTCATGGGCGGCGTTACAGCGTCTTATTACGCAAGCGAAAACGCACGCTTTTACGCGGGTTATCGCTATCTGCGCGAAAACCACATCTACGCAATGGGCATGGAATTCCGTGCAGACAGTCAGGCAGCAAATGGCTTGACCATGTTTGCAGACCTGCGCTCCGAAAGACTTGAGGATGCAGCTGTCATGGCTGGTGTTCGCTTCTCCTTCGCTGATGCACAGACATTGGTTGAAGAAAACCGCAGCACATTCTTCAACACCAGCTATTTGCTGGAAGAGCTTTTGCCAGACTAAAAGCCTCTCGCTGAAACACCAACAAAAAAGGCGCTGCGATATGCAGCGCCTTTTTTGTTTTACAAACTCATCAACTCACTTCAAGTTTCCGCAGAAACGCTGAATACGAGTACAAGCTTCGGTCAAAGCCTCAGTGGAGGTCGCATAGGAAACCCGGAAGTTTGGACCAAGCCCAAATGCGGACCCCGGAACAACTGCAACACCCTCAGTTTCCAAAAGCTCACCAGCAAAATCCAGATCGGTTTCAATCACCTTACCAGATGGAGCCGTCTTACCGATTGTCGCTGCACAGGATGGGAACACGTAAAACGCACCCTCTGGAACAGGACACTCAAGGCCAGATGCCTGATTGAGCATGGAAATAACCAGATCACGACGGTCCTTGAAGACCTTGTTGTTCACTGGAATAAAGTCCTGCGTTCCATTCAGCGCTTCAACGGCAGCTGCCTGAGAAATGGAGCATGGGTTGGATGTAGACTGAGACTGGATCTTCGCCATAGCTTTGATCAGCTCTACCGGACCACCAGCATACCCAATACGCCAACCTGTCATGGAGTACGCTTTGGACACACCATTCACAGTCAGCGTACGCTCATAAAGCTTAGGCTCGACCTGTGCAGGAGTGGTGAATTCAAAGTCGTCATAGACGAGATGCTCGTACATGTCGTCAGACATCACCCAGACATGCGGATGTTTCAGCAACACGTCAGTCAGAGCTTTCAGCTCAACGCGCGTGTAGCCAGCGCCTGACGGGTTGGATGGAGAGTTGAAGATCAGCCATTTTGTTTTAGGCGTAATCGCAGCTTCCAGCGCTTCTGGGGTAATCTTGAAGGTCTTCTTGTCCGCATCAATGGTGACAGGCTCGCCGCCAGCCAGCAGAACCATATCCGGGTAAGAAACCCAGTAAGGTGTTGGGATCAGAACTTCGTCGCCTGGATTGATCGTCGCAACCAATGCGTTGTACAGCACCTGCTTACCGCCGGTTCCAACGGTAATCTGGTTGACCTCATAGGTCAAACCATTGTCACGCAGAAACTTGGCACTGATTGCCTGCTTCAACTCTGGCGTGCCATCAACGGCAGTGTACTTTGTCTTGCCAGCGTTGATTGCTGCAATTGCAGCTTCTTTGATGTTGTCTGGTGTATCAAAATCAGGTTCACCAGCCCCAAGTCCAATCACATCACGGCCAGCAGCCTTGAGTTCACGGGCCTTGTTGGTCACTGCGATTGTTGCAGAAGGTTTTACACGTGAAAGTGCGTCTGCGATAAAGCCCATACTGCCCTCCATGGAAACACTGCGAAATACGCAAAATTTAGCGGATGGACCCTAGGCTTCTCCCCGTTACTTGGCAAGCTTAAACACTGTTTTTTGCCTGCTAATATTTCGCAGGATGCTGCAGAATTTTTCAAATATTGCTCTCCAAGTTTATCAAGGTGGCATGTGACGCTGGGTCTCTTGTTTTCCTTTGCCTTTCCCGCTAAGCACCCAAGCATTCTTTGACCAGCAAAAAATGCGGGCGAAACCTTTGGGCAAGACCACGACAACCATGAAAACCCTCTACTATCGGCTCATGCGCAATCAGTTTATTCGGTTTGGAATGGTTGGCGGCTCCGGTCTTATTGTAGACCTGCTGACCCTCGCCTTCTTTATTCAGGTGGTTGGGCTCGACCCGTTCATTTCCCGTGTGCTGTCCATCTGGGTTGCCATGACCAACAATTGGTTCTGGAATCGAATCTTCACCTTTAAATCCGCTGGAAGCCCATTCTCGGAGTATCTACGCTTTGTGGCAGTCAACAGCGTGGGTGCAGTCATCAATTATGGCACCTACAGCGCGCTCGTCGGGTTCCTCGATGGTTTCTCAGCTTATCTTGCAGTGATCCTGGCAACGCTTGTGTCTATGACATTCAACTTCGTGCTCTCCAAAATTTACGCGTTCAAAGCATGAAGAATACTCCCGAAAGACGAGGGTGGTTTTCTCAGAAAGACCTTCACGAAAAGTGAGGGATTCAGCAGGCTTAAAACGATCTGATTGAAGGCAAATAAGGCCGTGCTGACAGAGCGAAATAACACCCTGCCAACACGGAGCACTCAGGTCCGCCAGCACCTAGAAATTTAAGAGAATTTGCTATTAGTTTTGCCCTTGAATCAAATTCTACTCTTAGGTGCAGCGCACAAACAACCCCTACCGTAGCGGTATATATTGTTTTTTTAACCATATAAAACTGATAGGTTCTGCTCTGTAGAATTACTTACTGTAACTTTCAGCAGCTAACTAACCCTCATTTAACCAATTCCCTTTTCTTTTCTATATCTTAAGCCCCCCATAACGCAGCTTCCCTCCATACTGCGAGGGAGCCCATAAAGAACGGAGACAGCTGTTCTGTAAGTTCCACTTGCAGAATAATTCGGAACAGGAGTAACGTTCTGCTACAGCAAAAAACGGGGATGACCCATGGCCGTAGAATTAGCACTATCTGCAGATACCGTTCGTATGATTGTACAAAAAGCGCGTGCCGTTTCCGTAAGCCTGCCAGATACTTATGAGGACGGGCATGAAGGGGATGTTACCCTTGATCCGGAGACGCTGGACAACGCGCATCTTCACGACGGCCTCGCGGAAGAAGAAAATGACGACTCATCCGCAACCGAACTGAAAGAAATCATCGAGGATCTCAACATCGACGAAGCGACTGAACTGGTTGCAATCGCGTGGATCGGACGGGGTGATTACGAGACAGGCGACCTGGACCTGGCCTTCACGGAAGCCAGAGAACGAGCCAATTCTCCGATAGCTACCTACCTCTTAGACCTGCCGCTCTTGCCTGATTATCTCGAGGCCGGTCTCGAAGCTCTAGATCTATGAGAAAATATGGGAACTAGCAGTTTTGCAATTGAGCGATCTGCTTAAGCTCAACCTGTGGTATCTCGAACACACCAAAATCCAGTAATATAGTAACTCTGTAGTCGATGTAATCCGCGTTATCAGGCCCTTACTCAGAAACACAACTGACCGGGGTCACAGGGGGAAACAATGAGCACTTCGCCATTTGAATACCATCGCCAAGATCAGACCAGTCACACTCAATCACCATGGCCAGTAGCGGCCGCGTTAATAGGCGCTTTTGTCGGCGTAATGTTTCTGGTTCTCTTTGTATTCTAACCGCCAGAAATTAGCCGACCCTTCATGAGAGAAACTCAACTTACCCTATAAGTAGACGCTTGCAGGGCACATACGCTTGAAGTACATCTTCGAGATGACTAGGGCATCTGCAAACATTCTTCTTCTTATGGCTGGCCTCATTTGGGGCATAGCATTTGTTACGCAATCCACTGCAATGGAGAGCCTCGGCCCCTTGCAATTTACCGCTATGCGCTTTCTTCTGGCCGCTCTAGTGGTAATTCCGTTTGCACTCCGAGAACGACGCGTTCATTCCACCAGGAAGATCAGCAAAGCCCATTGGCCCATGATATTTATCGTGTGCGTCAGCTTTACGCTTGGAACAGTGCTCCAGCAATTTGGTATGCTCGTCACCTCTGTCACCAACGCAGGCTTTCTAACTGCCGTTTACGTTGTGCTGACCCCAATTCTGGTGAAGGTCTTCTTCAAAGGGCACCCGAATTTTCTCGTCTGGCCCGCCAGCATAATAACCTTGCTCGGCATTTACCTGCTCGGTGGCGGACTGACCACCTTGAACATGGGCGATGCATTCATGTTGATCTGCGCCTTCTTCTGGGCCTTGCAAATGATCTACATGGGCAAAGCTGCAACCAGCTCAGGCCGCCCGATTGCCATTGCAGCACTGCAATTCACCTTCATTGGCGTGGTCACGCTCATCATCTCATTCTTTTACGAGACCTATACTCTGCAAGCCATTCAGGATGCATGGTTTGAGATCTTCTTCGCGGGCGCCCTTTCCGGTGGTGTCGCCTTCACGTTTCAAGCCTTCGCTCAGCAATGGACCACCCCATCAGACGCAGCGATCATGCTGTCCTCCGAAGCCCTCTTTGCAGCACTGGCAGCGGCATTCTTCCTGGGAGAGAGGCTCCCATTTGCAGGAATATTCGGCTGTGCCCTGATCTTCGGCAGCATTCTGCTGGTGGAAGTTGGCCCGCACTTCATCAAATTCCGACGAACGCCCGTCCCTGAATAGTCGCGCGGCATTTAGATCAAACTACAAAAAAAGGCAGCCAACAAGCTGCCTTTCGCGCGCTACGCGCCATACCCATTTATGCACAAGAAGCTTATTGCGCCTCCAGCTTATCCAGTAGCTCGATTAGTTTCTTGCCCTTGCGACCACCCGGCACAACAGATCGGCCACCAGCAATATCTGCAGAACCATCCCCCACATTGATCAGCATCGCCATGCCAAAACGCCCATGCAAGCCACAGGTGACACCGTAAATGCCCGGTGTGTCAAAGGTAACGGACCGATCTGCATCAAGCTTGTTAAACTTAAAAGAGGGTCCACCATCCGGTGTCATTTTCTTGATCGAAACAACAGTGTGGTCGCCGTCAAAATTATCAAATGAAACCGTTGCTCCAGCAGGCACTTGCAACAAATCAGGTTCAAAGCGGAACATGTGTGACAGCTTGGATGCACTGGCGTCAGTCACCTGACTAACAGAGTAAGTTTTTGCATCCTCAGCCAGCGCGCCGCCCAATAGAAGCGCGCTTACAAAAAGAGCTGATAAAGTCGTTTTCATGGGAGATAACTCACTTGCAATTCGGAACTATTATCAACATGCGCTGCAAAAAAGCTGGCCACATTGATCTAACGCAGCCAGCTCAAAAATAAAGCGTATTCCCGATTTAACGGCAAACAGCTCTATAGGCTCTACTTCCTGTAAGTCCGGGTTCCCGGACGCCCGCCTGAGCTTCGCCCGCTGGCAGTTCTGCGTGGCTTCTTCTCGGTTGAAGCGCCTGCAGGAGTTGGCATGTCTGTCCCCGGCCCCATTTCATCAAGGCCCGGTTTGTGAACCTTGCTTTTGCTGGCGCCTTCTTTCTTGGCATTTTCTTTCGGCAAATTGCCTGCCTTGCCGTATTTTTTGGAACCGCTAAACCCACCGGCTTGCTGCTCCACCGTCCGTTGCCGCGCCATAGGGTCATCAGAGATCGCAAGCTCGGTTACCTGAAGTCGCTTAACCTCATCCCGCAAACGAGCCGCTTTTTCAAACTCAAGATCAGCCGCCGCTTCGCGCATCTGTTTCTCAAGGTCCTCAATATGCCCCTTGAGGTTGTGCCCGATCGTAGCCCCTTCCTCAGCAAAGCCAGCATCGACAGAAACGTGATCTTGCTCGTAAACGCTTTCCAAAATATCGCCTATGGAACGCTTCACGCTTTCCGGCGTAATCCCGTGCTCCACATTGTATTCTTCTTGCTTGGCCCGGCGGCGGTCGGTTTCCGCAATCGCCCGTTCCATAGAGCCGGTCATCCTGTCCGCGTAGAGGATAACCTTGCCGTCCACGTTACGCGCCGCACGACCAATGGTCTGAACCAATGAGGTTTCAGAGCGCAGGAAGCCTTCCTTATCCGCATCCAGAATGGCAACCAGCGCACATTCTGGAATATCCAACCCCTCACGCAGCAAGTTAATCCCGATCAACACATCAAATGCACCAAGGCGCAGATCGCGTAGGATCTCGATCCGTTCCAGCGTATCAATATCGGAGTGCATGTAACGCACCCGCACACCGTTCTCGTGCAGATACTCGGTCAAATCCTCCGCCATCCGCTTGGTCAACGTTGTCACCAACGTCCGATAACCCTCAGCCGCCTTTTCGCGCACCTCGCCCAGCAAATCGTCAACCTGTGTTTTCGCAGGGCGAATCTCGATATCAGGATCAGTCAAACCAGTCGGGCGAATAACCTGCTCAGCAAACACACCGCCTGCCTCGACAATCTCCCAGTTACCGGGGGTCGCAGAAACAGCAACAGTTTGCGGGCGCATCGCATCCCACTCTTCAAACCGCAAAGGTCGGTTGTCCATACAAGATGGCAACCGGAAGCCATACTCTGCCAAGGTTGCTTTCCGGCGGAAATCGCCTTTGTACATGGCACCAATTTGCGGCACAGTCACATGGCTCTCATCAACAAAGACCAAGGCATTATCAGGCAGGTATTCAAACAGCGTTGGCGGCGGTTCACCCGGCGCACGTCCTGTCAGGTAACGGGAGTAGTTCTCAATACCTGCACAGGCGCCAGTGGCTTCCATCATCTCCAGATCAAACGTACAGCGCTGGTCCAACCGCTGCGCTTCCAGCAATCGGCCACGATCATTCAGCTCCTGAAGGCGATGTTTCAGTTCTGCCTTGATCGACTTGGTGGCTTGGTTCAGCGTTGGCTTCGGCGTCACATAGTGCGAATTCGCGTAAATTTTCACCAGCTGAAGCTCGCCGGACTTTTTACCCGTCAGCGGATCAAACTCTGTGATGGTCTCAACCTCATCACCCCAAAGAGAAATACGCCACGCCCGGTCCTCATAGTGCGCCGGGAACACTTCAATGGTATCGCCCCGCACTCGGAACGTACCACGCTGGAAGGCCACATCGTTGCGCTTGTATTGTAGCGCCACCAGATCAGCCAGCAACTGGCGTTGTTCAATCTTCTCGCCAACCTCCAGCTGGAAGGTCATCGCCGTATAGGTCTCAACCGAGCCGATACCGTAGATACAGGAGACCGATGCAACAATGATCACATCATCGCGCTCCAGCAAAGAACGTGTAGCCGAGTGCCGCATCCGATCAATCTGCTCGTTGATAGAGCTTTCCTTCTCAATGAAGGTATCCGTCCGGGCCACATAGGCTTCCGGCTGATAGTAGTCATAGTAGGAAACAAAATATTCAACGGCATTGTTCGGGAAGAAGCTTTTAAACTCACCATACAACTGCGCGGCCAGCGTCTTGTTGGGGGCAAGGATCAAGGCCGGGCGCTGGGTCTGCGCGATCAACTGCGCCATGGTAAAAGTCTTACCCGACCCGGTTACCCCAAGCAGAACCTGCGTTTTATCACCATCCCCAAGACCTGACTTCAAATCAGCAATCGCTGTGGGCTGATCCCCTTTGGGTTCAAACTCGGATTGAAGCTCAAAAGGAATACCACCCTCAGACTTTGAGGGGCGCTCAGGACGGTGCGGAACCCATGCATCCTCACCAGACTCATCAGACCGGCCCTGCTCAATCAACCGGGCTAGCGCCTGTACAGTCGCTGTTGCTCCGGTGAAAATGTCTTCCTTGACCTTCTTACTCTTCTTCTTGGTATCCTTCACATGAGTCGCAAGCAGCTTTTCCGCTTCTTCCAGCGAGATATCCAACCCAGCAACCGGGTTCAAGCCACCCTTCGCCCGCTCACGCGGATCATTGGTCGCCCCCATGGAGGTTCCACGCGCGGACTTAGCCGGGGCCTTCTTCGCCTTTGCGGCTGGCTTCTTGGCAGCAGGCTTTTTTGCGGGCGCAGCCTTTTTCTTAGCCGGCGCCTTAGCTTCAACAAGCTGCTCAGCTTCTTTAACCGCCTTCAATTCAGACAGGTCTTCCTCAGCTATCTGCCCAGCCCAGTCTGAGATCGAACCAGACAACGGACTGCCAGATAATGCAGATTGCGGAGCCTCTCCGAAACCGGAAGCAGCTTCATCGGACTCAGGAAGAGAAGAAGACTTGGAGGATTTTGTAGGGCGCTTTGTCATGGGCACACTATGCCGTGAGTCATTTCGAAAAGAAAGTATGTTCTTACTTCGTTCCATCACCTTCAAGTAATCATCCTCTTAAATTGTTAGATTGCTTTTAAACAGCAACGTTGCTCTCCCTTAACCAGCGCACGCGCATTAAATTGAGTGTGTCCAGAGGTTGCCGCAGACTAGTCCTCAACACAGAAAAGCGAGCGCGACGCTCCTTCTCATCACAGCCGAGCAGGACCAACAAAATGAAGAACAAGAATTTAGGCCTCAGTGCAGCCTCCGCATTCGCTGCAAGTCTGTTCCTGGCCGCGTCAACCCAAGCTGCCCCCCCGCAAAACGTCAGCGGCGAAGTGTTGGTGCCTCTCAACTATGTAGCAGGCTTAAAAGAAGACGGTTTGCTGGACCCATCTGTGACAAAAGCCTGCGAAGATAAATATGAAATCAAAATGGGGAAGGAAATATTCGTTGAATACCAGATAAGCGCAACACAAAACAAAGCCGTCGCCTTGGTAGAAGACACTGAAGTGAAGCTCACACCGCTTGGCATCCCTGATACCTATTCCTTCACATCAGACAAAATGCCCGACGTCCTGAAGAAGAAAGGCTTTATGCGTCTTATCTTTACGATGGAAGATGACTTCAATGATGAGGTGGTTCACATCATAGCAGCAGGCGATAAGCCAACGGATAAATGTTTCCTCAGCACCGAAGCTTTCAGGCTGAGACAATAATTGCAGATGTCATGCAAACATCAAGCAAGGAACAGGTCTCCATTACCCTCACTTTCAGCAGTAGTGCTCTTTAGTTATGCGTTACTCGCAGGAACGTCATCTAAAGCCGAACTGATTTCTGAAGAGCTCCTCCTAGTCATTGCACACTACGGAACTGCAGTAACTTCAGGACCGGCATCCTCCGATATGACAGGGCACTGCCAGTCCATATTCGCTAAGTTAAAGGACACAGCAGTGCTTGTTGATTATGAAATCAACACAAGTTCAAGCGGCTCGTATGCAGAAATCGCGATAGCAGGAGAAGTCATCAAACTGACAGCACACCCCATCAAAGCCCACTACAAATTCTTCAGCAACACCTTGCCAGCACGCCTCGTTAACTTAGGCGCTCAAGCCGTTATTTTCAGGCTTAACAGAGCGTTCAGACAACCATCCGTCGAAATAATTTTCAGCAACAACGACCAGTTCGAATGCCGCCTCACAGCCACTCTCCCAAAATAAAAAAGGCCGAAGGATCTCTCCTTCGACCCCAAAATTTCATAGGTAATATCGTTTAAAACGCGACACGGATCTTTGAAGAAACAGCAAAGTTCCAAGAGGAGTCGTATTCGTAGTCTGTGTTGACTTCAGCGACGTCTGTACCAGTGGTTCTCGCAATATTGTATGAACCTTCTCCAGCAGTCTTATAAATAGCACGACCACCAAGAGAAAACTTAACCTTCTCAGTTACATCGTAAGATCCACCTAATCCAAGAGCGTAAAAATCAGAATATGGCCCACCAATACCTTTATCCCATGTCAAAGTGCTGCCAACGCTAAGTTTTTCAGTCAACTGATGACCAACTCCAGCTTCAACAGTCCAACCATCTGAGTAGCCTAGATCACGCACAACACTAGAAGGGGCTCTCACATCAGCACTGGTAAGGTTTACTGCCAGCTTATTAAGTACGCTCCAATCAACCCATTTTACACCGAGCGAAACCAACCAGCCGGGCGCAACGCCACTTTGAACTTTAGCCTCAATGGATTGCGGTAAAGACGCTTCGGCTGATGCTTCCGCAGATATTGGACCACCCAAAAGTGCTGGCAATGAGATCCCAAAATCACCATCGAGATTGAGGTCAATCTCCGACTCATAGGCAACCAGTGCACGCAATGCAATTTCCGGCATTTCGAAGGCAGCGCCTAGTCGGAAACCATATTCACGGTCAGTATTTACTTCCAAAGAAACATCTGTAGAATCATATTTTGGCGCAGTTGATGGTGGAACTATGAGAGTATTAGAAAGCTGCTCGTAATCAACGGTTACGGAGCGAACCCCACCAAACACACGAAGGAACTTCCCCGATGAGACCTCGTGCTTATAGCTCAACATCGCGTCAATACCGAGCGACTCAGCGTTGGTTTCACCAATCGCAAACTTACCATTCCAGTCAAAACCAGGTTGCTCGCTAATAACGTAGGGCTGATTGATGCGTGCAAAGAAATCAATATTGTCTGTAAGGCCAATCTTCGCAGAACCGGAATTTAACCAGACATTGGGGGCGATATCACCTGCACCATTTTTTCCTGGATTTTTAGCCACTGCATCGGCAGGATTGCCACCAATCGTGGTCTTAGCATTCTTGAAATCAACATTACGATCCGCGTAAGTCGACTGCCCCTCAAACGCAAATTTCTCTTTTGCAAACAACAGATCGTAATCTGCAATGCCTTCGGTAGACCAACCGCCTGCAAATGCAGACGCAGGTAAAAGTGATACCGCACAGCCAAGAACGGTCGTTCTTGCTAATACTTTGAGAACTCGCATGTCCCCTCCCCCTCATTGTTCGCTAGATTGAGCGTCAAAGCGCGCAATCAATTGCATCTTCTATAAGCGGGAACACTTGCCTAAAGCACGGAAAGTAAACGTCATCTCAGACGCGGCTTAAGCAATACATCCATACCCAACGACCACTGAATAATCAGCGTTGCAGTGCATCCCCCCCAGTTTGCTAAGCAAGCCGGAAAACTCATGAATGTATGCATATCTCATTGTGAGAATTATTCACCCCACCCTTCGTATAAGTACTGAGTGAATACATGGGGTCATGGTTTTTTATACATCAACCCCACGCAAGGTAATCAAGTAAAGGCAAAGAAGAGGAGCAAATAAAATAAAACGGCCACAAAGGAGCTGGTTAAGTATGAGACTATAGTCAACCTTACCTATACGGAAATTACTTAGGAGTTTTGATATAGCATCTCGAAGAAACAACCATGCCCATTTCTCCACAAAATCGTTGCCAAAATACAACAAAATAACTGCATCCTGCACAGTTCATACACAAAGCAGACAAAATAAAAGCCAGAGGCAAGACCTCCAGCTCTTATTCTCAAATGACCCTGAGTGAGTCTCTATGATTTACTCAGAATGATACGCGAATTTTTGTATTTACCGCAAACGCCCAAGATCCATCATACTCATATTCATTCACAGTATGGCTAGCGAGATTATTAGCATTCCCGGAACCCGATGTCTTGTAAATAGCAGCTGTCCCTAGCGTAAATTTGACATTTTTGTTGGCCGCATAGGAACTGCCGAAGCCGACTGTGTAAGTATCAGAATAACTTCCACCTACACCACGATCCCACTGCAAAGAACTACCCACGCTCACTTGTTCATTCAGCGCATGACCAACACCGGCTTTAACCGTCCAACCATCTTTGAAATTCAGTTTACGGTGAACAGTTTCATTACCCGCAGCGTTTGTTACAGAAAGGACGTCAATCACAGACCAATCAACCCATTTAACACCAGCGCTCACTAACCAACCCGGGGCAACACCAGACTGCACATTAAGCTCAACGGCTTGTGGCAAGGTCAGAGACGAGAAGCTATCAAACTTGGCCAGCCCTGTTACTTCTGTATGGCCTTCAAGATCAGCGTTAATTTCAGAATCATAGATTAGGCTCGCACGCATGGCATAGGCTGGCACCTCATAAGCAACACCAACACGCCATCCATATTCCAACCCGTCTGACTTCAGATCCACTACCGCAGGCACACCAGCGGGGTGCGCAGCCTGTGAATAGTAAGTCATATCCATAGCTCTAGCACCGGCGATTGCCCGCAGATATCGCCCTTCACCCACTTGGAATTTGTAGGAACACGTCGCATCAATCGCAAAAGTTTTTGCTTGAGTCTCGTAACCGGAAAATCGTCCTCTCCAATCATGATCCATCTCCTCCTCAATTGAAAACGGATTGTTTATCCGGGCAAGACAATCCGCATTGTCCATCATCCCGAATTTTATAGCTCCTTGGTAATTCCAAATATTTGGCGTCGCACGAGAGGAAACTGGACCGGTAGTTACTCCAGTACCACCGGAATGACTTGCCTCAGTCACATCATAATCAACATTGCGGTTGACATAGGTAACCGAGCTCTCAACCACAAAGTCCTCTGGCGCGTACAACAAATCCAACGAGCCAATGCCAAGCGTGTCCCAAGCGCCAGCAAAAGCGGCTCCTGATCCAGCTAGTGCAAAACACCCCAATGCAACTCCCCGTGTTGCACTTTTTAAAACACCCATGTTCTTCCCCCAAAAAAACACACAGGCCGCACAGGAACGCTCCCGATCTGGCCTATTTTGGAAGGAGTGCAAGGACACGCAAAAAAAGAAAACGAACTATAATTTTGAACAATACATAGTTTTAAACGTAAAACATGAACTGAAAAATTATCTAAGCTCAAATTCTAGAAACTTCCCTCAACACCACTTCAATAATACGTATGTATATTTACCGTAGTGCATATTACCCAAGCTATTATTCAGGTCAATACCATCATATTGGATAATCAGGCATATATAAGCTTCTACTTCCCTTATGTAAGCAGAATAATACGACAACAAATGACTTGAGTTCAAATGGCCCGATCTAGCTAAAATTGAATTAGCTCTGACTTTTCGGTATGTTACGTAAGGGGAAGTTACAATGCTATTTTTGTCTGGAGACGCAGCATGCCTTAGTCGAAGCCTCAGAAAATTAAGTAGGTGGGAATTCGCATTTTTCACAATGTAATATATGAGCAACACTCTTAACCCGCCGAAATAGGCGACAACCAGCTCAACACAACAACACAGATTCTAAGGCAACAAGCACGCTTGAAAGACCTGTCCCGCGTCTTTACGTAGATTTGCATCGTTCGGTGACGCCAACAAAGCTTGCCACTGTCCCTTCGCCTTCAGTCGATCAGACGTGCAGCTACATGCCAACTCACATTGCTTCACATCTACTGTCTGACTGCAGGATGCGACACACGAGCTTTGGAAGTTTCGTGTTTGAACATCTCCAAACAAACCCAGATGCAAAAGCGCCCAAACCGTTCCAAACAGGATCGGCTGATGTAGCAGATAAGTTGCGAGCGAATGCCGGCCAAACCACGCAAAACAACGCATAACAACGTGTGGCGACGCAGATCCACGCAAGACCCGAAGAAGACCAAAACGCGTTAGGATATCCCCGCAACCCACACCAAGCAGAACTGGCCCGAGCCAAGGAATAAGTGGCACATAATCAACGGAGATTTCTGGCAGTGAGTTCAGCCCAAGCCAAAAAAACTGCCGGTATGGGAGAATGTAATCCCCCAGCCCAATATACAGCGCGATGACACCGGCCCCACATAGCAACGCAAAAGCGTAGTGCAACCGCACAAACGGCAGGGCAATCAAGCTGGAAACCACAATGGAATGCAATATTCCAAATCGAACCCATTGATCTTGAAAGATAAAGTAAGTCACGACGGAGACCGCAAGCGCAGCTATAGCAACGCGGATTTCCCGCGTCCAAAACCGTTCCCAGCGAATTCCGTTTTTATGCCCGAGAACCAGACTGAACCCAACCAGAAACATAAAACTCCCGGCGATAATCTGCGCAAAATGTTGCCATGCAGGCGCACCAGAAACATCCCACCCCACAATACCAAACCAGGATAGGTCCCAGGACAAGTGGTAAACTGCCATTGCCAGTAAAGCTAATCCGCGTGCGGCATCCGCGAGAATAAGTCGACCAGGCAATGTGTTCTGTTGCACGTTGTTCCCTTTCAATCCTTCGAAGAGATCTTTGGAATAATCCAAACACCCCGACAATCTTCAGAAAGAATAAACCAACTCCCCAATCCATAAAGTCTCTCCGCTCCCTAAACCCAAGGAAATTCTGTATAAATGGGAGACAGAAATGACTAAGAGGACATGAGATGTCGTTGAATAACAGAGGCTTAATACGCAAAAGAAGCCGCGTTTATGCTCTGGTCATATTGACTGCTGCGATCATTCTTGTGTTTGTCACATTTATCCTCCGCCCTCATCACACTGAAATTGCAACAACCTCTCAGTGCGGCGAGGCATCGTGGTATGCGCTCAGATCTCAAACGGCCAATGGGGAAATGATGGACCCTAGCAAGCTAACGGCTGCCCATCTCACGCTCCCAATGGAAACGCAGGTTATGGTCACCAACCTATCAAACGGCAAAACGTTGACGGTTAGAGTGAACGATCGAGGCCCTTATGCAAAGAGCAGGCTCATAGACCTTTCCAAAGCGGCGGCGATTGAGCTCGACTTCATGGACAATGGTGTTACACCAGTTCGAATAACAGTAGCAAATGAATTCAAGAAATACCTGACAGGACACGCATGTAAAAAATAACACGTAACTTCAGCTTTACTTCAGAACTTCTAAATGAATAAATTTTTAGGACAATTCAATTACAACAAAGGAGATATGCGTCCATGAATAAACAATAAATAAGAGCTCAATTGCTATGGTATCATCGAGTAAAGCACGTTCAATTCTTGTGGCCTCACTACTTATTGTATCATCACAGGCCTATTTCACTGCACCCATTGAGGCAAGCGTACCCCTCGCTGTTCCCGTAGGTAACAGATTGAAGGCTCAGCCCAACATCCCCAACGCGTCGGCCACACGCACCAGTGCCTTCAATCGCACCTATGAAAAAAAATTCAAACGCATCCTGTCCGTTTTGAAACGTGAAGACAGGCTTATCTCCCGCATTAAAAAAGTTGCAGACCTCTACAGGATTGATCCTATTCACATTTTGGGTGCGATCGTCGGAGAGCACACCTATAATTACGATAGTTTGGACAGCGCCCAGAGCTACTATATGAAAGCCCTGCAGTACGCCAGAATACCGTTTTCATTCCAATATGATGGCGAGAAAATCTGGAGTTTCATTCAAAGACCCCAATTCAACAAATGCCAGAGAGAAGAAACAAGCAACGGCAAATGGCGTTGTTATGAACTTGTCTGGAACAGGACGTTCCTCGGCAGAAAAGTGGATGGCATCAAATATCCGCGAGAGCGTTTTCATCGAACCTTTTTCAGACCCATGTTTGCGGGACAAAGTTTTGGTCTGGGGCAGATAACTCCCCTGACTGCCCTCAAGATGAATGACATGGTCAATACCATTAGTGGCCTGCCAAAGTTGAACCCGAAGGACGCTTCAGGTCTCTACAAGACAGTCATGGATCCCGCAAAGTCCATTCATTACACGGCAGCTGTTCTGAAAGACGCCATTGATGCCTATCGCAAGGTAGCCAATGTCGACATCTCATTAAACCCCGGCCTCACATCCACACTCTACAATCTAGGAAACCCCTGGGAACGCGCAATTTCTTTCAGAAACAAGCGTAATGTCAGGCCGGCCCTCCTGCCAAGAGAGAATTATTATGGCTGGCTCATAAACGAACGGATTGAAGACCTCAGAGCCTTGCTTAAATGAAAAAGGGAGCTCAGGCTCCCCTTTAGAACAACAAACACAAGGACCCTATTTAAGGAAAGGGTTTGTCTTTTTTTCCTCGCCAATCGTCGAAGCTGGACCATGCCCCGGCAGGAACGTGACATCATCGCCAAGCGGGAGCATCTTTTCCTTAATGGAGGAAATCAGTGTTGCATGGTCACCACCCGGCAAATCAGTACGACCAACAGAACCTGCAAACAGCACATCACCAGAAATTGCAAGCTTCATATCTCGGTTGAAGAACACCACATGACCGGGCGCATGACCAGGACAATGCAGCACATCAAATTCAACGCCACCGGCTGTAACGGTGTCTCCGTCCTCAAGCCATTGATCCGGTTCAACTTTACGAACTGAAGCCAAGCCGAATTGTTTGGCCTGCTCCTCAACACGCTCAATCAACGGACGATCCGCTTTATGAGGACCAATGATTTTAATGCCTAGCGTTTCCGCCAGTTCAGTTGCACCGCCAATATGGTCAATATGACCGTGCGTAATAAGAATGTGCTCAACAACCACATCAAGCTCTTTAAGAGCCGCCAAAATCTGGTCTACATCTCCACCTGGATCCACCACGACAGCTTTACGCGTGTTTTTGTTCCAAACAATGCTGCAGTTTTGCTGAAAAGCAGTCACAGGAACGACTGTGATCTGCACCTCTGAAAAATCTGCCTTGTTGCTGGTATCAGTCATTATCGGCTGGTCTCCAAATGATGAATTTTCAGCAACATACTCCAATGAGATTTAATGGACCAGTCTATAGAAAACCTCGCGCTTGACAGGACTCAGCAAATATTATGATTTTCAAATATAACCAAGGCTACAAGTCCAAATAAATACCATTTTAGATTGCAATCACAGTCTAACATGCAAATTTCGGCTGTACTCTGAAAAAAACTTCAAATTTCTGGAGTTAAACAAAGGCAAATAATCCAATTTTCAACGATATGCCCCCTATATAATATGGATTTACGTTAGCCTTCCCTAGGAAAAGCTTGCTCTATTACCCGACTGAACCCTATGATATGTCGCACATTCGCAAATACTGGCTGTGATGTTCTGACCAGTACTATTAGCTGAGCAAGCATATCAGTGAGTATTTGCAGTGTATGGCAGGTAGGAGCTCTTAACCAAGGCACCACTAAGACATTTGATTAGTTTTTTTATTTGTTTTCGGCTGGAGCATTTGGCTTTGACAAAGCGAGTACATGCGGACACTGGCAGGTTTCTGTCCGCAGGAAAGGCGATATTGTAATGCATAATGGGAATTCGGGTCGTCGGCCGCGCAGCAAACGAGGCGGCAAGCGCGAATTTGGGGATTCGCAAGATTTCGGCCCGGAATTTGGGGCACCCTCTTATTTTCCAAGCGATACCGGGCGTGATGCCTACGCGCCTCCTCCAGTAGAAAGCGGTAACAGAGGTCTCTTCGGCAACCGAGGACCGGGAGCAAACGGCGGAGACCGAAATGATGGCTATCGTGCAAATGGGCACGGCGATAATAACCGCAGTGGTGGCGAAGGCGGCGGCGGCGGCTTCCGGGATGGTCCCGATGGTGGTGGTGGCAGCGGCGGACGACGCAGTTATCCACCAGTAGAGCGTGGGCCACGCCAATCAGGTATAGTTAAATTCTTCAAGCAAGATAAAGGCTTTGGCTTCATCACACCAGATGAAGGCAGCACCGATGTATTCGTACATATCTCAGCTGTAGAACGCTCTGGCCTGACCACACTTGATAGCGGTCAAAGTATTTCCTTTGAGACAGAACCAGATCGCCGTGGCAAAGGTCCAAAAGCAGTCGAATTACGACTGGAAGACGGAGCTGCTGCGACTGCTGAGGAACCACAATCTCAGCCAGAAATGGCGGATGTGGGTCAAGATTAAAAGACCTACCTCCCTATTCTCATCTTTTTCTAAAGGCAGCATCGAGCTGCCTTTAGTTTTTCTGTAAGTCTAAATCCACGCCCATCCCATAATGTTCCTTGTTTCTTGCGCTCTCCTCAGACTATAAGCTCGAAAACGGTATGCTGAGAGAAACAGGCGCGACCAACACCAGCAGTCACCCGCACCAAAGCGCTTCACCAAGGACTGACGTCACCCAAAATGAATTATCGCCACATCTATCACGCAGGCAATATCGGCGACGTGCTGAAACATGCCGTGCTCGCAAACATCCTGATGTACCTTCAAAAGAAAGAGGGTGCCTACCGTGTGCTGGACACTCATGCAGGCGTCGGTCTTTATGATCTGACCTCGGAGAAGGCGCAGAAAACGGGCGAGTGGCAACAGGGCGTCGGCAAAGTACTGGAGCAGATCGATGAGGCTCCTGAGGGCGTTAAGCAGGCGCTTGCCCCTTGGTTGGAGACTGTTGGGAATCTTAACCCAGGTGGTGGTGTGCAATTTTACCCAGGGTCCCCTGAAATTGCCTGCATGCTGGCCCGAAAGCAGGATCGTCTGACGTTGACAGAACTTCATCCAGAAGATTTTGAAGAGCTGAAAAACAATTACGGCGGGGACAAAAAAGTCAAGGTTATTGCCTTGGATGCATGGTTAGCATTGGGTAGCTTCCTTCCGCCAAAAGAACGTCGCGGCGTCGTGCTCATCGACCCCGCCTATGAAGTCGAAGATGAATTTGACCGTTTGGCAGACGGCATTATTCGCGGGTGGAAACGCTGGCAGACGGGTATTTTCGCCATTTGGTTCCCAGTTAAAAAATTCCGCGCTGTCAGACAACTCATTGCTACACTTGAAGAAGCTGGCATTCGGAACACGATTAAAATTGAGCTTTCTGCAGGCGTGGTAAGTGACGATGCGGCGATGAAAGCCAGCGGCATGATTGTCATCAACCCACCCTGGACACTCACCAAGGATATGAATACTGCACTTCCATGGCTTTGCAAAACCCTGACACAGGGCAAGAATGCAGCATGGAACGTAGAACAGGTCATTCCTGAGTGACCCCTCAGAACCTTTGATTGACCCACAAACGCAAATCACTGATTGCTTAAAGCGCAGGGTTAAAGCCAATGCGCTTTTTGTATCTCGTCGCGCCTCTTCTGAGGCTGGTGCATTCCCGCTTCCTGCAGGCAATTCATATTGCTTCAGAACATGCCAGCCTTTCCATGGAGAGAGTTTATGCGCGCGAGATCCCTACTTAGACTACTGACAGCAACCGTATTGAGTATTGCAACTGGGGCGACCTACGCAGCGGACTTGGTTCCCCCCGGCTCCTATGATGCCTCCATGCCTCAGATCGACGAAGAAGACCTCATTGATCCCGATGACAAGGTGTATTTTGGTTGGTCCGGTGCATATCTACCTGAGTGCGACTCCGGCAAAGCCCAAAGAGCTGTTGCTCGCCGTATCGCACGAGCTGTTCCAAGCTATTACGATGGCCGGAAAATCAAAATATTAGAAGAAATTCGCGAGTCTGATTTTACAATACGGCGACCCAGCCCAATTGCCCGCCGTTATTGCAATGGCGTCGCAACTCTGACCGATGATACCCGTCACCGCATCTATTATGCTCTCATCCAATATGATGGATTCCTTGGCCTATCCTGGGGCGTTGAGGCCTGTCTGGATGGTCTCGACAAATATCGTGTCTACGATGGGGAATGCCGAACAGTGCGGCCTGAACAAGAAATTATTCCCCGCTAAAGCGTATTGCCGAAAAGTCGGTCCGAAAGGCGGACAACAACATGCGCTTAGCAGAGATGCTACATCATGCCCCGTAGGACTGTTCGGCTGTGTGCCTTAAGCTCACCAGTAGATCAGCCCTACGGTGCACCAATCCTATGAAATACTATCTCGCCTATGCCAGCCACGATGGTCAGACCAAAAAGATCATTGGTAAAATCGCAAGCATCCTTGAAGACAACGCCCATGAGATGGTGTTTCTCCCACTCACAACAGGGCAAGAGCACCTTCCCGAGGATCTGAATAAGTCATGTTTGCTGATTGGCGCGCCCGTTCGCTACGGCTTTCACCTAGTTCCAGTTCGTAGGTTCATCACGAACAATCTGGTAGCTCTCAATGCCGCCCAAACTGCCTTCTTCTCTGTAAACCTCACTGCCCGCAAGCCAGAGAAATGCACGCCACAAACCAACGCTTACCTCAAGAAGTTCTTGGTAAAATCAAAGTTCCTCCCAAAACACTGCGCTGTTTTTGCAGGGGCATTGAATTATCCAGATTACAAACCGTGGGATCGCATCATGATTCAGCTCATTATGCGCATGAGCAAGGGGCCAACAGATCCAAAGCTCGCCATCGAATTCACGGACTGGAACGCAGTCCACGGCTTTGCAGAGGAATTGGCAATCTGGCAACCAGCTCAATCCTAACAGAGTGAAGCTACTTGCATTTTCAGCAGAAACACGGATATCGTGCAGTCCACTAATCACGAAATCAATTGTGTCTTACAGGTGGCTGCTATGCAAACTCTTCGTTCCTCCAGCGCTTCTCCATTTGGCCGGAAAATCAAACTCGCTCTGTCTGTTTTGGGCCTCGCGGATAAGGTGAAGGTGGATCTCGCCAACACTCTGGACCCAGAGGATAATCTACGCGCTCAAAATCCACTTGGCAAAATCCCATGTCTCATTCTGGAAGACGGAAACGTGTTGTATGACAGTCGCGTCATCACCGAGTATCTGGATTACATGGCAGGCGGTGAGAAACTCTTCCCTGCTGGTGCAGAACGTTTCGACGTCCTGACCCAACAAGCTTTGGCAGATGGCATCTGCGATGCGGCCATTCAGATCGTATATGAAAGCCGTATGCGCCCTGAAGAGAAGAGACATCAAGACTGGGTAGATTATCAGCAGTTAAAAATAGACCGCGCTTTGACTGCGTTTGAAAGCAACCCGCTTCCCCAAGTTCAACACAACTCACCAAATGCAGCTCAAATCGCTCTGGCATGCTCTCTAGGATATCTGGACCTGCGTTTTGGCGGTGAATGGCGTAACTCCTATCCGAAGTTGGTTGCATGGCTGGAAGATTTCGCATCCAGCGTTCCTGCCTTCGATAAAACACGCCCTGAATAAAGCTTATCCAGAAAGTCGTCACCAAGATGATCACTCTTCGAACGTCCCCCACGTCCCCTTATGGGCGGAAGGCGAGAATTGCAGTAGCGGTTTTAGGCATTGAAGATCAGGTTCAGCTCGATTGGGCAGATACCAGAGCAACAAGCGGATCGTTGTACGACCAGAATCCACTTGCCAAAGTTCCAACTGTACTGCTGGAAAATGGAGATGTCGTCTATGACAGCCGGGTTGTGCTTGAACTTCTGGACCAGATGGCTGGAGGCGGCGTTATCATTCCCAAAGGCGACACACGCATCGCAGTGCTCACAAAGCAGGCAATGGCCGATGGTATCGTCGATGCGGCCATTCAGGCGCAAATCGAAACAAGAAACCACCCGGAAGAGCATTGGAACAATGTTTGGATAGAGCGTCAGCTCGGCAAGGTTAATCGCTGTTTGAAAGCCTTCAACGACAATCCATTACCAACACCAGAGCAATCCAACGGCATTCCTGACTGTGCTCAGATCGCACTGGCCTGTGCATTGGGTTATCTTGACCTACGCGCAAATGGCGACTGGAGAAAAGACAACCCGGATCTGGTAAAGTGGCATACCGCCTTTATTGAGCAGGTCCCAGCTTACGACGCAACACTTGCTCCGGAAATGCTGGAAAAGAGCTAATCTCGCCCACCAAACGCAAAAAGGCACGTGCTCATGGCACGCGCCTTTTCTTTTACGGAAACCCGCAAAATTAGAACTTCACAGAAACACCTGCGCGAACAAGGTTCTCGCTCAGATCTGTTTTGCTTTCTGCGCTATCGAAATCAAACTTCTGGTCACCAAAGTCCTGGTAAAGGTATTCAACACGTGCAGTAACCATGTCAGTTACAGCATGTTCAACACCGGCACCAACAACGTAACCAACGATGTTTTTGTCGTCTTTGCCAGAACCACTTTTAGCAGTCACGTTTTTGAACGCCGCACCACCTGTACCGTATACAAGTGTACGATCGAATGCGTAACCAGCACGACCACGAACAGTCGCGTTCCAGTCAGACTTCAGCTCTTCAGCAGAATCTTTTTCAGAAAGGTTGTTGTACTGAATGTCAGCTTCTGCACCAAGAACAATGCTTGGAGCAACTACGAAGTTATAACCAGCATGCACACCAACGGTTACACCGTTCTGATTGTCATCAAGAACGCCGGATGTGCCATTTTTGCCATCAGCACCAAGGAAACCCCAGCCCGCGTTGGCACCAATGTAAGCGCCAGACCAGTCGTACGCAGAAAAGGTAGCCGGTGTTTCGTAAGAAATTTCAGGTTGTACTGGCTGAGGGATGTCAGCAGCAAGGGAAGTGCCAGCCATAAGGCCAAGTGCAACAGCGGTACAAGACGCAATACGCAGCATGTATTATTCTCCAATTATTATTATGAGTAGAATGCATACAGCGCACCCACTCAGGGAGAGCACTCAAATAAGAACGCCCTAAGATGGAGCAAGTTATGATTTGATTTTGTGGCTGGATCTGACGCGAATTCCGGTAAATTCAAGGCAAATTTCGGAAGAAATATGGCATTTCTATCAACTATCTGTTTACGCTAGGTGATCTAACCTAACGTGCGAGCATTTTCTATTCACAAGTTGGTATCAACGGTGTTGCATTGGGCAATGTTATTGGCTCTAGCGTCTTTGATCTGCTCGCCATCATGGGCATCACAGCGACAACAACCCCAATTGCTGTCCCAGAGCAGATCCTCAACTATGACATTTGGATCATGATGGCCTGTGCAGTTCTGCTCTACATCTTTGCAGCTCGCAAAATGAGCCTTGGCAAAACTTGGGGTATTTTCCTCAGCTTGGCTTACGCCGCTTATATTTACGGCGTATTTGCATTAGACCCCATCTAAATTACGGATCATCAACGACGCAGACCATAACGCATCCCCGATGAATCGGATAAGGTGCGTTGTGCCTATCCCCGTCACAAAACATTGAGAGTTTTCGGACCATGACAAAATCCACATCAGACATCCCTGCTCAAGCAGAAGAAAATGTCGATGTGCCCGGAAAAAGTCCCGAGATCCTTTTTGAGAACAACGCCACGCCCCGCAACCCGGGAGTAAAGGGCGCTGAAGTCATCGCAGATTTTGTTAAACGCCTCCCGCTCGGCCCTGGCGTCTATCGCATGTTTGATGAAGACGGTGAAGTTCTCTATGTCGGCAAGGCACGGTCACTCAAAAAGCGTGTCACCAGCTATACGCGCCTCCAAGGTCAATCCAACCGCATCATACGGATGATCATGGCAACCGCTGGCATGGAGTTTGTTGAAACCTGCACCGAACCAGAAGCCTTGCTGCTGGAAGCCAACCTGATCAAGCGCCTGCGCCCCCGGTTCAACGTGTTGCTGCGTGATGATAAATCCTTCCCCTACATCCTGATCAGTGCAGACCATGAAGCGTCGGCACTCATCAAGCACAGGGGAGCACGCGCTCGAAAAGGGGATTATTTCGGTCCGTTTGCCTCAGCTGGCGCAGTGAATGACACAATCAACGCCATGCAAAAAGCGTTTCTCATTCGCAATTGCTCAGACAGCTATTACTCAAACCGAACCCGCCCTTGCTTGCTCCATCAAATCAAGCGATGTGCAGCCCCGTGTACCGGCGAAATCTCTGTAGAGGACTACAAAGGCCTCGTTGCAGAAGCTAAGTCGTTCCTCTCCGGCAAAAGCCAGCTCATCAAAAAAGATCTGGCAGTGGCAATGGAGAAGGCTTCCGAGAACCTAGACTTTGAGCAGGCTGCTGTTTATCGGGACCGCATCTCCGCCTTGTCCCACGTTCAAAGTCATCAAGGCATCAACCCTCAAAATGTTGAGGAAGCAGACGTTTTCGCCACCTTCCAGGAAGGCGGACAAACCTGCGTTCAGGTCTTCTTCTTCCGTACGGGACAGAACTGGGGCAACCGCGCCTACTTCCCTAAAGCGGATAAGAGTTACGAGCCTACTGAAATTCTGGAAAGCTTCCTCTCCCAGTTTTACGATGACAAGCCACCCCCGCGTCTGGTGCTACTCTCCCATGAGTTGGAAGAACAAGACCTCCTAGCGGAAGCCCTCAGCGCCAGAGCCAACCGTAAGGTCGAAGTTTTGACTCCCAAACGCGGTGAAAAGCGCGAGCTGGTGGAACACGCACTCACCAACGCGAAAGGTGCACTTGGCCGCCGATTAGCTGAAACATCCAGCCAACTGCGTCTCCTGAAAGGCGTTGCAGAAGCTTTTGGTCTGGATCGCACTCCACGCCGGATTGATGTTTTCGATAACTCCCACATCTCCGGCACCAATGCCGTGGGCGGAATGATTGTTGCTGGGTCCGAAGGCTTTGCCAAAGGCCAGTATCGCAAATTTAATATCAAGTCGGAAGATCTAGTCCCGGGCGATGATTACGGCATGATGCGCGAAGTCTTGTCCCGACGTTTCGCGCGTCTGATCAAGGAAAACCCGGAAGGCTATGAGCAAGCAGGCCGTTTTGCGGGAAAAGCAGAGACCCCGGTTCAAAGCAACGAAGAGGAGCAGGAAGCCTCACTCTCCAATGCAGACATCCCGGCTTGGCCCGATCTGGTTTTGATCGATGGCGGCAAAGGCCAGCTCAGTGCTGTACGCGAAACACTGGAAGAGATGGGCATCACCGATATCCCACTTGTCGGCATCGCAAAAGGGCCGGACCGTGACGCAGGCCGCGAGAAGTTCTTCGCCACAGGAAAGCAGAGTTTCATGCTGCCCGAACGCGACCCGGTGTTGTACTTCGTTCAGCGTATGCGCGATGAAGCTCACCGCTTTGCTATCGGCACTCACCGTGCCCGGCGCAAAAAAGCGACCATCGCAAACCCACTGGATGAAATCGCTGGCATCGGCCCGGCACGCAAACGCTCACTCCTCCACCATTTTGGCACCGCAAAAGCTGTGTCCAAAGCAGGCGTCGATGATCTCACATCCGTTGAAGGCATATCAGAGAGCATTGCGCAGCTGGTCTACAATCACTTCCACGAATAAACGCGCTCGCACGGGTTGCGTGTTGGAAAACAACAAAACCTGTGCGATACCCTCGGTGAATTTCATTTCGTAAAAAAGGTAAATACCGTGCAGTCCTTCATGGCATTTTTGCAAAAAGAAAGAAATGCCTCTATTCTGTTGCGTCTGGCACGAGCTGGAACCATAGCCGTGACAATGCTGCTGCTCCTGACCTTTCTCCTGCCCGGTAACTTGCTAACCGAAGCCTCTGCGTTTTTTGTGCCGCAACTCATTGCCCTTGGGTTTACCGGACTGCTCATCTGGATTGTTCTGGCCAAGGTTCTGCATTGGCTCCATATCGCGTCTCTCTTGGGATTGGCGTTATCAGGGTATTGGATGGTCACGGCCATACATCAGGTGGTCCAGTCACCCATCGTTTCAGCCAATGGGTCTGAAACGATCGAGCTGAAGGTCATGAGCCTCAACATTCTGCATATGATGTTTGAAAAGCAAGCCCTTCAGGAAATGATCGAAAGTCAACAACCAGACCTGATCAGCTTTCAGGAAACAGCCAGCGCATCGCCAAGGCTGAAAGCATTCCTTTCAAAAAACTACGAATATTCCGTTTTGCCACCGAAAAATCATGACACAGACATCACGCTCTTCAGCAAATATCCGCTTAGAAATGCGGAGATGATCTATGTTCCTGATTTGAAAGAAGGCTCTCATATCCCGAAAGAATTCTTAAGCACAAAAGTCGAGGTTGATGGGCAGCTCCTACAGCTTTATGCAGTCCACCCTGCCAGCCCAAGAGGCCCAAACCGTTTAGAAGGCAGAACAAAATATTTTTCATACCTAACCAATCATATAAAAATCCAGGCAGATAAAGACCCCCTGGTAATAATCGGAGACTGGAACACACCCGTCTGGTCAAATACCTTCCAAAGGTTATTAGAAGAGCTAAATCTTAAAACTGCTCTCACCGGTATTCTCCCGCAAACCACCCGGTATTTCCTACACTCGTCTCTGAAAATCCTATTTGGCTCAAAGGTCGATCACATCGCGACCTCGCAGAATGCAACAATTGAAAACCTCATTATCGGCGATGACATCGGCTCCGACCATTTTCCAGTTTTCGCAACCATACGTTTTTCTCCATAGAATGACCTAGGGATCTTTGCAGAGAACCTTCGGATTGTCACAAGAACCCCCTAAATTGATAGCCAGATGCGCATCTCAACAAAACTTTCCAGTTGAACAGTGTGAGTAACCCTCCACGGTTGTGGCCTCCCTCGCGAATCCATGTATGAAGTCCTGAACAGTTTGAACGCGATGGGGCGCTAAGCGCTGCAAAGGGCCAATGGCAAAGCTATATTTCAATTTCTCCGCTATGAATGCCGGTAAATCCACCATGCTCCTGCAAGCTTCCTACAATTATCAGGAACGTGGTATGCGCAGCTTGCTGTTTACCGCAGCGCTAGACAACCGCACCAAAATTGGCGAAATTTCCTCCCGGATTGGCCTCAAGTCCGAAGCTCTCGTCTACGATACCAAGATGGACCTCTTTACCTGCATAGAACAGCAGATCAACCAGCAGACAATCAATGCTGTCTTCGTTGATGAAGCCCAGTTTCTAACAGAAGAACAGGTTTGGCAGCTTGCACGCGTCGCGGACCATCTTCGCATTCCAGTGATGACCTACGGTCTCAGAACGGACTTTCAAGGTAAGATGTTCCCGGGCAGCGCAGCCCTCCTCGCAATTGCCGATATTCTCCGTGAAGTTCGCACCATCTGCTGGTGTGGCTCCAAAGCAACGATGGTTGCCCGTCTGGATAAAGCTGGCAATATTGTTGAAGAAGGTGACCAGGTTGTCATCGGGGGTGAGGAATCCTATATTTCGCTTTGCAGAAAGCACTGGTCTTTATGCAAGCTTGGTGATCCTACTGACAAAAACAATGATGCAGTCGCTGAAATGATGTGCGAACCTGTAGAACTCTAAATAACTTTAGTCCGGGAGAGTATTGATGGGCATTTTCTCACGTCTGTTTGGCGGAAAATCAGAAGAAAAATCAGCGCCTACTGCAAAAGCAGAGGAGTTCAACGGCTACCTGATTTATGCAGAACCGTCCCGTCGTGGCAGTCAATGGCAAACCAGCGGTCGCATCACCAAACACTTTGGTGAGGATGTAAAGGAACATACGTTCATTCGTGCTGATACCCATGCCTCTGAGGAGGAGGCCGTAGAGTTTTCTTCCCGCAAGGCAAAGCAAATCATTAAGGAAATGGGCGATGGAATGTTCACATAGTTCAGAAGGTTCCAGCAAAGTCCTGCACAAATACTCGGGCCACAATTGACAGGACCCACCCTGTTGTGCACACCCTGCTCTTGAACGCTCGTTAGCCGCGTAAACTTGAAGGTCCCTATGTCCCGTAAGCTCCTATTTTCGGTTCCCAATATCCTAACTTACGGCCGTATTTTAGCTGTACCAGCTCTTACAGTATGTTTTTACTTTCCAGGAAACACGGCACGCTGGGTTGCTGTAGGCATTTTCCTAGTGGCAGCAATCACCGACTTTTTTGATGGTTACCTCGCCCGGGCTTGGCAACAGCAATCTGCACTTGGCAGAATGTTGGATCCCATTGCCGACAAACTCCTTGTCTCCGTATGCCTGCTGATGTTGGCTTGGGATGGCACCATTGGCGAATGGTCCATCATTGCAGCTGTCATCATTTTATGCCGTGAAATTCTGGTGTCTGGACTGCGTGAGTTTCTGGCTGAGTTGCGTGTCTCAGTGCCTGTTACTCAGCTTGCAAAATGGAAAACCACAGTTCAGCTGGTTGCCCTTGGCTTCCTTTTGGCCGGCGAAGCTGGTGATCTTGTTTTCCCGTACAACACCTCAACCGGCATAGTGCTACTTTGGGTCGCAGCGATTTTGACCCTCTATACGGGTTATGACTATTTCCGTGCTGGAATTGGCCATCTGATGGAAGACTAAATTCCGCGAATAAAGAGGTTCCCACCATCGGGAAACCAAAAGAATAACCGAGGCTTACTCCTATGAAAATTCGTTACTTTGCCTGGCTTCGGGAACGGACTGGAACCTCTGAGGAAACCATTGAGCTTCCTGAAGGTGTAACAACAACCGGCGAACTGATGACGTGGCTGTCTGCACGTGATGAAGGCTATGCCTTTGCGTTCGAGCAATCAGAAACCATTCGCATTGCTGTTGATCAGGAACACGTGGAAACCGATCACCTACTGAAGGGTACTGAGGAAGTTGCGTTCTTCCCGCCAATGACTGGCGGCTGAAACTGCCCTCTCTGCTAACCCCTCTGTACAACAAAACCCACGAGTACCATGACAAACTCCAGTAAAATCGAATTCACTGTACGTGTTCAACCAGACGATTTTGACGTCTCCGCAGAGACGAAAAAACTGACGGCAGGACGACAGGATGTAGGGGCCATTGTCACCTTCACCGGCCTGTGCCGCGATGAAGGCGGAACACTGGACGCGTTGGAGCTGGAGCATTACCCTGGTATGTCAGAGGCGCAGATTTCCAAATTTGCGGAACAGGCAGTGGAGCGCTGGCCAATCACTGGCCTCACCATTATTCACCGTGTTGGCAAAATCCCTCCCGGTGAGAACATTGTACTAGTGATTGCAACAAGCTCACATCGCCGTGCAGCTTTTGAAGCCGCAGACTTTCTGATGGATTTCCTGAAAACTCAGGCTCCGTTCTGGAAGAAAGAACATTTAAAAAGTGCGACGGAAGGCACGTGGGTTGAGGCCAAAGCCGCAGATGATGCGGACGCTGATCGCTGGACGACCACTTAGCTCTGAGTTGAGCGACATGCACCTAACATAACAGCTACCCTGCCATAGCTAAGCGCGCACCTTGACAGAGCCCTGTTTGCTGGTTCAAATAGGGTCTAATTTGATTTTGTTTGGCGGCATCTGCCGCCCTTTCCTTAGTTTGCACCCAACAACAGGTTCCTAATGTCTGCAGTAACACCTCTGCAGCATGAGCGAGTACCTCACCCTGGGCTTTCCTTATTGGAAATTGTAACGCTCGTTGCAGCGCTTATGGCGCTGAATGCAGTTGCAACATCTATGATGCTTCCGGCTCTCCCAGCCATGAGCGAAGCATTGAATGTTGCATCCAACGATCGCCAGCTGGTGATCACAGCCTATATGGTTGGCCTCGCTTGTGCTTCACTCTTCTTCGGTCCGCTTTCGGATTCAATAGGTCGCCGCACCACATTGGTGATCGGGCTAAGCCTCTACATCATAGGTGGGATATACTCCACCTTTGCCGTCAGCTTTGAGCAAATGCTTGTAGCCAGAGCCATCCAGGGCATCGGTGCAGCAGCTCCCCGTGTCGCGTCCATCTCCATGATCCGGGATTGGTACAGTGGTCGCCAGATGGGTAAAGTGATGTCGCTGGTCATGGTCGCCTTTCAGATCGCGCCTGTGGTTGCTCCATTCTTAGGGCAGATCGTCCTGCTATTTGCCCCATGGCAAGGTGTTTTCGCAGCGCTCACTCTCTTCGGTGTCCTCGTTTTGGTGTGGTGTTTGTTCCGGCTACCAGAAAGTCTGGACCCAGCAAACCAACGTCCTCTAAAACTACGATCCATCATGAGCGCCTACAAGTTGGCGCTGACCACACGCGTGACTGTTGGCTACATGTTGGCAATGTCATTCATATTTGCCTGCCTGTTTGCCTTCATAAACTCGGCACAACAGGTCTTCATGGAACGCTTCGAGCTCGCTGAGCTCTTCCCGGTTGTATTTGCAGCCATTTCCATATCTATGGCTGCCTCATCCTATCTCAATTCCAAAATGGTTGAAAAATACGGTTTGAGAAGAATGTCTCACATGGCGTTGCTCGGTTTCACTGCAACCTCCCTGTTGATGGTTGCCATTGCTTACAACAGCACTCTTTCTGTTGCGCTGTTTATCGCTGTCCAATCACTTGCTATGTTCTTCTTTGGGTTTATTGGCCCCAATTTCAACACCATGGCCATGGAGCCATTGGGCCGTGTCGCAGGAGCAGGTTCTGCTGTGATCGGTTTTGTCACCACTTTGATAGGTGCGTTATTAGGCGCGGGTGTTGGCAAACTCTATGACGGAACAGAGCTACCACTCGTTTACGGAGTCGCCTTGTTCTCGATTATGGGATTGATCTGTGTGCTGATAACCGAAAATGGCCGATTGTTTAAACCCCAGCACGAACAACAGTTAGCTGCCGAATAACAAAAAGCCCGCATCTCAATCAGAGCTGCGGGCTTTAATTTTTCTAAAACCAATGAGATTAACTGGCAACAAGCAATCTTTGCTGAGCTGGCTGTACCGCCGCCATATAATCCTCAATCAGTACCTTTGTGATCTCACCTGGAGCAAAGCTGTAAGGGCCGATTTCGGATACCGGCGTCACTTCAGCAGCTGATCCCGTCAGGAAGCATTGATCAAAGTCGGCCATTTCTTCAGGCATGATACGGCGCTCGATAACTTCAATGCCCCGTGCCTTCGCCAGACCAATAACAGTCTGGCGGGTCAGACCATCAAGGAAACAATCGGCAATCGGCGTATGGATCACGCCATCTTTGATGAAGAACACGTTCGCGCCAGTCGCCTCTGCAACACGTCCCTGCCAATCCAACATCAACGCATCTGAATAGCCTTTTGCTTCAGCCGCGTGTTTGGATATGGTGCAGATCATGTAAAGGCCTGCCGCTTTGGATTTGAACGGAGCAGTTGCCGGATCAGGACGACGGTATTTTGCCATATCCAGACGAATACCCTTTAAGCGCTCTTCCGGTGAAAAATAACTAGGCCATTCCCATGCAGCAATCGCGAGGTGAATGGTGTTGGCTTGCGCTGAAACCCCCATCATCTCACTGCCGCGCCATGCAACAGGGCGTAGATACGCGTCGACCAGATTGTTCTCAACCAACATCTGCATACACGCATCATTGATCTGCTCTTCACTCCACGGAATCTGAAAACCCAGAACTTCAGCAGATGCATGCAAACGCTTTGTGTGTTGTTCCAACTTGAAAATTTCGCCACCATAGGCGCGCTGACCTTCAAACACGCTGCTTCCATAGTGAAGCCCGTGGGTTAGCACATGCACCTTGGCCTCTGACCACGGAACAATTTTTCCATCCAACCAGATTGAGCCTTCCAGTTGATCAAAGGGAATACCCGCCATTTCTCTTCTCCAATATGGCGAACAAGTCACGGTGCAGGCAAAGCAAAGCCTTGCCAGTCTGTGTGTTCTAGCTAAATTAATGAGTTCTATGAGGGATAGCACGATGTCCAACCACATTTCAGTTGTAGGCGGTCACTTGCTATCCATAATGATTGACTGATGAGAAGGTGAAAATTTCAACTATTGCGCCATGAGCACCTGTTGAGTTCTTTCCTTTCTTCAGCGATGAGTTATTAGTAACTATCATTCGGAAATAAGTCAACATAGCTGACGTATTTATTGTAAGATTAAAAAATGGGCAATTTTCCGGGATCAGGAATGAACAAAAAAGACAGTGACTCACCACGGTTTGACCTTATTGAACTGTTTTTCTTCGCATATCGTGACTTTACTGGTGATCCCGATGTGCTTCTTGAAGAGCTGGGGTTTGGTCGTGCCCATCACCGTGTCCTCCATTTTGTACACAGGAACCCCGGAATTCGCGTCTCCGATCTGCTGGATATATTAAAAATTACCAAGCAAAGTCTGGGACGTGTTTTGAAACAGTTGGTAGATGATGACTTTATATGTCAGGAGCCCGGTGCTCTGGACCGGCGCCAACGCCTGCTTTATACTACTGAAAAGGGTACAGAATTTTGTGCCAGACTTTCAAAACTTCAGTCTCAGCGTATGAACAAAGCCATCTCGTTAATGCCCGATGGCAGTGATGAGATTGTCCGCCAGTTTTTATATCTTATGATTGATGAGAACGAACGCAGTGAAGTCGCTCGTCTCATCACCAAACAAACAGATTGAGGATATACCGTGGCCCGCTCTGCTCTTTTGGAAGATGATGCTCCTCACATTCTTCTCATCGACGATGACAGCCGCATCCGTGACCTACTCCAAAGATTTCTTGGAGAAAACGGGTTTCGCGTAACGGTTGCCAAGGATGCCGAAGAGGCGCGTCGACGCCTATCCGGGCTGGAATTCGATCTGCTCATTCTCGATGTAATGATGCCCGGCGAAAGCGGCATTGAGCTGGCAAAAGACCTGCGCCGCTCCAAATCAGTTCCAATTCTGATGTTAACCGCCCGCTCTGACACAGAAGACCGCATTGAGGGGCTGGAGGCAGGGGTGGATGACTACGTCTCCAAGCCATTTGAGCCGCGTGAACTTCTTCTTCGTATCTCGGCCATATTGCGGCGAGGCGGTCCAAAGCCAAAAATGAAACTGGAGGTGCTTGCCTTCGGCCCCTTCCAATACAACGCAGAGCGCGGCGAGTTAAAACGGCAGGAAGAGCATGTACGCCTAACAGATCGCGAAAAGCAGATTCTCAATACCTTTGCCGAAAAACCGGGGCAAACTGTTGCGCGGACAGATCTCGTCGGTACGGACGCAAGTTTAGGTGAGCGCACCATTGATGTGCAAGTTAATCGCCTGCGCAGAAAGATTGAGGAAGACCCGGGCAATCCCCTGTACCTGCAAACAGTACGTGGGATAGGGTATCGCTTAATTACAAACTAGTTGCTATGCCGGTTCTCAAAGGCACCATTCAATCGACGGAACGAATATGGGCTTATCTGCACGTTTCAAACTCCCACAATGGGTCAAAACGCTTTTAACGCCCTACTTTGCGTTTACCAGCTGGTTGCACTACCGCCTTCCCAAAGGTCTGTACGTTCGTGCGCTGCTGATCATCGTTATTCCGTTCCTGATCTTGCAGTCTGTGCTCGCCTTTGTATTTTTGGAGCGCCACTACGACTTAGTGACACGCCGCCTGTCAGAGGCTGTTGTCCGGGAAATCGCTGCAGTCGTGGATATGACTGAAACCTACGCCCAGGATGACAACTATGCGACGCTGAAACGCATCAGTGCTGGTGCGTTAGGCCTGTCAGTCTCTGTTCTTCCTAAAGAACCTCTCCCTGCAGCAAGACCTAAATCATTGTTTGATCTGGTTGATCGGTACATGACCCGCGAGATTGCAGCGCGCATAGGCAGACCGTTCTGGATCGATACGGTCGGTGCGTCTCGCTTTGTTGAAATCCGTATTCAGTTGGAAGACAAAACCCTCCGCATCATAGCAAGGCGCAGCCAGACATATGCTTCCAACTCACACATTTTCATTGTGTGGATGGTCGCAACGTCTCTGGTGCTCATCATCATCGCGGTGCTTTTCCTAAGGAATCAGATCCGGCCAATCGAGCAGCTCGCCGATGCAGCTGAGGAATTCGGTAAAGGCAGACAAGTCTCCAACTTCCGCCCACACGGAGCCCGAGAAGTTCGCAGAGCAGCACTGGCTTTCGTTGATATGCGCCGCCGTATTGAACGTCATGTTGATCAACGAACGACAATGCTCGCGGGTGTGAGCCATGATCTACGCACAATTCTCACCCGCTTCCGCTTGCAACTGGCTCTTCTATCGCAATCTCCAGAAGCAGATGCCCTGCGCAGGGATGTTGATGAAATGGCTCGTATGCTGGAGGACTACCTGTCCTTCTCCAAAGGCTACGGCGATGAGCCACCTGCCGCCGTAGACATTGCACTAATGTTGGAGGATCTGGAGGTTGAAGCTGAAGTCGTAGGCGCGGACGTTGCATCCTCTTTCGATGGCGACCCGTTGGTCATCGTCAAAGGTCGCGCCTTCCGCCGTTGTCTGCTCAACGTCATCTCAAATGCAGCACGATACGGCAAGACACTGCGCATCAAAGGCAACCGCACCCCGGACTGGCTTATAATCACTGTAGACGATGATGGTCCCGGCATTCCGAGAGAAGAGCGTGAGAATGTGTTCCGCCCGTTCCACAGGCTCGACACGGCCCGAAATCAGGACAGCGGTGGCTCAGGTCTAGGGTTGGCAATCGCGCGAGATATAGTCAGAAGTCACGGCGGAGAAATCTTCCTCCGCCAATCGCCACTCGGGGGTCTTCGAGTTCGGGTGCGGATCCCGATCTAAAAACTACGCTTAGTGCATTCTGCCCCCGTTTGGCACCGCAAGGTCTGGCTTCAACAGAACAATATCGCCATTTGTGTCTGACAAACCCAAGGTTAGCACCTCAGACATGAATGGTCCGATTTGACGCGGCGGGAAATTCACCACAGCGAGTACCTGACGACCCACAAGGGAGTCCGCTGTATAATGCACGGTGATCTGTGCGGAGGTCTTCTTCACACCGATATCATCACCAAAATCAATCTTCAGCTTATAGGCGGGCTTGCGAGCCTGAGGAAAATCTTCAGCCTCAATGATGGTTCCAACTCTAATATCAACATTCAGGAAATCGTCGATTGAAATCGTTTTAGTATCTTCTGTTTGGTCCATAATTTTCTCAATATTTCAAATTCATGGGTTCACTTCGCTGGCTCCATCGCTGGAAGTATCAGGCCGTATATCATCTCTTTGAGACCGAAGCGGACCCTTGCACAATCTCCCGAAGCCTTCAATAAATGGTGCAGCCACCTTCTCGACACGGCAGGCCCGTCCCATCCATTTTTCACCATTTGCAAGCATGTCATCAACAGCAGCCATGGCTTTTGGATGCCCAGGAACATCATCTTCCAGCCAAATTCGCCCTACTCGCTCAAATCCAACAGCAAGCGCATTGGACATGCCGACACTGCGCAGGCCAAACTCTTCAATACCGGCCGCAACAAGCATCCACTTCATTGAGCGAACCACAAGCTTATGCATATGCATGGCGAAAGCGGGATCTTTAAGCGCGGTCCTGCGAACGTTTCTAATCGCCTCTTTGTGTGGCTCCATAAGATCCATGCGGCACATCAAAACATCAAACAGACGATCACGCGCAGTCTCAGTCATCAGATCAGGATCACGTTCTTTGAGAACCTTCTGATCAAGCTCACTCATAAAGG
This sequence comes from Pseudovibrio sp. Tun.PSC04-5.I4, assembly GCF_900104145.1. Classification (NCBI taxonomy): domain Bacteria; kingdom Pseudomonadati; phylum Pseudomonadota; class Alphaproteobacteria; order Hyphomicrobiales; family Stappiaceae; genus Pseudovibrio; species Pseudovibrio sp. Tun.PSC04-5.I4. The sequence continues at coordinate 3,862,859 of NZ_FNLB01000006.1, read as the reverse complement.
CAGCAAGGAGGTCAAGTTTTCCATTGCAACATGCCCGAACCACGTCAATCTTCACACCTGCATTTTCGGCTATCGCAGCATAAGTCACCTCATCAACACGATGAGTTTCCAGCAGCTCGATAAAACTTGCGGTGACTTTCTGATGGGTCTTTTCGGTAGGCATTGCACGCTCCTGTGTGACCGGCGGTCTATCTACGCATCAACACCTAATCATACACACAGGAACCATACAGTTACAAAGAAAAAGCCTCAGGCTAGTAACCGAGGCTTTACTTTAAAAGTTAACAAAACAAGAAAACAATTAGCCCGCAAGCTCAGTGGCACGATGAGCAGCTTTCGCAACCGCCTCACTCATAAGGTCTGCGAGAGCATCATCCCCCATCAAGACAGAAAGAGCCGCCGCTGTTGTTCCGCCCGGAGACGTTACATTCTTGCGCAAGACAGCCGCGTCCTCAGGTGATTGGTAGAGCAACTCCCCTGCACCACTAACAGTCCCACGCGCAAGCGCTTCCGCAAGCTCAGGTGCAAGCCCCAAACGCTTCCCAGCTTCACTCATTGCCTCCACAAGATGGAAGACATAAGCAGGGCCGGATCCGCTAACAGCTGTAGCAAAATCAATCTGCTCTTCCGTATCAACCCAAAGGAACACACCAATAGATTCCAGCAGGGAACTGACCAGATCCCTCTGGTCTTGCGTAAGTTCTGCAGTGGCATAGCCCGCAGTTACGCCGCGCCCAACCTGAGAGGGAGTATTTGGAATAACCCGCACAACGGGTTGATCAGCACCAAAATTATCTTTGAAACGAGCAATTGTTGTTCCTGCAGCGACGGACAAAATAACACTGCGATCATCAGCAAGGCTCGTCAGAGCCGGTAGGACGGCTTCCATCATTTGCGGCTTAATCGCCAGCATAAGCACGCCGGCAACAACACCTTCAGGCACGGTTTTATGCCAGTTGATGCTATGAGCTCGGAAAAGATCCACCATTTCCGTAAGGGGATTAGGATCAACAACCACAACACAATCGGCAGCAACACCTTGCTTCATCCAACCCGCAAGCATAGCACCGCCCATTTTACCTGCTCCAATAAGAACAAGCGGACGTTCATTCGTTAATTTCATGCATCCCCGGCGGTTTCAAACATCACTGTTTCCATTGCTTCCTGCGCCGTTTTGCCAGCCCAAACAACAAATTGGAACGCTTGGTAATAGCGTTCACAGGAATCAAGTGAATTGGAAAGAAGGACTTCTATTTGCGCAGGATTGGCTTCAGCGCCGCCAGCCAACAACAATGACTGGCGGAAAATAACAACACCTTCTCGGCCCCAGATATCAAAATGCCCCATCCACTGCTGCTCATTAACGAGCGCAAGCAAACGAACGATTTCATCTTTCCGCGGAGCTGGAACTTTCAGGTCAAACGCACTTGCCATATGCAGTGCTTCTACTTCTTCCATCCAGGAAAACGTGACATGGTAATCACACCAAGTTCCTGTGACTGAAATAGAAATTTCGTCATCGCCTAGACGCTCAAACGACCAGTCATTCCCGGTTGCCAAATTCTCGATGGTATCAACCGGATTTAGGGGGCGTTCCATTTCAAACTCAATTAGGCTCATTTCCGGTCCTCTTTCCGTTTGAGGAATGGTTACTCTACCCCCACCAAGCAAAGGTGGGTTGATTGATCATGGACCAGACACTTGCGTGCTCTTGGCTAGAACCGTGCGCTACAAAGGAAGTTCCGGAAGGAACTGTTCATGCATCACATCGAATCCCCTTTTTGCCAATATACCGATAGTTTTGGAGTTTGCCCTATAGGGGGAACAGACAGTTCATTGCGAAAATTGTGGACGACTCAAGGCCGCCCACAGCATATTCACATGTAAATTCCCGCCAGACCTACGTCTTGTCTTCGGTCTCTGCTTTTTCGTCCAAAGCAGCCAGGCGCTTTTCAGCCGCCGCAAGGCGTTCCTCCAGCTTGTCTACTTCATCAAGAGCTTTCACGGCCATATCTTTAACTGCATCGAACTCATCACGAGAGATCAGATCCATATCTGCCATGAAACGTTCCATCTGCGCGCGGAAGGCGGTTTCGACTTCCCGCTTTGCGCCCTGTGCAACGCCTGCGGCGTCGGTCATCAGCTTGGCAAACTCGTCAAACATGCGATTTGGAGACTGGCTCATGGCGTCCTCATAAATATTGTACCTGTCAAACAAGTATTGGTCCGGCCCTCGATATTCAAGCACTGAGAGCAGAATTGAGCCCAGAAGTACAAAGAACTTGTCAGTAACGTGAATGCCGAAAGGTTGTGTTGAACACAAGCGACAAACCACTTGACCTGACCCTTCACTTATCGGAATGCTCGCACATCCAATAACTGTAGGTTTCCATATGCCGCTTCTCGCTATCCCATTCCCGATGATTGACCCGGTTCTGATCGAATTCGGACCACTGGCCATTCGTTGGTATGCCTTGGCTTACATCGCCGGTATCCTGCTGGCTTGGCGCTATATGATCCTCGCCGTTCGCAACACCAGCCTTTGGGGCAAGGCATCACATCCCAATGAGACAGACATTGACGACTTCGTAATGTGGGCCACCATCGGCATCGTTTTAGGTGGTCGGTTGGGGTACGTGCTGTTTTACAACCTGCCCTATTACCTCGCAAACCCGGCAGATATCTTTGCAGTTTGGGAAGGCGGCATGGCCTTCCATGGCGGCCTGCTGGGTATGATTGTTGCGCTGATCCTTTATTCCAGACTACGTGGGTTGTCCGTATGGTCCATGTTCGATCTGGCAGCGATTGCAGCGCCGATTGGATTGTTTTTTGGTCGCATTGCGAACTTTATCAACTCCGAGCTCTGGGGCCGCCCAACGGATGTTGCTTGGGCAGTTGTGTTCCCAAATGGCGGGCCAGAACCACGTCACCCGAGCCAGCTTTATGAGGCCGGGTTAGAAGGGCTGGTTTTATTCATCGTGCTTCGAGTGCTGTCTCACCGCTTTCATTTACTAAAAAAGCCCGGCGTTCTCGCAGGGAGCTTCGCGATTGGCTACGGCCTTGCGCGCACATTCGTGGAATTCTACCGGGAACCGGACGCCCACATCGGCTATCTGTCAGGTTTCCTGACAATGGGCATGCTGCTAAGCCTTCCAATGGTTCTCATCGGAGCACTTGTTGTGCTTTGGGCTCTTCGAAAAAACGCATCCGCACAATAAAGAACCCCAAATGACCGGAACAGTTACCACGCCCCTTCTTGCCAAAATCAAGCAACATATTGCTGATCATGGGCCAATGACAATTGCCCAGTACATGAACCTGTGCCTGTCTGATCCAAAGCATGGGTACTACATGACCCAGCAACCATTCGGGACAAAGGGTGACTTCACGACGGCACCCGAAATTTCGCAATTGTTCGGAGAGTTGATCGGCGCATGGTTGCTGCATCAGTGGATTTCACAGGATCTTAAAGACCCTATCCAGCTGGTCGAGATCGGTCCGGGCCGTGGAACCTTGATGAAGGACATCCTTCGCGTCATCTCATTGCGCCCACAGATGCTGGCACAAACCCAAATCCATCTCGTAGAAACAAGCCCATCTCTTCGCAAAGTACAAAAGAAACAGCTTAAAGCCTATGAGATCAAGTGGCACGACAACCTTCAGAACATCCCGAAAGGGCCAACTCTTCTGGTTGCCAACGAGCTTTTCGATGCCTTGCCAATTCACCAGTACCAGCTAACAGATACAGGCTGGCGTGAGCGTTGTGTTGGCCTTAATGACGACCAAGAACTCGCTATTGGCATTGGCTCCGGCACTTTGTCTCCAGTTGATGTGGCCAAAGCCAACCTGCAGGCAAAGCTGGGAGACACATTAGAGGTTTCTCCGGCATCCAACGCAATTGCGTCAAGCATCGCACAACGGATCAAAGAGAACGGCGGCGCAGCTCTAGTCATTGATTATGGCTATTCCAAAACGGCAACTGGCGACAGCTTCCAGGCAATGAAGAGCCATGAATACGTTTCTGTTCTGGAGCATTGTGGTGAAGCTGATCTGACAGCACACGTCAATTTCCAAGCCCTTGCCAATGCAGCGAAAGCTGAAGGCGCTCACGCGCATGGACCGATTGGACAAGGCGACTTCCTTTTGGCTCTTGGCCTGCTGGAACGTGCTGGACAGTTAGGCGCAGGAAAGTCCACACTCGATCAGGACCAAATCCGCAAGGATGTGGAACGCCTCGCCGCACCAGATAAAATGGGAACGCTTTTCAAAGTTTTGTGTCTGACGGCAAGTGCAATCCAGCCCATACCTTTTAACAGCTGAATGACCACAGAAGCGGGAGAAGTCGATGATTAAAGCGCCAGTCTTTGAGGTGATCCCCACCATCTCACATGGTTTCTTCACACGCGAAGGCGGCGTTTCCACCGGCATTTATAAAGGCCTGAATGTTGGCCTTGGGTCCGATGACAACCGCGAGCATGTGCTGGGGAACCGCAAGCGCGTTGCCACCCAAATGGGAACCACATCAGACCAACTGGTAACACCCTATCAAATTCACTCCTCCAAAGTCCTGACCGTCTCCTCACCATTTACCGAAGCAGACGACAGACGCGCCGATGCACTCGTGACCAACACACCAGATCTCGCGATTGGCATCCTAACTGCAGATTGCGGGCCGATTATTTTTGCTGATCATGAAACTGGTGTAATCGGAGCTGCTCACTCTGGTTGGAAAGGGGCGTTTGACGGTATCCTTCCCAACACAATTATCGCAATGGAGCAATTAGGCGCTAAGGCTGATCGCATCACTGCAGTAATGGGGCCGATGATTTCCCAAGGGGCTTATGAGGTCGGACCAGAGTTCGTCCAGCGATTTCTCGATAGATCAGAGGACAACCAGCACTACTTCAGTCCCTCAAAGCAAGCTGATCACAGCATGTTTGATCTACCGGGCTTCATCAAAGCGCAGCTGGATACTCTTGGCCTCAAACAAGTGGTCGATTTGCAGCTCTGCACCTACGCAGATGCTGATAGGTTTTTTTCCTACCGAAGAACCACGCACAGAAAAGAGCCAGATTACGGGCGACAGATATCAACTATCATGTTGACCTCTTGATTTTACTCTTAAACTAGCCAGAGTAGGCTCGGTTACAAATCGCTTTGCAAAACTATGGATTGGGAGACGGCCATGGCCCTGCACTTTTCACCGGAAGAATTTGCTGAGCGACGTGCGGCTCTGGACGTAAAACTCAAAGAACGTAATTTGGATTGCCTGCTGATTTTCGCGCAGGAAAGCATGTATTGGCTCACAGGATTTGATAGTTTCGGCTACTGCTTCTTTCAGTGCCTCATTTATCGCAGCGGTGAAGAACCGATCCTCCTCACCCGCTCAGCAGATTTGAGACAGGCTAAAAACACATCCAACCTCAAAGATGTCCGCCTTTGGATGGATGTAGCTGGCAAGTCCCCCGTGGGACAGGTCAAAGAGCTGTTGTTTGACCTAGACCTTCTTGGCACCCGTATTGGCGTAGAGTACGACACCCATGGCCTTACAGCAGCCAATGGACGTTTGCTTGATGAGTCCCTGCACTCCTTTGCTGATGTTGAAGACGCCTCCGACATCGTTCGTTCTCTTCGCTTGATCAAATCCCCAGCTGAACTGGACTATGTGCGCACAGCAGCAAAGCTCTCTGATGAGGCGTTCCTTGCGGCCATGGAAGAAATCAAGCCCGGAGCAAGTGAGGGGCACATTCTCGCCAGAATGCAAAGTGTCATCTTTGAAGGCGGTGGTGATTATCCGGCCAATGAATTTGTCATCGGCTCAGGACGCGATGCTCTCCTCTGCCGCTATAAATCTGGCCGCAGAGCGCTTTCCGAAAATGATCAACTGACGTTGGAATGGGCGGGTGTCTACCGCCGTTATCATGCAGCTTCCATGCGAACCGTCATTGTCGGAGAACCAACGCCCCGCCATCTGGAAATGCACCGCGCAGCCAAAGATGCCCTGCTCGCAGTTGAACAAGCCATGCAGGTTGGAAACACATTTGGGGATTTGTTTGCCGCCCACGCACATATTCTAGATGACCGCGGCTTGATGCCTCACCGTTTAAACTCCTGCGGATACTCTCTTGGCGCTCGGTTCACACCAACTTGGATGGAACCTCCTTATCTGGCGTTCAAAGAGAATGCCCATGAAATTCAGGAGAACATGGTTCTGTTTATGCACATGATCATCATGGACTCAGATAGCGAAACAGCCATGACATTGGGCCAATCTTACATCACTCATGAGGATGGGCCGGAAGCATTATCACAGCTTTCTCTCGACCTCCCTGTGAAGGCAGGGTAAAGACTGCCATAATTAATCTTTACGAATCTATGGGCACCCCAATTTGATTCTCTGAGCGGACTTTAAGGACTGACATGCTGAAGCTTGTACATTCACCTCGGGTACTAATCATTGCCGTAATGGCGATCCTTGCAGGCTGTGCGGCAAATCCACTTCCCCCTTCCAGCATCGGGGACATGATTGAGACCAAATCTGCACCACCAACAGTAGCCCCAGCAAAAGCAACTTTTGCATTTGAGCAACTGACCGGATTACCAGGTAATGCCGCAGACGAGCTTGCTGAAAATTTAGGGAATCGCGCAAGCGCAGCGAATCTCAATCTCGTTCGCCGCGTTGGTGCACCTGCTACATACCGGGTCAAAGGCTTCTTGACTGCGGCAGGTGATCAATACACCACCACTATCTTCTATGTATTTGATATTATTGATGCAAATGGTAACAGAGTTCACCGTATCGATGGTCAAGAGCAGACCGGTGGCAACTCTGGTGATCCATGGAACACAGTTTCCGGCGATTCTTTGAAAAGAATCGCTTCAAGAACTATTGCATCTTTAGAAGCATGGCTTCACAGCAAGTGACCTAACAAAATCAAATAGATACAAGATTGCACAGCTTAGCTTTACCAAAAAAGCGACGTAGCTGTGTGATCTGGCTATTGTCGGCTTAAGGTGAGGTTGCTAAAAGGCGCCCAAGGCGACCCATCAGGGTTCCTTACCAGAAGAAATCGGGTTCCACCTAGGGACGCAAATTTCAACCTCACCACCGACAAATGTCAACGGGTGAGATCAAAGCCCAAGAAGGACTTGCGGGTTATGAAAATCGTCGCGGGTAACTCCAATCGCGCCCTGGCCGAGCAGATTTCAAAGTATCTTGATGTACCATTGGCGAAGTGCCAGGTTCGCCGCTTTGCAGACCAAGAAATCTACGTTGAAATCCAGGAGAATGTACGCGGTGAGGACGTCTTTGTCGTTCAGCCCACCAGCTATCCTGCAAATGACCATCTGATGGAACTGCTCATCATCATCGATGCGCTTCGTCGTTCTTCAGCACGCCGCATTACTGCTGTGGTTCCATACTTCGGCTACGCCCGTCAGGACCGGAAGTCAGCGCCTCGTACGCCAATCTCTGCGAAACTTGTTTCCAACCTGATCACACATGCAGGTGCAGACAGAGTTCTTACACTCGACCTGCATGCTGCGCAGATTCAGGGCTTCTTCGACATCCCAACCGACAACCTCTACGGCGCGCCTGTGATGACCCGAGACATCAAAGAGCGCTATGACACCACAAACGTTATGGTTGTGTCTCCAGATGTTGGCGGTGTGGTTCGTGCGCGTGCACTTGCAAAGCGCATCGAGGCTCCTCTGTCCATCGTTGACAAGCGACGCGACAAGCCTGGAGAATCTGAAGTCATGAACATCATCGGTGATGTGAGCGGCTACGATTGTGTCCTCGTGGACGACATCGTTGATTCAGGTGGAACTCTCTGCAACGCAGCGGATGCACTTCTTGCAGCTGGTGCAAAATCTGTCACAGCCTACATCACACACGGTGTACTGTCAGGCGGCGCAGTAGCACGTGTCTCAGCCTCCAAGCTCAAGGAACTGGTGATCACGGACTCCATCGAGCCAACCGCTGCTGTAGAAGCTGCTCCAAACATCCGCACAATTTCCATTGCTCCACTTATTGGCGAAGCTATCAGCCGGACTGCACAGGAACGTTCAGTTTCCAGTTTGTTTGACTCGTAACAGACCTGGATAACACGCTTTGAGAAACCGGAGTTCGCTCCGGTTTTTCTAATAGAGGCTCTGCAGTTGCCCTTGCTCTCAAAGGCAAGTTCAGTTATACGAGCCGCGTACGTCGACACCCTTGGAGGAGACGTACAAAGTTGGCCGTAGTCGAGCGTGCAAATTTGGCGCTCCCACGGCCTTACTTTTATATTCAAACTAGGAGATTCCACCATGGCAAACAGCTATGAGCTGACAGCAACGGTGCGTGAACGGGCCGGCAAGGGGGCCGCTCGTGCAGCTCGTCGTGCAGGTCTTGTACCAGCAGTAATCTACGGCGACAAAAAACCGGCAGTATCAATCAATCTGCCGATTAAAGAATCAACACTGATCTTTAGCAAGGGCGGTTTCCTGTCTCACGTCGGCACAATCGACCTGAACGGCGAAAAGCTTTCTGTAATCGCGAAAGATTTCCAGCTGCACCCAGTAAAAGATACACTGATGCACGTTGACTTCTTGCGCGTTGGTGCTGGTTCAACCCTGACAGTTGAAATTCCAGTGAAGTTCTTGAACGAAGAAACTTCCCCTGGTCTGAAGCGCGGCGGTGTTATCAACGTTGTGCGTCACACTGTTGAAATGAACGTTCCAGCGAACGCAATTCCAGAAGCTCTTGTGATTGATCTGGCTGAAGCTGATCTGGGTTCTTCCCAGCACATCTCTGCAGTTACTCTGCCAGCAGGTTGTACACCTACTATCACAGACCGTGATTTCACAATCTCTACGATTATTGCACCAGCAGGTCTGAAAGAAGCTGACGAAGCTTCCGAAGAAGGCGAAGCATAATTCTTAAGTAATTTGGGCGTGGAGCTATACCCATGAAGCTGTTCGTCGGCCTTGGAAATCCGGGCCCAAGCTACCAGAATAATCGTCACAATATCGGGTTTATGGCGGCTGATGCGATCCATCGCCGCCATAGCTCCTTTGGCCCTTGGCGGGCCAGATTTCAGGCTCAGGTTTCTGAAGGAACACTCGCAGGCGAGAAAGTTCTCCTGATGAAGCCAACGACCTATATGAATGAATCTGGTCGATCTGTGGGAGAGGCCATGCGCTTCTTCAAGCTCGCACCAGAAGATGTTGTCGTTCTCTACGACGAGTTGGACCTTCCCGCTGCAAAGTTCCGGTTAAAAGCAAACGGTGGTCATGGCGGCCATAACGGCTTGCGATCCATGACAGCTCACATCACCGACCAGTACCGCCGTGTACGGCTTGGTATCGGTCATCCCGGTCACAAGGACCGTGTGCATCAGTGGGTGCTCGGTGATTTTGCAAAAGTGGATGCGGAATGGCTGGATCTTTTGCTAAACGCCATCGCAGACAATTGCCCCCTACTCGCTGAAGACAACGACAGCCAGTTTTCAAACAAAGTCACGCTAGCTATACGCCCGGAACAATCTGGAAAGCCTAACAAAAAGGAACCATCCAGAGAAACCGCGCAAAACAAAAAGCAAGCAAAGACCGATAAGACAGCCAACCCCACCGAGGAGCTTAAGGCAAAACCTGCTCCTAAGGCAGTTGGCTACCAGGATAAACAAGTAAGTAAGGGGCCGCTCGCCATAGGGCTTGAGCGACTTTTTGGATCAAAAGGAAAAGAGTAAATGGGTTTTCAATGCGGCATCGTCGGCCTGCCTAACGTTGGCAAATCAACCCTGTTCAATGCGCTTACTAAAACATCAGCAGCGCAGGCAGCAAACTATCCTTTCTGTACCATTGAGCCAAACACTGGTGACGTTGCAGTACCTGATCCTCGCCAGCTTAAAGTTCGTGAGATAGCGAACTCCAAAGAGATTATTCCGACACGGCTGACTTTTGTGGACATTGCCGGTCTGGTACGCGGCGCGTCCAAAGGCGAAGGCCTTGGCAACCAGTTCCTTGCAAACATCCGTGAAGTTGATGCAATCGCTCACGTTCTTCGCTGTTTTGAAGACGATGACATCACGCACGTCGAAGGCAAGATTGATCCAATCGCTGATGCTGAAACTGTTGAGACCGAATTGATGGTCGCAGACATGGAAAGCCTCGAAAAACGGATTACACCACTCGCTAAAAAAGCCAAATCCGGAGACAAGGATGCGAAAGTAACTCTTCCGATCATGGAACAGGCGCTTGCCATCCTTCAAGAAGGCAGGCCAGTGCGTGCACTCGGCTTGACCGATCCGGAAGACGTTCAGCAGCTGGAAATGCTCAACCTGCTAACCTCCAAGCCTGTCCTCTTCGTTTGTAATGTAGAAGAAGGCTCTGCTGATAAGGGCAACAGCCTCTCCGACAAAGTTAAGATAATGGCAGAAGAGCAAGGCGCGGCAGCTGTCGTTATTTCTGCAGCCATCGAATCTGAGATCGCTCAATTGGATGATGAAGAGCAGCGTGAATACATGGCTGACATGGGTCTGGAAGAACCCGGACTGGATCGCTTGATCCGCGCAGGTTACTCACTGCTGGAGCTAATCACCTACTTCACAGCAGGTCCGAAAGAGACCCGTGCTTGGACAATTCCAAAGGGCACAAAAGCTCCGCAGGCTGCTGGTGTGATCCACACAGACTTTGAACGTGGCTTTATTCGCGCACAAACCATCGCATACCAAGACTACGTTGACCTTGGCGGCGAGGTTCCAGCCAAAGAAGCCGGCAAAGCACGCGACGAAGGCAAAGAGTACATCGTACAAGATGGTGACGTACTTCTGTTTAAGTTCAACACATAAGCTCAGCACATTGCAGCGCGAGATAAAAAAGGCACCCTTCGGTGCCTTTTTTCAATTCTGACAATCGAAATACTAAATATCTAACAGAACGATTTCACTGGCGGCTTCTGCATCTACGTCCGCAATATGAACATCGTTGAGCCCCTGAGCAACCAACCGGTTCAAAATGCTTGGCTCAACTCCGCTATCAACTATCAGGAGATCCACCTTAGAGCAGGAACCAGCAACATAACGACTTGGCACGCCAATCTTGCTGGAATTACAAAGCACCATTGTGCGTTGGCAAGAGGCGATAATCGCTCTGGCAAACTCCGCCTCTTCCTCGTCGTAATACATAATATTGCCGTCAGCAGACAATCCCACGGGGCTAATGACCCCCCAGTCCGCCTTTAACCCCTTAACAGTCTCAAGGGCAATCGGACCCAAAGCCCCCTGCCCGTCTGTATAAAGGTGGCCTCCAATGAGATGGATATCTGAGTTAGATTCAGCGCCAATGATCATGGATGCAACAGCGTATGAATTCGTTGAGACTCTTACCCTTCCGACCTGCGCCATATGCTGCGCAAGTATCGTCATTGTACTGCCGGCTTCGACAACCACATGATCCCCTGATTTGAAAAAGGAAGACGCCAGTCGCCCGATTGCATATTTTTCAATGTAATGGCTGCGAAGCCTTACACGATAGGCGTCTTGATCACGAGGCATCAGAAAACAGATTGAATTATCAAAGAGTTCGAACTCATCACGAATGGACAAACTGCTCGCAAGACTAGCGAGTTCACTCTGGTCCATGCCCAGAATATCCGCCGCTGAGGATAAGGAGATGCGTCGGTGTCGCTTAACCAAATTGGCAAGCACATCCACCATTAAGTCATTAATCATCGAAAGCGACCTAGGTCCAACTTAGAATTCCACGAGTAAACATCGATTATTTTCATCTAAAAAACTTAAAATTTTTCAACTATCCAATAAAATAAATTCTTCCGTATCAGTTCCCTTTGAAAGAGCGCGGAAAATACGGGAGTTCGTGAGTTTATTTTCAATTTCAGCAAAGCCTAATTCACCGCTGTTATCTGTAATAAACACATCTACACCGTGTGTTGTATGCCCAGGAAAACGGCTTGGCACCCCAAACTTGGAACTATCGCAAAGCATCATGGATTTTTTCGAGTGACGCTGCATTAGCAAACTTGTGTCCGCGTCAGCTTGATGGAAGTAACAAGCCCCATTCTGAATACACATACTCACGGGACTCACAACCGCCCAGTCAACCTCCAGCTCAGCAATTCGCGCCAGTGTTTCAGGTCCATGTAACGCGGTCGTGTGAGCCTCCAATTTTCCGCCTATCAGCTCAATCTGGCAAGATCTAGTATGACGAACAAGGCTTTCTGCGATAAGCGGGCTCGTCGTTGCAACAGAGAGCTCTTTCTTCTCTTTCAAATGATTGGCGAAAAACGCGAGCGTACTACCTGCCTCAATAAGCAGGCTGTCACCGTCATGAATCAGACCGGCCGCCAAACGGCCAATCGCACTTTTTTCAGCAAAACGAGAATGCATACGCACGCTAATATCACTTTCAGCAATAGCTTCATTAGAGACTAGGGCATCGCCACGAACGCGCATAATGTCATTATGCTCTAACCCATCAACGGCATAAAGTAACTCGTCGACAGAGCAATCCAAAACAGTTGCCAGCAAAGAGAGCCGTATAGTTCTATAACGTCGCACTAATTCGATTATGCGGACGATCACAACACAATCCTTCAAGTATAATTTTAATTAAATTTTACAAAAAATACTCTCCAACTGAGATAATGTAAAGCTAAGAACGACTTCCAGTGATGTCACGCCCGAAAATCACCTCATCACGTAAAGGAATTCCATGCAAACCAGTTACTGGGATCTCGGGTTTTAACTTACGTTCTTCATCGATTACGCCCTGAACAACTTTCTCTAAGCGAAAGCCCCGTCTCTGATAAAACCGAAACGCATCCAAATTATCATTAGAAGTACGTACCATGATCCGGCCAATGTCCGATTGACGAGCCGCGTCCACTGCCGCATCCAGCAAAAGTGTCCCAACACCACCCCATCGTTGAAGAGAATCGAGTGTCAGGATCTCCCACTCCAGATCTCGCTTGATCAAAGTAATCATACCAACCAGGCGTCCTTCATCTAAAGCCAGGTATCCCGGCAGCTTAGACGCATCAACCATTTCACCATCAAGCAACTGCTCTGTGCTTGTCCAACGATTGACGAGCAGATTTATAACCTGCTCCCGATCTTCTGCTTCAATAGTTCTTATTTGGATTGACACGAAGGCGACTCCTGCTTGGCTCCTGAGCCAACTAGATCAATATCTTTGAGCATTCGCAATTCAGTGGCAGTACGTGCCTGCCATCCAGTTCGCTGCAACTCGGGTTTTTCATTATTCTCAACGGGATAACCAATGCAGAGATACGCAATAAAGCGCCAATGGTCTGGCACGCCAAACAACGGCCCAATTTTATCAGGATTGAGAATGGAAACCCACCCAACCCCGATACCCTTGGCTCTAGCAGCAAGCCACAGGCAATTTATTGCACTAACACACGAGTATGCCATGGTCTCAGGCATGGTTTTTCTGCCAAGACCATTACCCTGCGATGTTCCTGCATCACAAAAAACTGCAAATTGTAGAGGAGCATCGGTCATCCCTTGCAGCTTCAGCTGCGCGTAACTCTCTGCACGCGCGCCCTTGTAACCTTGAAGAGCATCTGCATTGGCTTCCTGGAAGTTCTGGTAGAGAGCATTCCGATTTTCGGCCTGACAAACTTCAACAAAGCGCCATGGCTGGCTATTGCCAACACTGGGAGAAAGGTCAGTCAATCGCAAAAGATTATCAACGATTTCACGATCAATTGTATCCTGCTTGAAATGGCGTACATCACGCCGCCATTTCAACAACAGTTCAAAATCACTATTGAAGGCCTCAGAAAATTGCAGGCCTTCCTCTGAAAACGTGCCACTCAATGACCGGGAAACTCCACCAAAGTCCTCACAGGAATATCTAGCGCTTCCAGTCTTGCACGTCCTTGCAATTCTGGCAAATCCACGATGAAGCAAGCAGCAACGATATCAGCACCAGCGCGTCTCAGCAGCTTCACAGCGGCTTCTGCGGTTCCACCGGTCGCAATCAGGTCATCAACTAGAATAACCTTCTGGCCTTCTTTAACCGCGTCACAATGGATCTCAATGGTGTCTGTGCCGTATTCGAGCTCATATTCTTCCTCGAGTGTCTCGAAAGGAAGTTTCCCCTTTTTACGGACAGGCAGAAAACCCGCAGAAAGCTGATGAGCAACAGCACCACCCAGAATAAAGCCACGTGCTTCAATACCAGCAACTTGATCGATTTTGGAACCAGCCCATGGCTGAACAAGTGCATCAACTGCACGGCGGAAGGCCCGAGGGTTCCCTAGCAGCGTGGTGATGTCACGAAACAGAATGCCCTTTTTAGGGTAGTCAGGAATGGTCCGAATGGATTCCATCAGCTCAGCAGAGATCGCATTGAATGTGTCGGTCATGTTTATTTCCGCATAGTCGTTTCATTTCAGCACAAGGGCCAAAAACGTAGGTTAAATACTAGGTTAGTTTACAAGACACGTCCTGCAATGGCATCAAGCTTGGCAATCAAAGCAGGATCTCGTTTATCAGGAGCCGTCATAATTGCGTAATCAAGAGCGTTGTTAGAACCCAACGGGCACGCTTCGTGCTCCCTCGGCAGATTCTTCGCAATGGAGAGTACCAGCTTCTGCGCACTATCCACATTCTCATGTAAAACTTTGATGATGGAATTGATGTCAACGTTGCCGTGACCAGCATGCCAACTATCATAGTCTGTCACCATCGCAATAGTGGAATAGCTTATCTCCGCTTCACGGGCGAGCTTTGCCTCCGGCATATTTGTCATGCCAATGACATCGCATCCCCAGGACCGGTACAGATGGCTTTCAGCCTTAGAAGAAAACTGAGGCCCTTCCATCGCAAGATAGGTACCGCCACGATGGTAGGTCAGCCCCTCGGACTTACAAGCAGATTCCACCACATCAACAAGCAGCGGGGAGACCGGGTCAGCAACAGAAACGTGGGCTACACATCCAGTCCCGAAGAAGCTCTTCTCACGCGCAAATGTTCGATCAATAAACTGGTCCACAAGAACGAAAGTCCCCGGTGCGTAGTCTTCCTTCAAAGAACCGCATGCGCTGACTGAAATGAGATCGGTAACACCTGCACGCTTCAATACATCAATGTTTGCACGGTAGTTGATGGCACTTGGTGAATGCACATGACCTCGGCCATGACGAGGGAGAAATACAACGCTCAAACCATCAATTTCTCCAACGTAAAGATCATCAGATGGCTCTCCCCACGGGCTCTCAACACGCTCCCATCGCGCGTTTTCAAAGCCGGGAATATTGTAAAGGCCTGAGCCCCCAATAATGCCCAATACCGCCTTCATAGTGCTCTCCCAGATCGCAAGAATGCTATTACTATATCTTGTCAGGTTCTAACAAAACTATTGGCCTTCATCTCTGTAGATAGAAAGGAACCAAAAAAAAGGGCTACCCGATAGGCAGCCCCTCTTAAATTTTCACAATCAGATCTTAGTGATCCACATCGCGCCAGATCTTACGCTTCGTGAAGTACAGCAAAGCTGCGAACAGGATCAGGAATGCCAAAACGCCAAACCCGATCTGCTTACGTGCTTCCAGATGAGGCTCAGCAGCCCACATCAGGAATGCAGTTACATCACGTGCATACTGATCAGTGGTCATCGGAGAACCATCTGAGTACTCAACTGCCTCATCATAGAGTGGTGGCGCCATTGCAAGCGTCGCACCAGCGATGAAGTTAGGGTTGTAGTACTGACCTTCAGGAACCTCTACGCCTTCGGGGGCGTCATGGTAACCAGTTAGCAGGCCATACAGATAGTCAGGACCGTTTTCCTGATACATCGTAGCCATGTCCAGAACAAACCAAGGGAAGCCACGGGTAACCGCGCGAGCCTTAGCAATCAAAGACAGGTCTGGTGGAAGTGCACCATTGTTGGATGCACGTGCAGCCTGCTCGTTCGGGAACGGAGATGGGAACTTGTCGAACGGCTTACCGTCACGCTCGAACATTTCACCTTCGCCGTCGGGCCCGTCCTCGATGGAGTATTCAGCAGCAAGTGCCTTTACTTCCTCAGGACTAAAGCCCGGACCACCTTCTTCAGCCAAGTTACGGAATGAGACAAGTCCCAGACCGTGACAGGAAGCACAAACTTCCGTGTAAACCTGAAGGCCGCGCTGCAGCTGTGGTTTGTTAAACTGGCCGAAAGGACCAGCAAACGACCAGGACTGTTTCTCAACGTGTGGACCATCACCAGCAGCCAGAGCCGGACCAGCAATAGCAAGCCCTGCAATAACTGCTAGAGCACGTGCGCTTTTGAACACTAGATTTTTCATCTTATTAAAATCCCCCGCCCTTAAGCGCCGTTGCCGGTCTTACCCAGCACTGCATCGTTGATTGAGTCAGGCACTTTCGATGGTTTCTCGATCAAGCCAAGAACAGGCAGGATCACCAGGAAGTGAATGAAGTAAAGTGCTGTAAACACACGGGAAGCGATTACATAACCACCTTCCGCAGGCATCGCACCAAGCCAGCCAAGCATCACACTGTAGAAAACGAACAGCCAGAAGAAGACTTTAAACACAGGACGGAAGGTCGCGGAACGAACTTTCGATGTGTCGAGCCAAGGCAGAACGAAGAGCACTGCAATAGCGCCAAACATTGCGACAACACCGCCGAGCTTATCAGGGATAGCGCGCAGGATCGCGTAGAACGGCAAGAAGTACCACTCAGGAACGATGTGTGCGGGCGTAACCAATGGGTTTGCTAGGATGTAATTGTCTGGGTGCCCCATGTAGTTTGGCAGGTAGAACACAAACCAGGCAAAGAAGATCGTGAAGACAACAATCGCCAGCAAATCCTTCATCGTGTAGTACGGATGGAAAGGAATTGTGTCTTTTTCAGTCTTAGGATCAACGCCAGTTGGGTTGTTGTTACCAGTGGTATGGAATGCCCAGATGTGCAGGATTACAATACCGATCAGAACAAATGGCAGCAGGTAGTGCAACGAGAAGAAGCGGTTCAAAGTTGGATTACCAACGGAGAAACCACCCCACAGCCAAGTCGTGATGCTGTCACCAACAAACGGGATCGCAGTGAACAAGTTCGTAATAACCGTTGCTCCCCACAAAGACATCTGACCCCAAGGCAATACGTAGCCCATGAATGCAGTTGCCATCATGCAAAGGAAGATCAGAACGCCCAAAATCCACGAAATCTCGCGAGGCTCTTTGTAAGAGCCATAGTACATGCCACGGAACATGTGGATGTAAACTGCGATGAAGAACATCGACGCGCCGTTAGCGTGCATGTAACGCAACAACCAACCGTAGTTCACATCACGCATGATGTGCTCAACGGATAAAAACGCCATTGTATCGTTTGGTGTGTAATGCATAGCCAGCACGATGCCGGTTACGAGCTGCACAGCCAAAACGAAGAAAGCAATACCGCCGAAGGTCCACCAGTAATTTAGGTTCTTCGGGGTAGGAAAATCAACAAAGCTCCCGCGCATAAGCGAGATAACCGGCAAACGGCGCTCCAGCCACTTTGCAGGTGCGCTTTGCGGTTCATAAGTAGAATGACCAGCCATAGCTGCCTCCTGAGGGATCTGGTTAACCGATGACGACGGTGTCGTTTTCAGCAAACTTATAAGGCGGCACGAGCATGTTTTCTGGTGCCGGGCCTCTACGAATCCGACCAGCAGTGTCGTAGTGAGAGCCATGACATGGGCAGAACCAGCCGCCAAAATCACCAGCTTCACCAAGCGGCACACAGCCGAGGTGCGTACAAACTCCAACCATCACCAACCAGGCTTCTCTGCCTGTTGTTGCGCGGTTAACGTCTGCTGCATCAGCGTCATCTGGCAAGTTCGCATTACGTGCGAACTGATCCGGAAGATCACTTAAAGACACCTTTGTGGCTTCACTGATCTCTTTTTCCGTACGTTGACGGATAAAGACCGGCTTACCACGCCAGGTGACTGTGATAGATTGTCCGACTTCAACTGCAGAAACATCAACTTCAATAGAAGCCAACGCCAATGCAGATGCATCCGGATTCATCTGATGGATAAAGGGCCAAGCCAGAGCTCCCACACCGACCGCGCCCACGGCACCGGTCGCGATGTACAGAAAATCGCGGCGAGTCGGTTCAGCCGTGTCCGTGTGTTCCAAGGTCGCGTCCTCTCGAAACAAAATTGAAAGAGACACCTATTCGGACATCATGTTCAACACCAGAAATTAGATTAGACCTAGCTTCCATATGCGGATCGTTAACGCCCTTAGGTGAAAATGCGCAAAATACGCACTTATATTGATAGCAGCTATCTGCCACCAAAGGTCGCACTTGTCCAGATCACTTGAAAAGTTGCGGACTTATTGTCGCAGACAACCTGCAAATAGGGGCTAAAACAGTGGATCAAAAAGGCCAAAAAACAACTAGCATGGGCCAAAAGTAGGGTGGTTCGGGAACCACAAGACGCAAATCTTTCCCGAACCACTTTGAGTTTATCTCTTGATTCCCTGCGAAGAGTTCCTATTCAGCCGCAACTTGGGCAAGGAAACCACCAGACTGGTGGTTCCAGAGATTATCGTAAATGCCCTTGGACTTGATAAGCTCTGCATGCGTACCCATTTCTACGATCTTGCCTTCATCCATGACAATCAGACGGTCCATGGCAGCAATCGTAGAGAGACGGTGCGCAATCGCGATAACCGTTTTGCCTTCCATCAGCTCAAACAAGCTTTCCTGAATGGCAGCTTCCACTTCTGAATCCAGAGCCGATGTAGCTTCATCCAGCACAAGGATCGGCGCATCCTTCAACAGCACACGCGCAATCGCAACACGCTGTCTTTGACCACCAGAAAGCTTCACCCCACGCTCGCCCACAAGAGTATCGAAACCTGTTTTTCCTTTCGGATCCTTCAAGCCGTCAATAAACTCCAGCGCATGAGCACGGCGAGCAACTTCTTTCGCCTGCTCAAGAGATGCTCCCTCACGGCCATAGATGATGTTTTCAAAAACAGTCCGATGCAGCAAGGATGTATCCTGAGAAACCACACCGATATTCTGGCGCAAACTCTCCTGAGTGACATCACGAATGTCCTGACCATCAATCGAAATGCGACCACCCTCAAGATCATGAAAGCGCAACAACAGGTTCATCAGCGTGGATTTACCAGCACCTGATCGACCAACAATCCCAATCTTCTCACCGGCTTTGATTGCCAGAGTCAGTTGCTCAAGAACACCACTGCCCTTGCCATAATGGAATTTCACATCCTCAAATGAGATTTCGGCCTTGGTGACACTGAGTGCCTTAGCATTAGAAGCATCACGAACCTCAGTAGGCTTGGACAACATGCCCAAACCATCTTGCACAGTGCCGATATTCTCAAACAAACCAGCAACTTCCCAGAGGATCCACTGAGACATACCTTGCAAGCGAAGCGCCAGGCCAATAGCCAGTGCAATATCACCAGTCGTCACCAGCGCACCTTTCCATAACCAAATGGAGACCGCACCAAGGGACAGCAACAGCAAATTGTTGATGAATGTCAGGCAAACATTGAGTTTCGTGACATTGCGCATTTGCATATGCACAGTATCCATGAAAGTTGACATGGACTCTTTTGCGTAATCTTCTTCGCGAGAAGCATGCGAAAACAGCTTTACCGTTGAGATATTCGTATATGCATCAACGACATGGCCCGTCATGACAGAGCGAGCATCAGCTTGTTTCTTTGAGATTGTCTTCAGCTTCGGCACGAAGAAGTACATGACCAGAAAGTACAAACCCAACCAGCCGACCAAAGGAACAGCCAGCCGCCAGTCAGCACTTGCCAACACAACGAGCGCTGCCAGAAAATAAACAACGACGTAGACGAAAATATCGACAATACGCGTTATAACTTCCCGCACAGCGAGAGATGTTTGCATCAACTTATTTGCGATGCGGCCGGCAAAGTCATTATGGAAAAAACTTAAGCTTTGCCGAAGCAAATGCCGATGCCCTTTCCAACGGATAAGCATTGGATAGTTACCAACAAGTCCCTGATGGAAGAACAACTCCCAGATCGTAGAGACCAATGGAGAGATAATCAGAAGGACAACACCCATCCAAATGAGATGCCCCCAGTTATCAGCAAAGAAAGTCTCTGGATCCTCAGTGCCTAACCAGTTCACCAAGTCACCCATAAACGTAAAGACGACAACTTCCAGTATAGCAATAATCGCAGCAAACACTGCTACAATCACCAGTAGAAACGCGACCGGACGAGTATAATACCAGATAAAGCTCCAGAAACTACTTGGAGGAGTTTCAACTTCCTCGACCTTGAATGGATCAATAAGCTTCTCAAAATACGAGAACATGACAAGTCCTAATTAAGATATGTGTTTGCTGGGCGCGCTACCACGTCAACATGGTAAGAGAATGGCGACTGCTTACTGCAGCCGCTCATCTTGTTCATATGGATCACGATTGTCTCGCTGCGGCCTGGCGAATGTCCAGATGATACTGGCAATACCAACGCCAACAACAAACGCTCCAACCAAGGTATCGATCACACGCCCTTGAAACAGGGAACCAACTTCGCTCACACCGTTAACCCGAACAACTTCAAGTGAGGAAAGCTCTGCGTAAAGCGTTGGAACAACAACGAAAAATGCAACTCCGGCGCTAATAAGCAAGAACCAAAGCGCATGCATTATACTCTGCGGAAGAGTTGTCTTTTGACGGACAGATGAATGCACATAGCGACCACCGTCGACAGGGTGCTGAGATGTAGAACCATCACGGGACGCAATCTGCGCCCAGATGAATGACGTAATCATAGGAGATACTCCGACAACATACATGCAGCCCTAGACATAATAAGTCCCTGAGGGAGCTGCATTGAGTTAATACGAGTTAGAAAGTGTTGTGAATCCGCAAGTTACGCGGAAACGAAGAGACCAAAGCACTCAGCGCAAAGCGTATCGCTCGCACGGGTTCTGAGGAGAACATTGATGTTCACAAATACAAATTCGATGTTCATGCATGTCTCCCTGGTTCAACGTTAAAATAAGCTGATCTGGCGATCAGCAACTCGGAGAGTCTCTTCAAATTTGAGGAGGGCTCTCTGCCGGTGCGAGATGCTTATACCCATAAAGGAGCAGATGTGCCTACCCCTAATATTCCACAAAATTACTTTAGGTTGCGGTGTATCTTTTTCGCAACACCCATCTATCAACACCATCCAACTCCCTGTTGCCGATAGGGAAGAATTCCGTAATTTACGTTGAAAATCAGCAAACTACATGTTTCTTCTGGAGATTTTCACTGGGTTCCTCTAGATGCCCATGTGATGTTTCCATGGCCTTGCCATTTCAAACCAGCAGTGAGTATTTGCGAAAATGCCAGATATTGCCCTTTATCAGCCAGACATCCCGCAAAACACTGGCACTCTGTTGCGATTGGCAGCGTGTCTGGATGTCACCGTCCACTTGATCGAGCCAGCTGGGTTCCCTCTTTCCGATCATGCGCTTAAACGTGCCGGGATGGACTACATCGAGCGCGCAAAACTGCAACGCCATATGGATTGGGAGAGTTTTCGCGCGTGGCAGCTTGCCGAAAAACGTCGACTTATCCTCATGTCCACCAAGGCAACTCGCTCTTATACTCAGTTTCCTTTCAAGAAGGATGATATCATTCTCATGGGCCGTGAAAGCTCCGGCGTCCCTGAGGAAGTTCATGAAATTGCCGATGCCCGGCTGCTAATTCCGATGAAAAACGGCATGCGTTCCCTGAATATGGCTGTCTCGACCGGCATGGTTTTGGGAGAAGCATTGCGCCAAACCGGTTGTTTCTAATCAAAGCGCAACCTAAACTGACTGCATTGTTTAATGCGTCGCTTTGCGTGGTTTAGGTTTATTTTGCAATGTTTCAGGAACTATCAAAGAAATTTGCTCATCCATGTGGCCTCCTAATACTACTGGCAGTGCCACACATTGCACTCGCCGGAGCACCTGTTGAACCAGTACTCCACACCCAGCAACGCGACATCAAACAACTAGAACGCCATCTCCACATGCTCAACGAAGCCTACCCCTGTGAATGGGAAAAAGCCTACACCAGAGACGGGCATAACATGTTCGATTTTGGCAATGGCATTCAGGTTCTGGAATTCGCCTGCACGGTCGGTATGCATAATCTTGCCAACCTATATGTACGGGTGGAGAAGACGAGCAAAGCGACGGCACGTCTTCTCTCATTACACCGGCCAAAAGGACAACCCTTCACCAGTGCCAAAGTGCTCTTCAACAGCTTCTGGGATCTGAACCGCATAGCACTCTCCAGTTTCACTGTTGATCGTGGCCTGTCAGACTGCGGGTCGTATGAGGTCCACCGCTTCACAGCAGAGGGCTATCTGGAGCTTATTGAGTACCGCGCCAAACACACATGCGACGGTAAGTTCCGCGAGCCAACAGACTACCCGCTGATTTACTCGGCACTATAAGTGAGAAGTTCGCCAGCTTTCCCGCGCTGTACATCTCCCCGCCCCTCTATTACATAGACCGCAAAGTGTATTCGGTCTTCAGGAGGGACTATGAGCGACCTGCAAAACACGCTTCCAGCTGATTTAGACGACAAGAAAAAAGAGGCCTCGGTTTGGTTTGCCCAACTGCGCGATAACATCTGCGCGGCCTTTGAAAAGCTGGAGGACGATACTGGGGAGCTGGACGGGCCCCTTAAAGATCAGCCAGCCGGACGGTTTGAGCGCACACCGTGGGACCGCACAGATCACAGCGGCGGTCATGGCGGCGGCGGCGTCATGTCTCTCATGCACGGACGGGTGTTTGAGAAGGTCGGCGTTCATGTCTCATCGGTTCACGGCGAGTTCTCTCCTGAGTTTCGCGACCAGATCCCCGGCGCCAGCGAAGACCCGCGTTTCTGGGCTTCCGGCATCTCCCTCATCGCGCATCTGCACAATCCAAATGTACCAGCCGTTCATATGAACACTCGCATGGTGGTCACCACCAAGCAGTGGTTCGGCGGCGGAGCAGACCTGACACCAGTACTAAGCGCGCGCCGCACACAGGAAGACCCTGACACAGTGGAATTCCATGCGGCCATGGAAGACGCTTGTAAAGGCCACGAAGGCGCAGATTACGGCCACTTCAAAAAGTGGTGTGATGACTATTTCTATCTGCCGCACCGCAAGGAATCACGCGGGACTGGCGGCATCTTTTATGATCGCCACAACACCGGCGACTGGAACGCCGATCTCGACTTCACCAAATCAGTCGGCAACGCATTCCTTGATATCTATCCAAAGCTGGTCCGTAAAAACTTCCAAACCCCATGGACGCAAGAGCAGCGCGAAGAGCAACTCATCCGCCGTGGCCGCTATGTAGAGTTCAACCTGCTCTACGATCGCGGAACCATCTTCGGCCTAAAAACAGGCGGCAACGTAGCCTCAATCCTCTCCTCCATGCCTCCAGTGGTAAAGTGGCCTTGAGGTAGCGCACATGCATCAGATTTTCGAAGAGATACCAAACAATATCGTCAAAAGTGCACTAGGGGCCCTTATCCAGGCAAATATGCATTCCACCTATTTCGATCCGAGAAATGAACATTGGGGCAATATGGCTGTATTAAATGCAGCCCATGCTGGTGAGCTTTTTTTAAAAGCAATAATAGCTCAACAGCACCCACTATTAATTTTTAAAAATATTTTCGACTTTGATAACAATTCCTCAGAAGAACTGGACTTGGAAATATTGTTACAAAAAGCGAAGAGTCACGATTTCCAACATCTACCTAAAATGCTTTGGGCTGTAACAAAAGAGAGATTGCCTGACCAAAAAAGCTTTGATGACATTAGAAAGATACGCAACGCGATCCAGCATTTCTATCATCCTAGTGGAAATGATAATGTCGGTTCAGCGGCCAAAAAAATAAGTACCGAGTTTATTTATAAAAATATCGATCCACTCATAAAAAAGCACTTTGGCCTATATGCAATCGAATATCATTCTGATCATGCAGGTTATGATTATGTCGTAGCAAATCTAATCAACAGTGAACTCAAATTCTCAATTCCTGATGACTTTGATCTTCACGAGGTAAACATTCAAGAAGAGGCAAAGAATTGTAAGGCAGACTACATTTTATGGCTCACAAGTGAATTAGAACGCATTGGAAATAGTCGTCTTATCAGCAAGCTTTCTGCCGAAAATGTTAGTTAGATGAACTAAATTATTAGCTGCCTTGAGACACTCCTAAGCAAAATCAACCTTCAAAACCAAATGACCACAACAAACATCTGCGTCATCCCGGCCACCGAGCCGGGATCCAGTTCCCGTAAACGCCTCACAAATTCCCAAAGGGCTAAACCACTCTAACCCGGTCTGACCATCTTCTCAGGCCGTACAACGCGGTCAAACTCCTCAGAAGTCACATAGCCGAGGCGAACTGCTTCTTCTTTCAAGGTCGTTCCGTTTTTGTGGGCTGTCTTGGCAATCTCGGTCGCCTTGTCATAGCCAATGGAGGGCGCAAGGGCTGTCACCAACATAAGGGAGCGCTCCATAAGCTCCTCAATCCGGTCTATGTTCGGTTCAATGCCAACCACACACCGGTCTGCAAAGCTGACCATACTGTGGGCCAGCAACTCAATGGATTGCAGCAGGCTGTTGGCAATAACCGGCTTGAACACGTTCAGCTCAAAATGTCCTGTAGATCCGCCAACGCTCACAACCGTCTGGTTTCCCATCACCTGCGCACAAACCATCGTCACGGCTTCACACTGGGTCGGGTTCACCTTGCCCGGCATAATGGAAGACCCCGGTTCATTGGCAGGCAGAGAAATCTCGCCGAGACCAGAACGCGGCCCAGACGCCAAAAAGCGAATGTCATTGGCAATTTTCATCATGGAACACGCCAGCGTATTCAACGCACCATGTGCAAACACCGCTGCATCATGGCTCGCCAAAGCCTCAAACTTGTTGGGCGCAGTCACAAACGCCAACCCAGTCACCTCGCTGGCACAGGTCGCAAACTCCGCCGCAAAGCCGGGTGTGGAGTTCAATCCAGTTCCAACAGCAGTTCCACCCTGCGCCAGACGGTAAAGACCGACAAGCCCCTGCTCAATCCGCTCCTTGGCAAACTCCAGCTGCGCCACATAGCCAGAAAATTCCTGCCCGAGTGTCAGTGGGGTCGCATCTTGTGTATGCGTCCGGCCAATCTTCACAATATCTGCAAAGGCAGCAACCTTTACCTCCAGCGCATCATGCAAATGAGTAAGCGCAGGAAGCAGCACATGGTTGATTTCACAGGCCGCAGCAATGTGCATTGCCGTAGGGAAAGTATCGTTAGACGACTGCCCCATGTTCACGTGATCGTTGGGATGCACTGGAGATTTAGTGCCAATCTGCCCACCCAGCATTTCAATGGCTCGGTTGGAGATCACCTCATTGGTGTTCATATTGGATTGCGTGCCCGATCCCGTCTGCCAGATCACAAGCGGAAAATGCGCATCCAGTTTGCCGGAGATGACTTCCTCAGCCGCCTTGCAAATTGCCTTCCCTATTTCCTCTGGAAGCCGTCCTTCATTCATATTCACTTTGGCAGCAGCAAGCTTAACAACACCAAGGGCATGAATGAGCGCAGGCGGTAAATGCTCGCGGCCAATGGGAAAGTTGATCAGAGACCGAGCAGTTTGCGCGCCCCAGTACTTGTCGTTGGGCACCTCCAGCATTCCAAAACTATCGGACTCTTCCCGTGTACCAGCAGTTTCATGAGCAGACATCGAACTTTCCTTCATTGATTGCAGGAGAACAAAACAAGAATTTACGGTGCATCAACCGCACGAGCTGATTTACAAGTGTGATCCAACCTGCTTATTCTCAACCATACTTACCCAAGATATTTCAGAAAAAGTTTCAATCCATGTCCATGCCCCCTCTCTCTGCCATCGGCATCGAGAATTATCGGTCCGTTCATAAGCTGTTTATGCGCGTTGGCGCAGTCAATGTGTTTGTTGGCAACAATGGCGTGGGCAAGACAAACCTCTATAAGTCATTGGAATTGCTACAACAAGCAGCACTAGGCCGGATAACCCGCTCCGTTTCAGAGGATGGCGGCGTAGACAGCGTTATGTGGGCTGGTGATCTTAAAACTCACGAAAAAAAACGCATCATCCTGCGCGTTGATCTGGGCGATCTCTCCTACAAAATCGAACTTGGCCTGCCAAATCCAATTTCAGACCCCGCTTTGCCCTATGAGACCATGGTGAAAGAGGAGGAGTTGACGCTTAAAACCGGCGCACGTTCCGTCTCGCTCATGCAGCGCAAAGGCCCCAGTGTATTTTTGCGCGCGGGCAAAGGCGAAAGGGTAACCTATGACAACGAGCTCCTCCCCTCGGAAACAGCACTCGCAGGCATTCGCGATGGCAGCCGTTTCCCGGAACTCGACATGGTACGCAGGGCCATTACAGATTGGCGCTTTTACCACACCTTCAGAACAGACCGGGACAGCGCGCTTCGCAAACCCAGCGCCAACGTAACCACACCAACCCTATCCTCAAATGCCAGTGATCTGGCAGCCGTCTTCGCGACCCTGAAAGAAATCCGCAAGGATGATCACGACCTGCAAGTCGCCGTGGATGATGCCTTTCCCGAAAGCCGCCTGCTGATTGAGGCCAACGGACAAGATTGCCGCTTCGCCCTGCAAACACCGGAAATCAGACGCCCCTTCCCCTCGCAGGAATTATCAGATGGCACCCTGCAATATCTGGCCTTGCTTGGCGCAATGCTCTCCTATCGTTTGCCAGCCTTCATTGCATTGAACGAACCGGAAGCAAGTCTGCATCCTGATTTGCTGGAACCGCTTGCCAAAGTTATTGCCAAGGCCTCACAGCGCAGCCAGATCTGGCTCGTCACCCATTCAGATCAGTTGGCGGAGCATCTGGCAAACCATGCCGGAGCCTATCCAAAACGCATATTTAAAGAAAACGGTCAGACCGGAATTGATGGCCTGAAAATCACCGGCGAATTCGTCGGAGAGGAGTACTAAGTTTGACCACAAAAGGACTTATGGTCTGCCTCGCCACCATGGTGAGCTGGGCAGCTCTCATTGTTGTGAGCAAAGGTCTGTTGCTGGCCTATAACCTTGATCCGTGGATCTTCACCATCATCCAGCTGATGTTTGGCGGCATTTTTTTGATCGCAGTCAGCGGAAAACTCACGGCAACACTGACAGCACTCAGGAGCCCCCATACATGGGCCTATGGCGTGGTCCGGGTTATTTCTGCGTCCTGCTTCACCGCATCTTTGCTTTACATCAGCGCAGCCAATGCTGGGTTCTTCGGTCTTGTTTCCGTGCCGTTTTCGGCGCTCATCTTTGCCCTGCTGTTTTTCCGCCTGCCGAGCCTGTTGGAATTACCGGGCCACATCGTCATTGCTGGCGGAATGGTGCTGCTGATCACCTCACTGGAGAATACGTTTTCCAACCCAGCTGTTTTCCTGATGATGTTTTCAGAATTGGCCGTGGTCGTCTCTGTGATGATTGCCGAATATCACCCGCAAAATCAGGGAACTAACCTGAAGGATCGCGCCTCCTTAAGCGGTGTCATGCTGCTTGCCAGCGCATTGGTCATGCTGGTCTCGCTGGCAGCTTTGTCTCTCCTCACCGGCGCAACGCAAGCAACCACTGCGACGCAAGCAGCTGCGGATTGGAAACAAAGCCTTCCACTGCTCGATCTGGCTCAGGTGTGGAGTCCAACCATGTGGATCGCTGCTGTAGCAGTTGGCATCACCATGCGCGGCGTGTCTATGTTCCTCTCCATGCAGGCAATCAATCTGGTTGGTAGTCAAAACTACGTGGCCACCATTGCAGCTTTACCGTTCGCATCCCTGCTGTTTGAGCTTCTGGCAGATCGGTCCGGCTTTATTCCGCAGAACCTTCCAACTCCAACAGCAATCATTGCCGGTACCATCATGGCATGCGGATCACTGGGCATTCTCTGGGCGCGCCAACGCAAAATTAAGGCTGCTGCTGCATACACGTAAGTATCAGTTAAATAAGGAGTTAAAGTGATTTGCTGGTCTATGATACGTGCAAACGACTTTAACTCTTCTCAGCTTTTGCCGCGTTAAGAATGCTCTGCACCTCATTCAGCTTCGCAGTTAAATCCGAAATATCTTCGACTGGCATCTTAAGATGCTCCACCGCACACTGCTGAATAGTGCAAATTCCATCGGCAATCCCGCGCCCGGCGTCCGTCAAACTCACAATCACTTGCCGTTCGTCTTCTTTCGAGCGAACCCGCACCACAAACTTCATGTCTTCCAGCCGTTTCAGCAGCGGTGTCAACGTGTTGGATTCCAAAAACAACGTCTCCCCAAGCTGGGAAACACGTTGACCATCATTTTCCAACAGAGCCAGAAGAGTGATGTACTGCGGATAGGTGATCCCTATCTCTTTCATCAATGATTTGTAAAAGCGATTGAAAGCATGGTTTGCCTTATAGATGGCAAAACACAAATGCTGATCCAATCCAAAGCCTTGAAATTCTTGTGTTTTATCTTCAGACATTTCTATTTTTCAACCAACTTTATAGGCCTTCTAAACGCTGTTCTAATCCCGCAAATCTGACCCGTCAAATTAAATCGCACACGATTAATTCAGTCCTCTCTTGACAAAGGAGGGAGATTCTCATTATTAAAGTCGTACGCGATTTAATCTTCAACGATTTATATTACAATTTGAAATATGGAGTAGTCAATGTCTGTAGATGTTCTTTATGAAACTGGCGCAGTTGCAACCGGTGGCCGCGATGGAACCGCCAAGACAAAAGACGGTTCTCTCGAACTCACCCTTGCAACACCTAAAGAACTGGGCGGCGCAGGCGGTGCAGGCAACAACCCGGAACAGCTTTTTGCAGCCGGATACGCAGCCTGCTTTATTGGCGCGATGAAATTCGTTGCCTCTCAGCGCACTGATGTAACATTGCCAGCAGACGTCAACGTAGAAGCAACAGTCGGCATCGGCCCGCGCTCCGAAGGTGGTTTCGGTTTGGAAGTTGCACTCAGCGTAACTGTTCCCGGCATGGATAAAGCACTTGCAGATGATGTTGTGGCTGCAGCCCACCAAGTTTGCCCCTACTCCAACGCCACGCGCAACAACATCGACGTTCAGCTGAGCGTCACAGTTTAACAAAGCACAAGACCCCATCACACCAAAAAAAGGGGCCGCACAGGCCCCTTTTTACAGTCAACTCATTCCGTCAGATCAACCAGCTTGTTGAATGGCTGAGAGCTTCCAGTCTTCACCTGCACCGCGAAGGAACGTCCAGATCTCTACACGTTCCTCGGCTGCATCAGGATTGCCTTCAACCACTTTGTTGGTGGCACGCTCACGCATCACATCAATGGATTCATAACGCATCGCAACGCTTGCGTAATCAGTATCATCTTCACGCCATGCCTCAGACAGATCACCCTGAAGAAGCTTGATACCGCGCACTTCGTTGATAAGACCCTTAGAAGCTGCCTGCCCCAGTTCCTCAGCAAAGAAGCCCATCATTTCTGGTGTCGCAATGGATCGGATCTTGCCATAATCCTCGCTCCCATACGCCGTCCAGACCGTTGTTAGCATAGTCTCAAACGCATCAAAATCATCGGCCGTTATGCCGATCTCATCGCCCGCATCGGTTGAGAACACAGGTGCCTCTTCAGACTGCCACCGTTGACCGCCAAAAGACCTAGGATGACGCGGTGCATTCTGCGCGCCCGCATTGTTAAACATAAACTGCTGGTTCTGCTGTGCCTGTGGCTCATAGCTATAGGCATTTGCCGCATGTGGCTGCTGCCGCCTTTTGAGGAACCGCATCAACAACATTATCCCCCCGCCAATCAGCAGGACCTGCACAATCAGGCCAAAGAAGCCAGCAAGGCCGCCAAAGCCACCGCCAAACACCATGCCCAACAAGCCACCAAGAGCCAGACCACCCAACATAGACCCTAGGAAACCGCCCCCAAACAACCCGCGGCGCTGACCAGCTGTTGCTTTAGAAGCGGCTGTATTCTGCAGTTGCACGCCAGCTTTGGTGCCAGTGTTTGGCGTCATAGTGCGCTGAACAGGGGTTGTTTTAGGAGCTGTCTTGGTTGCTTTAGGTGCAGACCAGCTGCGCTTACTGCGACTACCGAAACTGAAGCCACGTTTAGCTTCTGCAAAATCTGCTGAGATAAAAATCAAAGCAACAGAAAAAACCAGCAAGACCAGTAGTCTTGGGAACTTATTAAAAGCGAGCATATAACCCCGTAATAGGCGAGAAAATTCAGATTTTCCTCCCATATGGGGCATTTTGATAAAAATGGAAGATTAGTGGGTTGGTGGAGGGCGTAAATGGACCTTTTCATACCCATTTTCTGCGATTCCATCGCAAAACGCGCTCCATTCGCACTCATAGCAAGCAGACCTCAGTGGCCCGTTCGCGAAGGCTTCGCGCAAGGTGGACACCACTTCACCGGTTAAATCCAGTTCATCGCCAACAGCCAGTGGACGGCCCAACAATTCGCTCACGCTTTGCAGCGCGATCTTATCTCGCTCCAGCACACTGCAATTGAAGCAGTGTGGCTCTTCCTCTTCTTTGATCAACGCATCGCAAATATCGTCAGGTCCATCAACCAGAACAACACCTTCTCCCGCATTCAGGCGTTTTACGACACGCCCATAATTGGCAGAGAACTTGCGGGAATACCCGTGACCCATGAAAGTGAGAATACAAAGCAAATGATGACCACGCAGCTTTACGCTCATAAGTCATTCACCTGAGTATCCAGACCGGCTTTAAGCTGCTCAAGCAAAACCTCTGCTGAAGGTTGATAATCAGCATCCGCCCAAAGCTTTCGCGCCAGCAACATAGCCTTGCCCATATGCGGGCCAGCCGGAATACCACTTGCGATCATCAGCTTACCCGTCAGCGGAAACTCGGGAATCTCCCAGCTTCGGGCAAATCCAATCAGGCCAACCAGAACAGCCTCATCTTCAAGGACACCGTACATCCACGCTGTCAAAAGACCCTCAATCACCACATCAGCGCCATAGCCAACAAGCAGAGCTTTCAGCTCTACATTTCCATGACCCGATGATTGAAGCCGTTTACAGATCTCCAGGCAGATGTTGATCTGCTTCTTTTGTGCATTCGAGAGCCGAAGATGAGCTTTGGCCTCAGCTCCAGCAAGGCCGCAAAGCCGCAGGACTGCACCAGCATTCACACCTGTTGTTGCTTTAAGGGAAAGCAGCCGCTCAATCCGTAAGCTGTCCGCCCCGTCGCCCAATATCAACGCCAGAATACCGCCCTGCTCCATCAGGCGCAGAGAATCCAAAACACGCGGAGCCGTCAGGGTGCGCAAAATTTCTTTGGTGATGCGCTCTTTTGAAAGATCGGAAAGCCCGTCCTTCAGCTCAACGCAGGCAGCAAACCCATCTGCATCAATTTCACCTTGCCCGTATGTCGCAAAAAACCGGAAGAAACGAAGTATGCGCAAATAATCTTCGCGTATGCGGTGGTGAGGGTCGCCAATAAACCGCAGATGCCGCTGCAAACAATCTTGCATCCCACCCAGCGGATCAAACAGCTTGCCATGCCGGTCCACATAGATCGCATTCATCGTGAAATCACGGCGCTGCGCATCTTTAGTCCAGTCACGGCCAAACTTCACGGTGGCATGACGGCCATGAGTCTCAATATCTTCCCGCAGGCTCGTCACTTCAATTGGCAAATGATCAATCACCAGCGTCACGGTTCCATGGTCAACACCTGTGGGAACAGCCTTCACGCCAGCAGCTTTTGCCCGCGCCAACACCACATCTGGCAAGGCTGTGCAGGCAATATCAACATCATCAACCACTTCGCCTAAAAGAGAATTCCGCACGGTCCCACCAACGGCCCGCGCAACATCACCTTCCTGCTCCAGAACATCAAAAGCCCGCTGGACAGCCGAACTATCCAGCCAACCTCGTTGTTTCAATTCAGTCATTTTTTCGGAATCTCGTAACCACCGGGAACAAACTCACCGTCAATAACCTGTGCAGGCCGGTACTGAGAACCAAGCGGAGCACGGCTGACTTCCGCGAGCAGAACCAGACTGGCAATGACAAAAACGATGCCAATAATGCTCAGCCACAACAGCGGGCCATCGCGAAAGCGCTTATCCTCTTTGGCCTTGCGAACTGTCATCACCCAAACGGCATAGGCGATAAAAGGGACAAAGAACAAAAGGCCATGGGTAAGGAGCATACGGATCATCAGGCATAAATCCTATCATAGAGCACGCGCAATATTCCAGCAGTAACCCCCCAGATATTGCGCTGCTGAAACGGCATGGAA
The DNA here is from genome assembly GCF_900104145.1 of Pseudovibrio sp. Tun.PSC04-5.I4. Taxonomy (NCBI): domain Bacteria; kingdom Pseudomonadati; phylum Pseudomonadota; class Alphaproteobacteria; order Hyphomicrobiales; family Stappiaceae; genus Pseudovibrio; species Pseudovibrio sp. Tun.PSC04-5.I4. Next base: position 3,830,503 of record NZ_FNLB01000006.1, on the reverse strand, counting down.
TAGTAGTACCGCGTTTGGCCCCTGAATACTCCGCTTTTTTTGTGATGGTTCTCCGGGTTCATGAGAAAAGACAAAGGAACCTCAAAGACTTCATCGACTTCAGCCGGATTGGGCGAGAGGATGAGCGGTGGGCGAACTGTCGCCAGCACGGGCACAATGCGGTATCCAGACCCGGAATAGTAGTCACCAAGGTCTCCCAGGATTTCCACCTGATCCGCATCAAGCCCAACTTCTTCATGGGCTTCTCGCAGGGCAGCCTCAACCGGGCCTTTATCTTCCTCATCAATCTTACCACCGGGAAACGCAATTTGCCCGGCATGAGAGCGCAAATGAGCCGTGCGCTGGGTGAGAATAATGGAAGTGTCCGGGCCACGATCAACAATGCCTATCAAAACAGCGGCATCTTTAACCCGGTCCAGCTGTTCGCCGTAATCAACAAGATCAGGGTTTAAAATATGATCGCCAGTAGGTTCATTCACGCTGCCAGCAAGCCGGTCCAACGCCCGTACTCTAAAATTTTCTGCCGTAAAATCAGCCAAGGTCTTGCGCCATCCTATTTCGTAATCACTCAAAAGCCGAGGTTCTTGACCGTATCTACTATGAAGAACGCGCCATGGCTTTCAACGCCAACAACACGGCCTTCCGGGGTGTCCCGCTCTTCAAGATGCGCTGCAAGTTCATGCACCAACGGGCGGGCAAACAAAGCCTCCAGTCTGTCTCGCACCAAAATGTAAGGCTTCAATCCGCCGCCGTCCTCTTCCTGCACAAATCGCAGGGGATGCTCGGTACTCGCCTCAACCACATCACCGCAATTGGTTCGCAAAGTGATGACCTGCCCATTTTTCCGGTCCTGAATGTCCATCTCAACTGCCACAAACGGGGCATCTTCTACCGTCAACCCGATCTTCTCAACCGGCGTGACGAGATAGTATTTGCCATCCTCTTCCCGCTTCAAAACAGTCGCAAACAGATGGACAAGCGCCTCGCGCAGGATAGGCGTGCCCATGTAAAACCACGCGCCATCCCGCTTGATCTGCATATCCAGATCTCCGCAAAAATCCGGGTTCCAAAGATGGATAGGAGGCAGGCTCTTTGATTTCCCGGCCCGCGAAATCAGGGCCTGCAGGCCTTTCGGCATCTCCTTAATTTCTGGAATTCTGCTATCTTTCTGTTCGCTTGTCACGGCTTGGTCCACCAATGCATTCAATGAGTATTTACGGGTAATATGGTGCTGTAAAGGCTGCAACGCTACCCTCGTGCCAAGGCTGCGCCAAGTTATACCTTTGCGATAACCATTCAAATCTAAGGGGAAGAGCGGTTCTCATGCCAGAGACTCACCATCTGTTCACAAAAATGCCGCTAGGGTAGACCCAACCAATAGGCCAACCCAAACCGCACACCAAGGGAAGCTCTGACCCCGACCGCATCATCACACAGTAAAATATGGTCCAACTCTGCCATCAGCACAGGTTTGCGTGCGCGTACCACAAAGGTGGGAGAAACGCACAGGCCTAAAAATTTGCTAGAGATCGCCATTTTTAAAACCGAGTATGATGAGAAGATGAGCTAGGCAAGGTTGTAAAAAGCGCGACGAAAAGAGAGCAGCGATGAACACCAATATGACAGGCATGCCCCCGCAACCAGAGGATATAGTCGCCCGCACAGAGGCGGCCTGCGACAAAGTCCGGCAAGCGAAAGAGGAAATTGCCCGTTCCATTTTTGGTCAGGAAAGCGTTGTAGAGCGCACGCTGGTAACAATTCTGGCAGGCGGTCATGGCCTGCTGGTTGGCGTTCCCGGCCTTGCAAAAACCAAACTGGTGGAAACGCTTGGCACAGTTTTAGGGCTTGATGCACGCCGCATCCAATTCACCCCAGATCTGATGCCCTCCGATATTCTCGGGTCAGAAGTGATGGAGGAAGCCCCGGACGGCAAACGCTCCTTCCGCTTCCTTCCCGGCCCTGTATTCGCACAGCTTCTCATGGCAGACGAGATCAACCGCGCCAGTCCAAGAACACAGTCAGCCCTTCTGCAAGCCATGCAGGAATACCATGTCACAATTGCAGGCCATCGCCACGATCTGCCCGCGCCGTTCCATGTACTGGCCACTCAGAATCCACTTGAGCAGGAAGGCACGTACCCGCTGCCAGAAGCTCAACTGGATCGGTTCTTAATGCAAATTGACGTTCATTACCCGGATATCGACGCCGAGCGTCGCATTTTGATTGAAACCACCGGCGCAACTCAAACCAAATCCAAACAGGTTTTGCAGGTAGAAGAGCTGATCGAGATGCAACAACTCGTCCGGCATATCCCTGTTGGCGAATCCGTGATGGATGCAATCTTGAAACTCGTGCGCGCAGCCCGCCCCGGCGAGGCCGATGGCTTTGAGGATCTGGCGCAATACATCGCGTGGGGCCCCGGCCCGAGAGCCAGTCAGGCTTTGATGCTAACAGTGCGCGCCCGTGCATTGGCAGATGGCAGACTGTCGCCAAGCGTGGATGATGTGCTGGCACTGGCCGAACCAGTCCTCCAACACAGAATGGCCCTCACATTTGCGGCCAGAGCTGATGGCAAAACCATTCCCCAGCTCCTGCGAGACATAAAAGAACGCATCGCCTAACCACGAGTTGGACAGGATCGCCCATGTTATCTTCGAGGACCACTCCTCAAGACACGCAGGAAAACATCTTCGGCTTAACTGGCGAAGCGCAAAACCTTGCCAACTCCCTGCCGGACTTACTGGTAGAGGCACGTCGCATTGCAGCCAATGTTACCGCAGGCTGGCATGGACGCCGACGCGCTGGTCCGGGCGAAACCTTCTGGCAATTCCGCCCTTTCCGAGCGGGCGAGGCCGCCCAGCAGGTCGACTGGCGCCGGTCTGCACGAGATGACAACTTGTATGTGCGCGAACGGGAATGGGAAGCCGCCCAAACCATCTGGGTCTGGGCGGATCTTTCTGCGTCCATGCGGTTCCAAAGCAAACAAGCGGCAACCACAAAGCGCAACCGTGCCTTATTGCTGATGCTCGCCCTCACCTATGCGCTCAACGAAAGCGGAGAACGTGTTGGCCTTGCCGGGCTCACCCGCCCTCTGGCCAACAGAAACGCCGTTCAAACCATTGCCGAGACGCTGGTTCACGAACAACCGGAAACAACTCTGCCCAAACCAGAAGGCATTCGCCGGTTCTCTGAAGTCATCTTGATCTCCGATCTGCTGGATCCACCAGAAAAACTGGGAACATGGATGTCCACCATCGCCAGCACGGGCGCGAAAGGTCATCTGGTTCAGATCCTTGATCCGATTGAAGAAAGCTTCCCGTTTACGGGTCCAACTCAGTTTGAAGACCCCGAAAGCGGCCAAAAGCTAAAGGCAGGCAAAGCCCAATCCTGGCAACAGGAATACCTGAGCCGGTTGGCCGCCCACAAAGACCAGATAACCACACTGGCCCGCAAGTTCGGGTGGAATTACACCCTGCATCACACAGACCGCCCAGCGGTTGAGCCTTTAATGCTGCTCCATGCGCGACTGGCAAATGCTCCTCAACACAAGATGAGGGGAGATGCTGTATGATCGGGTCTCTTCTCCCAATTGGATTTGCCGCACCCTGGGTTTTGGCAACACTTGCGGTCCTCCCCGCATTATGGTGGCTGCTTCGCACCACACCGCCGCAACCCGCGCAGGTTAAATTCCCCCCGCTCCGCCTCTTACTTTCATTGAGGAATAGAGAAGAAACACCACAACACACACCATGGTGGCTGATCCTTCTCCGTCTTGTTCTGGCAGCGATCCTCATCATCGCCATGGCTGGTCCTGTCTGGAAACCACTCGACATTGCCCAGCCCAAAACTGGCCCGCTTTGGCTCATCGTGGACAATGGCTGGGATGCATCAGCCGATTGGGATCGTCAGATCCGCATGGCCGAACTCATGGTAGAAGGCGCAGCACAAAACAACAGAACCGTCATGCTGATCACCACAGCAGATGGCCCAGCGCAACCCATGCGTTTGTCCAGCGCTCAGGAAGTGGGCGACCAACTGCGGGCGTTAACACCGCAAGGCTGGCAAGCTGCCCGTTCTGAGTTACTCCCCGCCCTGCGCAAACAAGCCCAGCAAAACCCTCCCGGCGCAATCCTGTGGTTCTCCTCTCCACTGGAAGAGCCAACAAGAACCAGTTTTGCTGAAGGTCTGGCCCGCATTGCCAATGCAGCAGACACCAAAGAAAATTCTTTCCTTATTTATCAATCAGATACGCCGGTCTATGCGCTGAAAAAGCTGCAAAACAATGCCGGAGCGATGACCACAACAGTTCTACGTCACCCAGCCCCGCTGCCGGAAACCCTCACAGTCCGTGCTTATGACCGCAAACAGCGAACCATTGCAGAACAAATAGTCGAGATGAGTGCCGGACAATCAACCGCTGAAATCTCGCTGGACCTGCCTTCCGAACTGCGCAACGACATTGCAAAGCTCGCCATCCTTGGCAAATCCAGCGCAGGCAGCACAGTTCTGGTTGACGAGCGCTGGCGCAGGCGGAAAATTGGCCTGTTCGCGGGCGGCTTCGCAGACAGATCTCAACCACTGCTGTCGCCGCTTTATTATCTGGAACGCGCCCTTGCCCCCTTTGCGGACCTTCCCCCAGCAAAGAGCACTGACATCAGCACGTCAGTCTCAGATTATTTTGATAAGGGCATTTCTGTTCTGGTGCTGGCCGAAGTTGGAACCCTCCCAAGACAAACAGAAGCAGATATCTCCAGCTGGGTCTCCAAGGGCGGCACACTTGTGCGCTTCGCTGGACCGCAACTGCCGGAAAATAAAGATTCCCTCATCCCTGTTGGCTTGCGTTTGGGTGATAGAAAGCTCGGCGGCTCCCTTTCTTGGAAAAGCCCACAAGCTCTAAAGAGCTTTTCAGAAAACAGCCCGTTCCGCTCCATTAATGTCCCCAAAGATGTGGTCGTAAATCGCCAGATTCTGGCTGAACCCACAGCCGATCTTCCAGACCGTACATGGGCATCCTTAGAAGACGGAACACCTCTGGTCACCGCAAAAAAACAGGGCAATGGCACCATCGTGCTGTTCCATGTCACGCCGGATACCAAATGGTCCAACCTGCCTCTGTCCGGCGGCTTCGTTGATATGCTGCGAGCAATCACCAACATCTCGTCAACAACCTCCTACAGCAATGCAGAGGAAAGCGACGGCACAACCTCCGCTTCAGCTCTCCCTCTGCTGAAGATGTTGGATGGACATGGCAAACTGACCCCGCCCTCCATCAACCACCAGCCAATTTTAGAACGCGACTTTGCAACCACTCATCCATCAAGAGAAACACCTCCCGGCCTTTATGGAACAGAAGAAGCAGCGCGCGCCCTGAACTTGCTGGAAGACGAAGACGAGCTGACCCCCTTGAACCTGAAACCACTCAGCATGGCGACCGTATTAGGCTACCCCTCAGAAAAACCGATGGATCTACGCGGTTGGTTCTTCTCCATTGCAATTCTGCTCGCCTTGCTGGACACCCTTGCCCTGCTCTGGCTCTCTGGCAAATTGCAACGCACCAACTTTACCCATGCTGCACTGATAATCTTTGCTGTATCAGCCATCAATCCGCTTATCCCTGACAGCGCCATGGCTCAAAGCACAAGCGAGCAGTTCGCACTGGATGCCTCACTGGACACACGCCTTGCCTATGTCATCACAGGTAATCCCGAGGTGGATGAAATCAGCCGCGCCGGGCTATTCGGCCTCACCCGTCTGCTGTCAGACCGCACTGCGCTGGAGCCGGAAGCACCGATAGGTTTGGACCTGCAACAGCATGAACTCGCTTTCTTCCCGTTGATCTACTGGCCCATCGACCCGCAAATGCAGATACCAGCCCCGGAGGTTATGTCCCGGATCGGTGCCTATATGCGCAACGGCGGCACCATCCTCTTTGACACACGGGATGCCTATGCAACAACAGGAACGAATTCCGGCAACAAACGCAAACTACAGCAACTGTTGCAAGGGTTGGATGTCCCCAGCCTTGAGCCCGTCCCGCAGGATCATGTGCTCACCAAAACCTTCTACATTTTAGAAAAGTTTCCGGGCCGCTATGACCAAAGCCCCTTATGGGTGCAGGCGACCACCACAACATCTGACGGCAGCCGCCCTGTGCGGGCCAGCGATGGTGTCTCCCCCATCATGATCAGTGGCAACGATTTTGCGGCAGCATGGGCGATAGATCCGCAGGGCAACTATCTCTACCCCACCATTCCAACGGATAGTAACCAACGCGAGATGGCTGCTCGGGTGGGCATCAACATCCTTATGTACACCATGACAGGCAACTACAAGGCAGATCAGGTTCACATCCCGACCCTGCTGGAACGCATTGGCCAATAACACTTATCACTGACGACGCGGAGCATAGCAGCACATATGACATGGTCCCTTTCCATAGACCCGCTCTTGCCATTACCGGCAGTGATTGTACTTAGTGTGATCATCGCGCTGACCTGCGCCTATCTCTTTTACGTTAGCATGAGAGGCGCATCCCTGCGCGCGCTTGCCTTGGCTTTACTGGTGATTGCTCTGCTCAACCCGGCTGTCCTTCGGGAAGACAGAGAATACCTGCCAAGCACTGTGGTGTTGGTAACAGACAACAGCCAAAGCCAGCAGTTAGAGGATCGTGCAGACCTTACCCGTGCCGCCCGTGACAATCTCACAGCTCAACTGCAGTCACTGGAAGGTATTGACCTGCGGCAAGTCGAACTCAGCGAAGCAGATATGGAAAGCGGAGACGGCACCCGCGCCTTTACCGCAATCGCCAACGAACTGGCAGATGTACCACCCGAGCGGATTGCAGGTGCTGTCATCATCACAGATGGCCAAATCCATGATGTTCCCCAATCTATCGAGAAACTCGGCTTTACAGCTCCGATCCATGCATTGATTACAGGCCGCGAAGGCGAATATGACCGCCGCCTGAAAGTCGCAAAGGCACCCCGTTTCGGTCTTGTCGGCTCTACACAAGTTGTCCAGCTGGAGATGATTGAAGAAGGCACCAGCCAACCGCTTGGCAACCGCGCCGAAGTAACGGTGCGCCGGAATGGAGACATCCTTTCCAAGCAGCTCATCGCCTCCGGTTATCCTGCCGAGATCGCTGTCGAGATCGAACATGGCGGTCAAAACATCTACGAGTTTGAGGTGGAAGCACTGGAAGGTGAACTGACGCCGCTCAACAACCGTGCTTTGGTGACCATCGATGGTATCCGCGAAAACCTCCGCGTACTTCTGGTATCCGGTTCACCGCATGCGGGCGAACGCGCATGGCGCAACCTTCTCAAGTCTGACGCCTCGGTTGATCTGGTTCACTTCACCATTTTGCGACCACCAGAAAAGCAGGATGGCACCCCCATCAATCAGCTCTCTCTCATCGCATTTCCAACGAGGGAACTGTTCTCCGTCAAAATCGACGAATTCGACCTGATTATCTTTGATAGGTACGAGCGCCGCGGTGTACTGCCTCTGCTCTATTTCGATAACATTGCTCGCTATGTAACTGATGGTGGTGCTGTGCTTATAGCTGGAGGACCTGATTACGCGGAGGCCAACAGTATTTTCAGAACACCACTGGGCCGCGTTCTTCCTGCCGCTCCCTCAGGTAAGATCTTCGAGGAACCCTTCTACGCCAAGGTGTCGGAACTTGGCATGCGCCATCCCGTGACCCGTGAGCTGCCTGGAGCAGATCAAAGCCCACCGCAATGGGCAAAATGGTACCGGTTGGTAGACGCCAAAGTGCAGCAGGGCCAACCCATAATGACGGCGCTGGGGGATAAGCCATTGCTAGTGCTCAGTCGCGTTGGTAAAGGCCGCGTCGCAACCTTGCTCTCAGATCATGTATGGCTCTGGGCAAGAGGGTATGAAGGCGGTGGACCCCACGTGCCTCTCCTACGCCGTTTAGCCCACTGGTTGATGAAGGAGCCGGATCTGGAAGAGGAAGCCCTGCGCTTATCGCTTCGAGGTACAAGCCTCATCACTGAGCGACAGACATTGACCACAATTGTTGACCCGATCACACTTACAACGCCTTCAGGCAAAACAGAAAAGCTTGAGCTGGAAAAAGACGCCTCAGGTCTTTGGACCGCCGCAGTCAAGGCCAAAGAGCTGGGGCTTTATTCTGCAAGTGATGGTGCACATACCGCACTCATCAATGTGGGTCCGCCGAATCCACGTGAGTTTCTGGAGGTCATCTCCACACCGGAAAAACTCAAAGACCTTTCCGAGCAAACCGGTGGGGCTGTCCTCCGCATTGGCGGGGATGATGGGGAAAACCTGTCCGTGCCAAACATCATCGCACAGCAGGCCACCACTAAGTATCATGGCAATGGATGGATCGGAGTGAAACGGACTGACGCCAGCATTCTCAATGGTATAGACCGTTATCCGCTTCTCATCGGCTTCCTCGGCCTTGCGCTGTTGCTCGGGCTATTCTCCTTCACATGGTATCGAGAAGGACATTAAATCAGGATGCGAAGTCCGTTGCGCAACGAGTATCAAGGTGCCAGCGCAGCAGTCGGCTCCTGCATATCGTGAAACAATCCGTCTTCTCGCTTCATGGCAACAAGCGCAGGCTTTCTGTACCCACCAACAACCGCTCCTTGCGGTACAGGCCCCTTGCCAAGCATCAACACCAGCAACCGGTCCAGATCAACAGGTCCGGGCAAGGTGATATGCCCATGGGCAATCTGCTCGTATCCATGCGGGCCGTAATACGGATGGTCTCCAACAAGCAAAATGGATTGCACGCCCTGCTCTTTGGCCTTTGCAGCCACGGTTTGCAGCAATAATCCGCCAAGCCCCATGCCCTTGAAGGCAGAGTGAACAGTCAACGGTCCAAGCAACATGGACGGGCTATCCCCGATCACAATCGGGGTCAGCTTCACGGAACCGGCAATCTTGCCATCCAGCTCACCAACGAGGCACAGGCTAGTTTCCTGCTTCACACCATCTCTGATTTTGAAGGCAGTTCGTTCAAACCGCGCAGGGCCAAAAGCTTCATCCTGCATCTGCTCAATTTGAAAATAGTCTGAGGAGATTTCTTGCCGAAGCAACCACGTTGAAGAAGTCATTTAAGTACACCACAAATCGAAGGAGAAGACCGTCGATCCGTGCGGCTCCGGCATCTAGACCGAAAAGGGGAGCACACTGGGGGAAGGACGGCACGAAGCACCACGCGAGAATAAATCCCGCGCGTTCATTCGTCGTCGCTGTTCCCAGCAAATTGCCATAAGGCCAGTCCCCAAAAAATCTCAGTCTGCCGCATGCTGCGCACACGAAATATTATTTCGATGTTTTACCTAGCACGCAAATATTGTGTCGTAAAGTCCAAAACTAGGTGCAGATGCGTAGCTATAGAGCGTAGAGCCCCGCAATTTAGGCCCCTGATAAACCGCTACCAATAGGGATCAGGGACAACGCGACCCGCCAATTCTTCCAACCGACGCAGCGTCGCAGGGCTCACGCCTTCAGGCAAGGCATCAAGCGCAAACAACTGCACCTCCGCAATTTCCAGTTTGGGTCGCTTCCACGCATAATCCTGCTCTGTCAGCTCTACCTTAAAGAAACCCACATGATCGCGCCCGGTTCCACCACGGTTAAAGTACATAGAAAGCAGAGCCACATCAGGTTTGCACCCATAGCCGGTTTCTTCCATCAGTTCCCTCCGGGCAGCTTCTGCTAGTGTTTCACCAGTATCGACGCCACCGCCGGGAAAGTACCAACCCGGCAAGTATTGATGACGAACCAAAAGGACTCGGTTATCAGCTGTAAAAGCTGCGACACGCACACCTAACGTCATTCCACGTGTCAACAGGGCACCGGATTGGACCACTCGATTGATCAATTGTGTCTTCAAGCTTGCCAAATTCAACCTCACAATCAAGTTAACTAGCTGATACCTATAGGTAAATTATTGAAATATCACCTATGCAAAAATTGCATAGCACCCCTGCAAAAGAAACACTACACAACCCTCAGGATAGGCGTAGAAAGAGTGCAAATACTAAGCATTCGCCCAAAAATTAAGCAGGGCGGCCCCATCACCAACATATATTAGTCATCTTATCCGCGTTCCTCGAATCGCAGGAGAAACATATAATGCTTACCGCAATTCTCACACATTTCCGCCGCACAAAACGCTTTCACTGGACTCCAGCAGTGAACACTCAAAACAACCACGACACCGCTGTATTGCGTCCATCCTCCTGTCTTTAAGGCAATTTGGACGTCAGCGTTGCCGTTCTGTTAAAGGCGCTTGAGGGTAATTGCCGATTTTGAGGAAATTACCTTGACCTTATGCCCAATGCGGTGATGATGCGCAGGCCATGTTTAAGCTTGTACATATATCTGATCCGCACCTTGGTCCTTTGCCGAACGTTCAACCTGTTCAGCTTTTCTCCAAGCGTCTGCTGGGCTATATCAATTGGCAGCGCAATCGCGCGCATGCCATGACCAACTCCTATTTGAATGCGCTTATTAGCGATATTCATGCGCACGAGCCTGATCATATTGCGCTCTGTGGGGATCTGGTCAACATCGCCCTTCCCAAAGAAGTTGCTGGAGCCAAGGACTGGCTCGCAACTGTGGGATCTCCAAAGAAGGTTTCACTGACACCCGGCAATCATGATGCTTATGTGCCCGGAGCGCTCAAGCAGGCTTATAGTGCCTGGCGCCCGTATATGCAGAGTGACCCTGAGTTGGGCATAACGCCCCCATTGGGCAACGCACTGCATTTCCCGTTTGTCCGCAGACGAGACAACATCACCATTATTGGCTTGTCCTCCGCAAAAGCAACAGGGCCGTTTATGGCTACCGGCCATATAGACCACAACCAACTCCGCGAGCTGGCAGATCAGCTAGAACATGCCAAGCGCCGTGGAGATTTCCGCGTTGTCATGTTGCATCACCCGCCAGTTCGGAGCGCAACATCCTGGTACAAACGTCTCGTTGGTTCCAGCCGGTTTAGGAATGTCATCGCAAAATGCGGGGCAGAGCTGATCCTGCACGGACATACCCACCGCGCTACTCGCATGGAAATAAATGGTCCGGACGGAGCTGTACCTGTCATCTGTGTACCTTCCGCCTCCAACGGCCTTGGTGGACACAAGCCACCTGCCCGCTACAACCTCTTCAGCATTGAACGAGATGGCGATGGCTGGTCCTGCATTATGGAAGAGCGCGGCTTTGTGACCGCAATGAAGGGCGTACAGCATATCGCCCAGCACGACCTCACCATTCCCGGCCTAAGACAAGCAGCCTGATCAATTTCAGACTGTTATATTGTGAAACTTATTGAAGTTGGTTCTAACCACCAAACGGGTTGGCATAAAGGGCGAAGGCAATCAGCCCGGTGGCGCCCATCACTGCGCCCATTACCACACCGCAAAATAAAATAAAGAGACCGCGGCCTTTGTTGTGCTTGTTAGGAGCAGCCTTTGCGGCGGCATCCTCCTTCAGCTGATCCAGCCCCTTACCCAACGGTACGTCCTGCTGGCGAATACGATTAAGCATCCAGTCGGCTTCCAACGTGCGTTCTTTCTCAATAATCCGTTCAGCAATGTATTCAGTGATGCAATCGGCCATATCGTCAATATCCGCTGTTTCCAGCAACACCATACGGCCAAGACGGGTTTCTTTTACAAAGCGATAGGAGTGCTTATCACGACCCATAAGCACATGGCTGGTCATATCAATCCATAAGCGTGGCTGCGTTCCGGGAACGATCTGGAAGGAAAACTGATCATCATCCTCAGGAATTTCCTTAAAGACATCAATCAGTTCTTCGCTGAGCATCTCCAGGCGAGCCTTTTCGCTCTCCTGAAGGGCCACAACAACGTCTGTCCGCTCCATTCCCGCAATGCGTACATTACGGATGGCATTTCTCAAGGACCGCACCTTTTCATGCGGCACAACGTTGTCGTGTAACTCTGACATAGCAGCTCCCGAATATCCGGCTGGGCCAACCCCGATCCAACCGCACACCACCTAAACACAACCTATTATATCAGGTGCAACCCGCACACGTCTTCCACGGGTAATCACGTTGATATAGTAAAAAGAAACTAACACATCCCAGATAAAATTCTAACGAAACCTCATCAATTGTCTCGATTTGGGGCAGTTTCCCCAACCTGCCTTCCAAACCCCATAGGTCCCACCACTGAATTCTAAAGGTGTGTGCCACGATCCCCATAACTGCGGGAATAAACATAACTACTGGCAAAGTACGGAGGTTATAACAGAACCGGAATATGAGCAGCGCTTGCCTTATCCAGCACGCCCATCAACCGAGGATCATCCGCCACTTCAATCGCGCGTTTGTAAGGCGCAAAACCGCTGGTGATGTAAAATGGCAGGGCCTGCGGGCTATCCCCATTACATGTATGCACGAAGAAACGCTTGATACCGGGCTTGGCAAAAGCAAGATCAATGGCGTGGTTCATCAACCAACGCCCGGACCCACCGCCGATATGGTCTGGAACCAAGCCAAAGTAGGCGAGTTCAACATTATCGCCAAACGAGAAATCCAGCTCAAGAAGGCCAACAGCCACACCTTCTTTCATCGCGAAGTAGATATCACGGGTTTCTTCCTGAAGCACCTGAGTAAGCTCCGCATCACTCATCACAAGACGCCCGAACCACAACCAAGGCTCCCCGATTGCCCGAAACAAGTGCCGGTACACCGCAAGGTCCACCTGCTCTACTTTGTGGAGGCTCAGATCAGGTCGCTCAATCACCTTTCGGTCCTGCGGCTTCCTATGCATCTCAAGGTAAGTCACAACAGTAGCGATCTTATCAGAAGGTAATTCTGTGTAGCCGTCGAGGCTGAGAGGAATAGTCGTCATGGTCCACCTGCAATAAAGACCTCACCTCAATAGGAGATTTGACTTGGCCAGACAATTGTCTGGTCCCTCAAAACTATTGAGTTAATTTAGGGGGTGTTTCTAGATAGAAGCCACAGTCTTCAGGCGCGCCCGAGGGTGAACTTCATTCTGGCTCATAACAAAGGTATGCGCTCTAAAACGCTCAATGATGGAGCGCACAAACGGGCGAGACTGCGCTGAACACAACAAAACAGGCACTTCCCCCTGATTAGCAGCAATCTCAAAGGCATCACGAACCAGCCCCACAAACTCTTGCAGTTTAGAGGGCGCCATCGCCAACTGTCTGTCATCACCATCGCCAATGATGCTTTCAAGGAAAGCAGATTCCCAAATGGGGCTCAGGCTGATCAGCGGCAGATACCCACCGGGCGCTTGGTTGGCTGCACAGATCTGGCGCGCAAGACGTGTACGAACGTGTTCAGCAATACTGTTCGGGTTACGAGTTGAGCCGATCGCTTCCGCAATACCTTCCAAAATAGTGCCTAGATCACGGATGGAGATCCGCTCTTCCAGCAGCGCCTGCAAAACACGCTGAATGCCCGAGATGGAAATCTGGGCCGGAACAATATCTTCCACCAGTTTGGATTGCTCTTCATCCAGCTTCTTCAGCAGCACCTGAACATTCGCGTACGTGATCAACTCCGAGATATGGGATTTAATGGTCTCAGTCAGGTGGGTTGAAATCACGGTCGCAGGATCAACCACCGTGTAGCCAAGCAAATTGGCCTCTTCGCGATACTGCGCCTCAACCCAGGTCGCAGGCAACCCAAAGGTCGGCTCACTGGTATGCGTACCTGGCAAACGAACCTGCCCGCCAGCAGGGTCCATCACCATAAACTGGTTTGGGAATAAAGAGCCGCCACCGGCGTCCACTTCCTTCACCTTGATCATGTAGTCATTTGCACCAAGCTGGATGTTATCAAGGATACGAACAGAGGGCATAATCACGCCCATATCCGTCGCGATCTGACGACGAAGCGCTTTAATCTGCTCCGTAACTTGATCCGTTTCCTGCTTGTTCCGGCCATTGATGATCGGCAGCAGCGCATACCCCAGTTCAATGCGCAGCACGTCCATCTTCAAACTGTCAGAGATTGGCGCTTCTTGTTGCTCTTCAGGCGCAGCGGCAACCACTTCAGCGGCAACCACTTCAGCCTTCACCACAGCTTGTCGCTGGCTGGCCCGGCGTGCCAGATACCCAGCGCCGGCCGCGAGTGCCAAAAACGGCAGCATAGGCATACCCGGCAAGAACGAAAGCACAACCATAACAAACGAGGACATGCCAAGCGCTTTTGGGTAGCCGGTAAACTGCCTCACCAGAGCTTTATCAGCAGCTCCCTCAACACCCGCCTTGGAAACGAGAATACCAGCAGCGGTTGAGACGATAAGCGCAGGGATTTGCGAAACCAGACCATCACCAATGGTCAGCAAGGTATAGTTTTCAGCAGCCTGCGAGAACGTCAGGTTCTGCTGCATCACACCAATAACAATACCGCCGATCACGTTGATGAACGTAATCATCAAACCTGCAACAGCATCACCACGCACAAATTTGGAGGCACCATCCATCGACCCGAAGAAGGTTGATTCAGATTCAAGCTCTTTACGGCGGGTCCGTGCCGTCTCCTCATCAATCAAACCAGCACCCAGATCGGCATCAACTGCCATCTGTTTACCGGGCATTGCATCCAGTGTAAAACGCGCCGCGACCTCTGCGATACGACCAGAACCTTTTGTAATAACGATGAAATTCACAATCACTAGGATCGAGAAGACAATAATTCCGATAACGAAATTACCACCCATTACAAAACTGCCAAACGCTTCAATAACGTGCCCGGCAGCATCTCCGCCATTGTGCCCGTTCGCCAAAATCAAACGGGTAGATGCCATATTCAACGACAGCCGAAGCATGGTGGCAATCAACAAAACAGTAGGAAAAGAGGAGAATTCCAGCGGCTTTTGAATGAACAAGCCAACCATCAAAATCATAACCGAGAAGATGATTGAAATAGCGAGGAACATATCGAGCAAAAGGGCTGGCATAGGCACAATGAGCATCACAAGGATGACCATCACACCGGCAGCAAGTCCTAGGTCACCCTGCTTAAGAGCACCCCAGAGATCTTGAAAAAAGGAGTTACTCCCCGGAGGTCCAAGGCCGAGCACACCCTTGGCAGAGGGGGACGCATCTGCCCCACCTTGTTTGCCTCGAGTAGTTGGTTCCTCAGCCATCCCGGTTCCGCCTGCTCTTAAACTTCAGCGGTGCTGGTACGCACATCACCGGGGCCAGCAACTTCAACACCATCTTTGGTGTAAAGATTCAGCTTATTGCGCAATGTACGAATGGAAATCCCAAGGATCTTTGCTGCATGGGTCCGGTTGCCAAGGCAATGGTCCAGCGTATCCAGGATAAGGTCACGCTCCACATCAGCGACCGTACGGCCAACCATAGTACGAGAAGCTGCCTCCGCCGCATAAGCAGCACGAGCCGCTGTTTGCTGACTGGCGCCTACTGCAATCGGAGATCCATCCGGCATACGGATCGCCTCAGCATCAATTTCACCACCAGAGGAAAGCAAAACAGCGCGGTGCATGGTGTTTTCCAGCTCACGCACGTTGCCCTTCCACGGGTTAGCCAACAAAAGCTGGCGACCTTCCTGAGACACTGGCAAGGGCTTTACGCCATTGGCTTTTGCGTAAATCTCGATGAAGTGGTTTGCCAACTCCAGAATATCAGCAGGCCGCTCCCTGAGCGCAGGAAGCTTCAGGTTCACAACATTCAGGCGATACAGCAAATCCTCGCGGAATGTTCCACTCCGTACTGCCTCCGCCAGATCACGGTTGGACGTCGCAATGATACGAATATCAACGGGGACAGGGCGACTGCCGCCAACGCGATCAATCACCCGCTCCTGAACGGCACGCAGCAGTTTTGCCTGCAACCGAACATCCATCTCCGAGATTTCATCCAGCATCAACGTGCCGCTGTTGGCTTCTTCAAACTTGCCGATACGCCGCGCAACGGCCCCCGTAAATGCGCCCTTCTCATGGCCAAACAGTTCAGATTCCAGAAGATGCTCAGGGATCGCTGCACAGTTGATGGAGATAAACGGTTTTTTCGCACGGTTAGATTTACTGTGCAGGAAGCGGGAGATGACTTCCTTACCACTACCAGATTCACCCGTAATCAAAACAGATGCATCAGAAGGCGCTACTTGTTCCGCAAGCTTAATAACACTGGCCATCGCTGCATCACGGTAGATCAGATCTTCCCGCTCGTTGGTTACAGCAGCCAGCACAGCAGCAATCAGCTCTGGATCCGGTGGCAGCGGGATATATTCCTTCGCGCCTGCCCGAATAGCCGAAACGGCCGCACGCGCGTCGGTACCTAAACCACACGCCACCAACGGAACATGAATGCGCTCCCGCTCGATGGTCTCCACAAGCTGGCCAATGTCTTCGTTTACATCCACCATAAGAAGGTCTGCGCCCTGCCCGGAGCGCAAGACTTTCATCGCTTCTGTAACCCCGGCGGCATGAGTAACGGACGCACCACGATCCATCGCGATCTTGGTAGCAACGGTCAGCTGCCCACCAAGTGTGCCGACGATCAAGAGCCGCATGTCAGTTCCTTTCTAGTACGCCCCATGCCAATCATCGATCAGTCTTGATGATTTCGGTCATGGTAACGCCAAGCTTATCTTCCACCAGCACCACTTCGCCGCGAGCGATAAGCCTATTATTCACGTAGACATCAATGGCCTCACCGACCTTACGGTCAAGTTCCATCACAATACCGGTGTCCAGATGTAAAAGATCAGACACCTTCATTTTGGTATGTCCCAACACGGCAGACAGCTGAACAGGCACGTCAAAAACAGCTTCAAGATCGGCAGCGACTTTGAGGCCGCCTTCACCATTTCCACCGGAGTCCCCAGCGCGCTGAGTACTTCTGTGTTGGTCTAGAACCATCTCTTTTTCATCACCACTCATCGTAAACCTTTCAGAACCGGCATCCGCCGTAACTATGTGCATTCATAGGCAGCAAGCCTGATTTTCTACTCAGTTTTGCTCGCACGATCCCGTGCATCAAAGTGAGATTGGATAACTTCTTCAATATGTTCAACTGTCTTCCGGCGATCACGAATAAGTCCGCCTTCTGGCCATTCGATCCTGCAATCACCGCGAGACATAGTCTCTGATCTCAACACATGAATTTTGCCTTCAAAGCTGTTGTTCATGACGAGTTGCTCGACCATACCTTCAAGAGCGCAGCTGTCTTTCGCAGGCACTTCAATTAGGATCTGCGGTATTTTCCGAAGAGGTGCGAGACATTCAGAAAGGAGAGCAACAACTTCAGCAAGAGGTTCTCTGGCGAGCAGATGAGCGCAAAGCCGGCGCGCAATCATAAAACACATGGAAACCAGATTACGTTCCTGAGCACGCAACTGTTTCTCAATCTCACCCAGCGCAGCTTCCAGACTTTCACGCAACACAACAAGTTCATCCTGCGCACTTGCCTTCTGTTGCTCAGCAATCCCCTGCCGTGCTTGCAATTCCCCTCGGATAAAAGCCGCGTCTTCCGCAGCCTTTAAAAGCTGCCGATGCTCAGAAACCGTCATAGTTGGTTCCGGCGGCGGCACATCCTCAACAATCGCGGCACCTTCAAGTTCATCAATTGATTTAGTATTGAACATGAAACGTTGGCGCACGGCACCTTGAGGCATAACTGTAACCATCAGCATGCCTCCAAGAAGGTCTGAGAAAAGGGAGGATTAGTAGACAAATTCGTCTTCTCCCTTTTTCCTATTAATGGTGATCTCACCAGAAGCAGCCAGATCTTTCGTTTTAAGAACCAGGCCGTTCTGCGCTTCATCAACATCATGCAACCGAACCGGGCCCATATTGTCCATATCTTCCTGCAGCATTTTCCCTGCGCGGGAGGACATGTTGGCTGTAAAGAAAGCAACAGCGGTATCAGAGGCACCTTTCAGCGCCATCGCCAACTGATCTTTCTCCACGTTCCGAAGCAATGTCTGACATGCACCTGAATCCAGCTTGAGCAAATCCTCAAACGTAAACATCAGGTTGCGAATACGCTCTGCGGACTCACGACTATCTTCTTCAAGAGCGGCAAGAAAACGCCCCTCAGTCTGCCGGTCGAAGTTGTTGAAGATATCTGCCATCATCTCATGACTATCCCGACGGCTGGTCTGAGACAGATTGGACATAAACTCAACGCGCAAGGTCTGCTCAACCTTCTCAAGAATATCTTTCTGAATGGATTCCATCCGCAACATGCGGTTCACCACATCCAGAGAAAGCTCTTCATTAAGCAACGACAAAACGCGCGCAGCATGATCGCTTTGGATCTTGGAAAGTACAACAGCAATCGTCTGCGGGTATTCATTCTTCAAGTAGTTGGCCAGCACATTTTCGGGAACGTTAGATAGCTTTTCCCACATGTTACGACCAGCCGGACCGCGGATCTCTTCCATAATAATGGAGACGCGATCGTCTGACAAAAATGAGCTCAACAACCGTTCTGTTACATCCACATTTCCGTTCAACGCGCCACGTGTGGAAAGACGCTTCAGGAAATCAACAAACAGCTCTTCCAACATGCTTGGCGTCACCGGACCCAAACTCGCCATTGCACTTGAGACTTGCCGGACTTCAATCTCGTCCAAACCATCCCAAATTGCCTTGCCATATTCCTGACCGAGCGCAAGAAGGAGAACTGCGGCCCGTTCTGCACCCCCCAGTTCTCTCTCAGCTATCTCAGTATTAATAGAAAGACCTTGTTGGTTTTGATCTTGGCTTGAAACTTCGTCGCTCATCCTATGCAGCCTCGTTCAGCCAACCGCGAACAATATTCACGGCTTCACTAGGAGATTCATCAATCATTTCACTGATTTGTTTAATCGAACTTTGATGGAGAGCAGCCTGGTTTTTAGCGTCCTCAATCCATTCAGCCGTTGGAATTTCTGATGGGACCCCTTCCATCTCTCCAACGATACCTTCAATCTGAGCAGGGGCATCCCTCACAACAGTTCCGTCAGGAAGAACCTGATAGCCGTTTTCAGCTGTCGCATCTTTTCGTTCTTCACTAGCCAAAATGCGTTTCATCAAAGGGGATACTGCAAAGATCAAAAGTAAAATGGTGATCACCAGCAAAACACCCAGCTCAGCAAGTTTCATAATGTCAGCGCGGGTGAAATCAAACAAACCACCTTCATTATCACCAAGGTCTTGAACCGGAGCTTCCACGAACCGCATATTTACAATTTCTACAGTGTCACCACGACGCTTGTTAAAACCAACGGCCGTACGAACTAACGTCGCGATCTGCTCCAGATCTTCTTTAGTGCGAGCTTGATAAGCCTGAGTACCATCCTCGTTTGTTATGTATGTGCCATCTACCAAAACAGCGACAGACAAGCGCTCAAGCCCGCCAGCCTCATACACTTCGGTCACAGTGCTCTTGGAGATTTCGTAGTTCAAAATCTCTTCGGAAATATTCGAATTTTCCTTGGTGCCGGCAGTTCCATTATTGGCAGCAGCGTTTGGTAACTGATTTGCAACAGAAACCGTATCCTCGGTATTTGCTGAAGAAGCATTTTCTTCCTTGCTCTGTGAGGAGCGCAAAACCTGCCCGTCAGGATCGAAAAGCTCCTGCGTTTCAGTTTTGCGGTTGAAGTTGATCTCGGCTGCGACCCGTACGCGCGCCCGACCTGCACCAACGACGTTGTTGAGGATTTCCTCTACCTGTTGCCGCAGGCGAGCCTCCATAGTCAAACGACGTTCGTCTAGCGAAGAGCCTCCAACAAGCCCTTCTTTATCGCCGGTTCCGCTGGCAAGCAAACTGCCGCGCTCATCGACGATAGCAACATACGAAGGCTCAAGGCCTTCAACTGCAGTTGCGACCAAATGCTGAATTGCTCGAATTTGGCCATTCGTCAACGTACCTTGAGCCTTAATAGTAATAGAGGCTGTCGGGGGTTCTTTATCACGCTGAAACAACTGCTTCTCAGGGAGAACAAGATGAACACGCGCTGAGACAATACGACTAATGCTGCGAATTGTACGTGACAGCTCACCTTCTAGAGCGCGAAGACGGTTGATGTTTTGTACAAAACTGGTTGCGCCAAGGGTGTCAGTCTTATCAAAAATCTCGTAGCCAACACCACCGCCAGACGGAAGACCAGCTTCTGCAAGGCTCATCCGAAGACGATAAACGTCCTCCTCAGGAACAAGAACACTGCTCCCGTTCAAACCAAGTTCATAGGTAATGCCTTGAGATTCAACCTGACTGACAATTGCGCCAGCATCTTCCAAGGTAAGATCAGTGAACAGCGGAACCATTTGAGGTGCCGTCGCACGGACAATAATGAAGGCGAAGAGACCAATCAGCAGGGCAGCCATTGCGCCCATCGCTGCCAGTCGCGCTGGTCCGAGTCCTTTAAGAAAATCAAGGAGTCCGTTCACTGTCGCCGCCCCGTTGTTCAAGCATTCAAATGGCCCGGCAATACTCTCAACACCCTAAAATTAGGCGTGAATTACTACGATTTGCTGATAGGTAAAAATTGCCCATCTCAGGGTTAACAAATGGTTAATAAACTCCTAATTTTCCGTAAACAGTCATTCTGCCCACAAAGAAGCTCTGTGGAATAAGATAGGAAACCGCTTTTATTAGACTGTTGAAGACTCAAGTGAATCCAGATCACGGCAGTCGGCAGATATTACCCTGCTGATTAAGATCTCGGTTTTATAGGGCAAAAAATTGAATGAACGACGGAAAAACAAAAAGGCCAGCTACAAGAGCCGGCCTTTTCAAAACCTCAAACCTATCCGGGCATTTTGCCCATAGATGCCTGAAGCGATTCAGTTGCGATAATCCTGCACGCGAGTTGCTCGCAATCCAGCTAACCCATGCCGGTCAATCGAGCTCTGCCAAGACAGAAATTCCTCGACCGTCAAAGTGTACCGGTTGCATGCCTCATCAAGAGACAACAATCCACCGCGTACAGCGGCAACAACTTCAGCTTTTCTTCTAATCACCCACCTCTTAGTAGAGGTAGGAGGAAGATCTGCTATCGTTAGTGGGCTCCCATCGGGGCCGATAACGTACTTTACTCTTGAACGAATATGTTCGGTCATTCTACTCTCACACAAACCATGACCAAGTTGAGGATGAGAATAGAACAAGGCGCTTAAAATTTGGCTAAGCCCCCATCAATGTTTTGGTAAGATTCATAACCGGGTATTTCAGTGGATATTAACTACTAGATAATTCCATTAACGCCGGTGACATTCCCGACAGGCACATCGACATCGCCCATTTTCAAAATGACGTCCCCGCTGCTAAAATCAATGGCATCGACCTTGCCCTTAATTTCAGTCTGAACGGCGAAAGGAGCATCATCCTTATCCTTGGTGACAATATCGATAGAATACGCGCCATCTGCCTGTTTTGTGCCATTTGTGCCGACGCCATCCCATGCAAATGAGTTATCACCTTCCACCAGCGTAACCTCTCTCTCATAGATAACAGCGCCTTCGTCATTTTTCACAGAAACAGTTGCGGTCCCTGCAGAGGCAGCCTTGAGATTCCAAGCCGCAGCATCATCTTTAAGCTGTGTTGTGGCTCCCTGCGCAGTCACTTCCTTGCCAATATAGTTTACAAACTGACTCGCACTTTGCGTTTTCAACTGAGTCAGTTGTTCATCTAATTTCGAGGTTGTCGCAACTTGTTGCTCGACCATGGAGTATTGAACCAATTGATTCGTGTATTCCGACGAATCCATAGGGTCCAACGGATCCTGATTCTGGATCTGTGTCGTCAACATGGAAATAAACAAGTCAAAATTCGCATTGATCTGAGTTTGAGTGCCTGATGTCGACGTATCAGCGCTAGGCGATAGAGAATTAATTGTTGTCATTGTCACTTACCTCGTAATCGACATCAAACGGAGATATCCAACCCGCTAGCGTTGGAAGACCTGTTTATATTCTGTTGCGCAGCAGCACTTAGGTCGGTCAAAGATGCCTCCCCTGAAGCATTCTCTGGTTCACCAAAAGCGTCTTGCTGGTTATCTCGGTGTTCTTCAAACCGGTTTTGCGATCCTCCGCCTTCACGGCGTAAGGAGAACTGGAGTGAGCTCTTGTCGCTATCCACCCCAGCGTCCTGGAGGGCTTTTTCCAAACCGCGTTGGTCTCTTTGGAGTAGTTCAAGCGTCTCAGGCCGCTCAACAATCAAGTGAGCGCGAACACGTCCGTCTTTGCTAAACTCAAGCGACACATCAACGCCGCCGAGTTCTTTCGGATCGAGACGGATTTCAAATCGAGTTGCACCACCATTGGCCTGACGCGCGATCTCTGGCCATACTGAACTTGCCACATTGCGGAGTGTTGAAGTCGGCAATGTGGATACTGGACGTGCGGCAACTTCAGAACTGCTTGTGGAACCAGCAACAAAATCTGCCGTCTCCCAATCTGCACTCAGATCAGAAGTTTCCAACCCACCAAATGCGGTGCCCCATCCAATAGATGTTTCCGTTTTAGCTTGCTCAGGAGCAGAAGCCACTTTGACCTGAACAGTTACAGGCGCTTCTGATTTAGTTTGCGTCTTTGTACCGGTATGCTCGGTTACTTGCCTCGCAACGGACTGCTCAACCTCCTCAAATCCAACTAAAGACGCACCTGTTACAGTACTATCGGCAGGCGACACCTGCGCAGCCTTAGCAAGCTCTCGCACTTGAGGTGCAACAACCGTTGGAGCAGTCGTACGGACAACAATATCTACAACATCATTGCTCACCTTGACAGGGCTGCCTGAAACTGGAGGGGTAATTTGGGCCGCAGCCGTGGTTTTGATCACCTGTTGATCTACGGTCTCAGAAGCTTTTAGCGTCACGTTAGGAAACAGCAATTGCGGCTCATCACTCAAACGAGCACTTTGCTGCACTGATGTTTGAGTGCCGACAAAATCAACCCGAGGTCGATTTGCACGCCGTACAATTGGTTGCTCAACTTGAAGACTTTGCTCATTAACTAAAACTGGAACATCAACCACTGCATCAGCAACAGGACGCAACGCAGCAGCAATCGGCGCGGCAGTTACAACTTCATTGCCTTTAGGTTTACTGGCTTCAACAGCGATGCTTTGAACATCAGGTGTGCGAACCAACTCCGAGAGCGGTTTCTGACCACCAACTTCCGCAGTAACCTCGGCATTGCTGACATTAGTTGCGGGGTTCACAGCAGGTGCCTCTGAGCTCTGCTTCTTCAACCCAGCATCAACAACATTCCTAGATGGTGCATCAACCTGCTCCACCTCTTCCGAATTATGCACTGCCGGCTGCACATTCAAATTCTGTGTTTTTGCGACTACATCAACAACTTCAGATTTTCCATCGGATGCCATTTGCACATCAACAGTGAGACTGGCTTTTTCCGGCGCACGAACAAATGCCACAGGTTCTGCAAGCTCAACCTCCCGATTTTCGGTTTCAGTTGAGAATGTAGGCTGAACAAGAGGAACGGCAGGATCAGTTTCTTTACGGCCCACGTTCGGCAAAACCAAAGCAGTTTTCTCGCTCTCAGCACTGAGAGGAGTTGAAACACCTGTGCTTGATTGCTGAGGAATTTCCGGCAAATCCTGCCGACTATCAACATCAACAAGTTCACGAGGCAAAGCAGAAGATTGAGCAGGCTTGACGTTGGTCGTAGTTACAGGCGCAACACTATCTGGAGCCGCCTTTAGAACCGACGTTTCATCAATCTGCTCAGCAACCTCCCCCGCAAGACCAGTATCTGGTTGAGGAACCACAGATCTATCGGAAGCAAGGTTCGAGATTGGCGCACCAACAGGAATTGTTGGAACCGGCACAAAAGATTGCTTGGCCTTATTCTGCACTACCCCTTGGAGCACGACATCTGGCGCAGCATTTCCAGATGAAATCTGATTAGCAGCAGTTGTTTGCGGCGCTGTTTTCAGTGTTATGTTTGCATTGGAAAGCGCAGAAACTACCTCAACAGGCAAGCTTGCTGCCAATCCGACAACTGCATTCTCGCCATTTTCAGATGTGGCAACCTCAGTTGTCAGGTCTGCATTCAGGACTGGAACAGCACTCACATTCTTTTTGGAAACACCAGCCACATCTGGAAGTTCCTGCAAAACCAACGGAGAGACCGCAGAGGTTGCGCCCAGAAGGCTGCCGAACACACTCTGGCCGCTACCTTGCACACCAGTGCCAAGCAACGCATTACCACTCTGCCCTATAACAGAGGCAAAAGTAGTTTGCGGCTGCACAGAGCCCGATAAACCCAGCAAAGCAGATTGCGACATATATTCCTCAAACAACGCAGCACACACCACCAACGAGAGTGGCTTCAATAGTCCATGCGCTAACAAGCAAATATTGGGCCAAATCAATTTCTCATAATAACCTTTCAATTTCAGATACTTGCATAAACCACAGACGCTCTTCATGAGCTTCAACCCATCAGTTTTTTCCCTCCAATAGGCAATAAATTCCCGCAAGACAAAATGCGCTCATCAAAAGCATTGGCCTTCCGTTGAGTTTTAGGTATATTCCCGTCAACAAACGCGCTCAAAGCGTACGAATGTGCAGCGTTTAAACAATGAGAGCCTTGCGTTTAGCCACCGCCAAAGCGTAGCAAGCACCAAGCAAGCAAAAGAAAATAATCTTCACTGCAGACTTCAGCGTCTCCCAAGCTTGAAACCTGCTCGTGACATTATAGATATGGCTCTCAAATGAAAAACGCGCCTACAGGATGAGGTACTTGGAATGCTAAACAGTCTTGGCCTGCCCGGCCGCCCGGAAGATACCCGGGTGGTTGTTGCCATGTCAGGCGGCGTGGATTCATCAGTCGTTGCTGGCTTGATGAAACGTGAAGGTTATGATGTCGTTGGTGTCACGCTGCAGCTTTACGATCATGGTGAGGCCATCCAACGCAAAGGCGCTTGTTGCGCCGGCCAAGACATCCATGATGCGCGCCGTGTAGCGGAAAAGCTTGGCATTCCTCATTATGTACTGGATTACGAATCCCGCTTTAAAGAGCAGGTTATTGAGCGTTTTGCCGACAGTTACATCAACGGCGAAACTCCAATTCCATGCGTAACTTGCAACCAGACTGTAAAGTTCAAAGACCTTCTGGCAACAGCCAAGGATTTGGGCGCTGACGTTCTGGCCACAGGTCACTATGTTCGCACAGGCATGAGTGGCAACCAGCTTGCCATGTTCCGTCCAGTTGATCTGGGTCGCGATCAAAGCTACTTCCTGTTTGCCACCACGCAAGAGCAGCTCGATTTTCTGCGTTTCCCGCTAGGCGGCATGACAAAGCCAGAAGTTCGTGACTTGGCTCGCGAGTTTGAATTAGAGATCGCAGACAAGCACGACAGTCAGGATATCTGCTTCGTACCGCAAGGACGTTATACAGACGTCATTGCCAAGCTTCGCCCCCATGCTGCTGAACCTGGCGACATAATCCATATGGATGGTCGCGTACTCGGCACGCACAACGGCATAATTCACTACACCATCGGGCAGCGACGCGGCATTGGCATCTCTTCAGCAGATCCGCTTTATGTTGTCCATTTGGATGCAGATGGCAAACGCGTGATCGTGGGTCCGAAGGAAGCTCTTACAACACACAACCTGCTTCTGCGCGAAGTCAATTGGATCGGTTCAGGCACACTGGATGATTTACCAGAGGAAGGTCTGACTGTTTACGCAAAGGTTCGGTCCACACGACCACCAATTGAGGCCATTCTCCGCAAGCTCGGTGAAACCATTCAGGTAGAACTGGTGGCTGGTGAAATGGGCGTAGCCCCGGGGCAAGCCTGCGTCTTCTTCGATAAAGAAGGTCAGGATGCCCGTGTCTTAGGAGGCGGCTGGATTCAGCGCGCTGAAAAGCAAGAGGCTGCAGAAGAAACCCTTAAGGGGCTTCTCGGTAAAAGCTGGGAAGCAGCTGGCTTCCCCTCCAGCTAACATCGCCAAATGTATTTACGAAAACCCCGCAGGTCTTTCCGATCTCGCGAGGTTTTCTTTTTCAAATCAGTTTAAAATGTCGACAGCAACACTAGGAATACCCCTCACTTTTGGAGGTGACTCAAATCAACATATTGATGCCAAACCACGGAATAACCCGTGGTTTTCACGCAGTTTTTCACAGTTCTGGAGATTTCCACAAAACTTAAATGAGAAGGCTTGACGACACAAGGCAAGACCCTTATACCCCCATCTCACGGCGCGGCGGTCACCACCGCAACATAGCGTACCGTATGGCGGGGTAGCTCAGTTGGTTAGAGCAGCGGAATCATAATCCGCGTGTCGGGGGTTCAAGTCCCTCTCTCGCTACCATCTCTCTTCTAACGAAGATTGAGACGACAAGGCACCGGAAGGTGCCTTTTTTGTTATCGTGCATCACCCCTAAACCTGCAAGGCCCTTCGCTACCAAGCAATGATAGGGAAATTTTACCAGACGTTCTTGCAGATTATGTATTGAGCCAAACCAACAATCTAGCTAATTTTACATAATTGCTCTTTATCGAATTGGTCGCACTCATGAAGTTAGTAAAAAAGTATTTGAGGACATCTGTTCTCGCAAGCATTTCATGTTTGCTACTTCTGTTCTCTACACTGGTTGCTAACGCCAAAATTGAGATTACACCAATCTCAATCTCTGAGAGCAAAATAGCCCTGATGCTATCCGGAAGTTTCGAAAGAAATGACGATATTGGACAGCTTAGATCAGTTGTGCAGACGTTGAATGTTGACACAATCATTTTCAACTCTCCCGGTGGGAACATCACGAAAGCACTTGAATACGGTACACTCATACGTTCCCTCCAGATGAATACTATACAGTTGCGCTCATTCGAATGCGCCTCAGCATGTTCGCTTGCATTTATTGGTGGTGTTTCCCGATATGCGGAACCAGGATCAATTGGTGTCCATCAGTCCTCGTATTCAAGGAACGTAGACATAGATAGCCAAACGGCTGTCGCATCTGTACAGGTGCTAACCTCACAGATCATCATCTATTTGATCGAAATGGGCGTCGATCCAGAGCTACTCAAACTGAGCCTGGCAATTGCAGCTGATGATATCCGATATCTGACAAAAAAGGAGATGGCCGCATTCAACATTACCACTGTTGGATCTGAACCACGTTCATCACTGCCGGTGCTAAGTTTGCCAATTACTCCGATTGCATCCGCACCCCAACGTTCACCCAAAGGTGAAGAGTTGGCTTGGGCATTCATGCAAAATTTGTTTGATAAATGGTCATCCGAGAACACGAGCGCTCTTCGTTTTGTCCGCGGCGCCTATTCAAACAACGTAAACTACTATGGCACAGTGAGAACCGCTAACGACGTATTTGACGAGAAAGCCCATTTTACTGACCGCTGGCCTATTAGGATCTACAGCCCGAGATATGGCTCACAGACCATCACTTGTGCAGCCAACTGCGAGATTAGTACAATAATGGACTGGTACGCGTATAGCCCTAGCCGCAAGAAGCATGCATCTGGAGCCGCGTCCGTCCAGTTTACATGGAATCCCCAAACTGGCCTTATTTCTTCAGAAAACAGCACTGTTTTGAAGCGAGACAGAAAGGCAACCAAACCGGTATCAGTCATTGAACAATGGCATGAGGAGAATGGCGCTTGCAGGGGAGGTATCGGAGACGAACCGGCAACCGAAGCTGCGTGCATCCGTCGGGAAATACTGGAAGATAAGCTCAGTCTCATCGATTGGTGCTACGGTAAGAAAAATGAATATGGCTATCAGCATCAATGGCACAAATGTACGTATCAATCGTATCGATAAGGCAGCTAGACCTCATAAAAATCAACAATTTCCATCAAGATCATAATCCGCGTGTCGGAGGTTCAAGTCCCTCTCTCGCTACCACACTGTTTAGACAATCAGGCTCATAAGCAACTCTGTTGGATCATTTACCCGAAGACTTCAGCAGGCATCCTTCAACAGTCACTTATGGCTCTCTGAAGGCTCTCGACATGCTGTCTCGCACAGGTTCCATCAAGTAGTCGAAGAAGGTCCGGTCTCTCGTTGTTATATAGACCTCCGCAGGCATGCCAGGCGTTGCCTTGAAATTCAGATAACTCGGCATCTTCTCACGATCTAACTGTATATGAGCCTTATATACATCTCCAGCGGGTCCCATGGGGTTATCACTTGAGAGAGCATCCGCCGACACGTAAATCACCTTGGCATCAAGCATGGGCGTAATACGCTGGTTCAGAGCAGTTAATCGAACCATCGCTTTTTGCCCTTTCTTCACATTGTCGATTTCAGTGGGCTGGATCGAAGCTTCGATGATGAGTTCATCCTGCAACGGCAATATCTCCATGAGATCCTTCCCACTTTCAACGACACCACCAGCAGTGTGATATCGCATACGCACCACAATCCCTCGAACGGGCGCGAGAATCTCCACGCGCTTCAAGACATCTTTTGCGGCACGAATTTGCTCACGAACATCATCCAGATCTGCGTTCACAACCTGCAACTCGCCAACAGCTGATTGAGACGCTTCATTTTCCACCTTGGCTATTTGAGCACGAGCCCGCGCAATCCGTTCTGTGGCATCACCGATCTCAGAAAGAATTCGCCCTTGCTCACCGCCAAGGTTTGCCAAGGATCGCTTAATACGCAAAACGTCAGATTTTCTGATCAATCCTTTGCTGAGGATTTTATTTTTGGCGTCTAATTCTTCCTGAAACAACTCCGCCTGTCTTTTCACAGCGACAAGCTGCGATTTGCCGCCCTTGATCCTCTCCTTAAGCGCTGCAATCCCTTGCGTTAGAATGTCAATTTCACTTTGTAATTTTCGCATTCGAGCTTTGAAGGTGAGCAATTGGTTGAGGATGATACTTTTAATCTTTGCCTCACCAGAGTTTTCCAAAAGATCCTTTGGCAGCTCAAGCGACTTCAACCCATTTGCTTCCTGAGACAATCTGGCCTGAATGGCTTGCAACCGCGCCTGCCGGATCGTTAACCGTTCAAGATTTGCTTCTGCTGCGGTTTCATCCAGCTTAACCAATACATCACCAGCAGAAACAACATCCCCTTCTTTGACGAGGATCTCTTTGATAATACCGCCTTCAAAATGCTGTACGATCTTATTCTGACCAGTGGCCACAAAAGACCCAGATGCTACGATAGCGCCGGCCATAGGCGCACTGGAAGCCCAATAGCCGAACCCAACAAAGGTCAGGGCAACAATTACAAAGCTAGCCAATATAGGAGCACGAGTTGTGCGGGGCACATCCTCATACCAGCTTCCATCAAGGACAAGCGCTCTTGTAGACATTAAAATCACCAAACAATAATGGATAGAATCTATTCAGCAGGCTGAGCCACGGGCATGTTTTGCCCCGCAACAGTCGGGCGGCGTGTCAGCTCCGGTCGCTTCCCGGTAATCAACGGCATCACCTCATCCCGGCTGCCAAACGCAGACACGGTTCCGTCTTTCAACATCATGATTTTATCAACGCACCGCAGCAGAGCTGGCCGCTGAGTTATGGCAATAACCGTCATGCCATCTTGTTTGGCGTGCTCCAGTGCCTGCGCCAGCGCAATTTCTCCAGTAGTGTCAAGATTGGAGTTGGGCTCATCAAGCACCAGCAACCGCGGGCTATTATAGAACGCACGCGCCAATCCAATGCGTTGACGCTGCCCGCCGGACAAAGGCGCTCCATCCATGGCGACCTGCGTTTCATAGCCCTGTGAGAATTGCGAAACCATCTCATGAATATCGGCCATTTGAGCGGCCTTGAAGACATCATCGTCCTTAGCCTCCTTATTCATGCGAGCGATGTTCTCTTTAATCGACCCCGGAAAAAGCTGAACATCCTGCGGTAGGTAACCAATATTCTCGCCAAGCTGCCGACTGTCCCAGTTTCTCAAATCCATCATGTCCAAACGGACGTTACCGGCAGTTGGAATAAGGGAACCAACCAACATCTTGCCAAGGGTGCTTTTGCCAGAGCCGGATGCGCCAACTACGGCTAGGGAGTCTCCCGGTGTCAGCTGAAATGAAACACCGTTTAAGATAACCCGCTTGTTTGGCGGTGGAACGTACAACAAGCGCTCAACACTCAACCGCCCAATTGGGTTAGGCAGTCTCAGCCTATGCACATTGAGTGGAGACGTGTGCAGCAGCTTGTATATGCGCGCATAAGCACTTTTGGCGCCGACATAGCTTTTCCACCCATCAATAATACCTTCAACAGGAGCCAAAGCACGCCCGCCAATAATCGAGGCAGCGATAATCATGCCGCCAGTAATTTCATTGGAAAGCGCAAGCCAAGCGCCCCACCCCAGCATGGTGATTTGCGTGGAAAGGCGAATGAACTTTGACGCCGCGGAAATCAGGACATTCCGGTCCTGACCAATGATCTGCGCCTTCAGAGATTCCGCAGTCTCCTTGCCCCAAATGATAACCCCCTCGGGGATCATACCCATGGCATTCATGACCTGCGCATTTCTGGCCATAGCTTCCGCCTGCAAATTGGCACGCGAAGAAAAGGCGTTTGCTTTTGCAAATGGAATAGCGGTCAGTTTTTGGTTCACACGAGCCAAGACCAGCAACAGCAAAATTGTAGTGGTGACGATCAGCCCCAAATGAGGATGTACCAAATAAACAACCAGAAGATAAATTGGAGCGACCGGAGCATCCATCATGGTCAGCAGAACCGAGCCAGTCAAAAAACTACGCAGCTGTTGTAAATCTGAAAGCGCTTGAAACTCCTGACTACTTCCGTTGTGGGATGCGCGAGCCGCAGCACTTAAAACCGGTCCGCCAAGGCGCGTTTCAACATCAACAGCAACACGCATCAGCATGAAGCGCCGAAACATATCCAACAGGACATGAGCAAGGACCAAGCCAATCACAATAGTGGTCAACATGACGAGCGTATCAATACTTCTGCTTGTGAGAACACGGTCGGAAATCTGGAATAAATAAATCGGTACCGATAAAATGAGAAGGCTGGCACAAAAGGAAAAAAAGCCAACAAACATCAGGTTTAACTTCGCCTGCCCAAGCCCATTCTGCATCAACCTACGGAAATCGATATCCTCATTAGGACCATCATTTTTCTTTGGCGTAAATCTTCCAATTTGTTTGGTGAACCACTCACCTTTCAGACGCCCCTGTAGTGCATCTTTCGCCAACAACACTCTAGTTATTTGCCGAGATTTCTGGTCGCTTCTCTTATTGGCTAGACGAAATTTAAACATCTATTCTCTCTATAAACCTCTATTAAGTAATTATGTCGGAGAACATGTCCGTTTCTCCCGCATACGGAATAAATGCAGGAGTAATATCGGCATCGACAGCACTATCACCGCCGGTAAATGCTACAATTTCAGTGACAAAATCCGTATTGCCATTCAAAGCTGTTTCAAGATCGTCTTCATCAGAGATAACAACATTGACCTTGATCACGATGTCTTCCTCCGAGTACGCACCATCCAGATATTGAAAACCTGACTGACTGTCGTAATCAATGATTGTTGCTTCATTGGCCGTTTTGTTGCTGGATGTGTCCAAATATCCATTGCCATCAACGTCAACTTCCTCACCATTTATGACCTGAGTGACCGTACCGTCACTCCCTTGATCTTCAAGGATTTTTACGTAATCAGCATCGGAGAGAATATTCAGCTGCTCAATAGCGTTGATCTGGTAATAATCACCAGTAATGTAGAGGACTTTCAGATCAGTACTTGGAAGAATTGGTAGGCCGTCAGAGGCTGACGAGGCAGTGTATTCATACTCGCTATCTCTATCGCCCATTGCATCGACCAACCCGTTAACCTCGGAGGTCATAGGCTTCATCAATGAACCACCACCAATGTTCTTGATGGTGCCTTCATTGGTCAAGATATTATGCTGGCCGATAGCATCAATAGGGGCACCCGTGGCATAAACAAAATCGGAATCCAGCAGAATGTTTTTCTGACTGATGTAGTTGATGTCATAATAATTTCCTAAAACCACAATGACATCATAATTCTGAATGCTATCAATAGTTTGAGCGGCGTTGACCTGTGTATTATCACCCGTTCCCACATAGTAGCCATTGCTGTTTAACTCGTAGGAAACACTGTCATTATCTGAAAGATAGTTCTGCTGGCTAATAATATTGAGATCATAAAAATTGCCGTTCACCACATCCACGCTAAAGGAATAATCAGGATTGTCAGAGGTGATATTGGAAGAGATGAGGTACTCACCCTCAGTGGTAACGTCCGCATCATTATAAACAATGGTCTCAGCCAATCCCTGCCCTGTCGCAACCTCAGAAGGTTGATCAGTTGGGCCATAATAGAGGTTGGTTTGAATAATCGAATTTGTGGCGTAGTAGTCGCCCATTACCACAGTCGAGCATTGCAACTCACTCAGATCAACAATGGAAGCGACGTTGACCGCCTCATTATCACCCGTGGTTACATAACTGCTGTCAGATGTAGGCTCATCTTCTTCAGAACTGTCGTCATCAACCTTTTTTTCAGGCAGCTCTCCAATATTCTCACCGAGCGTGAAGGATGGATTGGGAGCGTCATCCTCAAAGCGTTGAACCAGCTCTTCTCCAATTGCATCCGCAGCACTTTGGGCATCACCCTCAAACACCTGATCCAGAAGCTCAAGATTGATGTCATTCGCAACTTCAAGAAGTTGATCCAGCAGCGCATCAGCGACGCTCTCTGGGATACTGTCACCAAACTCACTCTTCGAAAGAAGCAAGTCATCATCTGTCAAAGCATTCGCCTGCGAAAGCCTTATCTCCATGTTGGGAGCAAAAATATCTTGGTAGGTGAGCGTAATTGAATATGTGAAGTCCAGAGATAGCGAGAGATCTCCACCTTGCACATTTTCCGGTCCGCCTGCGTCATTAAACAGAGATAGATCGGGCGGGAGTGCAAAATCTGGCGCATTGAGAAACGCTTCAATTGAGTATGGAAGGCTAGGTAAGTGTGACACTCCCAACTCGGGTAACAAAGAAGGGAGATTATAGAATTTTTCATAGGGCAAATCAGCAGCGGCAGCTCGTGAGTAAACCACTTCAATCGGCGTAATCACGATCGTGTCTTTAGCAAACCAGGCTTCATCGTAGCTCTGTTCAGCAGTAGCAAGGGCCTCGATTAACTTCATGTAACCGAGGAAATGCCAGCTCAACTCATTTATAGCCTGCGAAAGCATGAAATATCCTAGCAATGTCATGTGGATATATAAAACGACCTACGCGAAACTCTCCGCGCAGGTCTTGTTTGGAAGCGTTATGCGAGGTCGTCTTCACCAACAACATTGACCGTGGAAGAACCACCGACGACGTTGACATCAACCGCATTGGCTTGAACGTTCGCACCCATAACGATTGTCTGGTTGAAGGCATTTGCCACACCCAGCGCATCAGCAGTCGCAGCTGTAGAAGCTGTCACGCTGTAATCATCACCTGTGCCGAAGTCGTAAATGTTTTCTGCATCATAGATGCCGTCACCCGCAAAGGATTCGCCACCTTCTGCGGTTACGGTTTGAGTGAACTCACCCTGGTTATGCACTCCCACATTTGTGATCGTATCCTGATCATACAATGCGTTAGCTTGCTCCACCCCATAAATGGTGTCGGTTCCGTTAGCGTCCAGGACACCAAAAGGACCACCGCTTATTGGATCAGGTGTACCTGTGGGAGTAATATCCAGCGCACCAAGACCATCATCTTCTCCCGTAAAGAGAAAAGTATCGTTTTGGCCAGTTACATCCAGCTCAGTAGAGTTGACCTGCTTGTTACCACCTGAATACAGGTTCTGATTAAAGGCCGACGCTGTCGCCGTGGCATCCGCAGATGCTACAACTTCAGCGGTGACTGTATAATCATCACCAACATCGCCACCAACACTGGAGCTATTGCCTGAATGATCAGCAATACCATCACCTGAGTTTGCTTCTCCACCATAAGCAGAGACGGTTTGCTCAAAGTCGCCAAAGTTCTCGACATCAGCTTGATTAATGAGATCAACGTCACCGGCAGTATTGGTTTGTGAGAACAAAGCGAGGCTATCAGCGTTGCCGGCAACTGTACCAGTACGGATGGAATTCGTAGCTGTATTGCTGCTGTCATCGCCAACAGAGATGACGTTCTTGTTGTCTCCAACAATCTCAACATCGGCACTGTTAACCTGAGTGTTGCCACCAGTGGAGATCACCTGATTGAAAACGGAGGCTTCGGCTGTTGCGTCAGCAGACGACAAAGCCTTTCCGGTTACAGAGGCGTTGTCACCAACATCACCAGCACCGTTCAGATCAGCTCCGTCAATCCCGCCAGTATGGCCCCCACCATCATAACCAGCATTTGCAGTGCCGCCTGTTGCAGTGACTTCCTGATAAACGTCATCAGTATTGTTCACTACATCAGCATCTGTAATGGTATCGCCATCATAAATGGTGTTGCTCTGATACCCACCAAGCAGCGAGTTTGTAGAGTCAATGCCGCCATTTCCCGAAGGACCAGAACCAGTTACAGATGCGAACACCACATCAGAGTCTTCACCAGCAGATTGAACATTACTGCTCCCACCAGTCACACTCAGATTAACGTCATTGCTCTGTACATTCCCACCAGAATACAGTTTCTGGTTCATGGCAGATGCAGACGCCGAAGCATCAGCACTGGCATTGGTAATTCCGGTGATTGAACTGTCATCCCCAACATGCGAGGTGCCAACATCACCAGCGGCATCATCAACACTTATGCCGGCTCCAGATGTTGCTGTGCCACCTGTGGCCGTAACGATCTGTTCAACTTCACCGTTGTTAATGACATCCGCATCAAGCAGAGTATCCTGATCACCAAGTAGGTTTTCTTGCCACGCTCCAGCAGCAGTGTCTGTATCAGACTGACCAGCTGCAACTGCTTGACCAAATTGCCCAAGCTCAGCATTATTCTCACCAGAAACAGCGGTTCCAGAGTTAGCTCCCACGATATTGGTATCGTAAAAGTTGCCCTGCCCGTTGCTGCCTGAGCTGATAACTTGCTCAAAAGAGGAGGAAGCTGCTGCTGCATCCGCACCAGCGTTTGAAAGACCACTAATGCTGCTGTCTTCCGCAACACCAGGTCCTCCATCAGCACCAACCTGACCTGCAAAAATGGATGCAATGCCATCTCCAGCAGTTGCACTACCACCTTCGGCAGTTACATCCTGTTTGGAAACATCATTATTTCTAACATCAGAATTCCGGAGAGTATCGTTATCATAGGCTGTGTTGGACTGTAATCCGCCTGAAAGGCTATTGGTGTTCGTCGTTCCAGCCCAAACACCATCTACTGCCGCATTGTGTTCACCAGCAGATGCAATATTAACATCGGCACCCGTCACCGAAACAGCGGCGGAGTTCGTTTGTACGTTTCCACCAGTGAGCTGCGTCTGAGTGAAGGATTGTGCAACGGCGGTTGCGTCTGCAGACGCAGAGCTTGAACCGGAAATACTCTCATTTCCACCAATTTCACCAGAGCTGCTACCTGACTGAATGATACCAGCACCTGCACTGGCAGTTCCTCCATCGACGTCCACATTTTGAGAACTGTCGCCGTTATTGGTAACTTTTGCTTGACGGATGCTGTCTACGTCACCCAACAGGTTGTTTTGCTCGCCAAGGGAAACCGTTGTGGTTTCGTGGTCCGCAGACGTTCCGGCAGTAGATCCAGTTGATGCTCCGCTTTCACCCGCCACAGCAAGGGCTTTATTCCCGCCAGCAATTTCAACATCAACAGCGTTGGATTGAGCGTTTCCACCAGTCTTCTGTGTCTGGCTGAAGGCGTTCGCAGCACCCATACCATCTGCACTAGCGGATGTACTGCCAGAAATTGAACTATCGTCACCTACTGTTAAAGGACCAAGATTTCCACCAAGTGCCTCAATTCCATCGCCTGCAGTCGCATCACCACCAACAACTGTTACAGTCTGCTCGGCCTCAGTTCCGCCACGATTGACAACAGCAGGGTTGAGCAACCGATCCCCTTCAAACATCTCATTTTCTTGAGAATAAGAGACGTCCGAATTGGTATCAACATCACCATTGCCGCCCATCAAACTCACGCTGAGCGGGTCACCTGCATTATCCTCACCAGCGACAGCTGCTGTCATTTCCGCACCCGTCACGGAGACCTCTGCAGAGTTACCCTGTGAGTTTGCCCCCGTTGTCAGTGACTGGTTGAAGGACTGAGCAACGCCTTGTGCATCTGCAGAAACGTCTGCGCTACCACCAAGCTCATAGTTGCTGCCAACTGTCCCGGAAGAGCCTGAATCTAAGTAAATGCCATCTCCAGCTTCGGCTCTGCCACCATCCGCGGTAACTTCCTGAGTGCTATCATTGTGGTTTCGCACATCTGCATCACGTACAGTGTCTCTATCACCAAGCCGATTGCTCTGATTACTCTCAGTATTGGTGTCGGTTAAGTGGTCACCGCTTGCAAACGGTACCGAGGTATCAGCACTCGCATCCAGAGTGGCAATTGCACCGTCTTCACCCGCGGATGCAGTGACCTGATTTGCACCCGTAATATTTAGTTCCGAAGCATTGCCTTGCGCATTACCACCAGTTGTTATGTTCTGCTCAAAACCGGCAGCGACACCCAATGCGTCTGCCTTGGCAAACGTAGAGCCAGTTACGGAACTGTCATCAAGAACGTCAGTCGCTCCAAGAGCTCCTCCGGTCATTTCGATGCCATCACCAGCCGTCGCAGTATCGCCGAGTGCGCTAATAGTTTGGGTTAGGTCCCCTTGATTGGCGACATCTGGTTTCAGAACAGCATCGCGGTCATACGCAGTGTTAGTCTGGTCAAAATCTGCCGTACTATCAGTTTCAGATTCAGGCAAAAACGGACCAATTCCAACTCCCACCTGAACACTGGCAGTGGCCCCATCTTCACCAGAAGTAGCCTGACCGACGCCCGTGCCAGTAATATCAAGGCTCGCTGCATTCGACTGCACATTGCTGCCAACTGTTATATCTTGCTGAAAACTAACACCAACAGCACTGGCAGACGCAGACGCAGCTGAACTGCCCGCAACATTACCGTCACCAGAAACGAGGCCAGAAGTCCCAATGTGGGTCGCAGAGGAAATCCCATCCTGACTTTCCGCATCACCAGCATTTGCGGTTACTTCCTGCTCCACACCACCAAAGTTAGCAACTTCGGGAGTATCAATCGCGCCATCAGTATTACCGCCACCAAAGCTGCTGGAAACACCATCATTCAGCACATTCGACTGCTCTACAGTGCTTAGGGTATTGGTGTCAGAGTTCCCGGAAGTGAAGTCTGCTCCGCCGACGACAGCAGCTGCACCAGATCCGCCAGCGCCAGAGGCATCCACATCTGAACCAGTGATCGACAAGTCAACGCTATTGCCTTGCATATTGTTGCCGGTCTGAAGTGTTTGATTAAAGCTTCTCGCTAAACCAACAGCATCCGCTTGTGCAGCAGTTGAACCGCTAATGTTCTCGTCATCACCAACACTTCCACCAGCTCCTCCAGCGCCAATTGGGAGGCCAGAGACTATGCCGTTGCCGGAATCGGCATCGCCAGCTGTAACGTCGACGTCCTGAGTAACACTCCCAATATTTGTGACTGTCACATTTTCAAGACTGTCAATATCAGTAGCGATATTGGATTGGGTCACGTCAACAAGAGTATCCGTATCGTTTCCAAAACCACCTACTCCCGTTTGATGAGCATTGATACCGGAACCATCTCCTCCAATGGAGGAGGCATCAAAATTTCCACCTGTCACACCACCGGAAACATCATTGCTCTGTTGGTTCGCACCCGTCGCAAGGCCCTGGTCAAATGCAAGGGCAACACCTTGTCCGTTGGCTGACGCAGATGAACTCGCATCAATTGTAAGGTCATCACCAACAGCAAGCGCTCCATTGATATCGTCAATACCATTTCCAGCTTCGGCTATTGCATCAACAGCCGCATCTTGGTTCACCTCGACTGTTTGCTCCAAGCTATCATTATTGAGAACGTCAGCACTGCTAACACCATTGTGCTCAATGCGATCCTCCTCAACGAGATCATTATCTTGTTGCCCGACGATACTTGTATCTGTGCCAAAACTGCTGGGATTATAATTAGACATGCGGTCTCCAAAAATTTAGAGAACTGCCTACAAAAAGCCGATCATCTACGTCAGCAAGTTGCCGCAGGCTCTCCTGAGGATTGAAAAAGTTCATTCCGATATTTGAGAGCTGTCTTTCCGAACTAACTGAGCTTCCTAGGAAGACCCAAGCGCATCGCACGTATTCAAGAGGGAACCCCAAAATTAGGCGCAAGAGTCCAAGACGCACAAACGAAGAATTTGCGCGATAAACAGGCATTACGGCTTCAGAAAACAAAAGACCGACAAAATGGACTGTAACTCAGGATTCCCGTACCAAATACGAGCTAATAGCTGACGCTAAGACGAATTGACGGTACTCCTTCAAGCTAACTTCTATTAAGGGAAAAGCAAAAATCACCCTCATACAAGTAACGCGAGCTATAACATGGAGATTCATCAGAACAACTATGAGTAATAACTGGTTGAAATGAACAATTTACTAGAATATAATAGGCATATACATCTATAATATTTTGATGAATTAATAAATAGTTAACGTTAATATTTGCAAATTGGCGTTTTAAATACTACTGAATAATAATTGGCTAGCTCTCACAGGGTAGTGCCAAATTGTATCAATAATGAGCTCGTCATTCAAACCAAGCACTCAGTTGATCAATAACTGACATTTCTGAAATTGATGAAATATTCTGTCATAACACCCCCCCCTCCAAAGGCGGTTCAAAGGATCTACTTGTTTCGGAAAACAAAATTGTGCGTTAATTCCAAGCCAACAGAAATCAGGTCCTGTAAACTCATATTCTGCAAAAAACAAAACAACTTACTGAATATTTTCTTCACAGATAATTTGAGTAATATTTATAGATACTACAATATATACCTAACCAAATAGAAGAGACGCATTTCTCCTAGCTTCAATCACTTCGCAAACTAAAACAAATTCGACGCACAATTACCTCAATGCCTATTAAATGCCCAACACGTTTGCTACCCTAGCCTTAGAAAGACCATGCTGTAGGTTGCTCTTAAAGTGTTCAAAGGTGGGTAAGCACTATGGAAGAACAGGTTCCTCATTCACCGGACTTTGATGAGCTGGATAGAATTGCCCCAAACAAAGCAGGTCGAAGAAATCTCCTGTTCGCTCTCATTGGAAATATCAACTACAGCTGGTCCAACAATGAGAGCATGTTCATCTACATTCTTCAGCACCTGATGGGATCAGACGAGCTTACAGCCACGCTCGTTTTTGGAACATTGAACACAACAAGAGCACGGCTGGAACTGATTGAACGCCTTGCCGATGCAAAGCTTAAAGACGAAGATCTTCAGAAGCGACTTAGACGCATCCTGCGGATATTCAACGAGAGCACCCGGCTCCGCAACGAGTTCAGCCACGCCACTTTCAAGCAGAACCAGCAGGGCGAGATCACTCATACCCATTCCATGCGGATTCAAAAGAAAAACGGTCAAATTCAGCTGGGCGAAACGAAACCACTTGATGACGCCAGAATAGCGCAAATGGGCAATGCCATCGAAAAACTGGTGAAGCTCAATCGCGAGATCTGGGCTTTTCTCCCAGATCTGCAAAAGGTGCTGTCAAATCACGAACCAGCCCCGCTCCTTCCCGCATAGGTTCCACCCACATTACGAGGAGCTGCCTTTTTTCACGGTCAACCCAACCAACCGGAAATAGGCCCAGTACGGCACGAGCTTTAGCATTTTGAGACCGGCCACCAGAGGGAATGGAAATGCAATCTCAAACCTCTTTTTGTGCAGCCCGCTTTTAATCCGTTTCGCCGCCTGCTCAGCTGTAATGATGAACGGCATGGAAAGTTTGCCGTTTTCTGTCATTGCGGTTTTCACAAATCCAGGATTGATGACCGAAAGCGAAAGGTTTGCCCTATCAAAACTAGGCTTCAGCGCTTCACAAAGGTTGATTAGTGCTGCCTTTGTAGGACCATAACTGGCTGCATACGGCAATCCGCCATACCCACTCAGCGATGAGATGATAGCGACTTGCCCAGAACCACGCTCCTTCAACAACGGAAACATATTATGAATGGTACGCACCGCCCCAAAGTAGTTGGTATCCATGGCATTCATGCAAACCTCATTGGTTAAAGTTGAAAGCCCACCCACGTGGAAGACGCCTGCACAATATACAGTGAGGTCAGGTAGACACCCATCAGCATGCAGTTGCTCAACAGCAAAAGCAATCTGGTCATTACTGGTCACATCAAGTGGCAACGCCCTCACAGAAGCATGTGCAGTCTTCAAGCCTTCAAGCTTTTCAACGCGCCGACCACTTGCAATCACCTGCCAACCATCCTCGGCATAGAGTCTGCACAGCTCAGCTCCTATTCCGGAAGTCGCCCCGATTATCCAAACGCATTTGCTTTGCTCAGCCATGTTGCCCCCACATAGAATTTTCACATTCGCATCTGAAGATCAGAACACATAACCAATAGGGAAGCCACTGACATTTACGAGAGTACTTTCAGACATTGGCCAATAAAAAACCCACCTTTCTGACTCCTCAAAAAAGGTAGGTTCTATCAATTCGATCCGGCTTAACTCATTCATCAACGCCCAACCAAATTTGTTCAAATTGCTATCAGAAATCGATAGAAAATTCTGCTCCAACCGCGACAGCATTTGGAATATCCTGCAACCCATTGGGATTGATGATGTACTGAAAATCCATTGTTCCATAGAATCAGGGTGTAAACTGAAATCTGTGATTTACCTCAAATACCAGCTCAAAGCTTTGATCAGGCAGATCTTCGCTAAAGAGACCCCAGACCGCAGCAGCAGCAGTTATATCGTCATCCCGGTTTGGGAGCAGTCCTTTGTAATAGAGCCCGGAATTCCACGCCCATGGAAACGTGTTGATGCTCTGACGCGGAGTAGCGATCACCACACTCCACAGGGTCAGGCCCTGATCTTCCTTCTCGCGATAAACCATCTGGTCCGCAATCGCATAAAACCCCCAGTTGCCCGCAGTTGTGGAACTGGGATCAACAAACGGCCTGTAGTCACTACTGTCATAAAACCCACCCAGCTGATAACTCCCCGGCAAACCGGAGTTGGTTCCCTCTTGCCCCACGAAGAAACCGGTTTGGCCCATATACAAAATGCCATCGTCCGGGTTAAATCTGAAGTTGAACCCGCTATTTCCATCGATCTGTGCATTCGGAGAAGCATTGTAGGCCCCTGCCGAAACATAGGAGGATGTCCCCATCTCATAGCGAGCATAAACTCCCCATTGATTGGAAGGGAATGATGTATAGGAAGGTAAGTTGATCGAAAACTGGGAAGGTGTCCCGTTCGTACCATTGTTGACGTAGTATTGAAGGGCTTCACTGCCACCAAATGCTTCTGCCGCCGCCAACCTACCGATCTCAAAATTAATGCTATCTCCCCAGAGGGTTTGAGATAACTTGAGCTCTGACACAATCAAAATGTCACCGCCAAAAACCTGAGCTACACCAAATATGTTGCCGATTGCCTCTTCTGAAAGATTTTGCCCTGAGCCCTGAGCAAGGCCAAAACTAAAGATCCCACCATTAAAGCCCAACAGCTTTTCCAGATTTAGATCAACACTGGCATCCAGCCTACCTGCATACGCAGCACTCTGTTCTCGCCCACCTTTGGGATTTGCGAAAACGTCGCTGGTGAAGTTGAAATTAAATTCGACACCCTGCTTTTCAAAATTTGTACGATACCCGCCCCAATCACCGGATCCTTTTTGCCAATCCCCCCAATCCAGCGGCCAACGCGAACTTTGCGCAGCTGCTTCGTCAATCCACATTAATTGCAATAAAATACCAGCCCACAAACCAATGCTCAGCATATTTGCAATCATGTTGGGTTTAGCAGAGGCGTTCAACAACCATGTCTCCAGACAAAACTGGAAGGAACGCACATACAACTCCAGCTACTGACCACATGCTGGCATAATAAATTTTGCTGCTGAATTGGCAGAACTATCAGTCACAGACAATGAAATCACTCTGCGCACAAAAAAAGCGCAGTTCTTACAACTGCGCTTCAAAATTCAACACTATTTTTGCCGTCTAATCCAACAAACCATCCGCTTTATCCATGAGGTAGCGAATGTGTCGTGCAAAGGGATAGGCAAACGGATACCCAAGGACAACACCACCTGCCATAGCAAGGTAAGGCGACATAACCGGCCACCCTATCCAGGAAAAAATCAGCGACAAGAAGAATAAGTTAATGCCAACTGCTCCGATACCAAGTGGGTAGAGATACAGCGCCAACCTCACCACACTGATGCGATTGCTGTGATCTTCCTCGCTCATTTGCGATTAACCATCCAATGCACCGCATAAAGAGAAGCAAACAGCGTGATACTTGCAAAAAGAAACCAGAATTCAGCAGTCGCACTTTGCGGCTGTGGCACTGGACGTTGATATTCAGAAAGCGCAGCCATTGCGGACAAAGGCAGCAAACCTGCCATAAAGCCCAGTAAAATATGGAGGAACTTCATAATTTAATACTCCTTTGTCAGGTTTCTATAGATATCTGGGAGCGCACGTGTAAGTCGCTCCGGATTCGGGAACAAAGTAAAACCGCCTTTGCCGAAGATACGAGCAAACCAATCCTGCCCGTCCTCATCAACAATCACACCATGAACGCTCATGCCCAATTTACGCGCTTCACGAACAGCCATATGACTGTCTTCAATCCCGTGAATGCCCTCGTAATGATCAAGATCGTTGGGCTTTCCGTCCGTTAATACAATCAGCAGCTTGCGTTGTGTTTGCTGCAAGGCAAGCTGAGCGGTGGTATGTCGGATCGCAGCGCCCAAACGGGTGTAATAACAAGGTTTCAGGGACCCAATTTTCGCAATAACTTCATTGTTCATCGGGTCCTGAAAGCCTTTGGCCTTATTCACAAAGACCCGGTCCCTCTTCAAAGACGAGAACCCCCAGATTCCAAGATGATCGCCGCTGGCATCAACACCGCCCGCAAGGGCTGCAAGAGCTGCCCCGGCGATTTCAATCACACTGGAATTCCCAACGGAACTCTCCGTAGAGCGGGATGTGTCCAAAAGCATGGCAACGGAAAGATCACGCTCAACAGCACGGGCATCCTGAAAAATCCGATCTGATGCATAGCCGGACGCTTTCAAATCAACCTGAGCCGTAACAAGAGCATCCAGATCCAGCTCTGCGCCTTCTGCCTGGCGCAATTGCATAATCCGCTTGGGACGCAGGGCTTCAAACTGGCGTTTCACCTGCCGGATGCGGCGCTTATGATAGGGATCGGTCAACAGCACGCTATCAAAGTCAGGCACAGCATCCTTTTCCAGAACACGGCAATGGTCTTCCAGGTACGTGCGTTTGCGGTGGTCCCATTCAGGATACGTGTATTTGTCAGAAAGCCGTTCGTGGTCTGCATCTTCTGGAGACAAATCCAAATGCAGACGCAATCGCGTCGCGGCTTTCTTCTTATTCTTGGAAAGGCTGATGTAATCTTGATCATCAGCAGCTTTTTGTGCATTTTTCTCATCATCATCATCAACATCACGATTGAGGTTCATGCTTTCCACCCAGGAAAGGATTGCCTCAAACCGGTGTACGATGAAACTGTCGGTCCGATCAGCTTGCTCACGCTTTTCGCGCTTGCCTTTACGCTTGGAGTTGACGTTCGCCCCTTGTGGAGTTGGCGGAGCTTGCTCGTCAGAGCGCTCTTCACCACGTTCTCCAGACACTTGCTCGCAGGCTATCCAAATCGGAACTGGCGCAAAGGTACAATATCCACGCGGAGCAAGGAGTTTTTCACGCCCCTCAACGCTGTCCATCGCCTCACGAATTGCTGCGCTGGAGCTGGTTGACGCTTTAGGACCACCAAGCAACTCCAGTATGATGGCTTCAATCGCCGCTTCCCATTCAGGCAAGCTCGGGCGTTTTCTGGTTTGCAAAATGAAATCACAGGCTTGCCGAAAGAACTCATGCAAACCACTGCAGTTTTTCCAAACGCGCTCAATAGCTTGTTTCGCCATTGCCAGCGCAAGCACATCAGCCTGCAATGGATCAACAGGTAGGTGATCAATCTCACAACTGGCAGCAAAAGCTGCGAGCCAAATATAATGTACCCGGTTCATTTGCGCGCTTGGGAACACACCAAGAACCGGGGGTAATCTTAAGCGCTCACCATCGAACTCTGTCAGAAAGACCGTTTCTGCAAAGTTCCCAAGTTTACGTTTCACAGGCATGCGGTAGGAGGAAGCCGTAGCAGGAGCCGCAGTGACCTCCACTTTCGCATCTCCGCCTAATCCGCGAAACACCATTTGCACGGAGGTTCTAAGCTTCGCCAGCTCGACCTCCATATCACCATGGGGCACTGGAGCACCCAGACTTG
This sequence comes from Pseudovibrio sp. Tun.PSC04-5.I4, assembly GCF_900104145.1. Lineage (NCBI taxonomy): Bacteria > Pseudomonadati > Pseudomonadota > Alphaproteobacteria > Hyphomicrobiales > Stappiaceae > Pseudovibrio > Pseudovibrio sp. Tun.PSC04-5.I4. The sequence continues at coordinate 3,786,000 of NZ_FNLB01000006.1, read as the reverse complement.
AAGCATAATCATGCCACAGTTTCCCGACGGCTTCTTCAGGCTCCAAAAGCTCCAGCAAATGCTCTTTCATCAGACTCACCCGTAAACAACAGCAATCAGATCACGCAGAGCAATCTGAACGTCGGGCTCATCACTCAACGGCTCAACAACAGAATATTGCAGTGCTTTTTCAACTGGCATTCCACCAGCAATCAAGGAGGCTGCGTAGATCAGCAAGCGAGTGGAAACACCCTCTTCCAGATCAAGACCGGAAAGTCCGCGGATATGTCCAGCAAGACGCACCAGAGACTTTGAACGATCAACGTCCAACCCACTCTCAGTGACAATCACCTTCACTTCAGTTTCCGCATCAGGGAAATCAAAGGTGGTTGAAAGGAAACGCTGACGTGTAGACGGCTTCATCTGCTTCAGAACATTCTGATAGCCGGGGTTGTAACTGGCCACGAGCATGAAGTTTGGAGGAGCCTTCAGCTCTTCACCAGTACGCTCAATGATGAGACGGCGACGGTTATCAGTCAGCGGGTGCAAAACAACCGCAACATCTTTCCGTGCTTCAATCACTTCATCAAGATAACAAATCGCACCCTCACGAACAGCGCGAGTAAGCGGGCCATCAACCCATTCAGTCACACCGCCCTTAAGCAGGTAACGACCAATCAGGTCAGCTGCAGAAAGATCATCATGGCACGCCACTGTGTAAAGGGGGCGTCCCAACTTTGCGGCCATGTGTTCCACAAAGCGGGTTTTGCCACAGCCCGTCGGCCCCTTCAAAAGAAGGGGCAGACCTTTGTTAAAAGCCGTTTCAAACAATGCACATTCATCGGCGATAGGCTGATAATAGGGCACGTCAAAAACGTGGTTCTGTACAGTCATTAACGACCACCTTCCAGAACTGCTTGAGCTTCAGGTGTACTGCCAGATACTGGCTTAGTGGTGGTTTCTGATGTTGCTGTGAACAGTTCCTTACGTGGAACAAGCAAGGAGTAGATGAACAGCAGAGCTCCGATGACAACAGCGGCGCCAGCAGCAAACCGCATGATGTAGAAGATAGTCAGCTGATCCTGAACGTCCATGAAGTTTTCACCAAGAACACGCTGCAAATGTGTTTGGATCGTTCCAGCAAATGTCAGCACGACGGTCATGAACGCCATACCACCGGTCATCAGCCAGAAGCTGGCCATGTTGAGAACCTGGTTGTAAGGGCTACGAGCCTTAAGCATTGGCATCGCGTAAGTGAACATCGCAAGGTTCAGAGCCACATAAGCACCGAAGAAGGCAAGGTGTCCATGCGCAGCAGTGATCTGTGTACCGTGTGAGTAGAAGTTCACACCGTGCAAAGTATGCAGGAAGCCCCATACGCCAGCGCCGAAGAAGGCAACAGTCGCAGAACCGAGAGACCACAGCAACGCTGCTTTGTTTGGATGGTTTTTACGCCCTTTCCAGACCATGACGAAGGAGAATGTCATCATCAGGAAGAATGGAATAACTTCCAGAGCGGAGAAGACTGATCCAATCCACTGCCAGTAGCCCGGCGTGCCTATCCAATAATAATGGTGGCCTGTACCCAAAATACCGGAGAACAATGCTGTTGCAACGATGATGTAAAGCCACTTCTCGATGACCTCACGGTCAACACCGGTGAGTTTCAGCATCAGGAAGCCAAGGATAGCTGCCATCACCAATTCCCAAGTACCTTCCACCCAAAGGTGAATAACGTACCACCAGTACATCTTATCAAGGCTCAGGTTGTCTGGGTTGTAGAATGCAAACAGCCACAGCAGGGAAAGTGCCCACAGGCCGATCAACAAGATGTTGGTGATTGCAGTCTTACGACCTTTCAACACAGTCATTGAAATGTTGTACAGGAAGATCAGCGCAGCAACGAGAATGCCAACTTTAACCCAGAGCGGCTGCTCAAGGAATTCGCGGCCTTCGTGGATGCCCATCAAGTAACTGCCAACAGCACCTAGCGTTCCGACAACCAGAATGATCAGCTGAAGATAAGCCAGTTTGACAGAATGAATCTCACGTTCACTTTCCTCAGGAATGAGGAAGTAAGCAGCACCAAAGAAGCCGAGCAGAAGCCAGACGATCAATGCGTTTGTATGAATCATACGGATAATGTTGAACGGCAAAATTTCCGAAAGGAAATTAGGCGCAACGTAAATCCAGCCTGCGAGCAAGCCGCCCAGCACCTGAATTGCGAATAAGCCTAGCGCAGCGATGAAATAGGCATACGCGACTTTTTGAGAACTGTATTTCATAGTACCACCCCTTAACCAGCGTCGTTCGGCGGCCAGTCTTGCGTATTGGTCTTGTCAGCCCAACGCAAGAACTCAGCCAGGCCGCGTGTCTCTTCTTCAGTTAGTTTGAAGTAAGGCATCTGGCGGCGACCTTGGATGCGGCTTGGTTGTGATTCCATCCAGGAACCAAGGGTCTCAGTTGCATCAATTGGGTCATCCAGAACGCCCCAACGTGTCATCACGTTACCAAGTTCAGGAGCAAAGTAAGCGCCTTCCCCGTGCAAGGTATGACAGTTAATGCAAGCGTTCTTTTCCCAAACGTGCTTCCCAAGTATTACTTCGTCAGTAAGCGGAGCCTTTGCCGTCGATTCATTCACGATGTAAAGGTGGCTATCTATTGTGAGCACCACAAATATGCCTATGAAGAACAACGATCCCCCATAAAAGATATTTCGTGCCCGCGATTTTGTAAGGAATTCTGACATCTACGGAATCCTATCGAGGTTACGGTCCCGTCAATAATAATTTTATGGCCACCAGCAAAGTTTGCGGTAGAACAACTTATTCGGTAATACACGCATTGAAAAAATAATATTGTTTAATTTCAAATAGTTACAATTGTGCGCTGAGTGACATTTATCACAATATCCTGAAACTATTCAGTTTCAGGATCAAATTCGGCAAGTGCTTTCAACTTACCCATTTCAATCACGCTAACTTTTTTGCGCCCACTGGTTACAATACCCTGCTTTTCCCAGGCACTGAGCAAGCGGCTCACCGTGTAAAGCGTGGTTCCAGTCATCTCGGAGATATTCTGGCGTGTCAGGGGAAAATCGATCTCGATCCCCTCACCCGTTTGACGTCCGCTTTGATGCGCTAATCTCAGCAATGCACGCGCAACGCGCTGCTCCACCTGTTGTGTCGCAAGCTCAAGAATGCGGTTGTTAGCTTCAGAAATCCGCTGCCCAACTGTTTTGTAGGTCTCGGTCGCGAAACCGTCGTATTTTTCAACAAAAGTTTGCCACAGATTCCGTGGCCAATACAGCACAAGACAGTCGTCAATTGCCACTGCAGTCGCCGGATAATGCGTTCGCCCAATCGCAGTCGCGATACCCATCAGCTCACCGCTGACGATATGACGTGCAATCACCTGATCTCCCGAAGCGGTTGTTCGAATGACCCGCACATGCCCGTCTAGCAAGAGAAAGAAAAGTTCCGCCGGTTCATGCTCTTCAAAAATAGCCTGTCCAGCGCTAAAACGCTTAGGCGTCGCAGCATCTAAAATCTCTCTAATTTCAACACGTTCCAGTTTTCGGAACGGAGGAATATGCGAAATAAGATTTTCGTCAAGACTTCTCAAAGAAAGCACCGTAAATCAGAAGTAAAACACAATGGTCAGCGCTCCCGATAAACACTGATTTGTTTACCGGGAAACAATCGGTTGGTTATAGCAGAAAACTTTAAAAATTTCACAGTGAACTCATTGGTGCAGTTGAATTTATTTCCGTTGTGAATCTGCACTGCACTTTGCATGTCCTCATTCGCTTCGCTTGCCCGCGATTACTCGAGAACCAGCCTCCAGACGATTTCATCTCTGTTCACACAATCAGCAGCCAACATAACGGTAGGACAGGTCTATAGACGAAGGAACACCTCCCCATTTGGCCCCAAAGTCACTTATTTTAATTCATGTAACCAGCTCAACATTGAAGCAGTAAAAACTCTGCAACATTACAATTGACTTGTTTGAAATAATTATGGAATTCTATTGCGGAGTTTTACGCATATCTAGGATCATGCAGCTAATGAATACTGACGTTAAGGTATATAATTTCAATAATGCGATCCTGCGTCGCCCATCCAAATCTGTTGTAAATGGCTTGCGCGATGACGACCGCGGAAATCCAACTTACGAGGGTGTGCTGGCCGAGCATGACGCTTACATCACTGCAATGGAAGCAGCAGGCGTAAATCTGCACGTCCTTCCTGCTATGGAAGAGTTCCCAGACTCCATTTTTGTTGAAGATCCCGCACTCGTTTTCACAGAAGGCGCTATCTTGCTGCGTCCGGGCACTGCAACGCGTGAAGGTGAGACCGTTGCCATTGCGAAAGACATTCGCAAGCTGTTCGATACGGTTCTGGAAATCGACGCTGGTTACGTAGATGGCGGCGATATCCTCAACACGCCAGAAGCTGTCATGATCGGCCTTTCCGCTCGTACCACGCGTGAAGGTGCAGAAGCACTGATCAAATGCCTTGCCCAGATCGGTCGCAAAGGCGTGATTGTTGAAACACCTGCAAACGTCCTGCACTTCAAGTCTGACTGTTCGTTGCTGGATGACAACACCATGCTCTCCACCAAGCGCCTGTCCGTTTCCGGCGTGTTTGAAGGCCTGAACGTGCTGCATACGCCTGATGGAGAAGAAGGCGCTGCAAACGCTCTGCGCGTGAATGATGTGGTGTTTGTCGGCTCAGATTTCCCACAGACTATCAAGATGCTGCAGGAGGCTGGTTATTCCGTTGTGCCACTGGCAACCTCACAGATTGCAAAAATTGATGCGGGCCTGTCCTGCATGTCGCTTCGTTATTTTAAAAAATAGATCATAGAGAGGGGAAACTATGAAACTTAAAGCTCTTTTGGGCACGCTTGGCGTCGCCGCACTCACCACATTATCCGTTGCAAACGCTGCTGATGCAGTGCGTGTTGGTATTGCACCAGAACCATACCTTCCATTCAGCACGCTGACTTCAGCAGGCGAATGGCAGGGGTTTGAGCCAGACCTTCTTCGCGCACTCTGCGATGAAGCAAAGATCGAATGCAGCTTCAATGCAGTTGCATGGGACGGCCTGATCCCATCCCTGAAAGAAGATAAGCTCGACCTCATCGTTGGTGCATTCTCCATCAATGAAGAGCGTCAGAAGGTCGTCGACTTCTCAACGCCTTACGTCTTTGAAGCCTCCGTTGTCGTCGGCATGAAATCCGACAGCACAGACGTTGCAGTCAAAGCTGATCCAAACAACGCAGCAGGTAAAGTCATCGACGATGCAAACCTGTCTGGCATGTTGCTTGGCACGCAGGCGGCAAGTGTGCAGTCCGTATATGCGGACACATACCTGACCGAGATGACCACAAAATACTACGACACAGCAGACAACGTTGTCGCGGACCTAACCTCCGGCCGCCTAGACTATGCTCTGCTGCCAGAAGCCTACGTTGGTCCGTTCCTTGAGACAGCAAATGGCGCAGATTACGCTGTTAAAGCTGTTGTACCTTCCAACTCGGTTTTGGGGAATGGCATCGGCATGGCAGTCAACAAAGGCAACGCTGAGCTGATGGGCAAACTCAACGCAGGTCTTGCTGCTCTCCAAGCATCCGGCAAGCTGGAAGCAATCACTGTTAAGTGGTTCCCAGTTCGCAAGTAACCTATTGAAATACCAAAATGATGAGGCTCGCCCAGCGTGAGCCTCATTTGCTCTTCCCCAACACATTTCAGCACCACTAAGGGTCTCATGGATCAATCAATCTGGACATTACTGTCGTTTGGTGACGCAGGGTGGGGCGATGAATTCGCATCCGGTTTCTTGCTCACCATCAAAGTATCCTTGGCGTCCTATTGCGTCTCCGTGGCAATCGGGCTTGTGGCTGCTGTTGCAAAGCTTTCAAAGTCCAGTACCGCCCGCGCAATCGCTGAAATTTACACAACAATAGTCCGCGCTATACCTGAGTTGCTATTAATCTTGCTGCTCTACTACGCAGTTGCAACCTCTGTGTCCAACCTCTTGATTTCAGCTGGAATTGCTTCCAAAGGCTTCCAGATCAGCCCGTTCATTGCAGCCGTCGCAGCCCTTGGCTTCGTCTCTGGCGCATTCATGACGGAGGTCTTTCGGGCTGCCTTCAATGGCATCCCCAAAGGGCAAACAGAAGCAGCAAATGCACTGGGCCTTGGCTCACTGCAAACTCTGCGGCTCGTAATATTTCCGCAAATGGTGAAACGCGCCATTCCCGGCATGGCAAACCTTTGGCTCTCAATCACCAAAGAAACCGCACTCATCAGCGTTTTAGGAAGCTTTCACGAGCTGCTCTACGTTGGCTACCGCGCTGCCGCTAACACCAAGCAATACAGTTTCTTCTACGGCTTCACGGCTGCGCTCTTCCTGCTTATCACATTGGTTTCAGTGCTGATTATTCGCAGAGTGGAAAGCGATCTCTCAAAGGGCTACGGTAAATGAGTGTGTTTTTCGACGTTTACTGGCCTATGTTTTTAAAGCTGCTGGCAGCTGCCCCGCTCACCATCTTCCTCACCACTGTTGCAGGTATCATTGGCCTCATCATTGGCGGCGCAACAGCGGTGGCACGGCTGTCTCCACGCAAATGGATCTCAGCTCCGGCTGAATCCTATTCCTTCATGTTCCGCGGCACCCCTGCACTGGTTCAGATCTATCTGATCTACTATGGGCTGGGTGAGTTCCTGCCAGATACATGGGTCCGCCACAGTTTCCTCTGGACGTATCTGCGGGATGGCCTGTGGTATGCCATTTTCGCGCTTAGCCTCAATCAAGGTGCTTATCTGTCAGAAGTGTTCAAAGGCGCGATCAAAGACGTCCCAAGAGGCCTCACAGAAGCAGCAGCAGCGGCAGGCCTCAGCAAGTGGCAGGTTCTGCGTCTGGTCACGCTGCCCATCGCATTCCGCCGCAGTTTGCCTATCGTCGCCTCAGACACCATCATCCTGCTGAAAACCACCAGTCTGGCATCCACCATCACTGTTATGGAGCTGATGGGCACCGCGCGCATCATCCAACGGAAAACTTTCTCCATCTATGAACCACTGCTGCTCACGGGCCTCATCTACTTCGTCGTTGTCGTCGCAATCAGCTTTTCCATGAAAAAGGTCGAGAAGCGGTACGCGATTATATCGCACTAAACCAAACTGCCACCCCCACAAACAAAAAGCCCCACCAGTCAGGCGGGGCTTTTTTAATTGGATCAGTCTTCTACAGACTAGGTATCGCCAAAGAACTCTGCGTCATACCCCATAGAGGCTTTCAGCAGTTCCTGTGTGTAGGCTGTTTTTGGTTTGGCTTGGCGCATTGTCTCAACATCCATCACCTCAACAACTTCACCGTGGCTCATCACCGCGATTTCATCACACATATGCGCAACCACAGCCAGATCATGCGTCACCATCACATAAGTGAGGTTATGCTCTTTACGCAGATCTGCGAACAGGTTGAGGATCTCGGCTTGAACGGACACATCCAAAGCAGATGTTGGCTCGTCCAGCAGCAGAATTTCAGGCTCCAACATCAATGCACGGGCAACCGCCACACGCTGGCGCTGACCACCGGAAAGCTGGTGCGGATACCGGAAACGGAAATCTGCCCCAAGCCCAACATCATCCAGAACCCGCAGCACACGTCCATCGACGTCATCAAACCCATGCAACTTCAACGGCTCGGAGAGTACACGGTCAACCGTATGGCGGGGATGCAAGGACGCATAGGGATCCTGAAACACCATCTGGATCTTACGGGCGAAGACCTTGTCACGCTTATGCGAAACAGGCGCTCCATCAATGTCGATCTCACCATCCCAGCTTTCAACCAAACCACACACAGCGCGCAGAACGGTAGACTTACCAGAGCCGGATTCACCAACGATCCCGAAGCTTCCGCCTTGCAGAACCTTCAGGCTCACGTTCTTCACGGCCTGAAAGCGATCAGGTCCCTCACCGAAGTAAACGTTGAGATCTTTGATTTCCAGACGAGCATCAGCGGTTGCATCAGCAACCCATGGCTTTTGTTCCATAACAGCACTATCAGACGCGGGCATCGACACTTGCCTCCTGCTTCCAACTGTCCTGACGCTGCAACGCTTCAAGACGTTCCTTCGGCTCCTCAATACGCGGCAATGCATTCAGCAAACCACGCGTATAAGGGTGAGTAGCATTGTGCAGTTCACTCGCCTTACAGGTCTCAACAATACGGCCCGCATACATAATGATGATGCGGTCACAGAAAGACGACACAAGATTGAGATCGTGACTGATAAAGATCAGCCCCATCCCACGTTCCTGAACCAGCTTATCCATGATGGCAAGCACACGCATCTGAACAGTCACATCCAAAGCAGATGTCGGCTCATCAGCAATCAACAGCTTCGGATCGGTAATGAGCATCATCGCGATCATCACGCGCTGTCCCATCCCACCTGAAAGCTCATGCGGATACGAGGCAAACACGCGCTCAGGGTTACGGATCTGCACCGCTTCCAGCATTTCCAAAGCACCCAGACGGGCCTCGCGGCGAGAAGCTTTGGTGTGCAGGCGTAACGCTTCACAAATCTGCTTACCAACCGTATGAACCGGGTTCAGCGAGAATTTAGGATCCTGCATCACCATGGAAATTTGGTGACCCCGGATCTTGCGCATTTGCCGCTCGGAGTAATCAAGCAGATTGTCACCGTTGAAGGTGATGGACTTCGCTTCCATCTGTCCCGGCGCGCGGATCAGGCGTAAAATGGCGCGGCCAGTCATAGACTTACCGGAGCCACTCTCGCCCACGATACCAACGCGTTCCCGACCAACAGAAAACGAGATGCCACGAACCGCCTCAACAGTACCACTGCGTGTGGGAAAGCGAACCCAAAGGTCCTCAACGCTTAACAGCGTATCACTCATGGTTGCCTCCTCAGCTCTGGCTCTTTTTAGGATCAAGAATATCGCGCAAGCCATCACCCAACAGGTTGAAGCCCAAAGACACGATAAAGATCGCCATACCCGGCATGGCAGCAACCCACCAATGATCCAGAATGAACTTACGACCAGCAGAGATCATTGCGCCCCACTCCGGCTCAGGTGGTTGAGCACCAAGACCGAGGAAACCAAGACCAGCAGCTGTCAGAATGATCCCGGCCATATCAAGCGTAACACGCACGATGATGGAGGACAGACACAACGGCCACACATGTCCAATGATGATGTGCATGACACCGGCACCCTGCAAACGCACAGCACTGATGTAATCCGCATTCCGAATGGTCAGAGTTTCCGCACGTGCAATACGTGCATAAGGAGGCCAGGCAGTCAGGCTAATCGCGATAATCGCGCTCTCGATACCAGCCCCAATCGCAGCAACGAATGCCAGCGCCAGAACAAGACGAGGAAACGCGAGGAAGATATCAACCACACGCATCAGCACTTGATCAACCCATCCACCAAGATACCCGGCAACAGTCCCAATCAGCAGACCGAACACAGGCGCGGTAAACGCCACAATGCCAACGATCAACAAGGTGATGCGGGACCCATAGACGAGACGGCTCCAGATATCGCGGCCAAGCTCATCCGTTCCAAGCAGGTGGCCAGAAAACCCCGGCGCCATCAAGCGCTTGGCAAGATCCTGCGCATTTGGCTCCGTGGTTGCCAACAAGGGTGCAAATATCGCCGTCAACACCAAACCAAGAATGATCAGGAAGCCGAGAAACGCCAGTTTATTGTCATAGAGTTTCATCCACCCCATGTACAATTGCACAGCGCGTGCATGCCCGCGAGATGTAGGTGCGTCAGATGAAAGCCATGCCTTCAGGCCAACCTTGTCAGGCACGTCAGATTTTACAGGTGCTGTTGTCATCGTGCCCTCGGATCCACCACTTTGTACATAAAGTCAGAGAAGAGATTGAGGCCAACAAAGATAGCACCAACCACAACTGTACCACCCATAACCGCATTCATATCAGCTGAAAGCAGAGCATTAGTGATGTAGTTGCCCAGACCCGGCCATGAGAAGATAATCTCAGTCAGCACAGACCCTTCCAGCAAGTTTGCATAGGAAAGAGCAATAACCGTAATCAACGGAATCATCACATTTGGCAGTGCATGACGCCAGATAACAGAAGCCTCGGAAGCCCCCTTAACGCGCGCTGTGGTGATGTATTCCTGAGAGAATTGCTCCAGCATAAAGGAGCGGGTCATACGGGAAATATAGGCGATTGAGTAATACCCGAGGATACTTGCTGGCAGGATGATGTGGTTCACCGCATTCCAAAAGATCGTCATATCACCTGCAAGCAGGCTATCAATCAAGACCATTCCAGTAACAACGGGAATGATGTCCTCATAATAGATCTCCATACGGCCCGGACCGCCAACCCATCCAAGAATTCCGTAAAAAATCAGCAGGCCCATCAGACCAAACCAGAAGATCGGCATGGAGTAACCAAACAGACCAACAAGGCGGATCAGTTGGTCAGGCCAGCGGCCTTCGTTTACGGCAGCCAAAACACCCATCGGCACGCCGATACCAACGCCTGCAATCGTCGCCAGTGTCGCAAGTTCCAATGTAGCCGGGAACACGCGGATAATATCATCAACAACGGGCCGCGCTGTCAGCGTCGACATCCCGAAATCGCCCATAGCAACTTGCTTCAGGAAAAACCAGAACTGCATATAAAGCGGTCGATCGAGGCCCATGGCTTTGTAAGCCGCCTCGTAAATTTCCTGGGACGCACGTTCTCCGACAACCGCTAAAACGGGGTCGACGGGCATGACGCGGGCAATGATGAAGGTAACGAAGAGAAGACCCACCATAGTGATGAGGATGGAGAAAAGGCCAGCGATTAAACCTTTGAAAATCTTGTAGAGCGGCAAGGAAAATCCTCGCCGCGCTACAGTCGCTGTAGAGTCAGCGATGCTCATTTTTATTTAGCCAATCTTATTTTTTTACAGGCCAGTAGAATGCAGCGGTAACAGCGCCACCGGGGTTGAACCCAGTCACATTTGCACGCATGGAGTTTTGTTCAATTTGCTGGAACATCACTGAGAATGGAGCTTCTTTCTGGAAGGTCTTCTGTGCTTCAACGTACATGGCAGCACGCTTGTCACGGTCGCTTTCCTGTACAGCCATATCAGTCAGCTTGGTCAGTTCTGTAGCTGGGTAAGCGTTACGCCATGCCAGTTTACCAACATGCTTACCTTCATCGGAGTTATCCGGGTTGTTTGCGAAGGTATCAGCATTTGTGTGTGGATCCGGGTAATCCGGGCCCCATGCACCAAGGTAGATCTGGAAATCACGGGCGCGGTAACGACCAAGAACCTGTTTACCAGTGCCCTGAGAAATGGTTGCGCGAATACCAGCCTGGCCAAAGGTGTTCTGCAAGCTCTGAGCAATTTCTACACGCTCAGTTGCATTACGAACGATGAACTCAACATCAAAGCCATCAGCATAACCAGCTTCGTCGAGAAGTTCTTTCGCCTTGGCAATATTCAGGGAGAAAGGCGTGTCCTTCAGTTCACCCATATAGGTCTGCGGCAAGAACGCCTGCTGAATGGCGTACTGGCCCTTCAAGAAGGAACCGGTCATACCTTTGTAATCAACAAGGTACTTCAGAGCTTCCGCAACCTTTGGATGGGACAGCGCCTTATCCTTCTGATTGAAGGAGATGTACATCAAACGGCCACGCAGGGTGTCTTCAACCTTGAGGTCTTCATTGGTGGAAGCCGCTGCAACATCTTCTGGTGACAGGTGACGCGCAATATCAACGTCGCCTTTTTCCAGCAACAGACGCTGGGAAGAAGATTCCTGAACGTGACGCACAATAACGCGCTGAATCGCAACGTCACCACGCCAGTACCCTGGGACAGCTGTCAGAGAGTAAGACTCATTTGGCTTCCAGTTCTGCAACTTGAATGCGCCTGAACCAGCAGAGTTGGTCTTCAACCACCCATTACCCCAGTCACCGTCAACTTCGTTGGACTTAACCAACTCGCTGTCAACAATAGACGCGATAGCTGCTGTAAAACAGTTCAACACGAAAGAAGGAGCGTACTTCTTGTCTGTGGTGATCTGGAAAGTGGTGGCATCAACCGCTTTGATGGTTTCACTCATGTTCTCAGGAGTAAAGCCAAACTGAGTCAGGATGAAAGAAGGTGTCTTCTTCATACCAACAGCACGACGCAGGCTGTATTCAGCATCTTTTGCGGTGACAGCGTTGCCGGAATGGAACTTGATGCCATCACGCATTTTAAAGGTGAAGGTTTTGCCGTCCTCGGAAATTTCCCAGCTGGTCGCAAGACCCGGCTCGTATCCTTTGGACAGATCAGCCGGGTTCAACTGAACCAGGCGATCATACATGTTGTTCGCCATATCGGAGCCGGAGAACTCGAACATTTCCTGCGGATCGAGGGAAATGAGGTCATCAATACGGCCAGCAATGATGAGCATACCAGGAGGTGTAGCAGCACCTGCTTCAGTGATAGCGCCTGAAATTGGCATTGCAACGCTTGCTGCAAGTGCAAGCGAAAGAAGGCTACGCTTAAATTGCATTTAAAATGCTCCCCTATTTATAAAAGACCTTCACATCATTAAATCGGCGAAGGCGAAATCGTTGTGATCGCACCTAAGTGCAAGCACTGATTAAATTGTTTCACTTTTTAAATAATCGAACAAGGGCCATTGCTTGAGCAAATTCTAAGAATGACGCTCCCCGCCCCAATCTTTGCCTGTTCTTTGCAGGTTAACCTTGCGGTTTCCGCCACTAAGAATGGATGCCCTTACGGAGTAAGCAATTGGTATGATACAGGTGTAATATTACGTAATATATCAATTATTTAATCGTTTTAAGTCCTCACCCTAAGGCACAAAAAAAACCAGCGCCGCACACAAAGTACGCCGCTGGAATGAAAGTCCGATATCTACTGAGTTTGTGAAAAAATATATTTCTTACGCACCCTCAAGAACTGTGGTCATTTCGACCTGCCCTAGCGTCCCTATTTTCGAAACTGCGAATCCGTCACCGCCAAATACGTGAGAATGACTACGATCCAACCTCACCATGCAGCTTTCTCCGCACTTTGCCTTAGCATCGCCTCGCCCCTGAACAGTGACCAAAGGCCCGTTAACAAGGCGCACATGCAGGAAATGGCTTTCACCCAGCTCCTCGATAACTTCAACTTTCCCAGCAAGTTCTCCCTCAGGCCCTGCGGTCATATGTTCAGGACGAATACCGTACTCAACACTGTCACCAACTGAGAGGCCGGCAGGGTCTACTGGCACCTTAACTGCAACCGATCCAACGACTGAAACCTCGATGCCATCCTCGGCAACGCCAACCACCTTTGCCTCAATAAAATTCATCTTTGGCGAGCCGATAAAGCCCGCCACGAATTTATTACGCGGACGATGGTACAACTCCAACGGAGAGCCAACTTGCTCGATACGCCCTGCATTGAGCACCACAATCCGGTCTGCAAGCGTCATCGCTTCCACCTGATCATGGGTCACGTAAACCATGGTCACGTCCATGTCCTGATGCAGCTTGGCAATCTCGATACGCATCTGCACACGTAGCGATGCATCAAGGTTAGACAACGGCTCGTCAAACAGGAACACCTGCGGATTACGAACAATAGCCCGGCCAATAGCAACCCGCTGCCGCTGGCCACCAGAAAGCTGCTTTGGCTTACGCTCCAGCAATGGAGTGAGCTCTAAAATACGAGCCGCCTCCATGACCTTCTCTTTGATGCTCTCTTTTGAGTGCTTGGAAAGCTCCAGCCCGAAAGCCATGTTCTCATAAACACTCATATGCGGATAAAGCGCATAGCTCTGGAATACCATGGCGATCTTACGTTCCTTCGGAGAGCGTTGGTTTACGCACTCCCCGTCAATGAACATATCGCCACCAGAGATATCCTCCAGCCCAGCAATCAAACGCAGCAACGTAGATTTGCCACAGCCTGACGGCCCAACGAAAACGATCAGCTCACGGTCTTTGATCTGAAGGTCAACGCCGTGGATCACGCGAGTAGATCCAAAGTCCTTAAGGACACCCTTTAACGTAACTTCTGCCATGGTATTGCCCTCAGTTTAGGTCTTGGAAAATTTCAAGAACGCAGCTTGCCAAGTAGGCAGGTTGAGTGTCTCGCCGTCCAGTTCTGCATTAAATCCGTGCCCTTCAAGCAGTGTGGCTGAGCCATACTTGCCTAAAGCAACCTTCATATCGTCATTGGTCAGGTTCAGCACACACAGAACAATCTCGCCGTCCAGCTCGCGTTCAAATGCCAGAACCTCTTGGCCCAGATCGACAAAAACCAAAGAACCTTTTTGCAGAACCCGCTGTCCTTTACGCCACTTCAGGAACTGTGCAGTCCGGCGCAGTGGAGACTTAGGGTCGTCTATCTGTTGATCAACGCTGTGTTCCAGATGATCTTCAGCCATTGGCAACCAAGGTTTGCCGGAGGAGAACCCACCGTCCTTAGTCCACGCGATTGGCGTACGACAACCATCCCGACCTTTAAATTCTGGCCAGAATTCAATGCCATACGGATCTTGCAGGTCTTCCAAAGCAACGTCAGCTTCTTTGAAGCCCAGCTCTTCACCCTGATAGATGCAAGGGCTGCCGCGCAAAGATGCACTCAAAGCCAGCAGAGCCGGGGTCGCAACCTGTGGATCAACATCATCAGGAAGACGAGAGCCCATGCGTTTGACGTCGTGGTTAGACATCGCCCAGCTTGGCCAGCCATCCTTCACCGTATCTTGTAAGGCAGTCACACGCTCGCGCACATAAGAGGCCGTTGGTGTGTTGGAAAGCAGATCAAAGCTGTAGGCCATATGCAAACGGTTATCGCCGCAAGTGTACTGTGCGATGATCTCGCTGGCTTCATGCCCTGCCCCGATTTCACCAACAGTTGTGGTGTTCGGGAATTCATTCATCACCGCGCGCAAACGCTCAAGGAACTGAAGGTTCTCAGGCTGTGTCTTATCGAATTTATGATCCTGAAATGCGTATGGGTTCACACCAACAACATCGGCAAGACTATCAGGATCAGGATAAGGTGGGTTATCGCGCAGCTTCTGATCATGGAAGTAGAAGTTCGCTGTATCAAGACGGAACCCATCAACGCCCAGCTCCAACCAGAAGCGAGCTGCATCCAGCACGGCCAGTTGCACGTCTTCATTATGGAAGTTCAAATCCGGCTGCGACCGCAGGAAGTTATGCAAGTAGTATTGGCAACGACGGCTATCCCACTGCCAGGCTGACCCACCAAAGATGGAGAGCCAGTTGTTTGGCGGAGAGCCGTCTGCTTTTGGATCAGCCCAAACAAACCAGTCAGCCTTGCTGTTGGTCTTGTTACTACGGCTTTCCTTAAACCATTCATGCTGATCAGAGGTGTGGGAAATCACGAGATCAATCAGAACGCGGATACCAAGACCATGTGACTTGGCAATCAGCGTTCCAAAGTCATCCAGCGAGCCGAACATCGGATCAACATCTTTATAATCAGAGATGTCATAACCAAAGTCATCCATAGGAGACTTCATGAAAGGTGAGATCCAGATCGCATCCGCGCCAAGATCAGAGATGTAATCCAGCTTACTTGTAATACCGGGAAGATCACCAACGCCATCGCCAGTGCTGTCCGCGAACGAGCGCGGGTAGATTTGATAGATGACAGCGCCCCGCCACCAATCCGGATCATTTGCCAGAACCTGATGGCTTGTGTTTTCATTAATTGGGGTTGAGAGGTTCATTCCAGTTATCCTTTAACCGCGCCGGCAGTCAGACCCGCGACGATTTTTCGTTGAAATACAAGCACAAGGACCACGATAGGTAAGGTCACAAGCACGGAAGCAGCCATGATATTGCCCCATGGCAGCTCAAATTCGGTTGAACCGGTCATCAATGCGATGGCCACAGGCACAGTGCGAACTTCGTTAGAAAGTGTGAAGGTAAGAGCGAACAGGAACTCGTTCCATGCACCGATGAAGGCGAGCAGACCCGTCGTCACCATCGCTGGCCACATCAACGGCAGGAAGATCCGGCGCACGATGGTCAGCGGAGAAGCGCCATCAACAACAGCTGCTTCTTCTAGTTCTTTCGGCAACTCTTTCATAAAGGTGGTCAACACCCAGACCGTGAACGGCAGCGTCAGTACAGTGTTGGGAATAATCAGACCCGGCAGCGAATTGTAAAGACCCATGGAGCGGATCAACTCGTACATGCCAGAGAGGATCGCAACCTGCGGGAACATTGAGACAGACAGAATCGTCATCAACAGCAAGCCACGGCCACGGAAGTGAATGCGAGCCAGCGCATAAGAGGCTGTGACCGCAATGACCAACGACAAAACCACAACAGACGTCGCGACAATAAAAGAGTTCAGGATGTTGAGGCCAAACGGCTGCTGTTCAAAAATAGAGACGTAGTTGCTTGTGCTAAACATCGTCGGAAACACAGAGGGGTTGAACAATTCCTGCCCCGAGCGGACAGACGTAATGATCGCGTAATAAAACGGAAATACCGAGAAAATTACAACAGCAACAACCAGTGCGTAAAACAGAACGGATTTGACTTGTCGGTTCATGACTGGTCTCCCTCAGAACGCTTGAGCCCACCGGCCATCACAGTGATCGTGGTCAGCACCGCAATTACAAGGAACAGCAGTGTCGCAGCGGCAGAGCCATACCCAACCTCTTGGAAATCAACCAACTGTTGTCTTGCATAGACGGACATGGAGATTGTGCTGGTTGAATTAGACGTCAAAACATAAATCAGATCGAACACGCGCAGTGCATCCAGGCTGCGGAACACCACAGCCACCAAAATAGCTGGCCGGATCAGCGGTAACGTCACCTTGTAGAACACACGAAGCGGATGGATTCCGTCAACCTTGGCAGCCTCATAGATGTCACCGGGTAACATTTGAAGCGCAGCAAGAGTAAGCAAAGCCATGAACGGAGTTGTCTTCCAGACGTCCACCATGATCACAGCCCACATGGCTGTGGCAGGACCTGCCGTCCAGGCGATTGGGTCTGAGATAAGCCCAAGGTTCAGAAGAATTTCGTTGATCACACCAAACTGGTCGTGAAGCATCCAGCCCCACATCTTGGCGGAAACAATGGTCGGGATCGCCCAGGGAATAAGAACAGCTGCACGGACAAAACCACGGCCTTTGAATTCAGCATTCAAAATCAAAGCAACGACCAGGCCGATGCAGGTCTCAAGACCAACTGAAATGACAGAGAACCAAAGCGTATTCCAAACCGCATTCCACCACTCCGCATCAGCAAGCACGCCGTACGCTTCGCCATCATAATAGGAGAGGTAGTTGTCAAAGCCGATAAATTGGGCCTGACTGAGGTCGACAAGATTTGCGTCTGTAAAGCCCAACCAGATGGTGCGAATAAGCGGCCAGCCTGCAACGGCGGCCAAAGCTATCATCATTGGAGCGAGAAAGAGCCACGCGGCACGTAATCTGGATGCACTCAGATTAGATCGCTTTGCCTGTCGAGGGGCAGAACCATCCTGCTGCAGAGCAAGGGTCATAGGCTGATCCTTGGTTTTTTTATTTCTGGGAAAGCCGAGAAATTCATCCCCGAGCCTGGTGCAGTGTTGCGGCCCTGAGGCCGCAACACATATCGCAAGTCAAGGGAGGCGACTTACCAACCTTTACGCTTGATGCGCTTCAGGTTCTTTTCAAGTTTCGCAAGAGATGCACCCGCTTCGGTTTTGCCGGAAATCACGTCATGCACTGCATTGTAAAATGCGTTGGAAACCTTGTTGTAGTTTGCACCAGTTGCGCGGGATGGGCGAGCAACTGCATTGGTAAATGTGTCTTTCAGCTGGCCCATGAACGGGCTTGCAGCAAGAACATCTGCATCGGTGTAAAGCTCAGCAATTGTTGGGTTGTAAGAACCCTCGATCGCGCGGCGTTTCTGTGATTTCTTGCTGGTCAAAGCCATTACAAGGCTTGCAGAAGCCTCAATGTTTTTGGAGTATTTGGAAACAGCAAGCTGCCAACCACCAAGAGTACCGGTCTGCTTTCCAGCTTCTCCGCCTTTAGGCAGCGCCATCACGCCAATATTGCCTTTGATCGGGGAATCTTCAGCCTGACCGAGAGACCATGCATATGGCCAGTTGCGCATAAACACAGCATTTCCGGACTGGAACACGCCGCGTGCATCTTCTTCAGTGTAGGAAAGAACGCCTGGAGGCGCAATCGAGCCGGTCCAGCTTGCAGCAAGAGACAGCGCTTGAACTGCTTTCTCATTATTTACAGTGATGTCACCCTCTGGGTTCACAACTGCACCACCGCCAAAGCTATCGATCCACTCAAGTGCATCACAGGTCAAGCCTTCGTAAGCTTTCGCCTGATAAACAAAGCCCCACATCTTTTTGTTGCCAGCTTCGCGTTCAGCTGCCTGAATTTTTTTGGCGCTCGCAGTCAAATCACCCCATGTTTCAGGTGCTTTCTCGCCATATTTTGCAAGCAGATCTTTACGGTAGAACAGCAAACCAGCATCAGTGTACCAAGGCATAGCAACCAGCTTGCCCTTGTAGGTGTTGTTGGCAATAATTGGTTGGAAATGCTCAGCTTCTGCACCGTTGGTGTACGGCCCAAGGTCAGCAAGGTGACTACCAAGAATACCTGGCCAGATCACATCAATCTGGAAAACGTCAATATCAGAGGAACCAGAGCTTAGGATCTGCTGATAGAGCGCCAGCTGCTCGGTTGAAGAAGCAGGAGCGGCAAAGAATTTAACAGTATTGCCAGTTTCTTTTGCCCAGTCTTCTGCTGCACTCGAGCAAAGCTTTGCGCCCTGGCCAACGCTACCACAAACCACAGTGACTTCAGCGGCCATTGCATATCCTGCAAGTCCAACCACACCAGCAACGGCGACTGCAGAGCCTAATAAATTACGACGGATACCCATAATGGGACGTTCTCCCTTAATTCGTCCATAGCAGTTAAATAACGAACTCCCTGCCATCACAAACTGCCATTATTCACCCCTTCAAAAAGAAGGGCTCCCCAAACACCGGCAATCTCTCCAAAGATTCCCAAAGCGCTTTGAACCAGCAGAGTTTAGTCACGGGTCTAAGTCAATAGTAAAAATCCGTAGAACGATTTCAGACTAAGACCCGATGCAGGCCACATTCGCACTGCACCATACACAAAATCGGCGGAGTTCCGGCAAGTTGGAGTATGAGTGTTGTGGTATTTTACTGCATATCTGAAAAATATCAGTTTTCCACCGATGACTACATTTTAACCAAAGCGCTTTGGATAATAAGGTTGTCTCACTGGATTTCCTCATACCTTTTGAGTTAAGTTGCACTCCAAGAATGCGGGAGGAATAAGTCTCGGCCCGATTTATCGCTATGCAGAGATTAGAAACATGAACCTTAAGAGTCTAGCCAAACACCTCGCCCTCTCACAAACCACTGTAAGCAGGGCATTGAATGGATACTCAGACGTATCCTTAGCCACCCGCAATCGTGTTGCGGAGGCAGCAAGGACGCATGGCTATCGTCCAAATGTCAACGCGCGCCGTCTGGCAACGGGCAGATCAAGCGTCATCGGCATTGCATTCCCGACAGACATGAACATGTTCCTCGATCCACATTTCATCGAATTCCTGACCGGCCTTTCTGAAAAAGCATCAGAGCTGGATTATGATATCATGATCTCCTCCTCACAAAGTGAGGAAGTGGATGTCTATCGTCGCTTTGCAGAAAAAGGCACAGTGGATCTGGTCATCCTCTCGAACGTTGATCTGAGCGAAGAGCGTATCAAGTTACTGCAAGACCTCAATATGCCGTTCATCGTTCACGGACGCACAGCCACCTGCAACACCTATTCTTATATTGATATCGACAACTATGCAGTGTTCCATGAACCAACCAAGATGTTGATGGAACTCGGACATCAACGCATTGCTATCCTGAATGGCCAGCCTAATCGTGTTTATGCGATTGACCGCTTGCAGGGTTGGCAAGACGCCTTGAACGAGCGCGGCATTACGCCAAACCCGGATTACGTTCACGCCGGTGCCATGTCTGAGGAGAATGGCTACCAGTTTGCGATGGATCTGTTGCAGCTTAAAGACCGCCCAACCGCGCTCCTCTGTGCCAGTGTCGTTATGGCCAGAGGCACTTACAAAGCATGTCGGGAACTGGGGCTGAACATCGGCACAGATATTTCCATCATCGCCCATGATGATGCCGTCCCAATGGCGCAAGCAACAGATATGGATCCCCCCCTCACCGTTACCCGCTCTCCACTGCGCGATGCTGGCCGCGAAATTGCTGTCATGGCAATCAAATCCCTCAAGGGCGCTGAATTGAATGAGCTGCAATGTCTCTGGCCATCAGAGCTCATCTTCCGCAAGTCCGTCGGGGCACCCATTAAATAACAGAGGAGCCTAGGGAATTTACTAGGTTCCTTGAGCAGGATCATTGGCATACACCACCGGTTTGAGACTATACTCTGACGCAGCTGCTCTTTCAGGTTGGGGTTCCAATGCTAACGCCAGTTTTCGTCGCCGATGATGTTACCAAAACCTACACAACCAACAAACTAGAAGTTCATGCCCTCAGAGGCATTTCTATGACGCTATATGAGGGCGAGATGGTCGTGCTGCTCGGTCCCTCCGGTTCCGGCAAATCTACCTTCCTGAACATCCTCGGTGGGCTGGACAACGCCACGTCCGGCACGGTCTCGTTTATGGGTCAGAACCTGACGGACTTCAGCGAGAGTAAGCTCACCCGCTTCCGGCGCGATTATGTCGGCTTCGTCTTCCAGTTTTACAATCTCATTCCCAGCCTCAACGCATGGGAAAACGTGGCCCTCACCACTGAGATTGCCAAGAATCCCATGGACCCACAAGAAGCACTTGAACTTGTTGGCCTCGGTAATCGCAGCTCGCACTTTCCAGCGGAAATGTCCGGCGGTGAACAGCAGCGCGTTGCCATAGCCCGCGCCATTGCCAAACGGCCCGAAGTGCTACTCTGCGATGAGCCAACAGGAGCGCTCGACACCAAAACCGGTACGCTGGTTCTAGAAGCCCTGCAACGCATCAACAAAGAGCTTGGCACCACCACAGCAATCATCACCCACAACACCTCCATCCAGCAGATGGCAAACCGGGTCCGCATCTTCAAAGATGGCGCCATCGCCAGCTCGCATGAGAACGAAACACCCAAGCAACCCTCCGAGGTTGCATGGTAAATATCCCAGTCCTCGACCGGAAAGTCCTGCGCGATCTCAAACGCCTGTGGGCGCAAGTACTCGCCATTGCACTGGTTATGGCTTGCGGAGTGATGACGCTTATTCTGGCAGAAGGTGCTTACCGCTCGCTAAGTCAGACACAGGAAGCCTATTACGATCAATACCGCTTCGGGCACGTCTTCGCGCAAACTGTCCGCGCCCCAACGCATCTGAAACAACGCATTGCCGCCATTGATGGTGTTGCAGCCGTTGAAATGCGCGTCGTTCGCTCTGCCATTTTAGATATCCCACAAATGGCAGAACCAGCCGCTGGAATGGCTCTCTCCCTGCCTGCTGGCAGAACACCAGCTGTTAACCGGCTCTACCTCAAATCAGGACGCCTGCCAGAAGGCACCCGCACCAATGAAGTTGCACTCGATGCCCGCTTTGCCAAAGCGCACGGGTTAAAACCCGGAGACGAATTCAGCGCCTCACTGAATGGCAAAAAGCTCAGTTTGGAAATCACCGGCATCGTCCTCTCGCCGGAGTTTATCTATGCGCTGGGTCCGGGAGATCTGGTGCCGGATGATAAGCGCTTTGCCATCTTCTTCATGGCCGAAACAGCCATGGAAGGCCTGTTTGACATGAAGAACGCAGGCAATGACATCTCCCTGCGCCTGTTACGCGGCGCCTGCGCACCCTGTGTGATGGAAGAGCTGGACCGCCTGCTAAAACCTTACGGTGGCACTGGGGCTTATGAACGTAAAGACCAGCAATCTCATGCGTTTTTAAATGCAGAGCTCACCCAGCTGTCCTCCATGGCGAAGGTCCTGCCACCCACATTCCTGCTCGTCTCCGCCTTTCTGGTCAACATGATCTTGTCGCGCCTCATCGCGCTGGAACGAGAGCAAATCGGCCTTCTCAAAGCCTGCGGTTATTCCTCGTGGTCTATCGCCGGACACTACGCCAAATTGGTCTCCATAATTGCAGTCCTCGGCGTGGGCATTGGCGCTGTTGCTGGCAATTACCTCGGCCACCTCATGACACAGATGTATGCGCAATACTTCTCTTTCCCGTTTCTGGTGTTCAACAAAAGCCCGGATCTCTATCTCATCGCCGGTGTCATTTCGCTCGCCGCTGCCTTGGGCGGAGCGCTCACATCCATCCTCAAAGCGGCCCGCTTGCCGCCAGCTGTTGCCATGCGCCCACCTGCACCTCCGCGGTTCCGCAGCTTCCTGTCGCTCAAATCCAAACGTTTGCGCATCTTCTCCCAGCTCAGCACCATGGGCTTGCGCCATCTCATGCACAATCCGGTGCGCAGCCTGCTCACCAGCCTTGGCGTCTCCTTCGCACTGGCTCTCTTGGTCTCCGCACTATTCCTCACCAATTCCATGGATCACATGATCAATGTGGCTTTCAACAAGGCTGAAACGGCAGATGCCCGCCTGACATTGGCAGAAGACAAATCCCCCTCCGTATTGGGCGAGATTATGCGCCTCCCCGGTGTGTTGAAGGCAGAGGCATTCCGGCAAGAACCCGTCATTTTGCGCAGTGGAGCACGCGAGAAGCGCGTCGCCATAACAGGTCGCCCGACAGACGCCACCCTCTCCCGCATTCTGGACACGCAGGAACGCGCCATCCAGATGCCGAAAACAGGCGTGATGCTGCCGGCTCACCTCGCAAATCAACTCGGCGTACAACCGGGGCAAATACTGGATGTGGAACTGACGCGGCACAATTCCGTGGTGAAGCAAGTCCGCGTGGCAGGCATCATCACCAGCTACATGGGCCTTTCAGCCTCCATGCACATAGATGCCCTCAATGCCCTTGTGCCGGGTGGACCACGCATCTCTGATCTCGCCATCAACATTGACGCAACTAGGATGAATGACCTCTATACAGCCGTGAAGGAAACACCGGGCCTTGGCGGCATCGCCATGCAAACGCTGTCGCGTGATAAGTTCCGCTCCCTCATGGATGAAAGCCTTGTCTCCATGCTCGTCGCTTACATCTCCATTGCTGTCATTGTTGCCTTTGGTGTCATCTACAACGCCGCCCGCATTCAGCTCTCCGAGCGCGGGCGAGAGCTGGCAAGCCTGCGCGTCATCGGCTTTTCCAAGCAGGAAGTCTTCCATGTTATTCTGGTGGAAATGGCAATGATCGTGCTGCTGGCTCAACCTCTTGGCTGGTTGATCGGGTACGGCATGGCCGCTGGCATGATACAGGGTTTTGCCAGTGACCTCTTCCGCCTTCCGCTTGTGGTTCTTCCAAGCACATACGCAATTGCAAGTTTCGTCATCCTCAGCGCGTCACTGCTCTGCGCTCTCATAATACGCCGCCGTGTTGGCAAATTCGATCTCATTAAAGTTTTAAAAACGAGGGAATAGGAATGAACGCCAAATACCTCAAACGGGGCGGTTACGTTGCTGCTGCACTCACAGTTGTTCTGCTGTTTGTATTTGCCTTACAGGAAAAGCCTGTCTCCGTTGAAACGGCAAAAGTCACCAAAGGCGACCTCATCGTCTCGGTAGAAGAAGACGGCAAAACCCGTGTGAAGGAGGTCTACAAGATCTCCGCCCCCATAGCCGGACGGATCGACCGCTCCTTGCTGGATGTGGGCGATGAAGTCATGCACGGCAAAACCGTTGTGGCCACCATCAACCCCCTCACCACGCCGTTTATGAATGCCCGCACCAAGGCAGAAGCACTGGCAAATGTGGGTACCGCACAAGCTGCCATTACGCTGGCAGAGGCACAGCTCGCCTCAGCCAAAGCCGAACACAAACTGGCAAGATCGGAATTTCAACGGGCTCAGCGCCTCAACCGCACCAAAACCATCTCTGATGCTCAGTTGGAGCGAGTGGAAATCGACGTAACACTTATGGCTGCCAAGGTGCAAAGCGCACAAGCGCAGATCACCCAACGCCAAAGCGATCTGCAAAGCGCAAAAGCGCGCCTTATCGAACCGCAACTAGCTCTGGACCCTGAACGCTCCGAAGAACTTGCCGTCCGCATGATCTCCCCCATAAATGGCGTTGTGCTCTCCCTTGCGGTGGAAAGCGAGCAAACCATTCGATCCGGCGATTTGCTGGTAGAACTGGGCGACCCATCAGATATCGAAGTGGTGGTAGACCTGCTCTCAACAGAAGCGGTGAAGATCAAACAAGGCGCAAAGGCAACGCTGGTAGACTGGGGCGGCAAAACACTGCAAGCCACCGTCCGGCGCATTGACCCTGCTGGCTTCACCAAGGTTTCCGCTCTGGGCATTGAGGAGCAACGCGTCAACACCATTTTGGACCTGAATGCACCAGCCACACAACTTGGCCACGGCTTCCACCTACGCGCCGCTATCGAGATCTGGCACGGTCAAAACGTTTTGCGCGTTCCCATGACAGCCCTCTTCAGAGAAGGCAACGACTGGGCCACCTTCAAGATCGTAGATGGCACAGCTCAACTCCAAAAAATCACCATCGGCGCCTTCAACCAAGACATGGCAGAAGTCATTGCAGGTCTCAAAAACGGCGATACCGTCATCCAGTTTCCGGGAGATACGGTTGCACATGGAACAGTAGTGGTGGCGGAGTGATGGAGCGAGGGAGCAAAGTCTCTCCCTTCTCGTTATTCTCTTTGTTTCTTGGATTTTCAAGAGCCCTCACCGCGTAGCTCTGGATACCGTATCAGCGCTTCGCTTGTCCGGTAAGACGGCATGATTGAGCAGCACCTCATCACACATCGCAACCGCCATTCCGCGCATGATGAGGGACGTAGCGAAACTGAGCTCCGGGAGCTGACCCCATGCATCACGTCTTCCCGCACTTGATGCGGGATCCAGAAACCTAAGCGTCAGTTTTCCTGAACTAGTCCTTTAGCGCATCCGCAGCCGCCCGCTCACGCCGTGCCAGTTCAATCTTCCACCAGCGGTCTCGCAGAGCAATGCGGCTTTCCCGGTAGCGTTCTTCCATCACGTCCATGTGCTCAACGCGGTCTGTTCGGAAGGCGCGGAAGTCCTGTCGTAGCTCGCACCATGAGACAATCATCCGGGAATGTGCAAAGAACGTCAGACTCAGAGGCCAGATGATCCGCTCGCTCGCCACACCACTTGCATCCGCATAGTCAATCCGCAGCTTGTTCTGCTGCCGTATGGCAAGGCGTACATCACTCAACTCAATGCGAGCGGATGGAATGGGCTCCACACCAAAGTCCGGCGCATAAAGCGGCGCCTCAATAAATTCATTGCGCGCATCTGGCGAGAGCACCGCTGCAATCTTGGCAATCACATCACTTGCCGTGCGAATAAGTTGATCATCACCGCGCACCTGCACATGGCGCAGGCCCATCATCACCGCTTCCAGCTCATCACTGTTGAACATCAGCGGTGGCAGATCATAGCCTTCTTCCAGCACATATCCGACACCCGCTTCACCGCGAATAGGCACGCCGGTTGACTGAAGGCTGACGATATCGCGGTACAGCGTGCGAACTGAAATTTCCAGCTCCTCAGCAATAGCATCGCCCGTCACTGGCCTACCATACCGCCGCAACACCTGCACAATTTGCAAAAGCCGATCTGCCCTACGCATGTTGTCCTCCATTAATTCGCAGTGGCTCAAACACTCCTGACACCATGCTGTCAGGAGCACCTTGCTATCAACTCCTCACCGAACACAAGAGGACATAAAAAATGCTCACACATCTGAAATTCAGTGCTGAACTCAACGGCGTAAGCGCAAGCCCATTTTGTTTGAAGGTCGATATTCTACTTGCCATGAGCGGCCTGCAATACACCGCAGTCCTTGGCCCGGATGCGTTGATGAACGCCCCCAAAGGCAAGCTGCCGGTTATGAAAGATGGCGAGGAACTCATTGCAGATTCCGAGTTCATCAAAAAGTATTTGGAAACAAAGTATAACGCCGACTTCTCGGGTGGTTATTCCGAAGCAGAGCTGGCCGTAGCTCATGCCTTCACTCGAATGGCAGAGCATTCCCTCTACTTCGTCACAGTCTGCACCCGCTGGCTGCCAGATGAAAACTTTGCAGTTATTGAGCGTGAGTTCTTTGGCATTCTACCAGCAGAGATGCGCAGCAAGTTTGCCGGCGAAGCCCGTGAGAATGTGCGCCTCAAAACAGCAAAACAAGGTTATGGTCAACACACCAAAGAAGAATGCCTTGCATTGGGCCACGATGACCTTCAGGCGATCTCCACCCAGCTCGGTGCAAAACCATACCTGATGGGCGCAACACCTTGTTTTGCAGATGCCGCAGTTGGCGCACAAGTTCTCTGCGCACTCTCCGACATGCCAAACTCATCCTGGAAAGAAACAGTAGAGCAGTTCCCCAACCTCGTAGCCTACGCCAACCGCCTCAAAAAGGCATACCCAGTCGGCGCAATGGCCGCTGCATAAACAAAAACCCCGCCGGATCATCACATCCGGCGGGGCAAATTTCATCGGTCAATGCCCTCTGCTAGGCGTCTTGCGTTACCAGTTGTTGGCTCTTGCGTGCCATCACCTGTCGCACAATAACAGGCAGCATCAGCGCGCCGCCAATAGCCATAGTTTGCAAACCCGGAGCCACGAAGAACAGCGCACCAAACCCTGTCCAGTAGCGCTCCAGTTTGTTCAAACCGGTCAGCATGTAGCCAGAGAACGCCACACCCATCAGGCCAATACCGGCAATGGCCCCCAGCAGGGTCACGCTCAGGTCGTACCAGTTGAACTCAGGCGTCACCAGCAACAGCGCTGGAGAGTACACAAACACAAACGGCACAAGGGCTTTGGCAATACCAAGGCGGAACGCTGTATTCCCGGTTTTGAACGGGTTCGCCCCTGCAATACCAGCCCCGGCATACGCAGCCAGCGCCACCGGCGGTGTAATATCTGCCAGCACACCGTAGTAGAACACGAAGAAGTGGGCCACGAGCGGCTGAACACCAAGCAAGGCAAGCG
Source organism: Pseudovibrio sp. Tun.PSC04-5.I4 (assembly GCF_900104145.1). Classification (NCBI taxonomy): domain Bacteria; kingdom Pseudomonadati; phylum Pseudomonadota; class Alphaproteobacteria; order Hyphomicrobiales; family Stappiaceae; genus Pseudovibrio; species Pseudovibrio sp. Tun.PSC04-5.I4. Next base: position 3,758,830 of record NZ_FNLB01000006.1, on the reverse strand, counting down.
CAGGCGCGGCAATGGAGACCAGAATGATGTAGGTCGCCGTTGTCGGAATACCCGCGCCCATGATGATACAGGCAACCGCCGTAAACAGCAGGGTGAAAAACAACGTCAACGCATTCTGTGTCACATACTCGGCCAGCCAACCAGAGGTGATAAACCCACCCAGATCAGAGGCCGCTTGTGTCACTACAAACGAGAGCCGGAAACCGGTGCCCGTCAGCGTCACAACACCAACGATAATGCCAACAGCCGCAGCCGCAGCACCAACCGCAAGCGAGTACTTCGCTCCGGTGGCAAGGGACGCAATCAGGTCCTTAATGCCCATCCGGTTATGCGGGTTCAAAACCCCAACCACGATACAAGCCGTAATGCCCCAGACGGCGGCAAAATCAGGTGTCTTGCCAGAAGTAATGAGATACACCAGCACGCCCAGCGGAATGACAGCAAGCCAGTGCTGCTTCATCACCACCAGCGCTTTGGGCAATTCCTCCTTGGTAAGACCGCGCAGGCCAAGGCGTTTCGCCTCCAGATGCACCATCACGAAGATACCAAAGTAGTGCAGCATCGCCGGGAACATGGCCGCCAGCAGCACGTCACGGTAGGGGATTTCCAAAAACTCCACCATGATGAACGCAGCAGCGCCCATAATTGGCGGCGTTATCTGCCCACCCGTAGAGGCCGTTGCTTCAACAGCTGCCGCGAAATGCGCCGGATACCCAACCTTCTTCATCGCCGGAATGGTGAGCGAACCTGTCGTCACCGTGTTGGCGATAGAACTACCGGATATCGTACCAAGCATGGCAGAGGAGAAAATCGCGACCTTCGCCGGACCGCCTGCATACCGCCCTGCAATCACCGAGGCCAGATCAATAAACAGCTGCCCAAGGCCGATGCGCGTGGCCAAAACCCCAAACAAAACGAACAGGAACACATACTTAGCAACCACACCAATAGCGATGCCGTAAATGCCTTGGTTGGTCATGTAAAGGTGGTTGATGAGGCCGGTCCAGCTGGCACCGGGATGGCGCAAAGCCCCCGGCGCGTACATGCCAAACACGGCATATCCAACAAAGATCAACGCAATCAGCGGCAGCGTTGGCCCAACAGAGCGCCGCGCAGCTTCCAGCACCAGCACCAGCAACACCGTGCCCATAAACACATCAATCGGCGCAGGCGCACCTACACGAGAGACAACCGCTTCCGCTGGCAACAACGGCAGGTACATGGCGGCAATCACAGCCATTACAGCCAGCACAATATCCCAGATGTGCACACCGCTTGGTCGCCACCAAGTAGAGTGGGACGGGCTACTGCTCGTGCTTTTGATGAAGCTGAAAAGAATGAACACCAATCCCAACACAAAGGAAAGGTGTATGCCGCGGTGAACCAGCTCACGAATGAGCCCGAAACCGGAGGCGTAATAATGATAGAGCGACATCGCAACCAGCACTGCAGTGGTAATCGCAGCAAGCACTGGCCCGGAGGCTCTGAAAGTAAGATCAGGATCGTATTTACGTTCCAGATCCTCGGGTGTTTGACTTGTCGTTTTCTGAGACATCTGCCCTACGATTTCTCATATAAGCGGCTTGATTGAACCAGATAAATGGCAAGCCACTTTTAGAATTCTGAATACAGCAGCGCCCGACAAGATCTGCCGGGCGCCGCCAAAATGCTAAATCAAAAGCCAGAGGCTTACTTGATCACACCGGCTTCTTTGTAGAAGCGCTCAGCACCCGGATGCAGCGGCACGCCAAGGCCTGCGGTCGCAGTTTCCAAAGTGATGGTCTTGCCTTTAGAGTGACCAACGTCCAGCAGCTTGCGGGTTTGCTCGTTCCACATCGCTTTGGTGATGTTGTAGATCAGCTCTTCGTCTTCTTTCGCACTGGTGATCCACTGCGCACCAACAGTCAAAGTTGTTGTTGCATCAACACCCTGATAGGCATTTTCTGGAATGTCAGAACTGGCAAAGAAGCCGTACTTCTCAACAAGGCCTTCAGCTTCAGGACCAGTAATCGGAACGATCTTGATGTCTTCAGCAGACGCAAGTTCAACAACTGCACCAGTTGGGAAACCAGCAACCACGAAGAACGCATCAACCTTACCGTTACGCAGAGCTTCCGCCGCAGCAGAACCCTTCAGCGCTTCAGCAGTGACGTCAGAAGCAGAAAGACCGTAAGCTGCAAGGATCAGGTTTGCATCAGTGTACGTACCAGAGCCCGGCTCATCCAAAGATACGCGTTTGCCTTTCAGATCAGCAACAGAATTGATGCCGCTGTCAGCTTTCGCGATCAGGTGAATATGCTCAGGGAACAGCGCTGCAATAGAGCGCAGGTCCTTCATAGGCTCTTTGCCCTCCATGGTGCCAGTACCGGAGTACGCCCAGTAAGCAACATCAGACTGAGCAAAACCGGAGTTACGCAGGCCAGAGTTGATGGCGTTCACGTTATCAACGGACCCACGGGAAGAAACAGCAGAAGCGATCAGGCCTTCAACACCACAAGAGCCGCCAGCATCACATGGACGCGACCCCGGAGGCTTGGAGATTGCATTCGCAATCATGCCACCCACTGGGTAGTAGGTGTAAGACGTACCACCTGTACCAATGGTGAAAAACTTAAGGTCCTGCGCAAATGCCTGACCAGTACACAGCGCCGCGCTGCCAGCAATCGCTGCAACTGTCGCCAATTTTGTAAAGGAAGAAAGAAGCGTCATAGCCCCCCCAGGAAACTAAACAGGAGCAGGATGCTTGCATCACACAAAAGCGACACGAACCAACCTCTCCAGACATAATGAAAAACCAGAGCTACGAACGAAATCGGCGCGTTGAGCTCTCGCGATCTACGACAATGTGAATTAAAGTTTTCACACTGTTAAAAAAGCACGCAACAACCAATGAGCGCAAGCACTTTAAGAGATTTTACGTAAGTAAGTTCCACATAATGTTATTTTTGGCCGGTTTGGGAAGCCAACTCGCACAAATATGCCACAGGACCATATTTTTGCGAACAAAGATAACCTTGCGGCATTTTACGATCATCGCCACCAGCAACGCGAAATAGGCGTAAAATCAATTCATTAGAATGATTGGGCAGCCACAAATTGAAGCGTATTCCCGCAAAGTGCCTCGCGGTTTTTGAATAAGAATAAGCGTGAAATTGAGATTTAAAGCCGGTTGGTCATTTCAAGCCGTTTTATATGCACGTAGCACCCGCATTTTGAGGTATATGCGCCTATATGATTCATTAAAGCTGCTGCCTGCGGAGATCCTGTTCCATGTCGTTCAGCCCAAAAAATATTTTCATGAGTTTCATCGTATTGGGTGGACTCATGTTCATCGGTGCGGCTGGCTTCGTCTGGTGGATGCAGCAACAACCGATGTTTACTCCGGGAACCGTGGCCGAACGGACAGACCTTGACCCCATCGGAAAACAGGATGGCTATTGGCTGGTTTCTGAAGACATCAAGCTGAAAACCTTCTCCACCGGAGAGGGCAAGAATATCCTGTTCATTCATGGTGGGCCGGGCAGACCCTTGCAGCAAAGCGCACCCGCGTTTGATCTGCTTGGGGATGACTACCGCATCAACTATTACGATCAGCGCGGCACTGGCGGCTCAACCCGACCGTTCGATAGGTTCCCGGCAGAAGGTGACAACTGGTCCAAAATTCAACTGCTGGAAAGCACCCTTGGCATCTCCCAGCAACTTGCGGATATTGAACGCATTCGCCGTCTCCTTGGAGACGACAAACTCATCCTTGTGGGACACTCCTATGGTGCATTTCTCGCAGCCCTCTATGCAGCAGAGTTCCCGCAAAACGTAGACAAGCTGGTTTTGCTGAACCCAGCTGATCTGCTCGTCTTCCCATCGAAAAACGCAGACCTGTTTGCAACCATTCGCGAAAGCCTACACAAGCGCGACCAGAAAACCTACGACAAGTGGCAAAGACGGTATCTGGATCTGGAACAAATCTTCAAAGGCGATGAAGCTACGCTGCAGCAAGTGGATGCCGGCTTTACACCGTACTTTGAAAAGGTGTTTGGCAAGGGTGCCTTCAAAGACCTCCCTGCACTCCCAACAGACCAGATCGGCAGCTGGCAATCCCGCGCCCAATACTTCAGCATGGGCCTGAACCATGACTGGCGCGATGCCATGAAAAACATCAGTGCTGAAACACTGATCATCCACGGCAACAAAGACTTCCAGCCAATCACTGTCTCACAGCAATACGTAGAAACAATCCCGAATGCGAAAGTCCAACAGATAGACACCGCAGGCCACTTCCCACACTTCACCAACGCCGATGAACTTAGCAACAAACTCCGCGCGTTCCTGAAGGACTAACTCAGCATCATCCGCCCAAACGAGGCTTTGCCTTCAAAATTATGCGGTGCAATCCCCTCAACAAGAGCACCGCCAAAAAACAGCGCTCAATCCAACCTAACTCAGGTGACCATGAGGGGAATAACTTTGGGGCGGCACTCTGGCATAGGTGCCGTTCCCCGAGCAACGCACGCCCAGCGTCTTCAACGCAGAAAAAGAGTAATCCACGCAAAGCAACGCACATAACAACGCAAACAAGAATTAACGCTGCATACTCAGAGTGTTAAAGGTACGGAATAAGGATATCTTTCAAGATTGACCCCTTAGGGTAGGCATACATGCTGCCCTTGTCGTAGATGTACGGCGCAACCTCTAATCCGGCCTCAGCACAGATCAGTTGTCCCCCCAACGCATCCCAACTATTGACGCAACCATTGTAGGCTCCATCCACCTGCCCGGTCGCCACTTGGCACAGCGCCCAAGCCGCGGAGCCACACGCCCGTATCTGATGTTTTTCAGAAACCAACTTGTTGACCTTACTGAGGAAATCACGGTTGTTGTCTTGGTTGTAATTGAAGCTTAAGTTCACCACCAGCTCATGATCACACACAGTGCGCGGCACGAGCTTTTTGCCGTTCTCAAACGCACCAATCCCCCGGGCCGCATAAACGGTACGGCGGTGATAAGGTGCATGAACAACAGCAACCGCAGGTCCATCCTCATCAACAAAAGCCATGGAAATACAAAAGTCTGGCCGCCCGTAGAGATAGTTCGTCGTGCCATCAATGGGGTCAATAACCCAGCAGGGCGCAACCAACTCGCCGCCGCTTTCTTCCCCTTTAAATCCGTGCTCGGGAAACGCAATGCCCAGCGCGTGCTTGATGCGGCGTTCCACTTCCCGGTCCGCTTCACTCACGTAATCCAACAGGCCCTTGCTATCTATGTGCAGGTTTGCCCGGTCGTGAAACACCTCCAGAGCATAGACACCAACCTCTTCGGCAATCAGCCGTGCTTTCGCGAGTATCTCCTGCTGCATGATCTGGCACCTCTGGCAGTTATTCCCCTCAAAGGTATTGAGCAGATCATTCAAAAGAGCAACTTCGTATCAGGACTACCTTCAAGCTTCACCGCTAGATTTTATCTGGAAGAGCAACAGATTGGAGTGAACCGTGATGAACAGAGAACTTCCCACTCTCTATGCGTGTCTCGCCCTTGCAGGCACTGTGCCCTTCATCCTAGGAGCTATCGGTTTATCAGTAGGTTACTCGTTCTTACCCCTGATAGGCGCAACCGTTATCGCCATCAGCTTATACGCACTGGTGATCCTGTCTTTCATGGCTGGAACCCAGTGGGGCATGTTCTTTATAGCCCCTCATCCACGGCGTGGATGGTTGCTGTTATGGAGTAACTTTGTCGCACTCGCCGGTTGGTTTCTGTTTCTATTCACCGCCCCTATCGCATTTATACTCGGGCTTATCTTCCTGTTCACAGGCATGCTTTTTGTCGATTTTTTCCTACAACGCATGGAAATCACATCACGAAATTACCTTGGCGTACGCCTCACCGCCACAATCATCACCCTGATCGCATTGGGCGTAATCGCGTTGAACCTGTAAACACACAAAGCCTCTTCCCGCGAAACGCAGCAAGAGGCTTCATGAAAATACTCGTGTAATTTAAACCGCCTCTACCAGACCAACTTTCGGCTGCGTGCCTTGCGACTTATGCACGGCCAGCACAGCGGGATCAGCAGCCAACTTGCGAATGATCCGGTCAATGTTCCGGTACTCAGATGTCGGCTTATCAAAGCCATAAGCCCAACCCGCCATTGGGTAGAGTAATGCATCAGCAACAGACTTCTTATCCCCCAACAACCAGTCGCGCCCAACAAGGTGCTGCTCAATCTGAGAAAGCGCTTTATCGACCAGACTATGAGAGGCCTGCTGAACAGCCTTATGCTCCTTAGGATCTGTGGTGAATCGCATCGGCATAAAGTGAGGCCAGAAATACGGGTGTAACGTGCCAGAGATAAAGGCCAGCCAGCGGTGCAATTCAGCACGCTCGACAGTTCCAGCAGCTGGTGCAATTCCAGATTCTGAATGCTTATCAGCCAGATAAAGCAGAATGGCCAAACCTTCAGGTAGAACCATATCCCCGTCTACCAAAGTGGGAACAACTCCCGATGGGTTGATCTTCAAATAGGCTTCGGACTTCATCCCTGCAAAGTCCAGTTGTTCCACTTCATAGGGAGCGCCAATCCACTCAAGGACAATGTGCATTGCAGTCGCGCAGGTTCCGGGGGCTGAGTAAAGTTTCATAGTATTTTCCTCAAGGGTAAGGGTTAAGTGAGATGGGGCTCACCGTAAAAACTGTATTTATTCAATAGATTAGATAGCTCAGGCAGGTTCGACAGATATCTCACGGCGCTGCTTTGCATAGGCCACAGACAGAGGAAGAGCGAACAACGCAGCAGCGACACTGGTGCCAAGCATAATAGTTGTCATCGTTGTGGCATCCGTACTGTCCAACAAGCTGACGACAAAGCTGGCCAATCCGCCAACACCAAACTGAATGGCCCCATTGAGCGCTGAAACAGTGCCGTTATCCTCGGGCCGCACAGACAAAGCACCAACGATTGCATTGGTCGCTGTCAGACCCAACGCTCCAACAAACACGACAACACCAGCCACAATCCAAGGCAGGCCAAGGCCATACTGAGCAAAGCTCACCAACGCAGCTCCGGCAACAACCAGCAAAAGCGTGCCAGCAAAGATCTTGGGAACAGGGGCAACACGTTGAAGGACACGGGCATTCAAAAGGTTAGTGCCAATCATCGCCGCTGCATTCACGCCAACAAGGTAGCCATAGTTCTGCGGAGAGACGCCAAAATAGGTGATGTAAACGAAGGGAGATCCAGAAACGAAGACAAACAATCCTGCAAAAGCAAACGCCCCTGAAAAGATAAAGGCAAGGATCCGCCATTCTGAAAGGACTGAGAGATAACCGGAGACCACACCACGCAGCGAAAATCCACGTTTATCCTCCTGCTCAGGAGGAAGCAGAACAACCGCAACGGCCAGAGTTATCCCCCCAAACGCGGCCAGAACCATGAAGATGGCGGACCAACCAGCCAACGCGAGCACATATCCCCCTATGACCGGCGCAATCAAAGGTGCAACAACTGTCAATGCCATGATGTAGGAAATAATCACACTGCTCTGCTTTTCACCAAACCGACTGCGTACACTGGGAAAAACAACCACAGACCCTGCACCGCCAATCGCCTGAAGCAAGCGATAAACATAAAGCATTTCAATAGACTGCGCTGTCCCAGCAAGAACGGAGGAAACAACGAACAGGCCCAGACCACCAAGTAATACGGTACGCCGGCCCAAAGCAACTGATAATGGCCCAAGGAGAAGTTGCCCAAGCGCATAGCCAAACAGCAAGATGGCGACCGTCGCTTCCAGTTCATTTATGCCCGTTTGCAGGTCCGACGCAATCGTCGGCAAGGCAGGCAGATACATGTCTATCGCAAATGGAGCCAGCATGAAGACTGCTCCATAAATAGCGACGAATACCGCTTTGTTTTGCATGATACCCTCGTGTATTGGGGGCGAACTTATGCCCGCCTTGCAAAACAAAACTAACAATCAGCCAAACGAATAAGAATACTTCATTCAGAAATCAATTATTTCCATTAGACCACCAATAAGAATACCAAACAAAATGCCAGCAAGGTTTCCCTCACTGGCATATTTCAACGCAAACCTATTGATTTATATTAGCCTCTTAGCATGCGCCACAGATGGGTGGAACGATTACCACTCCGACAGTACGCCAAAACCGGGCGTGGTGCGTGCTCAAGAAACTCGGCCAGCTCCTGCGCCGCCTCTGCGAAGTTTGTCCCCGCACCGATCGGAATATAAATGTGCTCCAGCCCCTGTTCTTCAGCTGCTCCCGCAACTTCAAGGTAGGTCGGCTGACTACGCTCTTCATCATCAGGACGATTACAAACGATAGAGCGGAACCCCTGCTCCCGCGCCTTCGCCATATCCTCGGGATAAAGCTGACCTGCTACCCAGTAATCCTCGGTAAGTTTCTTAGCACGCAACTGCCCACCAGAGCCGCCACCTGCAATTTTCTGAAGTAGATTAGAGAACATTGACTGGAACTTTCAAAAAGGCATTCCCAGAGTCATCCGCTTCTGGCAGACGACCACCACGCATATTCACCTGAATGCTTGGTACGATAAGTTTGGGCACATCAAGTGTTGCATCACGAGCTTCGCGCATTTCGACGAACTTTTCACGAGGCGTACTATTGCCTACATGAATATTCTCGGCTTTTTCCGCTGCAACCGTTGTTTCAAATAGGATTTCACGCCCGCGCCCACCATAATCATGGCACATGAACAGCCGCATTTCATCCGGTAGGCTCAACACTTTCTGGATGGATTCATACAGAACAGTCGCATCACCACCGGGGAAATCAGCCCGCGCAGTCCCACTGTCTGGCATAAACAGCGTATCGCCGATAAAGGCTGCATCCCCAAAGACGTGCACCATACAAGCTGGTGTATGACCGGGCGTATGCATGGCAAACGCCTTCAGATTACCAATCTGGTAGGTATCACCGTCCTTGAACAGTTTATCGAACTGGCTGCCATCCCGCGCAAATTCAGTACCGGCATTAAACACCTTACCAAACACGCCCTGAACAACTGTTACCTGTTCACCAATGCCAATCTTCCCGCCCAGCTTCTCCTGAATATACGGCGCAGCAGACAAATGGTCCGCATGTACATGGGTCTCAAGCAGCCACTCAAGCGTCAAGCCATTGGAGCGAATATACGCGATCACTTCATCAGCATGATCGAAGGTTATCCGCCCTGCGGGATAGTCAATATCCATGACACTGTCGACAACAGCACACGCCTTTGTCTCCGGATCCGACACCACATACGTGATCGTGTTCGAAATCGGATCAAAGAAATCCTTGATATCCGCTTTTTGGTCCATCTGCACAGGATAGCTGCTCATGACATTCTCCCTTGTATTACTGCAAGTTATTCAAAATGTGCATGATCGGTCAGGCACGCCCGAATGCTCTGCGCGTTGATAGGTTTGCAACAAACCTTGCCAAGAGCATTCCCCCAATCATACAGGTTACAAATACAATCGCCTCAGGCGACAACAACGAAATTGAAACCAGCGCTGGACCAGGACAAAGACCAATTAATCCCCACCCTGCGCCAAAAATAGCCGACCCAAAAATCAAAGGTCGATCAATCTCCTGAAACGCAGGCATCCGAAAGTCATCAGCAACGAATGGCCGTGGAAGAAACCGCACCAGACGGAAAAACGGAAATGCAACCAAAATTGCACCGCCCATAACAAACGCCAGACTCGGATCCCAAGTCCCAAACACATCCAGGAAGTTTTGCACCTTCAAAGGGTTACTCATTCCCGAGATAGCCAAGCCCAACCCAAAGGTCAGACCGGCCAAAAAACCAGCTATGACACGTTTCATGAGTTATCCCCCCACCACATGGCGAACGACAAACACCACAAGTGCCCCAACAGACATAAAGGTCATGGTTGCAACAAGGGACCGAATGGAAAGACGGGAAAGCCCGCAAACACCATGCCCACTCGTACAACCACTGCCATAAACAGAACCAAAGCCTACCAAAGCACCCGCAACTGCGATCAGCGACAGATCTCCGGTAAACACCTGCTCAATATCCATACCGCCCACCATGAGAACCACAGGGGCAAGCACCAGCCCGGCAACAAAAGCGAGCTGCCAGCCCTTTTCTCCGTGCACCCAGGTTGACTTACCGTTTGCAAGTGTCCCGGTTTCAAACAGACGGCTAAATATGCCGCTTATTCCCGCTATTCGCCCATTGGCAAGCAACAGAATGACAGTAGACAAGCCGATTAATAAGCCTCCGGCCAGAGAAGCGTATGGGGTAAATTCAGTTGTCATTTTTTACTCTTACTCCCCTTTTAGGAGGGAGATGTTTGATGGAGGGAAAGATCGATGGTTACGCAATTCCATGATCGTTATTCTTATTTTCTAATTTAGTTATAACTAATATATAACGTCTATGAAGAGTGTCAAGCAGCAACCGCCCCCATTTATGCGAATCTCCTAATACTCATCGCCAGTTGCACAAGGTGTTCAGCTCGCATACCCTTGCCCTATACGTAAAGAAACGACCTCATGCCGCATCTGCGCGATATAATTGGGAGATTGTCGTTTCGCTATAGATTATAAAGGGATGGATATGATCGACGAAGACCTGAAGGGTGAACTGGAGCTGTTCCGCGACAACGTTAAGCGGTTCATCGAAGCAGAGATTCTTCCCCACTATGAGAAATGGGAGAAGGCAGGTATCTTCCCGAGAACCATCTGGAACAAGATGGGCGAGCAAGGCCTGCTCTCCGTTGATACTCCAGAGGAATACGGCGGTTTCGGAACCAACTTCATGTTCTCGATGATCGTTGTCGAAGAGTTCAGCCGCGCCAACTGCTCCGGTCTTGGCGTCTCCCTCAGCGTGCACTCAGATATTGTTGCACCCTACATTGTCAACCACGGTTCAGAAGAGCAAAAGCTGAAGTACTTGCCCAAAATGGTGACTGGCGAATGCGTCGGCGCAATCGCGATGACGGAACCAACCGCAGGATCTGACCTTCAGAGCATTCGTACCATCGCACGCAAAGACGGCGATGATTACATCATCAACGGCAGCAAGATCTTCATTACAAACGGCCAACATGCAGATGTTGTGATCGTTGTAGCCAAAACAAACCTAGACGTGTCTGGCTCCAAAGGAACAAGCCTGTTCCTCATAGATGCAGACAATCCGGGCTTCAAACGCGGTCAGAACCTCGACAAAATCGGCCTGCATTCCTCAGACACATCGGAGCTCTTCTTTGAGGATCTTCGTGTCCCAGCCAGCGCATGCCTTGGCAAGCTGGACACCGGCTTCCACATCATGATGAACGAACTCCCGCGCGAACGTCTCACTCTCGCGGTTGGCGCGGTTGCCAGTGCTGAAGGCGTAATCGCCATGACATCCCAGTATGTTAAAGACCGTCAGGCTTTCGGTCGCCCAATCGCCACCTTACAAAACACGCGCTTCAAAATGGCAGAGATGGCGACGGACGTGCGTGTACACCGCGCCTTCGTCAACGAATGTTGCGACCTGTTCACGGAAGGCAAGCTGGATAACACCACTGTCAGCATGGCGAAACTGGGAACCACAGAAATGCAAGGGCGTGTCGTTGACGGATGTCTGCAATTGCATGGCGGTTATGGCTACATGACAGAATACGGAATCTCTCGTGCATTCGTTGATGCGCGCGTCCAACGTATCTACGGCGGCACGTCAGAAATTATGAAAGAACTGATCAGCCGCGAAGTACTCGCATAACCCAACAACAAGTCAGGGGAGGCTAACACGTCTCCCCTTCGTCCCTACTCGCTTCGTACACTACGCAGCTTATCGAACTGCATCACACCATTTTCCGAGGTCCAGAGGTGCTTACCTTCGCCTTTAAGAATGGTATTTAACTCAGTGCTGTAGGCGTATTTGGTTACCATCGGCTCGCCATTTTCGGTCACAGTCTCAAAAGTAACGTCCATTACATCATAGACACAGCGACCCACTTGCAAGCGAGACGGATCTCCAACTGAGAACTTGTAGGGAACCTTGCTCCGAACTTTGTTGTCGTTTTCAAAAACATCAACCTGAGCTCTCCAGATTTTGCCAACTTCCAATGGAAAGAACCTGGAAAACGGGACATCCGGCACGTAGGTACGGTTTGTGCCCAAGCCGCGCTCATAGGAGAGAAACAGCCCGTTTTCGTGAACATGGATCTGGTCACGAACCACACCGAACTTATCGTTTAGATGAAGCTCAGTCAGCTGACCTTCATTATCCGACCTCACGAACAAGCGAACTTGGAGGCTGCTGTTAATCAGCACCATACCTGTCCCCATAGAGTCCGCAGTCGGGCAATCTTGTGCCAGTGCCGCGTTACTTAGGAAAACACTTCCGAGCAGTCCTATAACGATTTTTACTATATCAGTGGATCTTATCATCGATCTATCAAGTCATTTTTTCTTTTGCTTATCGCAGCTTGTCTAACAGACATCTAGAAAGTTAGGCTTGATATATGCAATTTACCTAGTAGATACTTCGTGGTACGCCCATATACGTACAACGCAAAACAACTAATTGAATAACCTAATTAATTAGAGGTTTAGAAGACCAACAATTCTAAGTGCATCGGTGTTCCCCTTTGTCGCATGCAACTGTAGATGGGAAAGAATTGAGCTAATTCTAATCCCACGATTGGCAACCCAACGGTTGCGAATGGACGCATGGGGAACGCTGCGATGATGAAGTGCGACAGGTAACCACTGATCATTGAGCACCGGTGCACCAGAAGACCCTGGCTCCGTATCGCTTGTATAAGTGATGAAATCCCCCTGAGTGGTAAGGATCCTGCTGTTTCGCAGAGATAAGCTTTTCAAGCCTCCATTCGGGTGATGGATGATTGAAACTGGCTCACCTTTTACGGCTTTTCCGGATTGAGCCATGAGCTTCAGAAATCCGAAATCAGACAGTTGAGCACTTTCATTGTTGCTCGGTTCAATGGAGACGAAGGAGTAGTCCAACTCATCGCCGGGACTGGTAAAGAACACATCTTCCGTTACTGTAAACACCTTGGTGTGGCCCAGAGAGAAATCATCGGTGATGGCATAATCAAAAATGACCTTTGCCATCCCTGCCATATTTCGTGAGCGAACAACGTGATTGTTGGTGAGCAACAAGTTCGGCGCAACAAGGAACCCAGAACCAGCGCCGGCAGGGATCTGTCCCCCTCTATAAAGCTGCACTTTGCAGACAGCCTTTGCAGCGTTCATCCCCCGGCTCAGAAAGTTGATCGGAAAAATATCCGATGTTCCCATAATACGCTCGAATGCCGTCTCATCCCCTTCAGGGATAAGCCCCCTCCTTACTTTAAGACGCTCAGGCTGATCCCAGTGTACATCAACAGGATGACCTCCGGCCCTTCTCTCACCTCCCCAGAAGTCACATAAACGACAGTCACAGTTTTTCACCTGCATTTCCCACCTCAGTCGCAAAGTTTACGTCTCTAAAAGAAGACTAAAGCGGACCATTGCTGTGAACCTTCATGTTTTCTTCATTATCAGATCAACAAAGCCTAGGGGATTGGGGGAGTGTCATTCCCTCCCGCACGAATTAGTTTTAGAAGTACCTATTGAACAACCGATAATTGTAATTACATTAGAAGTACATTTGTAATGCAAAGGTGAGACATGCCCTCGAGATCCATATCGCTAAGCGTTCGCTTAACTCAAGACGAATCCGAACGTTTAGCCCGACTGCATTTTCCAGATGCAAAGACGCCAAGTGACAAAATCAGGGCATTAATTGCAGCACCGGAAGACAGTTTTGCGTCGCTGGATCAGGGCACTCATACGTTTGCCGCGCGCAAACTGGTTAAACCAGCGAGCGATATGCTGGACCAGAATAACAGCCAGTCAGACACCCTGCGGCTTCTGACTGATCGATTACCTCTCCTTTTGGGAGAGCTGGCGAGCAAAGCCAACAGCGGTAATTTAAAAGAGATGGAAACCGCAGTTACAGAAGATTTTTTTGAGCTTGTAGAGCTGGTGTTACAGGCAGGGTTGAGACGAAACCCGCGCCTTCAAAACCCAGAGCTTTTCAAAGAGCTCGTTGACGACATGCGCAGCTCAACTGAACTTTTGCGCAACCGCTTAAACTCGAAATAGCCTTGGAGGATTTTATGACTGAATCTCTATTATCTCGCGTAGGTCGCCTTGTGTCTGGAACCGCAAACTCAATCGTTGATGCTGTAGAAAACGCTGCTCCCGATTTGATCATGAAACAAGCTATTCGCGAACTCGAAAGCGCAGTTGAAGACGTTCGTGATGCTCTGGGTCTAGCAGCAGTCAAGAAGCACGTAGCAAGCCAGAGATTAGCCGAAACCAACAAAACACACGAAGAGCTATCTGAAAAAATAGGCATCGCATTGAAGGCTGGAGAAAAAGATCTTGCTCGGACAGCTGTAGCCCGCCAGATGGATCTGGAAGCCCAAATTCCGATATTGGAAAAAACCATTGCAGACGCGGGTGATGAAGAACAGGAACTCAACAACTCTATTCTTGCATTGCAAGGTCGCAAACGGGAGATGACCGATCAGCTTGACACTTACATCACACAAAAAAAAGCCGCTATGAAACAAGAAGCTGCGGGTGAAGCAGGTGCAGAACGTAAGCTCAGCTCAACACTCGATAATGCAAACTCTGCATTTGAACGCGCGATGAAAGCAGCAACTGGTGTTCCCGCCAGCATCAACAATGGGTCCATGGCAGATGATGCAAAACTCGCTAAGCTGGATAAAATGACCCGCGATCACCGCGTAGAAGAACGCCTGGCAGCTTTAGAAGTTGAGCTAGAATAAGGTCGCTGTCACAACACACTCGGCATTGGGGGATGAATTGGCAGAGCTAATATTTTCGAGCGAGACCTATCTGTTCACACTGGCAGTCTTCGTCATGCTGGCTTTAGCACTGCTGGAGGTGATGGGTATGGTCTTTGGCCTGTCCTTGTCTGGTCTGGTCGATGACATACTGCCAGATATGGATGCTGACATCGACGCAGAGGTGTCCATCAACGTCGCTGGCTCTGGACCGATCGAGGGTTTCCTATCCTTTCTGGCAATTGGCAAGGTCCCGTTTATCGTTCTGCTGATAATTCTCTTAACGAGTTTCGGCATCTTTGGCGTGTTGCTGCAGTACACTGCGTATTCGACCTTCGGCACGCTCCTTCCATTTTGGATGACAGTTCTGCCGGTAAGCGTTGCCGCCCTTTGGTTCACAGGGAAGTCGGGTCACGCCTTGGCCCGCATCATGCCCAAAGTGGAGACAGATGCACGGTCAAGAGATGCCTTGATTGGAGAGATTGCCGTACTCACCCTTGGCAATGCCACAGCTGAATTGCAGGCCGAAGCCAGAGTGACAGACGACTTTGGAACCCGGCATTACATACAGATTACGTCAGACCAGCCAGAGACAACTTTAATGCAAGGGGACGAAGTCCTGCTTGTCGGCCTGAACGGTCACCTTTTCACAGCAATTCCCAACCCACATATGAATTTATCACCTCGTAAAGACACGCTTGCAAATTAATCTCTCAATTTTGAGGTCCTAAATGTTTACAGAAACACAAAATGCAATGGCAGGCCAATCTAGCAATATGGCAGAACTGCTCATACTAGTCGCAGTCATCCTTGTTGCCCTGCTCACAATAGGCATAGTCTTTTCACGCCTTTATGTGCGATCTTCAAAGGAAGTTGGCTTCGTTCGAACCGGATTTGGCGGCCAGAAAATCATCATGAACGGCGGCGCTATCGTGATGCCCGTATTACATGAAATCATTCGGGTAAACATGAATACTCTGCGCCTTGAAGTGCGCAGAGCGGATGAAGCAGCACTCATCACCCGCGATAGAATGCGCGTTGATGTGGTGGCAGAATTTTACCTCCGTGTACAACCAACTCTTGAGTCTATCGCCAATGCCGCTCAAACCCTTGGCATTCGGACAATGCACCCCGAAGACCTGAAAAACCTTATCGAAGGTAAGTTCGTTGATGCCCTGCGCGCTGTGGCCGCTGAAATGGCGATGGAGGAATTACACGAACAACGCGTCTCCTTTGTACAAAAAGTGCAGGCAGCCGTTTCCGAAGATCTGCTTAAAAACGGGCTGGAATTAGAATCCGTCTCGCTCACAGGTCTGGATCAGACCCGCATGGAATATTTCAATCCTAACAACGCCTTTGATGCGGAAGGCTTGACAAAACTCACACAGGAAATTGAGGATCGTCGCCGCAAGCGGAACGATATTGAGCAAGATACTGAAGTTTTGATCCGCCGCAAAAACCTTGATGCTGAGCAACAAAAACTGGAGATCGCCCGTGAGGAGGAATACGCCACACTGGAGCAGCAACGCGATCTGGAAATCCGCCGTGCAAAACAGCAAGCTTTGATTGCCACGGAACAAGCAGAACGCCGCCGCGACGCAGAACAAGCGGAAATCACCTCCAAACTGGAAATTCGCCAGTCAGCAATTTCCTCAGAGCGTCAAGTCAAAGAACAGGAAATCCTCAAAGATCGCGCGCTGGAAGAAACCCGCATTGAGAAAGAGAAGATCCTTGAACTGATTCAGCAAGATCGCTCTATCGCCGTCTCTGAAAAATCCAGGGCACTCTCCAACGCGGATGCAGCAGCAAACGAAGCCCGAGCTATCGCTATTAAGGCAGAAGAGCAGGTTATCACCGCACAGGAGATCGAAAAAGCGGACCGTCTGAAACAGGTTGATCTAGTTCTTGCCTCGCAAGATGCAGAGCGTTCCGCAATTTCCGTCACTGTTGCAGCAGAAGCCGAAAAACAAGCCGCAGAAGATCATGCCCACGCAGTCCGCTTGAAAGCTGGCGGTGATGCGGACCGGATCCGTATCGCAGCAAACGCAGACGCCGATGCCGTGACTACCCGTGCAGAAGCCGACAAACTACGGCTGGCAGTTGAAGCTGAAGGTAAGCGTATCTTGAACGAAGCCTCCAACTTGCTGTCACCTGAACAGATCAAAATGCAGATCAAACTTGCCTTGATTGAAGCACTGCCAGAAATGATCACCGCCAGCGTTAAGCCCATGGAGAAAATTGACGAGATCAAGATTCTGCAGGTCGATGGCTTTGTTGGAAATGGGGCAGCCCCAACAAACGGAGCAGCCACGTCAGAAGGCGGCGCAGGTCTGTCAGATCAACTGGTGAACTCAGCGCTCAGATATCGCTCACAGGCACCATTGGTAGACAGCCTGCTGAGTGAACTTGGCATTCCCGGCCTAACACCAAGTGAGCTGGCTCAGTCAGTCTCCAAAGAAGGCGCATAAAGCGTATTTTTGAAAAACACCTATCGGTTTTCGGATAGGAATGCGTGAGAAAACGAGAAAGCCCCGCTAACCAGCGGGGCTTTCCTATCATCAAAAAAGCTGAGTGTTTAAAGACCCATCTGCCGGCCAGCCAGATCCTTCATGATCTCGGAAGAGCCACCGCCAATGGTCATCACCTTGGTTTCACGATAAACTCGCTCCACCTTTGTTCCGCGCATATAACCAGCACCGCCAAGGATTTGCAGGCACTCGTTCGCTACATATTCCAGCGTGCTTGTGGCAAGGTTCTTCGCCATGCAGATCTCGGTGATTGGGCTTTCACCATTCTGCAAGCGCACTGCCATCTCTTCCAACACGCAGCGAACGGCTTGCATCTTCATTGCCATATCAACGAACTTGTGGCGGATAACCTGACGATGGATCAACGGCTTACCGAAGGTCTCGCGTTGTTTTGCCCATTCCAATGCCTCTTCAAACACACCAAGCATATGCCCATAGCAGGCTGAGGAGAGGAACAAGCGCTCATTGTTGAAGTTGAGCATGATCCCCATAAAACCAGCATTCTCGCCGCCGATGAGGTTCCCCACCGGCACCTTCACATTATCAAAATGCAGCGTTGCCGTGTCAGAAGCCCACCAACCCATTTTATGCAGTGGCGTCTGAGTAAACCCTTCCATCCCCTTCTCAACGAGAAGAAGCGAAATTCCGCCCATGCCGCTATCACCAGTCCGCACCGCAACCGTATAGTAATCGGCACGCATACCCGAGGTGATAAACGTCTTCTCACCGTTGAGGATGTAATGCCCATTTTCCCGATGCGCGACAGTTTTCAAGTTCTGAACGTCAGACCCCCCGCCGGGTTCCGTAATCGCAAGCGCGGAAATCTTCTCACCTGCAAGGACTGCTGGCAAAACCCGCTTTTTCAACTCCGCTGATGCAAGATGTGCAATCGGAGGTGACCCAATGGTGTGGCTCATGAGCCCCGCGCTGATACCGCCAGTCCCCGCCCTGCCAAGCTCTACAGCGGCAAGATAGGACAACGGATAATCGACACCAGTCCCGCCATACTCTTCCGGGAACATGATACCGAGAAGACCAATGTCAGCGGCTTTCTTATAAAGCTCACGAGGAAACTCGTTGGCTTCATCCCATTGAGCAGCATAGGGCGCGACTTCAGCAGCCACAAAGCGTTTGAGGACATCACGAAACGCTTCATGCTCCTCACTAAACATAGTGGATTTTCGGTTCAATCCGAAATCAGGAAGGTTAAGTGTCATCATTCTCTCCTCCGCGCAATATGCGGAACAACATCATCGGGTATCAGGCGGTCTCGTCTTCAAGACGAACCAGCACATCACGGCTGTTCACCTGTGCGCCTTCTTTCGTTCCAAGCTCGGCAACAATTCCATCGCGCGGCGCAGTCAACTCGTGCTGCATCTTCATCGCTTCCAACACCAGCAACACATCACCCTTAGAAACCTGAGCCCCCTGCTTTGTTTTCAAAGCAATAACCGCTCCCGGCATCGGCGCGATAATGAAATTGCCAACTGCCGACGCATCATCCTTTTTGGTGCTAAAGCTCTGCTCTTCAAAGAGTTGCGTCTGCCCTTCCAGAGAAATCCAGAGACCACCTTCATCAGCATCACTCACAAAAGCAGTACGGCGAACCCCTTCCAGTTCAAACAGGATCGAACCTCTGTCTTCAGACCCAAGCAGGCAAAGGCCCTCACGCACATGCATTTCTTCCCCGTCCAGTTTGATCTTTACAGGAAGCGGAGTTGCAGTCGTCCAGCGGCTATGACCTTGCTGACGTGCAAACAGATGGATAGCCAGATCGCGCATCAGCTCTCGTGTTTCATCAGCGGCAGCAGAACTCAAATCCCGCTCATTGAGAAACGCGGTCGTCGCTTGTCCTGATGCAAACACATCATCTGCAAGCACACTCTTCAGGAACGGCCCATTGTGAACCACACCTTGCAACACCAACTGATCCAGACCGCGCATCAGCTTACGCCGTGCTTCATCACGATCAGCTCCATGTGCAATCAGCTTAGCTATCATCGGGTCGTAATAGGACGAGATCACACTGCCCTGCTCAATGGCACTGTCAACGCGCAAAGCAAGTTCAGGTCCGTTCCACGCCACCACTTTACCGGTCTGCGGAAGAAACCCTGCATCGGCATCTTCAGCATAAAGCCGCAACTCCATTGCATGACCGGAAAAGGTGACCTCATCTTGAGACAACGGCAACGGCTTACCAGCGGCAACATCCAACTGCCACGCAACAAGATCCTGTCCGGTAATTTCCTCGGTCACGGGATGCTCAACCTGCAAGCGGGTGTTCATCTCCATGAAGTAAAAACTGCCATCTGCCGCCAGTAGAAACTCAACGGTCCCAGCTCCGCGATACCCAATAGCGCGCGCCGCCTCCACAGCTGCTTCACCCATGGCATTCCGAATTTCCGGTGTCACTGACGGACCCGGCGCTTCTTCAATCACCTTCTGGTGGCGACGCTGGACAGAACAGTCACGCTCCCCCAAATGCACCACATTGCCATGGTTATCCGCAAAAACCTGTATCTCCACATGGCGTGGATTAATGACGGCCTTCTCCAGAATTAGTTCGCCATTACCAAACGCCCCAACAGCTTCAGAAGCCGCCGCTACAAGTTTGTCCATGAGACCATCCAGATCTTCCACAAGGCGAAGGCCACGCCCCCCACCCCCAGCAGACGCTTTGATCATCAGCGGCACACCAATGCGGGCGGCTTCCGTAGCCAAAGTCTCAGTGGACTGGTCTTCACCGGAATAACCCGGCACACAAGGAACACCCGCTTCAATCATCCGCAGCTTGGAAAGGCGCTTAGATCCCATAAGGCGAATTGCTTCCGCAGGCGGCCCAACAAATACAAGCCCAGCCGCCTCACAAGCTTCTGCAAACTCCGCATTCTCAGCTAAAAAACCATACCCGGGATGGATAGCCTGCGCCCCTGTCTTACGCGCAGCTTCCAGTACTGCCTCAATATTCAGGTAGGATTGAGCAGGCACTGCTCCACCAATACAAGCGGCAATATCAGCATCTTGTGTATGCGGCGCATCCGCATCAACTTCGGAATAAACAGCAATACTCCGATAGCCCTTTTGCCGCGCGGTGCGGAACACCCGGCGAGCAATCTCTCCCCGATTGGCGACCAGGATGCTATCAAACATAAGAAATTCCCTTCACAATGCGAATGCGTAGTCAGCACAACTTATTCAGCCGCCTCATTCTGCACGTCACGTTTTTTCTTCTTCGGGCTAGGCAAAGTTCCATCCAACTTGGAGATGATGGAAAGCATCACTTCATCCGCACCACCGCCAATAGAAGTCAGGCGGCTATCACGCAGGAACTGGCTCACTGGGCTATCCCACATGTAACCCATGCCGCCCCAGTATTGCAGGCAGGCATCGGCCAGCTCACGAGACAAGCGGCCCGCTTTCAGCTTTGCCATAGAAGCAAGGCGTGTCACATTCTCACCGCGCACCATGGCTTCCACACACTTCTCAGAAAGAGCACGAAGCAGCTCAACTTCCGTGCGCAGCTCAGCAAGGCGGAAATGCACGACCTGAAAGTCCAGAAT
Organism: Pseudovibrio sp. Tun.PSC04-5.I4; assembly: GCF_900104145.1. Classification (NCBI taxonomy): domain Bacteria; kingdom Pseudomonadati; phylum Pseudomonadota; class Alphaproteobacteria; order Hyphomicrobiales; family Stappiaceae; genus Pseudovibrio; species Pseudovibrio sp. Tun.PSC04-5.I4. The sequence goes on along the minus strand of NZ_FNLB01000006.1, from coordinate 3,737,881 downwards.
ACTCTGGTTGAAGGCACCGCGTTCACGGCAATAATCTTCTGTCAGCTGAATGATACGGTCCATGCCATCAACCAGGGACAGGGAACACCACAGACGCTCCTCCTGGAACTGAAGCATCTGGTACATAAAACCAGCGCCTTCCGTACCAATCAAATTTCGCTGTGGAATACGAACGTCATCAAGGAAGATCTGCGCTGTATCTGAGGAGCGCTGCCCAAGCTTGTTGAGGCGTTCTGATTTGGTGATACCGGGCGTATCCATCGGCACAACAATCAGCGACTTATTCTGATGCTTATGTCCATCACTGGTGTTGACCAACATACACATGAAGTTGGCCTGCGTGGAGTTGGTGATCCACATCTTGGATCCGTTGATGATGTAATCATCACCATCCTTCACCGCATTGGATTTGATGTTGGCCACATCAGAACCAGCATGCGCTTCAGAAACACCAACACACGCCACCATGTCGCCCGCAATTGCAGGAGCAAGATAATCCCGGCGCAACTCATCAGACCCAAATCGAGAGAGCGCTGGTGTTGCCATATCGGTTTGCACACCAATCGCCATCGGCACACCACCACACGAACATGCACCCAACGCTTCAATGGTCATAGCCTGATAGGAATAGTCGAGGCCCATCCCGCCAAATTCTTCTGGCTTGTTGACACCTAGAAAACCGAGGTCGCCCATCTTCTTGAATAGCTCGTGAGCGGGGAAAATACCTGCCTCTTCCCATTCAGCAACATGCGGGTTCACCTCGGATTCGATGAACTTAACCACCGCACTTTTCATTTTCCGATGTTCTTCAGTATATTCCATCGTAAAACCCTCGTGTTGAATAGGATTGAAGGAGTGGCAACTGCGCAGGCTTTTTTAGCCGCGAGCCACCCCAAAACTGGTTGGGTAAAGCTGGCGGGTTTGGCCATCCATACAGACAGATAGTGCCAGGGAAACAACGCGGCGCGTATCACGCGGGTCAATAATCCCATCATCCCAAAGCCGGGCAGTCGCGTATAGACAGGTGGTCTGCGGAGACATCTGTTCGATGATCTTGTTGGCCATCTGGTCAGCCATGCCCTCAGGCATTTCCTGTCCCATTTTGGCAAACTTCTCTTCCGTGATGATCTTCATCACCGTCGCCGCTTGCTCAGGGCCCATCACGCCAACTTTTGCCGTTGGCCAGGAGAAGATGAAATCCGGGTCAAACCCACGACCACACATGCCGTAGTTACCAGCCCCCCAAGCGCCACCAACAACAATAGTCACCTTCGGCACTGTTGCGTTTGCAACCGCCTGGATCATCTTGGAACCATGCTTGACGATGCCACTTGTTTCCGCGTCCTTGCCAACCAGATATCCGGTTGTATTCATGAGGAACAACAAAGGCGTATTGCTCTGACAACACAGCTGAATAAACTGAGCAGCTTTCACCGCACCTTGCGGATCAATCGGGCCGTTATTACCGAGAATGCCAACGGCCTGACCCTCAATCCGCGCATGGCCACAAACTGTAGAGCTGCCATATTCGCGCTTGAAATCAAGGAAATCAGAAGCATCCGTAATGCGAGCAATAATCTCACGCACATCGTATGGCTTCTTTGCATCATCAGGCACAATGCCCATCAGATCGTCGATCTCATAAAACGGCTGAGATCCGCCCGCCGCTTCAAGCGGTGCAGCCCATGGCAAATGTCCAATGATCTCACGCGCAATTTCAACACCATGGGCATCATCTTCAGCCATGTACTCAGCAGTACCCGCGATGTTGTAGTGCAGCTCAGCACCACCCAACTCTTCATCTGTTGCAATCTCACCTGTCGCCGCTTTCAGCAATGGAGGTCCTGCAAGGAAGATCTTGGACTTGCCGCGCACAACGACAGTGTAATCGGAGAGGCCCGGCATATACGCCCCGCCTGCCGTCGAGGAGCCATGCACCACAGTGATCTGCGGAATGCCCTGCGCAGAAAGCCGCGCCTGATTGGCAAAAGCTTTACCGCCTTCAACAAACAGTTCAGACTGATACAACAGGTTTGCGCCAGCGCTTTCAGCCAGCGCAACAATCGGCAGTTTCTGCTTTTTTGCGATCTCTTGCAGGCGCATAGTTTTCTTCAAACCCATGGGAGAGATTGCGCCACCTTTAATCGCAGAGTCTGTTGCCACGACAATGCAACGTTTCCCAGCAACATAGCCAATGCCAGCTATAAAGCCGCCACCCGCAGCATTTTTCTTGCCGTCATCATCATGCATTTGGAGGCCAGCAAGCGTGGAAATCTCCATGAAAGGAGCACCACGATCAAGCAGCAAACTCACACGATCACGAGGCAACAACTGGCCACGCTTTTCAAACTTGGCGCGTTTACTCTCTGAGTTTTCACGCACCTTGGCCTCAAAGCCACGAAAATCATCGATCAACGACTGCATATTCGCTTTGTTTTGTGCAAACGCTGCGCTGCTGCTGTCAATGGCAGAGGTTAACTTGGGCATTGCTCATCCTCCCAAGCTTTCAAAGCCCTAGGTTTCTCATAGCGGTGAAAGCCCTGATATTCTTTCATGTTGTTGTTGTCGCCAACCGGCATCAGGTTTGTCCAAAGCGGAGCGCCACCATCAACCCCAACGCACTGGCCAGTCATAAACGCTGCACCCGGCGACAACAGGAAGTTCACCACAGAGGCGACCTCCGCTTCTGTACCCAGACGGCGAGCCAGATTGTTGTCAGCCATTTTCGCAAACATGGTCTTGATGAAGTTTTCGTCGTAGGTGTCAAAACCGGAAGAAGCGATCCAACCCGGAGCAACTGCATTCACCCGCACACCAGCTTCAGCCCATTCAACCGCTAATGTCATAGTCAGATTCTGCATCCCTGCCCGTGCGACACCGGAGTGGGCCATACCCGGCATTCCGCGCCACATATCAGCAACAATGTTGACGATCGCACCGCCCTTAGTCTTACGCATGCTTTGGTTATAAACCTCCCGCGCCATTAGAAAGCCGCCGGTCACATTGGTTTCAACAACAGCATCAAAACCTTTTTTCTTGATAGAGGCTGCCGGACTTGGATATTGACCACCTGCATTATTTACGAGGCCATGAATGACACCGCGTTCCGTAACAATCTTGCCAATTGTTTCCGCAACCATGTCTTCATTACGGATATCCAGCGCGTACGAAGAAACAGCGCCTCCATCCTCTGTAATCTCCGCGGCAACAGCATCAAGCTTCTCCTGCTTGCGGCCAAGGAGAACGGCATGAGCACCCAGCGAGGCGAGTTCATGGGCAATACAGCGACCAATACCACTACCACCACCAGTAACAATCATAGTCTGTCCGTCGAACAATCCTTCTCTAAGAATTGATGCGTATCGGGGCCCAGTATTACTCATTCCAGTTTCTCCTCGCCGTAACGCGGCTTAATCAATCAAGGCAATCGCCTTGTCATTCCAATTGGGGCAGCAAGCCGCCCCAACCAATCTATTTCGACTTAAACAGACCTAACTGCTTCAGTCACACATTCGTCTTCCCACACCACAGGTCGGTCCGGCATATGCCGTACGACATCGTCATACTTATCTTCGAGACGTGCTCGCTTGATCTTCATGGTCGGGGTGAGATAACCATTTTCAATGGTCCACATATCGTTTGCGATCACGATAGAGCTAAGCTTCAAGTGAGATTCCACCTTGCTATTGATAGCCTTGTAGGTCTCTTCCAAACTCTCGCGCACTTCATCACGAGATAATCCCTGCGTGGTTTCAGGAGAGAGGAAGACGATACCAGCTGGCTGCGCGAGATCGGATCCCATCACACAGGCTTGCTCAACATATGTGTTGTCAAACAGCATGGCTTCAATCGGCACAGGAGCAACGTACTTGCCCTTGGATGATTTGAAGATTTCCTTCACGCGGCCAGTGATGTGAAGGTAACCGTCTTTATCCAGTTCAACCTTATCACCGGTGTGAAACCAACCGCCCTCTTCGATTGTTTCTGCAGTCAACTTTGGATCTTTGTAATAGCCTTTGGTGACGGCATCACCGCGAATAAGTAGCTCTCCCTCTTCAGTGACTTTCGTCTCCAAACCGGCCAATGGCATGCCTATGCTACCGATTTTATCTGCACGGTAAGGATGGTGTGAAACAGCCAAACCAGCCGTCTCCGTCATGCCCCAGCCCTCAGTGATATTAATGCCTATTTTCTGATACCAGGCCAAAACAGCTGCTGATATCGGCGCAGATCCGCTTCCGATAATCTTTGCGTTGGTAAGGCCAAGCTGTTTGCGAATTTTCCGTTTTACGAACCAGCTCAGGATTGGAATACTCAAAAGGCGGTCCAACTTCGGCTGTGGAACCTTGGCCAGAATATTGGATTGGAACTTCATCCAGAGACGCGGAACAGAGAGGAACATAGTAACGTTCGCGCCTCTCAGATCATCAACAAAGGTGGGCAGAGATTCAACGAAGCTCACCACCACACCCGCATACAAGCTGAGGTGTTCAATCAAGGCACGTTCTGTAATGTGCGCAAGCGGAAGATAGGAGATGAGACGTTCTTCACCGCCAAGGTCCATAGACTGCGTCGGGGCCCAGGCACCGTAAGCGATATTCCGCCAGGACATCTCAACGCCCTTCGGGTTCCCTGTGGAGCCCGAGGTGTAAACAATCGAAAACAACTCATCCAGATCTGGCTTGGCAAGTTTGTCTTCGGCCAGCGGCTCGTTGGATTTTAATAACTCATCCCAAGAGTGTTCGCACTCAACGGTGTCATAGGGAAGTGAGATTTTGATAACGTCAGAGCCAATGCCAGCTTCACTTGCAGCAAGATCATCCAGCTTACCCATAAACACAGCTTTGACGTCTGCGTGGTCAATCACGTAACTAATAGTTTCGGCGGACGCCGTGTAATAAATAGGGGTCGCAATAAAACCTGCAGCCTGAATGGCAAAATCTGCCAAAAACCATTCCGCGCAATTTTTGGAAAGGATACTCACCCGTTCTCCGGGTTTGAGACCAAGCGCTTGTAACGCTGATGCCATCCGCAATACAATGTCGTAACACTCACTCCACGTGAATGTTTTGATCTGCCTGTTCACCGGTTGGCGCAGATAAACCGCATTTGGTTTCTCCTTCGCCCATTTTTGCAGCATTTCAATTGGCAGTGCGTACTGAGTACCCATATTCCCTCCACTTCAGCATTGGGTCAGCCCCCCGCCGATCACCAATGCCTTATTGTTATGCGCGATATACTTCGGCGTTTTTAATCAGCTCATGACGACATGAGCCACTTCTGCATTTCTTATTCCTTCATCGCATTCGACATCTCTTATCGGGTCAACGCATACCCTAAAATTTAAGGGGTCCACGAAGGCTTGCGTTTTTGCATAAACGACATCACGCCTTCCTGTCCTTCGTCCCCAACCACAGCCTTGGCAAAATAGCTGGCTGCACTTTCGCGCAGCGCCTCTTGCTCCAGATACAAAGCGTCCTCAACCACACCTTTTGTGGCAGCAACAGCACCTGGCGCACACGCCAATACTTGTTTTTGGAGTACTGCCTCAGCCTCTTTCAACGCTGTGGCATCCGCAACAGTCACATCCGCCAATTCCAGTTGCCCTGCTTCAGCACCTGTCAGTTTACTCCCCAAAACCAGCATTTTCTTGGCTTTTTGATAGCCAAGGCGCTTGATCACATATTGCGCAATCTGTGCGGGCGGCAGTCCGATTCTGGTTTCAGAAAACGCAAATTTGGCATCATTGGTGGTCACGATAAAATCACAGGCACACGCCATGCCCAAGCCACCAGCCATGGCAGCCCCTTCCACCAATGCAACGGTCACTTGCGGTTGAGCAGCAACCAATGCAAAGAACTCAGCAGCTTCCAGACTAACCTCATGAGCCAGTGCCTCGGCCTGTTCACCACCGGCAAGGATCTTCTGAAAGGCCTTAAGATCGCCACCAGCGCAGAACACACCGCCAGCTCCGGTAATCGTAATTCCGCGCAAGCTCCGATCCTCTCGAACCTCCCGCAAAGCCTGTGAAATTTGCGCAATCACATCACTCGTCAACGGATTACGTTTTTCTGGCTGGTTCAATGTGATTGTCAGCCACGCGTCCTGCCGTTCACAAAGCACAACAGAAGCAACTTGAACATCACTCATGACATGACCTCATCCGCGATGGCATTTGATACAGGGATCGTCTGCTGCAACAATATCTGGCCGTAGGCCTTCGCCTGAGGATCAAGCCGCAAGCTCGCAATGCCACCTCCGCCAAGAACATCATCAATCAAAAAATTAAGGGCGTGGCATCCGGGAAGGTAAAACCTCTCCACGGCTCCGGGCTCAAAATGAGCAAAGGCACTTGCAACAACATCATCCGTCAGACCCGCCGAAATCCACGGCAGCCATTCTGCTTTGCGAGCAATCACACCGATATTTGCCTTATCGCCCTTATCGCCGCTCCGAGCATAAGCAAGTTTGATCAACGGCACGTCGACCAATTCACCCTCGGCTTCAGGTCGCGCAGGTGGAGATGCAACCTCCTGCTGTGCGACTTGCTCACCAAATATTTGCTGCGTGAAAGGAACCTCTGCACCATCCAACTGAACCACTGGCGAAACTGCCTCTTGATTCATGAGGAAGGAGAAGAGACGGACAACAGGAGATGGCTTCGGACGTCCACCATTAAACGTGGTCATACCGGGAGCTATAGAAAGGCCAAGCCCGGTCAGCTCACGAAGCAGCAACCCAGCTGCACGCTGGTCCACATGTCGGGCGGCAATTTTCAAAGCCACTTCTTCAAAACCACCTGAACCACCAGATGAAATTCCTCCTTGAGATCCTGCCCCCACAATCTCAACGGACACTTCCTGATAGCCCGGCGCGCCAAGCTTTTTCAGTACACTTTCTGCACGTCCAATAGCCAGATCCGCAAAAACCTGAGCCTTCTCACTTGCCTCAAACCCTACGTAAGGGACGATGAGGCCAATACGCCATCCATCCGCCCATGTAGCTGAAACCTTGAGTGTTTTAGGAGCTGGCCGCCCTTTCGCACCAGCAACATGAACGCAATTTTCTCCCTTAGCCACAACAGTCGCCTCAGAAAAATCACAGGTAACATCAGGAAGAAGGTAAGATCGCGGATCACCAATCTCATAGATAAGCTGCTCAGCAACCGTTCCCACACTTATAAGACCGCCGCTGCCTTCCGGCTTACCGATATCGCAACTTCCATCCGCATAGACCGAAGCAATCGGATAACCGATCTTTTTGACATCAGGAACATCCCGCCAATCAGTGAAATTCCCGCCAGTCACTTGTGTTCCGCATTCCAGCAGGTGACCAACTAGACTACCCGCAGACAGCCTGTCGTAATCATTCCAGTCCCACCTGAAGGCATGCACACAAGCTGCAAGCGTCAAAGCACTGTCAGCACAGCGCCCTGTAATAACAATGTCTGCACCTGCATCCAACGCAGCAACCACAGGTTGCGCACCCAGATAAACATTTACAGACGCGATTTCACTGGGATCAGGAAACGCCTCACCAGAGAACATTTCTCTGACGCCAGCGTCTTTAAACTTCTGAGTGTCCTGTTGGAAGTCGTCACCAGTAACGACGGCAACCTTCAGGCTCAATCCCTGCGCTGCAATAATCTCTCGTATTTTGGCGGCACAGCTTTCAGGATTCATACCGCCGGCATTACTCAGAGTTTTCGTTCCCGAGTGAGCAATTTCTTTCAGGTTCATAGCAAGAACCTGATCCACAAAATCACTGGCATATCCCAATGATGGATCTTTCTGGCGTGCCCGTGCCATTATGGAAAGCGTTATCTCGGCGAGATAATCATATACGACAAAATCCAACTCGCCGGACCGCAGTAATTGCGCAGTAGAAGCGCTCGAGTCGCCCCAAAACCCGCAAGCACCACCTATTCGGATTACGTGCTTACTTTTACTAGAGCTTTGATTTTCCGTTATTTTTATCATCATAATTCCGGAAACCTCTTTTACATACCAAACGTACGGTATATAATAATTTGAAACTGGTCAAGTATTTCAGACAAAACCTCCTCGATAGGCTAAGTGACGATCATGACAGATAAGGTTGATAAGAAAAAACTGCGCGGCGAAAATACCCGTAAAGCGCTCATCCAATCTACGATCGATTGTCTTGATCGCCTAGGCTACGCGGAAACATCAATCAACCGTGTTCTCGAAGGGGTTGAAGTCAGCCGGGGTGCATTGATGCACCACTTCCCTGCCAAAGAAGATCTGGTGATCGGAACAGTCGATTTCCTTCTCTCCAGAATTCTACGCCATTACCAGCAGCAAGGAGCTTCCACCTTCCCGTTCATGCAAATTACACAATCTAGAACGCAATCACTTGCTGATGCACTTATTGTCTATTGGAATAATATTGTAGACACACCAGAGGGACGTGCCTTTTCTGAGATCATTATGGCGACTAGAACAGACACTGCTCTGTCTCAACGCATTTCCAAAAAGCTGGAGGATTGGAACAATGAACTCAACAGCTTCTTCCTCCCACCTGATCTTGATGACAAAGCAGCTGAGGAAATGACCCTTACTCTCATCATTTGGCGCTCATTCATTCGCGGACTTATTTTCCAGCAAGAATTCCACAGCGATCCGACTTACATCGAGAAGATCATTAGGCAATTCGCCAAGATCATTGAGCCGCACCTGCTTATCAGAACATAGCGATACGCTAATTTGATAGTCGGCAAGACTTCGCAATTGTTTCAAAATATTATTGCAAAATTTACCAATACCTCGCAACAAATGCAGATCGCACCCCGCCTTAAGGCTTTAACGCTGACGCTCGTTCTATTCTAAGTCCAAAAGCCGCACATTTGGCTTAGGGAGTTGTTTGGAATATGGACAAAAAATCAGAGGCTGAGCAATCCAACCCGAGCCAGCAATCAGAAATTGATCCAGTCTGCGGAATGCAGGTTGATGTTATAGAAGATACGCTTTCCACTGACTTCGATGGGAAGACCTTCCATTTCTGCTCCCCGAAATGTTTCAATAAATTTGATGCCGATCCTTGGTTTTACGCTAGCGGCAGCAATCAAAAAATCGAAAAATCTTCAGATCACGAACAGGAATACACCTGCTCGATGCATCCGGAAATTGTACAGAAGGGACCAGGAGAATGCCCAATCTGCGGTATGGCATTAGAGCCGACCTCTGTATCAGCCAATGATGAGCCTAGTCATGAATTAATTGATTTCACGCGTCGTTTCTGGCTCAGCATCATTTGCTCTATTCCACTTCTGGCGATTACTATGGGAAGCCTCATAGGTCTCCCATTTCGAAGTTGGATTGGTGAACCAACAGTAATCTACGTTGAATTTGTCCTTGCCACACCCGTTGTTCTCTGGGCCGGGATCCCTCTATTCAAACGAGGCATTAAATCAATAGTCACATGGAATCTCAACATGTGGACCTTGATCACCCTAGGTGTTGGCGCAGCCTACCTGTATTCTATCGTGGCAACATTCCTGCCTTCTCTCTTTCCGGAAAGTATAAATTCCGGATCGGGACACCCTCAGGTCTATTACGAGGCTGCAGCAGTCATTCTAGCGCTTGTTTTCATGGGACAGGTCTTAGAGCTCAGAGCTAGAGAACGCACAGCGGATGCCATCAGAGCCCTCTTGGATCTAGCTCCCAAAACAGCACGACGCGTCCTCCCCAACGACATGGAATACGATGCTCCACTGGAAAACATACTACAAGGTGATCGCCTCCGCGTACGCCCCGGAGAAGCAATTCCAGTTGATGCCAAGGTTGTAGACGGAAACTCATACGTCGATGAGAGCATGATCACGGGCGAACCAATTACATTAGCAAAATCCAACGGCGATTCCGTTACAGGAGGCACTATAAACAAAAACGGTACACTCATAATTGAAGCAACCAATGTCGGTGCAGACACCATGCTCTCAAAAATCGTAACCATGGTTTCCTCCGCGCAAAGATCCAAAGCTCCAATCCAAGGGTTAGCAGACACCGTTGCCTCCTATTTTGTTCCGGCAGTGGTAGGAATCTCCATCCTTTCCTTCTTTATATGGCTATTTGTAGGGCCAACCCCTTCATTCCCTTATGCTATTATTGCGGCGGTCTCCGTGCTCATCATCGCCTGCCCCTGTGCATTAGGCCTAGCAACACCCATGTCAATTATGACTGCAAGCGGCAGAGGCGCTCAAGCGGGAGTCCTTATCAAAGACGCAACCGCACTGGAACTAATGTCAAAAATAGACACACTCATTGTAGACAAGACTGGCACAATCACAGAAGGCAAACCCTCTGTCACAATGATAAAAATCCTCTCCCCATATCATTCAGAAGACCGAATCCTCCAAATAGCAGCTGCCATCGAAAAAGGGTCAGAGCATCCCCTTGCAGAAGCAATTGTTGCCGCTGCATCTGCTCGCTCATTACAGCTACCATCACCTCAAGATTTCAAAGCTCATACAGGTAGAGGCGTAACTGCGCTTATAGAAGGGAAAGCTTATGCGGTTGGCAACCCAACAATCTTCGGGTTAACCGACAAGATCACCCCTGAGATGCAGTCCGAGCAAAAGTCATTAAGCTCACAAGGCAATACAACTTTCTACATTTCAAGCAGCACCAAAATAATAGGCTTGATCGCCATATCAGACCCAATCAAAAGCAATGCCATCGAAGCTATCAAACAACTGCACAGCCTAGGCATAAAAGTCATTATGGCCACAGGCGACAATGCTCTGACAGCAAAAGCAGTCGCGGATAAGGTCGGCATAGATGAATTTAAAGCTGAAGCGCTACCTGAAGACAAAAAGAAATTGGTAGACCAAATCCGAGCAACCGGAGCAAAAGTTGCAATGGCGGGTGATGGTGTGAACGACGCCCCTGCACTCGCCTCAGCTGATGTGGGACTTGCAATGGGCACAGGTGCAGATGTTGCAGTCGAAAGCGCTGGGATCACCCTTCTGCAAGGAGATCTCACCGGAATAGTGAGAGCCCGGAAGCTGGCGATAGCATCTCTGCGTAATATCAGACAAAATTTATTCTTAGCCTTCGTCTACAACACAGCCGGTGTCCCAATAGCGGCGGGCATTCTTTATCCTTTCACAGGAGCACTGCTGTCTCCCATGCTAGCAGCTTTAGCAATGAGCCTGTCATCCTTCTGCGTGGTGATGAACTCTCTCCGCCTACGCCGTCTGAAGCTGTGATCATTTACTTTGGTCGTTCAGCTTCTCGGAGAGTTATTATTTCTCAGTCTGCCCTCCTCACGGTGTCATCCCGGGCGCAGACCCGGGACCCAGAGCTTCACGCCGTGACCAAGATGACCGAACCAACCTAAACCTTGCTCCGATAAACAGCAGCTCCCAAGAGGAACGCTCTGGAGGTATGAGCGGGATGGGAGACAGCTTTCCTCTCTAGACTAGAGGTGCGGCAATTCAGATGACCGCAGCAAGAACAGCCTATCCTTTGTTCCCAAACTCCGGACAACAAAAAACCCGCCTTCATTATGAGGGCGGGTTCGCTAGAACGACAAAACCCCCGCGCTATAAAGCAACGGGGGTTTTGTATATTGGGTAATTCTGGTTATTTTGAAGATATTTTGTATGTTTATCATGCCCGGCAGCGCCCTACTCTCCCGCGTCTTGAGACGAAGTACCATTGGCGCAGGGGCGTTTCACTTCCGAGTTCGGGATGGGATCGGGTGGGGGCGCCCCGCCATAGCCACCGGGCAGGATAAACATACATAATTGCGATCAGCTTGTCTGAGAGTGCTTTGCACCTCAGGCGGATCTTGGTTTACGATCCACGGCTTGAGGTTTCAAGCATCTTTCAGATTGATGATTAGCGTCATCTATCTGATCTTGTATATTGAACTGGTCTATTTTGTTAGCCAAGTGACTGGCTTAGTATTTGTCATTTTCATCCATAGGCTTATCTGCTTTTTTGAGCAGGCCTATGTGACAAACTTAGAAGTTTGTCATTTGTGATTATAGCTTAATGGGAGTGATCAAGCCAATCGAGCTATTAGTAAGGCTCAGCTTCGCATATTACTATGCTTCCACATGCCTCCTATCAACGTGGTGGTCTTCCACGGCTCTCAAGGGAATACTAGTTTCAAGGTGGGTTTCCCGCTTAGATGCCTTCAGCGGTTATCCCTTCCGTACATAGCTACCCTGCAATGCGGCTGGCGCCACAACAGGTCCACCAGAGGTACGTCCATCCCGGTCCTCTCGTACTAGGGACAGATCCTCTCAATATTCCTACACCCACGGCAGATAGGGACCGAACTGTCTCGCGACGTTCTGAACCCAGCTCACGTACCACTTTAATTGGCGAACAGCCAAACCCTTGGGACCTGCTCCAGCCCCAGGATGTGATGAGCCGACATCGAGGTGCCAAACAATGCCGTCGATATGGACTCTTGGGCATCATCAGCCTGTTATCCCCGGCGTACCTTTTATCCGTTGAGCGATGGCCCTTCCACGAGGGACCACCGGATCACTATGACCGACTTTCGTCTCTGCTCGACTTGTCAGTCTCGCAGTCAGGCAGGCTTATGCCATTGCACTCAACGAGCGATTTCCGACCGCTCTGAGCCTACCTTCGCGCGCCTCCGTTACCATTTGGGAGGCGACCGCCCCAGTCAAACTACCCGCCACACACGGTCCCGGGTATTGTAGTACCGCGGTTAGATATCCATGAGGACAAGGGTGGTATTTCAAGGATGACTCCACCAAAGCTGGCGCCTTGGTTTCAACGTCTACCACCTATCCTACACATGTCATCACGAATATCAGTGTGAAGCTGTAGTAAAGGTGCACGGGGTCTTTCCGTCTAACCGCAGGAACCCCGCATCTTCACGGGGAATTCAATTTCACTGAGTCTGTGCTGGAGACAGCGGGGAAGTCGTTACGCCATTCGTGCAGGTCGGAACTTACCCGACAAGGAATTTCGCTACCTTAGGACCGTTATAGTTACGGCCGCCGTTTACTGGGGCTTCAATTCGCTGCTTGCACAACTCCTCTTAACCTTCCAGCACCGGGCAGGCGTCAGACCCTATACGTCGCCTTGCGGCTTCGCAGAGCCCTGTGTTTTTGATAAACAGTCGCAACCCCCAATTCTGTGCCCCCAATACAAAGTTGCCTTCGCATTGGGCTCCCTTCTCGCGAACTTACGGGAGCAATTTGCCGAGTTCCTTCAGCACAGTTCTCTCAAGCGCCTTGGTATACTCTACCTGTCCACCTGTGTCGGTTTAGGGTACGGTCTTATCGTGGGAGCTATTTCCTGGAACACCTTCACCGCATCTCCAATCCAATAAGGAGATACGATACACGGCATCCGTCACTACCCACAGGCCGGGGAATATTAACCCCGTTCCCATCGACTACGCCTTTCGGCCTCGCCTTAGGGGCCGGCTAACCCTGCGCCGATTAGCGTTGCGCAGGAACCCTTGGACTTTCGGCGAGAGGGTCTCTCACCCTCTTTATCGTTACTCATGTCAGCATTCGCACTTCTGATACCTCCAGCAGCCCTCACGGGTCCACCTTCATCGGCCTACAGAACGCTCCGCTACCGCTTAGATAAACTAAGCCCGCAGTTTCGGTGTATGGCTTGAGCCCCGGTACATTTTCGGCGCGGAGACCCTTATTTAGACCAGTGAGCTGTTACGCTTTCTTTAAATGATGGCTGCTTCTAAGCCAACATCCTGGTTGTTTTGGGATCTCTACATCCTTTCCCACTTAGCCATAACTTAGGGACCTTAACTGGCGGTCAGGGTTGTTTCCCTCTCCACAATGGACGTTAGCACCCACTGTGTGTCTGCCGAGTAGTACTTCCTGGTATTCGGAGTTTGGTTAGGATCAGTAAGGCGGTGAGCCCCCATAGCCCATCCAGTGCTCTACCCCCAGGAGTATTCACTCGACGCTCTACCTAAATAGATTTCGCGGAGAACCAGCTATTTCCGAGTTTGATTGGCCTTTCACCCCTAACCACAAGTCATCCCCGAATTTTTCAACATTCGTGGGTTCGGTCCTCCAGTGCATGTTACTGCACCTTCAACCTGCTCATGGCTAGATCACTCGGTTTCGGGTCTAATTCAAAGAACTAAAGCGCCCTATTAAGACTCGCTTTCGCTGCGCCTACACCTACCGGCTTAAGCTTGCTCATTAAATTAAGTCGCTGACCCATTATACAAAAGGTACGTTGTCACCCAGAACAAATCTTGAGCTCCAACTGTTTGTAAGCATTCGGTTTCAGGTACTATTTCACTCCCCTCGTCGGGGTACTTTTCACCTTTCCCTCACGGTACTGGTGCACTATCGGTCGACTAGGAGTACTTAGGCTTGGAGGGTGGTCCCCCCATGTTCAGACAGAATTTCACGTGTTCCGCCCTACTCGAGGACTACAAATCTTTCTACCCGTACGGGACTATCACCCAATAACGTCAAGCTTCCCAACTTGTTCCGGTTCTTAATTTGTAGCCACTGGCCTGGTCCGCGTTCGCTCGCCACTACTAACGGAGTCTCGGTTGATGTCCTTTCCTCTGGGTACTTAGATGTTTCAGTTCCCCAGGTTTGCCCCCTTGCGGGTACACCTTACGGTGTGGGTTGCCCCATTCAGAAATCGTCGGATCAAAGCTTATTCGCAGCTAACCGACGCTTATCGCAGCGTATCACGTCTTTCATCGCCTCTAGTCGCCAAGGCATCCACCAAATGCTCTTATTACACTTGATCACTCTCATTAGCTATAATCACAAACAGTCCGAAGACCGCTCGTAAATCTAACAAAATATAAGCTTGATTGTCACTTGGAACATCCAACATTTTATTCGATAGACTTATCTGAACCAGCAATGCTGATCAGGCCTATCTTCGTTGGATGTAATCTTGTTGCTGCATAAAGACCCAATCGCTAAGCAATCAAATAATCATGCGGCTGATACACAATGTGTATCAAGACCAGTTCATGAGACATAACTGGCGGGGCAGCGGTTAAACGCCCCCGTACAATACCCTGGCGGGTATTGGTAACTGGCTAGTGACACGTCGAACAAATCAAAATGCTTGCGCACTTAGATCTGACGCTCAACGCGGCCAGTAATGTCTTCTCTTCAAAATGTCACAGAACACGCAATCACCATAAATGATGATCACAAAACGATCAGTCTTTCTAAGTAGATTAAGGAATGACGCTTCTCACGAAGGTCTGACTCTTCTTCGAAGTGTCATTGGTGGAGCCAGACGGGATCGAACCGACGACCTCATGCTTGCAAAGCACGCGCTCTCCCAACTGAGCTATGGCCCCTTTTTGTTGGAAGAACCTTGCATATGACAATTCAAAGAATTGTCAGCTCGGCGA